>CAJUSH010000014.1 GCA_910589045.1 uncultured Eubacterium sp.
CTGTTTGAAGCGGGTGAATTTAGAGGCATCCGGGACAACATCAAACCCACAGAAGTTCCGCAGTTCCCGGGAGTATTTCGGGAATATGATCAGCAGGGATGTTGTTGGGATTGAGAAGATAAGCTGTAATAACAGAGTCCTGAGCATTGGATAAAGCAGATGCTTACGGGGCCTGCCAGCGGCGGCATGGAAATGAGAAATAAAGGAATATCGGTAAAAATATTGTCAAAGAGAGCTGTTTATGTGTTATCATGTGAGTATATCTCCTTTAAGGTGGATGGTTGATTAGTTTCTAGACAATTCTATTTTACCATAAACCCTGAGGAGATATTTTATTTTGGCAACAAAAAAATGCTGTATTTATGCGGCTTTTGGCGTGTCGCAAACGCCTGGGTAATTTAATGGATGAAAGGATTTTTTATATGAAAATGAGGTGGAAAAATGGGGAAAGATATAAAAGCGCCTAATAGTTATTTTACGGAAAATAAGACAGAACGGATTATTGTTTGGAAGGTTTTTGCTTTTTTATGTTTAATCTCTACGCCGGAAGGAAAAGTACTTTTTTCATGAAGAGGCGCGGAGTGCCGCATTTTTTGACTGGTTTGTCAAGTGTTTCCGGAAAAAGTGGGAGATTTTTATAAAATTGGATTTGAAAGTCGCAGAAAATAAGGGCTGGAAAATCCATGAGACTATTACCAAAAAAGGGAGGTCATTGTCCGGATCGGAGTGACGTTCCAGGCATCGAAGAAGTGGCTGGATAAGTTTTCGATGTATAAGAAGCTGGCAAGTATCACGGTGGGTTATCTGGATCTGGAGACCGCGAATATCGTTGATACGCAGAGGTATATTGACGGGTATCAGGTGAAGCTGGTCAGTGAAATGCCGTATGGAAGTTTGTGGGAGGCTTCCTTCACATTGAAAAAATTTTGAAAAAAGTATTGACTACTACGCTGCGTAATAGTTTATAGTGCTATTATCAAGCGGATGGAGGATATGCCAATGATGACAGTACATGAAGTGAGTAAGCTTGCCGGGGTGAGTATACGCACCCTGCAGTATTATGACAAGATCGGTCTTTTGCATCCGGCGGGATACACCGATGCGGGATACAGACTGTATGACGATACGGATCTGGAACACCTTCAGCACATCTTACTGTTCCGGGAACTGGAGTTTCCTCTGAAAGACATTAAGGCAATCGTAAACAGTCCTGATTTTGACAGAAGCAAGGCTTTAGAGCAGCAGATAGAATTGCTTCGGCTGAAGAAGGAGCATATTGAAAACCTTATGAACTTGGCGCTTGGAATAAAGAGGTTAGGAGTGAGACACATGGATTTTAAAGCTTTTGATAGAATCAAACTGGATGAGTATTCCAAACAGGTGAAAGAACTGTATGGTAATACACCGGAGTACAAAGAGATGCAGGAGAAAACAAAGAACAGGACCAAAGAAGAGGACAGACTACTGGCTGACCGGTTCATGCTGTTTTTCAAAGAGGCTGGAGAAATGAAGGATAAGGATCCGGCATCGCCGGAAGTGCAGAATCTTGTGAAGCGGATACAGGAATATATTACCGAGAATATGTATACCTGCTCCAACAAGATACTTAGTGGTTTGGGGAAGATGTATTCCGGAGGAGGGGATTTCACCCAAAATATTGATGAATACGGCGGCGAAGGAACAGCGGAATTTGTCGATAAGGCTATCCATATTTACTGTAAGAAAGATGAATAAAAGAATAGGACTGTTTTTGGCGGAGAGTCGGGAAACCGGCTCTCTTTTTCTGTTTGCCATAATTTAAGGATTCCTATGATTTTTTATTTTATCATAGAAGACCTTTTCAGAATACTTTCGATTCAGTTTTTACAGAATTTTTAGGTATTAACAGGTAAAAAGCAACGCCTCTCTCACATACTTCTCTTTCTAGAGTTCACACAACCCCTTTCTAATCTAAGTCTTTCCATTCTACAGGGGGGAAAACCATGGATATTAAAGATATGATTGAGAAGCTGGAAGATATCGAAAACATCGGGCAGATGCTGGAAATCTCATTGCAGGCGAATGAAGACGATCCTGGTATAATTAAGAAGCGTAAGCATCATAAACAGGAAGCTTGCAGCCGTGATTGAGAAAGCCGTGGCAGAAAAGGATAAAAAGTCAGGCGGTAACATAAAGAGAAGAGATCGAAACCTCTTCCCAGTTTGTAAATGTCTGCGTCCTGAAATAATTTCGAATAATCCCTTACTACAAAGAACGCTTTTTGGCGCGCCCAGACTGTATAGCTGCCTGCACAGATGCACCCGGCGCGAATGCGCGGCCAGTAATCTTAAAAGGGTTACAGGAAATGAGAAAAATATTTTTTCGTGGGTATGTGAAATCGGCCGGCAGTTCACAACCGAGTTCCCGGAACGGTATGACCGGATGCTGATGGAGGAACGGGATAAGAAAAAGTACCGCCACAAGGGTCACCGCCAAACCACAATCAAGACCGTGTATGGGAGAAGTGACTTACCGGAGGGCGGTCTGTGAAGTGACAGAAGAAGATGGCTCCCGGCATTTTGTATGTCTGCTGGATGAAACCCTGCGGCTTGACCAGGTCGGCAAAAACGCCAAAGAGAGATGGGAAAGGGGATGCATATCCGGTGCCAGGACGTGAAGTATGGCTTGAGATACAGCCTGTGTGCAGCATCAAAAATCTGTATGAAAAGAGTTGCCAATGATTACTTGACAGTAACCTACTGCAAACACTACAAAAATCTTTATGGAAATCAATTATTCAATATGATATACTATCTCATATAGAAAACTATAAAATTTAAGGAAGATGAAGCCATGCGAGAGCTTGCATATACGTTTAAGACAGATACATTGTTTAAAATGCTGTTTGTGCAGTATCCGGAACTTTTAAAGAAACTGGTCGCGGACCTGCTTGGAACACTGGAAACCATACGACATACACGTCAGATAAAATGGGATTCCATTTCTTTGAACATCCCAAACTGCCAGCCGATGTAAGTGATGGCGACATGCTGCTGCTGTGGCGTTCCCTGTTCAAAGCGGAAACGGCAATGCTTATGATACGATTACCGCTTCGTTAAAGTTCCGTGAGAAGACAAGGCTTCGCGCAAAGGCAAGGCCTGATATATGATCTATACGTGGGAAACGCGGGAAACCCGTTTCCCATAAATTATTTATGACCCTACATCAGGAATGGCGTAATCATGCGGAAATTTTAAAATAAACAATTAGCTAATCTGATTTTCACAGCTACGCATCAGGAGCAGCATTATAAGATGATGAAGGGGATTGAGGACCAGATCCGGATTTTTGGACGCCTGAATATATAAAATTAACAATGACTAAGAAGCGCTTAGTCTGATTGGAGGAAAATATAATGGCACAAAAGCAGACAATCGATGCAATGTGGGATGATTCCCCTATTGATGTATCAACAGAGGTCAATTTTATCTGGTCCATTGCAAATAAGCTGCGAGGTACATACCAGAGTGATAAATACAAGGATGTGATCATTCCGATGGTTATCATCAGACGTTTTGAGTGCGCGCTGGAATCTACCAAGGACAAGGTGGTTGAACAGTTCAATGCAAATCCTAACTATCCGGCAAAGGCAATGTATCGTATTTCTGGTTTTCAGTTTTACAATACCAGCGAGTTTACACTGGCAGAACTGATAAATGATGCAGACTATTTGGCTGCGAATTTCAAAGCATATTTGCAGAGCTTTTCACCGAATGTTCAGGAGATTATTGTATCTGCTGAGAAAGGTCTCGACTTTTACAAGCAAATCGACAAGATGGATAAGAACAATCGTCTGCTCAGTGTTGTTAAGGCATTCTCTGAACTGGATTTGAATCCTCGTACTATCGACAACGTAAAGATGGGATATATTTTCGAAGACCTGATTCGTAGATTTTCTGAAAATGCTGAGGCTGGTGACCACTATACCGGACGTGATATCATCAAGTTGATGGTAAATATTCTGTTGGCAGAAGGCTGTGATGATATTTTCGACGATGGAAAGGTTATTACAGTTTTGGACCAAGCATGCGGAACTGGCGGTATGCTTTCTACGGGATACAACTTCATCAAACGCTATAATCCGACAGCCGATGTGCGTCTTTTTGGGCAGGAAATCAATCCGGAGTCGTATGCTATCTGCCTGGCAGAGATGCTCATTAAGGGGCAGAATGCAGAGAATATCTGTTATCAGGATACTATGAAGAAAGACCGCTTCGAAGGAACGAAGATGCGCTTTGTAATTGAAAATCCTCCGTTTGGTACTCCTTGGGGCGGCAAGGATGCTGCTGAAGGTGTAGAAAAAGCTGTTATTGATGAATATGCAAAGGGCTTCGACGGACGTTGGGGTGCCGGACTTCCGGGCTCTGGCGATATGCAGATGTTGTTCCTTCAGTCTGCAATCGATAAGTTGGATGAGAATTTCGGCAGAGCAGCCATCATTGAAAATGGTTCTCCGCTATTCGCAGGGGGAACCGCATCTGGAGAAAGTCAAATTAGAAGATGGATGTTGGAGAACGATTACATTGAGGCTATCATTGCTCTTCCTGTTGATTTGTTCTATAACACAGGAATTGCAACATATATATGGGTGCTTTCAAAAAATAAGCGCACCGAAAGAAAAGGTAAGATTCAGTTAATTGACGCATCTTCATTCTTCCATAAACTTCGCAAAGCATTGGGCGATAAGAAAAATGAAATATCTCCGGAAGATAGGTCTGCAATCACGAAAATGTATGCTGATTTTCAGGAAAATGAGTATACAAAAATATATGATAATACGGAATTCATCTATAGGGAATATACGGTTATGCAGCCACTTCAAAGGAGCTACGGAATAACAAATGAAAGCATAGCTGCAATGGTATCCAGAGGAGCTCTTTCGGGACTGTATAATGCAGAGAAGGTAAATGAGCTGGAGGAGTCTGCAGAACTTACTGGTAAAGAGTTGAAAAAACTTGAGGCTATGCAAAATAACAAACCTATCTATGATGCAATACTTAAGGCTCTTGCTGATGCGACGTCGGATGCTGTTTATTACTCATTAACCGAGTTCTTGCCAGTGCTAAAAAAAGCGCTGGAGTCTGCTACTTCTGACAAGAAACTAATTGACAGAATAGCGGATGGCCTGTCTGAAATGGATAAAAGGGCAGAGATACAAAAAGACAGGAAAGGAAACATTATATTCGATAAGGAAACAAAAGATACGGAGATTGTTAAGTTCGAAGAGTCCATTGGGGATTATATGGACAGAGAAGTGCTGCCGTATGTTCCTGATGCTGTTGCCTTTTTTGAAGAGAATCTTTCTGCGAAGAAGCCCGTCGTAAAAACCGGGGCAGAGATTCCGTTCACAAGATATTTTTATAAGTATCAGAAAGCAGAACCGAGTGATGAACTGGCTTCAAAATTTCATGAACTTGAATCTTTGGTTGAGGAAAGCATCGATAATTTATTCGAATAAAAGGAGGTGCTTAGTGTGCGAGAAATGCAAGAATCTGGATTAAAGTGGCTGGGCACAATTCCGTCTACCTGGAAGCTAACGAGAATAGGTGGTCTCTACGGCATCAGAAATGAAAAAGTGAGTGATAAAGATTTTCCACCTTTGTCTGTTACAAATAAAGGCATTCTTCCACAATTGGAGACAGCTGCGAAAACAAATGATGGGGATAACAGAAAGTTAGTGCGAAAAGGAGACTTCGCTATAAATAGCAGGTCAGATAGAAGAGGTTCATGTGGGATATCTTCATATGATGGTTCGGTTTCTTTGATAAACATTGTAATGAAGCCGAGAGCTGCAATGGTTCCGGCATATTTTGAATGGCTGTTTCACACGGTACAATTTGGAGACGAGAATTATGCCTGGGGGCATGGAATTGTTGACGACCTGTGGACGACGGGTTGGCAGGATATGAAGAAAATTATTATTCCCTATCCACCGATCGAAGAACAGGAAAAAATCACGGAATATCTCAATGTCAGATGTGCAGAAATAGACACTCTTATAGGAAATATAACTTCACAGATAGAAATTTTAGAGCAATATAAGAGGTCTTTGATTACTGAAACAGTGACTAAGGGATTAGACAATGATGCTAAATATAAGGAAACTGGGATTCAATGGATTGGAACGATTCCAGAACATTGGCAGTGTATTAGAGGTAAGTATTTTCTGAAATATGTGCAAAAACCAGTTCGAGAAGACGATGGTGTTATTACATGTTTCAGAGATGGAGAGGTTACTCTAAGAAGTAACCGTCGAGAAGATGGTTTTACGATGGCTGATAAGGAAATCGGTTACCAAGGGATTGATATTGGTGATTTGGTGGTCCATGGCATGGACGGATTTGCCGGAGCTATTGGGATTTCTGATTCGAGAGGAAAAGCATCGCCGGTACTCAATGTTCTAGATACAGAGCAAAACAAGAGATACATTATGTATTTTTTGAGGAGTATGGCATATAGCGATGTGTTTTTAGCTCTTGCTACAGGAATCAGAGTACGTTCATGCGATTTGAGGTGGAATAAGTTATGCGAATTGTATTACCCAATTCCTCCGGTTGATGAACAAAATAGAATTGTTGATTACATAGACAAGGCTGTCGGAAAAACCAATAGTGTGATTAACATAAAGAAAGAACAATTAGAGTGCCTGGATAAGTATAAAAAATCATTGATATTTGAATATGTAACAGGCAAGAAGGAGGTGAGAGGTGAGCTCGCTGGCAAATAATAAGACACAATTACAGATTGCAGATGAGTTTACGAACCTCGAAGCCGGAGAGCACATCGGGAAGGAGGCGTGAGCAATGGATGAGAAAATGATAGTTGAAACTACAGAATTTGATGCAGAAAATAAAGTAAAGCGTGTATCAGCCTATAGCGAGATGCTTATCCATCACGCATCAATTGTATCTGAAAAGGAATATCAGAGGTTCCTTCTTGAAAGACTGGAAAAGGATAATGGTTACGTTATTCGTAAAGCCAGTAACTTTGACCGCTATTTTGCAGTCGACCGTGAGATGCTCTTCAGGTTCCTTGAAGATACTCAGCACGAAACGATGGAATATCTGAGGAAAATATATAAGGCTGATTTGGAAGATACGATTGTCAGCTTTATCAATGCGGAAGCGACAAAGACTCGTGGCAGCCTTCTTGATGTATTGAAGCATGGAATCGAGATTTCCAATCAGAAGCTGGAACTGATGTACACAAAACCAGCAACTACATTCAATCCTGATTTGACCAGAAAATATGGCCAGAATATTTTCTCTGCAATGGAGGAAGTGTGGGCCAGCGATAAGGAACGAATCGATGCTGTTATCTTCCTGAATGGCTTGGCTATTATTGCATTTGAGTTGAAGTGTAATGCTGCAGGCCAGTCTTATCAGGATGCAATATATCAGTTCAGAACAGACCGCAGTCCTAAGTCACGTCTTTTTATGTTCAAGGCAGGTACTTTGGTAAATTTTGCAATGGACTTGGAAGAAGTGTATATGACGACGAAGCTTGCAGGCGATGCTACCTTTTTCCTTCCATTTAATATGGGTAACGGAGAAGGAGTTACCGCAGGTGCCGGTAATCCGGCATTTGAAGACAAGTATAGTGTGTTTTACATGTGGGAAGATATCCTGACAAAGGATACGATTCTGGATTTAATCAGTAAGTTCATCTTTGTTGAAACAAAAGAAAAGGTTGATGATAAAACCGGGAAAATCAAACGCTCTGAGAACTTGATTTTCCCTCGTTACCATCAGCTTGACGTCATTCGAAAAGTGCTCGCAGATGTTAAAGAGAATCGCACCGCACAAAATTATCTGATTCAGCACAGTGCTGGTTCCGGTAAAACAAATTCGATAGCGTGGTTGGCACATCGCTTGACTTCTCTTCATGATGCGGAGAACAAGATTATCTTTGATAACATCATTATCGTAACTGACCGGGTTGTTGTTGACCGCCAGCTCCAGAAAGCAATTATGGGAATGGAGCATAAGGCTGGTTTAATTCGTGTTATGGATGATAAATGTAACTCTGCGGACCTTGCGATTGCGCTGAATGGAAACACAAAGATTATTGCAACGACAATCCAAAAGTTCCCTTATATCGTTGATCGTGTAAAGGAACTAAAAAACAAGAGATTTGCGGTAATCATTGATGAGGCGCATTCATCTACTGCCGGTAAAGATATGGCTGCAGTTACAATGTCTCTTGGCTCCGGAGAGCAGACAGAAGCAGATGCTGAGGATATGATTTCCAGTGAAATCAGGAGAAATGGTAAGCAGGTGAATGTATCGATTTTTGCATTTACAGCCACACCTAAGCCGACAACAATTCAGCTGTTTGGTCGACTGAATAAGCATGGACAGAGAGAAGCGTTCCATGTCTATTCCATGAAGCAGGCGATCGAAGAGGGATTCATCCTTGATGTCCTTCAGAACTATACAGAGTATTCGACCTTCTATCAGCTTAACAAGGAAATCGAAGATGACCCTCGCTGTAAAACGAATGCTGCTAAAAGACAGATCGCTCGCTTCATAGAACTGCACGAAACCAATATTGCACAGCGTGTTGAAGTAATCGTTGAACACTTCCGAACAACTGTTATGCAGGAACTTGGTGGACAGGCTAAGGCAATGGTTGTCACTGCATCCAGACAAGGAGCTGTTAAATATCGTCAGGCATTTGAGGAGTACATCACCAAGAAAGGTTACGATGGTATCCATGCGCTGGTTGCATTTTCCGGAAAAGAAAAACTTCCGGATGATGATAAAGAGTATACGGAAGCATCTATCAATGGTTTCCCGGAGGACAGACTTACAAAAGAATTCGATACAGATAATTATCAGGTGCTTTTGGTAGCAAATAAATATCAGACTGGTTTCGACCAGCCAAAACTGTGCGCTATGTACGTGCTAAAAAAGCTGAAGGGTGTAAATGCTGTACAGACGCTCTCAAGATTGAATCGTATCTGTGCTCCGTATGATAAGAAGACCTTTGTGCTGGATTTTGTAAATACATACGAGGATATAAAAGCAGCGTTTGCTCCGTACTACACCACAACATTGCTCGCAAATTCTGTAACTCCAAATGCAATCTACGATTTGGAAGCAACAATTGATGTCTATGCGCTATTTGACCCGGCGGATATTGAAGCTGCAAATGATATTTTATATTCACAGAAAGTAACCGGAAAGCAGAAGCAGAGATTGACATTCTTCCTTCAGAAAAGCAAGAAGCTGCTGGAACATTACGAATATGAAACACAGCGTCAAGCTGTAGCGGATATGCGTGGATTTGTACGTTATTATGAGTTCCTTCTTCAGGTTTCTGGCTTTGAAGATATTGACTTACATAAGAAGTACAACTTTATTTCTTACTTGCTGGCGTATATCAATATTAAACATCCGGGTGGCGGATTCAATCTGGATGGTAAGATTAAGGCATCTCAGTTCGTTCAGAAAAAAGGCGAAGAACATGTTTCTTCCGGCCTTGCTGCAAAACCGGTAATGAAGCTTCCAACAGCGGAGCATTTTGGGCTCACTGAGGATAAGGAAAAGAGACTGTCTGAAATCATTGATGAGATTAACAGCAGAACCGGCAAGAACTATGATAATGACGTTGTTGTAAAGGCTATGCTGCAGATTAGAGATATTCTGATGAAATCGGACAAGCTCAAGACCAGTGCTAAAAATAATACACAGCAAGACTTTGAGTTCTCATATTTTGATGATATCGATGATGCTCTCATTGAGGGCTTATCGCAGAATCAGGACTTCTTCTCGATGCTGTTGTCGAATGACGAAATGAAACGTCAGGTACTGGGTATTTTCTCCGGAGAGATTTATAAGAGTCTCAGAGAATCATTGTAAAGGTGGTGAAAAGTAGTGTTCGACAAATTTTGGCAAAAGAGGTACTGGCAAAGCCCGATAATTTGCTTGCATCTGCGAATAACTTCCCGGCAGGAATGATTACCAAGTTTGCGGAGATTGCCACGGAAGAGGTGCGCTCGATGTATATCGAACTCTATGACAAGAGTAAGAATTTATACGAGAGAGTTGCTGACTTTAAAACAAGTCCAATACATTATTGAGGTGAATGTGGCGAAGTACCTTGTAGGATATGGTTTAATGCCAGAAATCCGGAATTCTAAAATGAAGAATTTAACGAAAATGCAGCTGTGAGAGGACCGATATTGAAAGGAGAACAGAGGCAGCTATGTCAAAAAATAAAGAACTTGCAGATTATATAATGGATCAACTGTCTGAGTTGGGAGATATACGAAATATTCCTATGATGGGTGGATATGTTTTTTATTATAAAGAACGGATATTTGGTGGAATTTATGACAATGGTTTTCTGGTAAAGATTACAGCGGCCAGTAAGAAATTTATGCCGGACAGTAAACCGGAACCACCGTATGAAGGTGCAAAGCCTATGCTGCCGGTAACTATTTTGGATGATAGAACTGCATTGCAGAATATGGTGGATGAAATGTATTCGGAATTACCAGAGAGAAAACCCAAAAAGAAAAGAGTATAATCTGGTTTGTAGAAAAGGATGAAAGAGGGGGGATCGCGCTTAATGTCCGGGGGATATTGGCTTAGCAGCGGCCGGAGTGAAGCACCGGCCAAATACCCCGTTGCTTTCCGCGCGGGGGTATTTGCTTTTACCGGATTCCTGGTTTTAGTTCAATCCAACTATAAACCGCATTCAACAACAATCTGACTGCCATCCTTGGTTTTTTTGACCTTGATCTGCTGTGGGATATTTTCCATAAGCTCCTCCCGGTGGCTGATGATTCCTACCAGCTTGTTGCTTCCGGTCAGGTTTATTAAGATTTCCATTGCGCTGTCGATCGACTTGCGGTCTAACGTTCCGAAGCCTTCATCCACAAAGAGTGCATCCATCTGCACACCGCCGAGATTGGATGAGACGGTATCAGACAGTCCAAGGGCGAGGCTCAGTGAAGCCTTAAAGCTTTCTCCGCCGGAAAGATTTCCCACCGGCCTTCTGTGGCCCGTATAATTGTCCAGCACTTCCAGGTCAAGGAAATTATGACTTTGTTTGTCAAGGGAGCCTTTCTGGCGATACAGTTCATACTGCCCGTTGCTCATCGGCAGCAGCCGCTTGTTTGCGGCAGCAATGATACCGTCAAACCCGGAAGCCTGTATGTACTCCTCGAGCGTAAGCTTTCCGTTTCCGGTTGTGCCTTTGACCAGCTTATAAAGGCGCTCACAGATTGCATTCTCTTTGCGTGCCGTCTCTAACTCGGTTCTCCGGCCGAGGATATGCTGCCGCTTTTCTTCATTCGTGCGGAGTCTGTTTTCGCTGCGGCTGCATTGCTTCCGGATTAAATCGACCCTGGCGCTCTGCTCATCACATACAGCCTTTAACGCGTCAATGTCGATGCGCTGCTTCCCTTCTGCGTCCGCCCTTGCATCGGAAAGCTGCTTTTCATTCGTTGCAGCTGCCTGACGATATTTATGAACCTCCTGCTCCGACGATGTAAGAGCGGCTTCACTCACAATGTATGCCAGCATTTCTTCTGCAGAAGAGAAGCCATTTGCACGGACTTCTGCTTCCGATTTTGCTTTTAGAGCCGCTTCATCCGTTTCCTGCTGAATCAGACTGTCATGCAGGGTCCTTTGCTTTGATCGGATAGCTGTAACATTTTTATCCGCTTGTTTCTTCGCATCCTCCGCCTTTGTAATCGCATTTAAAATTTCATTTTTCGTTGTCTCTGCCCGGGTTCTTTCTTTTTTTGCCGTTTCCCAATCCGGGTAGCTCAATTTTTCAAGCGTCTTTAATGTGGTTTTTGTTTCCGTCAGCTTCTGTCGGATCGTCTGCCTGTTTTGATCGAGCGTTTCCTTTTTTGAATGGAGCTTTTCTGTTTCGTCTCCCTGTGCGGCTGAGAGAACCTTTTCCGCCTTCCTGAGCGTCCGGCAGTCCCGCTCGAGGGAACTGCATTTGCTGATATACGCCTTTTCCAGCGTCGCTGCCTGCGTTTTTGCTTCCTTTACGGCATGAATCAGTTCCTCAAGGGACTCTTTCTCCACATCCACGTCCAAAAGGGGGTTTTCCATGCAATCCAATATAGTAAGCCGAAGCTGTTCCTCAAATTCCTCCAATGATATTTTTGCTTTTTCTGCTTCCGTATTTGCATGGTCCTTTTTATCGCGAAGCACGGATTCTTCTTTTTGAAGCTTTTTAAAATCATTTTCCGTAAGAGAAGCTTCTTTCAGCTTAGCCGGCTGTGGATGATGCACGGAGCCGCACACCGGACATTTTTCTCCTTCTACAAGCTTTTGCGCTAAAATGCCGGCTCTGCTGTCTTCAAGCATGTGCTCGGCGGTTTCTCTTCGATTGCCCGCTTCTTCATATTTTTCGCGTATATGTAAAAATGCGGTCTGTTTTTCAGAAAGTGTTTTTTTCCTTTTTTCTCTTTCCGGAATCCGGTCGCATATGATGGTATTTAAATCCGCGGAAAGTGCCTTTTGCTTTTCGCATTCGTTTTGGGCAGCGATCAATTGAGCCGGCGCGTCTTTCAAATGCGCGACTGTTTTCAAAAGGATATTTATTTTTTCTTTCAGCTTGTTCTCGTTTTCTTTTAAATCGGCTTCGTCCCGGCTGATTTTTTCATCGTCCGCTTCAAGCTTTTTTTGCGCTTCCGCAAGCTCTGCTTTTTGCTGATATTTTTGTTTTTCGTCGTCAATCCGGCTGATGATCTGCTTTAAGCTCTCGACCTCCGGCTCCTGCTTTCTGGCAGTATCAAGTGCGGTTTCGGCCCGCGTCAGAGCTTCCGTGGCCTGCTTTAAATTTAATTCGGTTGTTTCTATCTGGCGTCTGGTCAGAGATACCTCAGCACGCTTTTTCTCCCATGCGTCATAGGACGGGCGCACATTGCGGGTGGCTTTCTTCTGTTTATCCAGAAGCAGGATCGTTTCATCGATCTTGGCTTTTTCTTTTTCAAGCTTTGCTTTTTCTGCTTCAAGCCCTTCTCTTTTCTCAATGAAGCCGTTATTGGTCTCGGCCAGCGCGAGCTCCTCACTGCGCTTCTTTAGCTGAGCCTCCGCTGTTTTCAGATCTTCTTTGCTGCGCTTGAAGCGTTCCTTATCCGACAAAATCAGGCGCTCCATGACGTCTAAAATTTCGTCGAGGTTCCATACACTTTTGGATTGCCCGGCTTTGCGTTTTTGCTCCTCGAGCTCGTCAAAAAGCGCGTCTGTTTCGTCTGCGGACACATCCTGAAAATGCTGGATCATACTGTCCTCAGCCCGTACCTTGACCTTGTAGCTTGCATCCATCCGGTCTTTTAATTTATATTCGATATTTTTATAGCCGTTTGTCAAAAAAATGGTGCGCAGAATCTCGGTTCTCTGCTTCGTTTCCGTGTTCAGCAGGTTCCAGAATTCCCCCTGCGCGATCATTGCGATCTGCTTAAACTGTTTCTCATCGATATGCAGCAGCTCCTTTACGGCAGAATTTACCTGGGTCAATCCTTCTATTGGGGCTTGTCCCTCCTCGTAAAGAATTGCCTTTTCTTTTTCTAAGATCAAGCCGGAGCCGCGCTGCTTGCGTCTTTCATAGGACGGCTGTCTCCAGATGTGGAAGTCACGCCCCTGATGTGAAAAATAGAAGTCCACATAGCTTTTTACATAATCTTTGGCATATTCGCTTCTTAAATTTTTCGTATCCCGGTATGTGCCGCTGGTCGTTCCGTATAATGCAAAGCAGATGGCATCAAATATCGTAGTTTTTCCCGCGCCGGTGTCCCCGGATATTAAAAACAGCCCTTTTTCTTCAAAGGCATCAAAATTTATCGGTGAAAGCGTTCCTGCATAGGGCCCAAATGCGCTTATGATCAGTTTAGTCGGTTTCATTTATAACACCTGCCTCCCGTGCCGCCGTCCGCATGACATCCATTTCTTCTTCGGTGATCTCACAGCCATACATAAGTCTGTAAAAATCTCCGATCAATTCCGGAAATGATTTGTTTTCGGCGATTTTGCTGATATCTACCTGCTCAATTTCTTTTGTATGTGAATTGTCGTAATCAATTCGAACCGTATGCGGGTATACCTGCTGGAATATTCCCATTGCATCGCTGAGCGTGTCCTCATCCGTCAGGGTCGCATAAATAAAATCCTCCGGTGCGGTTACATTTTTTTTATCCAGCAGCTCCTTTAACGGTCCTTTGATATGCCGCATGTCCCGCATCGGCTTTAAGGGAAGAAGCGCGATCTCGATTCCCTCTTCTGCAGATACTGTAATAAGGGGGACGGACTTGCTGTTATTGGCTTCGCTGAGCGAATATTTCAGTGGAGAACCGGCATAGCGAACCGCATCTCTGCCGACGCTCTGCGGGGAATGGATGTGTCCCAGCGCCACATAGTCAAAAGCATCAAAGCAGTCACAGCCGATTTTTTCAACCAGGCCCACACTCTGTGTCCCGATGCTTTCGGAGCCTGCAAGTGCGGGGTCTGCGCCCTTGCCTGCAACAAATTGATGCGCCACCAGGATATTCCTGCTTTTCTGGTCTATGTCCGTATTTTTTAAAATGGTTCGGACTGCATCGTCATAGCTTCCGATATCCGCGTCCGGGAAATAGTGCTTTACCTGAGAGGCCTTTACAAACGGGAGCATGTATACGGCAATTTCGCCATCCCCGTCCTTAAAGCACTGTTTCGGAAGCGTTCCGTCAAACACCGCCGATATGAATATCTGATTCGACGCAAACAGTGTGCTTCCAAAATTCAAACGGTCATCCGAATCATGGTTCCCGCTCACCATGAATACCTTTTTTCCTTTTTTAGCCAGTTCAACCAGAAAATGGTCCAGAAGCTTCGTGGCCGCTTCGCTTGGGATCGATTTGTCATATACATCCCCGGCGATCAGCACGCCGTCGACGGATTCTTTATCCGCAATACAAAGAATCCGGTCAAGGATGTAGCGCTGATCCTCGATCAGATCAAAATCGCCCAGTGTTTTACCTAAGTGTAAATCTCCTAAATGTAGAAATTTCATGTTTTTCCTTTCTGCCCGCAGGTTTTTCGTGAAACGGCCTGCGGTACAATGCTTTTGCTTCAGGCACAGCATGTCATATGTCAGGCAATATTGTGTTCGAAGATTTTGTGATGAGCTTTGTCTTGGGATTCTTATGGTTCCCTCCATAACCCTTCATAAGTTTATGATAACAGGAAACCGGTAAAAAGGCGAATGTAAATAACTTTTTTCGGTAAAAATTACCGGATACAGCTTTCAAGTATTTATCCGGTTATGTCTTGCATTTATACACGAAACATAATATAGTTAAAGCAACTATATTTCACAAGGTGAGGGGAAAGGAGAAACACATGAAACAAAATTACGAAATGAAAACAGATAAAATTCGCGAAGCGTTTCTTGCATACAAGAAGGCGAACCCTGATAAGATGGAGAAAAAGCTGAAATTTTCGTGGAGCAACTGGGGGTTTGGGCTGGAGGATTTTGCGGATTCCTGTGACCGCCTGCGCCGTGCCGGTATTTCCTATATTGAGCTGCACGGAAACCATTACGGCGATGACCTGGGCTATCGTCCGGCTGAGATCAAAAAGATTATGGACGAGTACGGGATTCAGGTAGGCGGTGTCTGTGGTATGTTTTCCGCGGATAACGACCTTTCATCGAACCGTCCGATACAGCGGCAGGCAGCGATCGATTACATTAAGCGCGAGGCAGCATTTACCGCGGAGGTCGGCGGAAAGTACATGCTCGTCTGCCCGGCAGCGGTCGGACGCAGCAAGAAATACGATGACAGCGAGATTGACCGCAGTATTGACAGTCTCTCCCGCGTGGCGGATGTGTTTGTGGAGCATCAGGTGCGCGCTGCCATTGAGCCGATCCGCTCGGCGGAAACGACGCTGGTGCACAGCGTTGCGGAGGCAAAGGCTTACATTGAGCGCCTGAACCATCCGGGCGTGCAGCACATTAACGGGGATGTCTATCATATGCTGGTGGAGGAGAGCCACATCGGTGAGGCGATTATAGATGCAGGCGCGCGTCTGACGAATCTGCACATGGCTGACACAAACCGCTGTGCGCTTGGAGACGGCTCGCTGGATCTGGATACGATCATCATGGCGCTGTATCTGCTGGGCTATAACAACAATGACTGCTGCTTCGTGACGCCGGAGCCGTTGGGACCGGGCGGAGACCCGTACCCGATGCAGAATGCGAAGACCGCTCCGGAGATTCTCGACAAGCTGGTATTTGATACGGTAAATTATTTCCGTGCCAGGGAGGACGAGATCCGCAGCCTGTAACGAAAGAAAAAATAATTGAGAAATTTGTGCGTCAGCCTCTCTTCTTGAGAGGCTGGCCGTATCTTTTGGAAAAGAAGGAGTATGTTTTATGCAGCGAACGACACGGGTACTGCGTGCCCTTGGCATGGCCGTTCTGCTCGCGCTTTCGTCCGTCGGGTGCGGCGGTAAACAGGAGCTGCAGCAGGAAAATAGCGGGAGTGTATTTTTGCAGAGCTTTGAGGCGGAAACATTGGACGGCGGTTCTTTTACACAGGAGGATCTTTCGGAGCGGGACGTTACAATTTTTAATTTCTGGGCGCTCACCTGCGGGCCGTGCATCCAGGAGATGCCTGCGCTGGCGGACTATGAGAAGTCACTGCCGGAGCATGTGCGGCTTGTCACGGTCTGCCTGGACGGGGCGGCGGATGTGGAGCGCACAAAAAGCGTTTTGCAGGAGAGCGGTTACGAGGGGATTACGCTTGTGGGCGGCGACGAGGGCTTTGAGAAGCTGTGCCGGGCGATTATGTATACGCCTACGACACTGCTCATCGACAGGGACGGGAAGCTTTTGGGCGATGCCATTGTCGGCGGACAGAAAAATCTGGAACAAACCTATACGGACGCCCTCAACCGTGCACTGAAATCCATGGGAAAGGATGAAATTTAGGCATGAAAAGAAATCGGCCGCTCGTTGCGGCGCGTGTGTGTATGCTGACCGCCGCCCTTCTTTTTATCGGAATCGGGATTTTACGGCAGGAACAGCTGGAGGTTATGAATAAGGCGGTGAGGATATGTCTGGAATGCATCGGAATCGGGTAAAAAAGCCTTCGTTTCAGCGTGTGTGCCAGCTTTTCTTTGCGGTATTTATCAACGGCTATGTCGTGGGTTTTCGGCGGGGAAAAATATTTACGGGAAAAAGCAAGGCGCTGTGTGTTCCCGTGCTAAACTGCTATTCCTGTCCGGGGGCACTCGGGGCATGTCCCATCGGGGCGCTGCAGGAGGCGCTTGGCGGGGGAAAGCATATTCCGTTTTATGTGCTCGGGACGCTGATGCTTTTCGGTGTCCTGCTGGGGCGTGCAGTCTGCGGCCTGCTCTGCCCCTTTGGGCTGGTACAGGATTTGCTCTGTAAAGTTCCCCTTCCGAAGCTGTCAGTGCCGAAGCGCATTGACCGCATGGCAAGGTATTTGAAGTATATTGTCCTGTTTGTGCTGGTCTGTTTTCTGCCGCTGGCGGCGATCGGGGACGCGGGCATCGTGCCGCCGTATTTTTGCAAATATATATGCCCGGCGGGTACGCTTGGCGGCGGGCTACCGCTCCTTTTGGGGGATAAAGCCCTGCGGCAGGCCGTCGGGTGGCTGTTTGGCTGGAAGGTGCTTGTGCTGGTTTTGCTTCTGGCGGCGTCGGCGCTGATCCACCGGCCGTTTTGCCGCTATCTCTGCCCGCTCGGGGCATTTTATGCCCTGTTCCACCGCTTCAGCTTTTATCAGCTGCATCTGGACCGGTCGAAATGTGTCGACTGCAAAAGCTGTGAAGCGCACTGCCCGATGGCGGTGGAGGTGACAAAAGACATCCGCAGTCCGGAATGCATCCGCTGCGGAGTATGTCGGTCAGTCTGCCCGACGGATGCGATATCATGCGGGTTTGGAGTGCATAAAGATTGACACGGAGGAACAAGCTAGTAATGAAAGAGATCATTATTTCAGGAGGAAACGTTGTATGAGAAAGAGAATAGCAGTGCTGCTGCTGGCAGTGACAATGGTTTTTTTGTCTATGGGATGCGGTGAGCAGAAGAAGGAATCAGCGTATGCGCAGGCGCTGGACGTGCTAAATGCGGTTGTGGAAAGCTACAGCGCGGATGAGCTGTTTGCGATGTACGGCGGAGATCAGGAAAATGCCGTTATGGATGCGCCGGGGACATTTGACATTACAAAAGCAGAGGAGCTGAAAACGGTGCTGGGACTGCCAAAAAGCCAGCTTCCGGTCATTGACGACGCCGCATCCATGGTGCATCTGATGAACGCAAATACCTTTACCGGGGCGGCGTACCGGCTGAAGGCCGACACGGATTTGGATGCGTTTGCAGAGGCGGTCCGGGAGTCTGTGCTGGCAACGCAGTGGATGTGCGGAATTCCTGACACGCTGCTTATGATCGACGTGGACGGAACCTATGTCATAACGGCCTACGGCGAGGCCGGGATCATGGATACCTTTAAAAATAAGGCGCTCTCGGCGCTTGACGGATCGGAGATTTTGCTGGAAGAGTCGATTGCATGATATTTTCAGGCATCCCCTTCTTATATTATTTTCTGCCCCTGACGCTGGCGCTGTATGCGGTGTGCCCGAAACAGCTGAAAAACGGGGCGCTACTCTTTTGCAGCCTTATTTTTTATGGATGGGGGGAGCCTCGTTATGTGCTGCTCATGTGCGGCCTGATCTTGCTGTGCTATGGTCTTGGACTGCTGGTGGAGCGGTATCGGGCTGCGGTGTGGGGGCGTATTTCCTGTGCGGCATCCATAGTGCTTTGCCTGTCCTTTTTGGTGTATTTTAAATATGCGGATTTTTTCCTGGAAAACATCAATGCCGTCACGGGGCTCCACATTCCGCCCGTCCATGCCGTTTTGCCGATCGGTATCAGCTTTTATACCTTCCAGCTCATCAGCTACAGTGTGGATGTGTACCGGGGAGAAACGGCGCAGAAAAACGTACTTCAGCTGGCAGTTTATATTGCCATGTTTCCGCAGCTTATCGCGGGGCCGATTGTGCGTTACCACGATATCCGCGGACAGCTCACATGCCGGGTGCACGGGTGGGATGGGGCGGCATCGGGCATCCGGCGTTTTGTGTCCGGGCTGGCAAAGAAGGTTCTTCTGGCAAACCAGCTGGGGGAGCTTTGCGGCGCCTTCCGCGCATCCGGTGAAAAATCCGTGCTGTTTTGCTGGCTGTATGCGGCTGCGCTCGCCCTGCAGATTTACTTTGATTTTTCGGGCTACAGCGATATGGCGATCGGACTGGGGCGGGTGCTCGGGTTTACCTTCCCGGAAAATTTTGACCATCCGTTTATCGCTGCGAGCATGACGGAATTTTGGCGGCGCTGGCACATTTCACTCGGCACATGGTTCCGCGACTATGTGTATATTCCGCTGGGCGGCAGCCGCAGGGGGCGCCTGCGGCACATGCTTTGCATTTTAACCGTGTGGCTGCTCACGGGGCTCTGGCATGGTGCGGCATGGAATTATCTGGTGTGGGGACTGTATTTTGCGCTGCTTTTGATGCTGGAAAAGCGGTGGCTGCTGAAATGGCTGGAAAAAAGCAGGGCGCTTGCGCATGTCTATGTCCTGGTTTTACTTCTGGCAAGCTTTGTGATCTTTGATGCGGCGGATATGGGAGCGGCGGTTTCTGTGATCGGCGGTATGCTTGGAGCCGCGGGTATGCCCCTCATCTCGGGCGAGGCCGTTTATTGCCTGAGAAGCTTTGCAGTTATCCTGCTGATCGGGGTTGCTGGGGCAACGCCGCTCGGGAGCCTGATCATAAGGAAAATTTCAAAAGACCCCACCGGCAGAAGGCTGTTGTGCGTGCTGGAGCCTGTGGTGCTTCCTGTCCTTATGCTTGTTATAACGGCGTATCTTGTGGACGGCTCCTTCAACCCGTTTCTGTATTTTCGGTTCTAGGGGCAATGACCCATACCCGGGAGGTGTGACGAATGGATGTACACAGGAAAAATATAGTTGTCTGTGCGTTGTTTGGGCTGCTGCTTGCCGGGGGCTTTTTGCTCTGCGTGCTGCTTCCGAAGCAGGAATATTCGGACAGCGAGCGGCGGGCGCTGGCGGCGCTGCCGCGGCCTTCGGCAAAAAGTGTGCTGGGCGGGCGCTTTATGGATGAATTTGAGGCTTATGCGGTTGATGCGTTTCCCTTTCGGGATTCCTTTCGAACCGTGAAGGCGCTGGCGGCGGAGCGGGTTTTCGGGCGGCTGGACAACAACGGGATCTATGAGCAGGACGGCTTTCTCGCCGCCATGGAATACCCGCGGGATGACGCATCCCTCATTCGGGCAGCCGCGCGGTTTCGGGAAATCTGCGGAAAATACCTGACGGCGGACAACCGAGTGTTTCTATCTGTGATTCCCGATAAAAACTGCTTTTTGGCGGAGGAGAGCGGACAGCTTTGTATGGATTATCCGGATTTTGAACGGAAGATGAAGGAGCTGACAGATTTTGCACAGTATATTTCGGTTTCGGATCTTTTGGAGCGGGACGATTATTACCGGACGGATACCCATTGGAGACAGGAGCGGATTACGGATGTTGCCGTGCGGCTCGCGCAGATGATGGGGGTATCCCTTGTGCCGGATGATGAGGTGCATACCCTGGAGCAGGACTTTTACGGCGTATACTACGGGCAGGCGGCATTGCCGCTGGCACCGGATGCGCTGTCCTATGTGAGCGGGCCTGCGATTGGGGGCTGCACGGCCTATGACTGGCAAAACGGCAGGCCGATTCCCATATATGACCTGCAGCGTGCGAAGGGGCGGGATCCCTACGAACTGTTTCTCTCCGGTTCCCTCTCCCTGGTCACCATCGATAACCCGAAGGCGCAGACGGACAGGCGGCTTGTAATTTTCCGGGATTCCTTTGCGTCGAGCCTTGCGCCGCTGCTCGTGGGCGGCTATGCGCGCATCACGCTGGTGGATATACGCTACATTCACCCCGATACGCTGGGGCAGTTTCTGGATTTTGCGGGGAGCGACGTGCTGTTTTTGTACAGCACGCTTGTGCTCAACCACAGCGAAACATTGAAGTAAATCCGCAGCGCAGCATAAGCCGGGGAGCGCGTGCGCGGTTTTCTTCGGACGCGGGAAAACGAAAAAGGTACTGCGCATCGGCCCACACGCCTGGTGCCGTCCGATGCGCAGTACATCAGATACCTCCCTGCCTGCGGCGGGGAATTTTATTTTTCATATAAGAACCGCTCCGGCAGCTGAACGTTAAATGCTTCTGCCAGCCTGCGGAATTCGTCCGGACGGATGGTCTGACGCTTTGCGGGTGCCATGGAGAGCACCTTCACCAAAATCTCCGCGGATTTTTCAATGGTGTGCATAAGGCCGAAGGTATTGTGCGCGCCTTCGCCGGCGCAGAAAATGCCGTGGTGCGCCCAGATGGCGGCGTCGTAGGTTTCCATCAGCTTGCTGGTCGCCTCTGCGATCTCACGGCCGCCGGGCACCATCCAGCCCACGACGCCGATGCCGTCCGGGAAAACAACGGGGCATTCGGTCGCCATCTCCCACAGCTCGCGGGTAAATACCTCATCCTCAAGGGGCAGAACGAAGGTCAGTGCAATGATGTTGGCGGGGGGTGCGTGGTAGATCACACGGTATTTGCCGTTTGTCACACGCTTTTTGACGGCATGGTTCATCAGATGGCTCGGCAGCTCGCTCGTAGGTTTGCCTCCCTCGACCAGACCCCATTTGAGCTGATAGCTTTCGCCCTTTTCGTCCAGCTCAATGATGGCGAGTGTCGCCTCCGGGTCATCCTTGATATCACGGAAAAACTTGCCGCTTCCGGTGACAAGGAAATATTCCCCTGCAAGCTCCGGCACATTTGCGCCGATGGGAACCCAGGGACCGTCGTTGTTCAGGCGGTTTTTTACCAGCTCAATCTCCTCCGGTTTGATGCGGTAGGACAGATTGCCGCCGTTTCTCTCATGCCAGCCGAGACGGAAGCCGTCGTCTGCCATGCGGATAAAGCCCTGTACGAATGTCATGTCTAAAACTTTCATTGATAAAATACCTCCCTTTTTCATTGAGCCGCCCGTTGCGGGCTGCGCCTGCTTTTATATTAACCAATCGCCGCGGGTTTGTCCATCGGGAAAACGGATTTCCTGTATGTGTCCCGGAAACGGATTTTGATTCGCGGGGGTAGAGCCTGCCCCAGCGCAGCGAGGGCAGAGCCTGATTTAAATTCGGGGCGGATCAGCCCGCCAGTGCGGCGAGGATAAATCCGGCGGCGAGGAAGGGGCCGAAGGGGAACGTATCCGGGGAGGAACGGGGCGGTATTTTCCGATGCACGTCCAAAGCCTGCTTTTTGGATGAGGTGTGTCCGTGCGGGGCATACAGCAGAGCAATTATTTTTTGAAGAGCGCGGTGTAAAAAAAGGGTGAGCAGGGCGAAAAGGGCGGCGAGAAATGCGCCGGTGAGCAGTGCGTCTGCGCCGAGGAACAGGCCGCAGGCGGCGGTCAGCTTGATATCACCCCCGCCGAGACCGCCCCATTTCAGCGCAAGAAGCAGCATGGGGATGCTCAAAAGGAATAGGCCGGGGATTGCCCGGGCGGCTGAGGCCGGGTGCTGAATCAGTTTGCAGACAGCGGCGGAAGCGATCAGGACGGGAAACAGATCCGGGATTTTTCTGGTGATTGTGTCGGTGATGCCGGCGAGGATCAGAACAAGGATGAAAAAAAGAATAGTGATAATTGGAACCTCCTTCCATTTTTATTCATTGTAGCATATTTTTACGCGAAAAAAAGCGCGAAGCATGTTTAAATGTAGAATTTTTAGGTTCCATGAGCAGAAAAATGTGTTATAATAGTCAATATATATTGCAAATATATATTTTTTTTACACAGGAATTATTGCACAGTGGAGGTCTATTTTTATGAAGAAAAGGAATGATGTCAGTATCCGCATCAGAATACTTGGCCCGATTTTGATTATGGTAATCATTATGATTGGTTATCTGGTCGGTTCGATGAATGGTTTTCGTCTGATGAATAACAATGCCGAGCTGCTGAAGGAACAGGGAATGGAAAAGACGCAGTATTTTGACGAGGTCAATCTTCAGGCACAGATCATGATGAAGCTTGCTTTGGCATACTGTGTGAGCGAAGACGGCTCAGCAAGGGAGCGTATCTGGAATGAGGTGGACAAGGCAGGAACGGTCATGTCTGAAAATCTTGCCGGCGGTGAGGCGCTGATCATTACGGAAGAGGGAAAGTCGGCGCTTGCAAATCTGAAGGAAAAGGTTAGCCTGCTGCAAAATTCTCTCTCGGATCTCAAGTCCATGGCGGACAGCAACGATATGCAGGGCGCGATTTTGTTCGTGAATACGACGCTGACCCAGCAGTCCGGCGATTTTGATGAGGCGGTTGAGCGGCTGCGGGAGATCAACAGCGGGACGCTTGCCTCGGTTATGGCGAAAGAGGCCAGGACCTATCAGGTGCTTTTATATATCGGAATTACATGCGCGATTGTATTTATCTTTATCTTTTTCTTTACGCTGTCGAGCATTAACCGGAAGGTTATTAAGCGGCTGTACAGACATATTAAGAAGATGGATGAGATTATCGGAAAGATTGAGCAGGGCCAGGGCGATCTGACGATGCGTCTGACCGTAGCCAGCCATGATGAGCTGGGACGTCTTGCAACCGACGTGAACCGGTTTTTGGATTTGCTGGAGAAGATCATGCGGAAGATCAACTTAAATTCTCATTCTCTGGCAGAGATCGTAGACAATGTGACCGAAAAGGCAGACAATTCCAACAGCAATGCCTGTGACGTATCCGCGGTGGCGGAGGAGCTGTCCGCTACGATGGAGGAAGTGGCAAGTACGGTCACAAATGTAGATGCAAATGCTACCGGTGTCATGGGCGAAATGAGCACGCTGCAGGAAACGACGGACGAGATTTTGAAGTACTCCGACGAGATGAAGCAGCGGGCCGACGAGCTGGAGGCATATGCACAGAAGAATAAGGCGGAGACCGGCAAGATGATCGCACCGCTCATCGAAAAAATCCGCGGCGCGCTGGAAAACAGCAAGAATGTGGAGCGGATCAATGAGCTGACAGACGAGATCCTCTCGATTTCCAGCCAGACAAACCTGCTGTCCTTAAATGCATCGATTGAGGCGGCCAGGGCAGGTGAGGCAGGCAGAGGCTTTGCGGTAGTCGCGGATGAGATCCGGCAGCTGGCGGATTCCAGCAAGGAGACGGCAAACAATATCCAGGAGATCAACAGCATGGTGCTTGAGCTTGTCCATGAGCTGATCAACAGCTCCAATGAGATTGTGGATTATATGGAGAATACCATTCTTCCGGATTATGACAGCTTTGTTTCCTGCGGGCAGCAGTACAGCGAGGATGCGGCACATATCAACGATGAGATGATTACTTACGCGGAGCGCTCCAACGAGATCGTGGAGATGGTTTCGAGTATCGCGGATTCCCTGTCCGGCATCACACAGGCAGTTGACGAGGGTGCGAACGGCGTGAGCAGCGTGGCGGAGAGCATACAGATCCTCGTATCGGAGATTTCTACTATCAATGTGGAGATGGGGGAAAACAAGGCAATTGCGGGCAGCCTGCAGGAGGAAGCAAGGCGGTTCCATATGGAATAAAAAGAAATAAAAAGAAGCGGTAAGGAAATAAACGGTGTAAAAAGGGAGGGCGTTGGCCCTCCTTTTTTAGCTGTTATTTTGCGGCTTCGAATTCTTTCATCTGTGCTTCGTCGGGTGCTTCGGTCAGAAGGCTTACCACGATGATGAACAGGAGCGATACAAAGAATGCGGGGAGCAGCTCGTAAATGTTCCACACGCCGCCGATGGGACGCACCAGATATTTCCAGAGGAATACACAGGCACCGCCGGAGATCATGCCGGCGAGGGCACCCCATTTGTTGGAGCGCTTCCAGAACAGGGCGCAGAGCATTACCGCACCGAAGGCACCGCCGAAGCCGGCCCATGCAAAGGATACGATTCCGAAAACGGAGGAATTCGGGTCTCTCGCAAGGACGATACCAAGAACCGCGATGACGGCGATGGTTATGCGGGCGACAAAAAGGCTCTGCTTTTCGCTCAGCTTCACATGTAAGAAATCCTGTACGACATTCTGCGAAACGCTGGATGCCGCCGCAAGCATCTGGCTGTCCGCGGTGGACATGGTAGCGGCCAGGATACCGGCAAGGATGATACCTGCAAGAATTGCCGTCAAAACACCGTGCCTGCTGATCAGGCCTGCAATTTTAACGATGATCGTTTCGCTGGAGCTTCCGTCAAGGAAATCCAGTGCGCCGGCGCGGGTCATGCCAAGCCCCACAATACCGATGATGATGGCAACCGCCATTGCGATGAATACCCATACGGAGGCGATGCGGCGTGATAAGACAAGCTTATTTTCATCCTCGATCGCCATGAAGCGAAGCAGGATGTGGGGCATGCCGAAATAGCCGAAGCCCCATGCCAGGCAGGATGCGATGGAGAGCGCCGTGTAGGGTACCGCGCTGCCGGTGGCTGCGTCGTGCGTTGCGGTCATTGAAAGATAGCCGGAAAGTGAGGTTGCGTTGTCCATGACGGCATCCCAGCCGCCTGCTGTCGTAATGCCGTAGGTAAGCACGGTTATGAGTGCGACAGTCATGACAATGCTCTGGATCAGGTCGGTGGTGGATACGGCGCCGAAGCCGCCCATGATGGTATAGCCAACGATGACGAGTGCGGCCACAACCATGGCAGCAGTGTAGTCTACGCCGAAAAGACTGTTAAACAGCTTTCCGCATGCCGCAAACCCGGATGCGGTATAGGGAATAAAAAAGATAATAATCACGAGAGCCGCAAGGGCGTTGAGCGTATTGCTCCGGTCGTGGTAGCGCTTGGAGAAAAACTCGGGTACGGTGATCGCGCCGATATTCTGGGAGTAGCGGCGCAGCCTGCGGGAGACAAAATACCAGTTGAGCCATGTGCCGATGCCAAGTCCGATGGCCGTCCACGCGGCATCCGCCACACCGGTGAGATAGGCGAGACCGGGCAGCCCCATCAAAAGCCAGCTGCTCATGTCGCTGGCCTCGGCGCTCATGGCAGTGACGAGAGGCCCCATTTTTCGGCCGCCCAGATAAAAGTCCTCGGAATTGCTGGTCTTTTTGCTGAAGCGAAAGCCGATGACAAGCATAAGCAGCAGATAGATGACAATCGCCGTGACAATAAAGAAATTTGTCGTGTTCATTTTCATATCCTCCTGTTTCCAAGGCAGCGCCCGCCACGCTTTCGCACACGGGCATTTGCCCTTTACTCTGTTATGTTAAAGTGAAAAACATACTATCGCGAACCATTTTATCATGATTTCACCGAAAGGTAAACTAATTTTCGAAATAAGTGTTGACAGATCAGCGATGCGGCGATATTATGAAAATATGAACAGTTATTCATATATCGAAACATCCATTGCGCGGTGTATTAAAACGGAAGGGCAGGTAACAGAATGGCAATCAATGACGTAGAAATATGCGAGGATAATTGTATTCACATGGACCGCCTGGAGAAGGTGCGGGAGAAGCTTCCGGATGTGGATGAGCTGTATGATCTGGCGGAGCTTTTCAAGGTGTTCGGAGATTCCACTCGGATACGCATTTTATATGTGCTGTTCCAGTCGGAGCTGTGTGTCTGTGATCTGGCAGAGGTGCTTGGAATGACGCAGTCCGCAGTGTCCCACCAGCTGAAAATTTTAAAACAGGCGAAGCTGGTGACCGGCCGGAGGGAGGGAAAGTCCGTATTTTATGCACTGGCGGATGACCATGTGCGCTCGATCATCGATCAGGGCAAGGAGCATGTTGACGAGTGAGGGCAGGATGACAGCATGACAGCGGAAGCCTGTGAAGAGTACGTTTCGCTGCGGATGCGGTTTGGCCCGGCTCCAAACAAACATATAATATTTTAAGGAAGGAGAACAACCAAATGAAGAAGAAATTTAAGCTGGAGGATCTGGATTGCGCAAACTGCGCGGCGAAAATGGAGGAGGCCATTCAGAAGATCGACGGTGTGAATGCGGCAAGCGTGAGCTTTATGAACCAGAAGCTGATCATCGATGCGGCGGACGACCGCTTTGACACGATCATGGAAGAGGTCGTGCGGGTGTGTGCGAAGGTTGAGCCTGACACGAAAATACTTATGTAGCAGCAATCTGACCCGTTCCGTCTGAAAATGGTTCGGGTCGTTTTGCGTTTATGTTTTGATAGATGGAGGATTTTTTGATTATGACAAAGAAACAAAAACGGATGGTGCGGCGTATCGCGGCGGCTTTTCTGATGCTGGTGCTGATCATTGCCGCGGAGCATACCGGGATTTCGGAGCGCATACGGCCGCAGATCCTGCTTGCGGTGATCTGCCTTGTCCCGTATCTGGTGATCGGCTATGACATTTTATATAAAGCGGCGCGGAATATCCGCAACGGCCAGGTGTTTGACGAGAACTTTCTCATGATGCTGGCGACGTTCGGTGCCTTTGGCGTGGGCGAATATTCCGAAGCAGTGGCGGTTATGCTGTTTTATCAGGTGGGAGAGCTGTTTCAGGGCTATGCGGTGGATAAATCCCGGAAGTCCATCTCGGCTATGATGGATATTTGCCCGGAATACGCAAATGTAGAAACGGACGGGGTGCTCGCGCAGGTTGATCCGGATGAAGTAGCGCCCGGTACGGTGATTGTGATAAAGCCCGGAGAGCGTATTCCGCTGGACGGTGTTGTGGTGGAGGGCGCGTCCATGATCGATACGGCGGCTCTGACCGGGGAGTCCGTGCCCCGCAGGGCGGGCGTGGGTGACGATATCATCAGCGGATGCGTGAATGGCAGCGGGACGCTGAAGGTGCGCACGACGAAAGAGTTTGACGACTCCACCGTTGCGCGGATTTTGGAGCTGGTGGAAAATGCAAGCAGCAAGAAGGCACATGTTGAAAATTTTATTACCCGTTTTGCAAGGTACTATACGCCGATCGTGACCATCGGCGCGGCGTTTCTGGCAGTGATACCGCCCCTCGTGCTTGGACTGGGCGGGGCAGGCAGCTTTGGTGCCCTGTTTGGGACGTGGGTATACCGCGCGTGTACCTTTCTTGTCATCTCGTGTCCCTGTGCGCTTGTGATCTCCGTGCCGCTGGGCTTTTTCGGCGGAATCGGTGCGGCCTCGCGGATCGGCGTGCTCGTGAAGGGGAGCAATTATCTGGAAGCGCTGGCAGAGATGGATACCATCGTGTTTGACAAGACCGGAACGCTGACGAAGGGCGAGTTTAAGGTGTCGAAAATCATGCCGGAGCAGATTGAAGCGGAGCCGCTTTTGGAGCTGGCGGCGCTGGGCGAGGGATATTCCACCCACCCCATCGCAGCATCCATCCGGGAGGCATACGGCAGGGCTCCGGATATGGAACGGGTGCAGGATACGAAGGAAATCTCCGGGTATGGCATCGGGACACGGATCGATGGAAAAGAAGTTCATATCGGCAATGCGAAACTCATGGAATCTTTGAAAATTCCCTTTACAAAATGCGAAAGTGCGGGTACAGTAGTGTATGTAGCGTTGGAGCATAAATTTGCGGGAACGATTGTGATCGACGATACGATCAAGGAGGGTGCGGCGCAGGCGCTTGCTTCCATGAAGCGTGTCGGCGTGCGCAGGACGGTGATGCTCACCGGAGACCGCAAGGAAGCGGCCGAGGCGGTCGCACGGGAGCTGGGCCTTGACGAGGTGCACTACGAGCTTTTGCCGGCAGACAAGGTGGCAAAGGTGGAGGCGCTTTTGAATACCCGGCAGCCGAAAGCAAAGCTGGCTTTTGTCGGTGACGGGATCAACGACGCGCCGGTGCTCACCAGGGCGGATATCGGTATCGCTATGGGTAGCATGGGCAGCGACGCAGCGATTGAGGCGGCGGATGTGGTGCTGATGGATGACGATGTGCGAAAGATCGCGTCGGTTGTGCGCATTGCGCGGAAAACACTCGGCATCGTCAAGCAGAACATCGTCTTTGCACTGACGGTGAAAATTGCGGTGCTTGTCCTCGGAGCGCTCGGCTTTGCCAACATGTGGGCGGCCGTGTTTGCGGATGTGGGCGTATCGGTTCTCGCGATTCTGAATGCTATGCGCGCGCTGCGTGAGAGCTGAGTGTATGCGGCTGCATAAAGGGATATGCTGCTGCAAAGTTTGTCGCGAATACGGAGCGGAAAATGAAAAAAGGAACCTCGCATGGCGGAGCTCCTTTTTTCTCACGCAGATCGGGTGATTTCGCCGCATTTTCGATACGATAATAACAGTGATGTATACGTTCGGCTGCATGACAGCGCGCAGACAAATTTAACTTGGGAGGTGTGCTATGAATTTCAGGGAAAAATTTATCGGAGACAGGAAATTTTATGCGATGGTGCTGGCGGTGGCTGTGCCGATCATGCTGCAGAACGGTCTGACAAATGTGGTCAGCCTGCTCGATAACATGATGGTGGGGCGTGTCGGGACCGACCAGATGTCCGGGGTCTCCATTGTCAATCAGTTGATGTTTATTGTAAATTTAAGCATGTTCGGCGGTATGGCAGGCGCCGGCATTTTTACGGCACAATATTTTGGCAAAAAGGACGAGAAGGGTGTTCAGGATATTTTCCGCATCAAGTTTATCATTGGTCTGGTGCTGGCGGCTGCAGGCATTTTCGTTTTCTGGTTTTGGGACGAGCCGCTCATCGGGATGTTTCTGCATGAGGGGGATGCCTCCTTGAGCATTGCGTCCACAATGGAGTATGCAAAGGCTTATCTGAAGATCATGCTCATCGGCCTTGTGCCCTTTTCTGTCTCCCAGTGTGTTTCGAGCACGCTGCGGGAATGCTCGCAGACCGTAGCTCCGCTGATCGCCAGCATGGCGGCGGTCGTTGTGGATCTCGTGTTTAATTACATACTGATTTTCGGAAAGCTTGGTGCGCCGGTGATGGGCGTGGAGGGCGCCGCCGTCGCGACGGTTATGTCCCGGTTTGTGGAGGCTGCTTTTCTGATAGCCTGGTCGTGGAGGAAAAAGGCGCAGTACGGCTTTATTACCGGGCTTTTGTCGCGGACAAGGATAGAGGGTGTGCTGTGGCGCCAGTCCATCGCGAAGGGGCTGCCGCTGCTCATCAACGAATTTCTGTGGTCGCTGGGTGTGACGATGCAGGTGCAGTGCTATTCCACCCGGGGCCTGGAGGTAGTGGCAGGCTTAAATATCTGCAATACCCTGAGCAATGTGTTCAACATCGCATTGATGGCTATGGGAAATGCGGTGGCGATTATCGTCGGACAGCTGCTAGGCGCCGGAAGGATGAAGGAGGCCCGGGATACGGATACAAAGCTGATTTTTTTCTCTACCTCGATGTGTGTCGTGATCGGCGCCCTGCTGGCGCTGGTGGCGCCGGTATTTCCGCAGTTTTATAATACTACGCCTGTTGTGCAGCACATCGCTACCCGTTTTCTGTGGGTGATTGCGTGCATCATGCCGTTTCATTCCTTTACGAATGCGTCCTATTTTACGCTGCGCTCGGGCGGAAAGACAGGCATCACCTTCGTGTTTGACAGCATGTTTATGTGGTGCATCGTGGTGCCCCTGGCGTTTGTGCTTTCACGGTTTACAACGATTGCGGTGGTTCCCATGTTCATGCTGGTACAGAGTATGGAGATTTTCAAGTCCGTCATCGGATTTGTGCTCGTGAAAAAGGGGGTGTGGATGCAGAATCTGGTGTAAGGCGTCCGGGCGCTGCGGCCCGCTTTGTGACCGGCAGAATATACACGTTCTTGCAGACCTTGCGGCAGGTGCAGGGTTCTGGGCTGAATGGTTATATTTGTGCAAATTATCATGGCAAAATATGTTGTGGAATACGGGAAAGTCGGGTATAGTTATTGTTAGTATAGAAAATATCCTTTGGGCGGCTGTCGGGTACGCCGGGGGAAAAGAGGTGAAAATTCAGATGCTTATCGAGCTGGTGCTTTTGGTGATCGGGTTTGTTATGCTTATCAAGGGCGCGGATATTTTTGTGGATGGTGCGGCCGGTATCGCGGCAAGGTTCGGCATTTCTCAGCTTGTGATCGGGCTGACAATCGTCGCCATGGGAACGAGCGCGCCGGAGGCGGCGGTCAGTATTGCGGCGGCATTTAAGGGGACTGCGGATATCACGATCGGAAATGTAGTAGGCAGTAATATCATGAATATTCTGGTGATTTTGGGTGTGACGGCGGTCATTGCGGCGTTAGACATCCAGCAGTCTACCGTGCGCTATGAGCTTCCGTTTGTCATGGCAGTGACTCTGGCAATGCTGGCGATGGGCGGAGTGGATAAACGTGTGGGACGCATGGACGGCGTGATTTTGTGGGCGCTGTTTGTTGCGTATCTGGTTTATCTGTTTATCATGGCAATGCGCAATAAGGAGGAGGAACCGGCACAGACGGGCAGACCGGTGTGGCTGCTTATCGTATTTGTGATCCTCGGCGCGGTGCTGATTGTTGCCGGCGCGGATGTGAGTGTGGATGCCGCGTCGGAAATTGCGCGGATGATCGGATTAAGCGAGCGCTTCATCGGCCTGACGATCGTGGCGTTCGGAACGAGCCTGCCGGAGCTGTGCACCTCCGTGGTGGCGGCAAAGAAGGGTAAGGCTGATCTGGCGATCGGAAATATTGTGGGAAGCAATATTTTTAATATTCTGTTTGTGGTGGGGACGACGGCACTGATCGTTCCGGTGCCCTTTAACCCTGCGTTTATCATCGATACGGCAGTGGCGGCAGGCGCGGCTCTTCTGCTGTGGCTGTGCGTGCTGCCGAAGAAAAAGCTGACGCGTCCGGGCGGTATTTTGATGCTGGGGTGCTATGCTGCATATTTCGTATATTTAATGATAAAGTAGAGGTTACGAAAAAATGAGGAAAAATTATCGATCGGTCATACGGCTGGTTTGTGTAGGGATTCTGCTCGTGGCATCGGGAATCGTACTGGTACGCAAGGGGGTGATTCCCCGGTTTTGGGAGCGATCGGCGCCGGTGGAGCAGCCGATGGATGTAACGGAGCAGCCGAAGGCTGCGGATGATCAAAAGCCCCAGGAGTCCCAGGAGCCGCAGGCAGAAAAGCCAGAGCTGCAGACAGAAAAGCCACAGGAAACACAGCAGCAGGGCGATGGGAAGGGGGACGGAACCAAAAAGCCGGATGCGGATAAAGAACCGGAAGCGCAAAAAAAGCCCCAGGAGACGCCCGCAGAGCGGCTGGAAGCTTATCTGAAGCAGGACCCCCGCACGCCGACGGAGGCGAAGGGCATTTTTGTCACCGGAGCGGTGGCGGGTACGGAAAACACGATGCCTGCGCTGGTAAAGCTGGTAGAACAAACGGAATTGAACGCGATGGTCATCGATATCAAGAATGATACCGGTGAGGTGACTTATAAAATGAAGCTCCCCCTGTCGGAGGAGATCGGTGCCGAGGTGCGCTATGTGGCGGATATGCCGGGGCTCATCCGTCATTTAAAGGCGAAGGGGATTTATCTCATTGCCCGTATCGTCGCGTTTAAGGATCCGATTCTCGCAGAGAAGAAGCCGGAATACGCGGTAAAAAATGCGGACGGCTCGGTTTTCTATGATAATCAGGACCAGGCGTGGGTAAATCCCTACCGGGAGGAGGTATGGGATTACCTCATTGATCTGAGCAAAAAGGCAGTAGAGCTTGGCTTTGACGAGATTCAGTACGACTACATCCGCTTTTCGACGGCGGAGGGAATCGGGGAAGCGGATTTCGGCAGGGAAGCGAAGGGAACAACACGCCAGGAGGCGATCAACGGCTTTCTGACGAAGGCTTATGAGACACTTGCGCCGATGGGGGCATACGTGTCGGCGGATGTGTTCGGGACGATCATCTGCAATGAGGCGGACGGCAGGCTGATCGGGCAGGACTACGCACAGATGGCAAAGCACTGTGATTACATTTGCCCCATGGTGTATCCCTCCCATTATGTAAATGACGCGTATGGGATCCGAGTGCCCGACGCAGAGCCCTATGATCTGATCTATGCGGCGGTTGCGGACGGGGAGAAGCTGCTGCAGGAGGCGCGGGAGGCGGAGCCTGACGTACATATCGCAAGGCAGCGCCCCTGGCTGCAGGCGTTTACGGCCACATGGGTGGACGGGCACATTTCCTACCGTGGAAAGCAGCTGCAGGATCAGGTACGGGGCGCAGAGGCTGCAGGGGTCGGCGAATGGCTGCTGTGGAATGCGTCAAATGATTATGACAATGTGAATAAAGGCTTAAGGAAATAAGAAAAAACGGGCACTGCCCGTTTTTTCTTATGCATACTTTCGTACTTTGTGCTTACGATTTATTTGATTTTCTCCAGATATTCATTTTCTCGGCCTCTGCGATAAGCTCATCCCGGAAATCCGGATGTGCGATGGAGATGAGTGCCTCAGCCTTCTGCCAGGTGGACATACCCTTGACATTTACCATGCCGTGCTCGGTCACAACGTAATGGGTGTTGGCACGGGTATCGGTCACGATGGAACCGTTCGTCAGGGTCGGGCGGATGCGGGAATGCATTTCACCCTTCTTGTCCGTAAAGGTGGAGGAGCAGCAGATAAAGCTCTTTCCGCCGTTGGAGAGGTAAGCGCCGAGGACGAAATCAAGCTGCCCGCCTGCACCGCTGATCTGCTTGATGCCGGAGGACTCGGAGCTGATCTGCCCGAATAAATCAATGTCAACACAGTTGTTGATAGAGATGAAGTTGTCCAGGGCGGAGATGGAGCGGATATCGTTGGTGTAGCTCACCGGTGCGCTCATGAGCTCGGGATTCTCGTCGATGTAGTCGTACATCTTTTTGGTTCCGCAGCCGAAGGCATAAGCCTGGCGGTAGCGGTCGATGCTCTTGCGTGAGCCGTTGATCTTGCCGGCCTTTGCAATATCGACGAAGGCATCCACGTACATCTCGGTGTGTACGCCCAGATCTTTTAAGTCGGACTCCGCGATCATGGAGCCGACTGCGTTGGGCATGCCGCCGATGCCGAGCTGCAGGCAGGCACCATTGGGGATCTGCTCCACGATCAGCTTTGCCACCGCCTTGTCCACGTCGGTGGCAGGGCCGCCTGCGCCAAGCTCGCCGATGGGCGGATTTTCGCCCTCCACGATGTAGGTTACATCGCTGATATGTACATTGTTCTCGAAACCGCCAAGACAGCGGGGCATGTTTTCGTTTACCTCAACGATAACGGTTTTCGCCATTTCGCAGGCCGCTGCCAGATGGGACGCATTGGGACCGAAATTGAAATAGCCGTGTGCGTCCATCGGTGCGCAGACGATCATTACAACGTCCGAGCAGTTACCGTCCCGGTAGTAGCGGGGCAGCTCGGAGTAACGGATCGGTGCATAGTAAGCGCAGCCGCGGGCGATGAGCTTGCGCTCAATGCCGGACATATGCCATGAATTCCAGCAGAAGTGCTCGCCGGCGTCCTCGCGCTCAAAGACAGCCAGCGGCTTTAACAGGATGCCGCCGCGCAGCTTTACGTCTGTCAGCTCGTCGGTACGCTTTGCCAGTGCCCGGTCCAGGGCGTCTACGGTGCCGTTGCACCAGCCGTAATCCACCCAGTCGCCGGATTTGATCACCTTCACGGCCTCATCGGCGGTGACTAATTTTTGCTTGTATTCCTCTTGAAAGCTCATTGGAAAAACCTCCTTAGAAAATCTGATAGTTCTTTTGCATTACCTGTATTCTATCCTACCATTTTTTGCGGTGCAACGCAACGGCGCACAACAAAAAAAGAGGCTGATATTCTCAACCTCTTTTCAGGTGCCGGGGAAGGCTCCCCTGGCAACTTATGTGGGAAATAGCTTAGCTAAGCATATTGCCGGTAATGGATTGTTCGGACATTTCGGATTCAGAGGCTTCCGGTGCCCCGGATGGAGGATCTGCCAGCATATCCGGCTTGATCTCCGTCACGATTTCCGGCGCGGTGTCCGGTGCGTGATCCAGATTGCTGTTTGTCTGTCCGCTGCTGTCCTCGGATGCATCGTCCTTTTTGTCAGAAGAGACGGCATCATCTTCTTTGTCGGAGGGGCTTGTGTCCTCGTCCTTTGTGTCGGAAGAGACCGGTTCATCCTGATTATCGGAGAATGCCCCTTCGTCCTTCTTGTCAGAGCTTCCGAATCCGGTCTTGTCGGTGCTGGTCGTATTATCCACAGAAGCAGGATTGTTTGCGGAGGATGAATTGTCCTCGGAAACGCTCGGGCTGCTGTCTGATACGGCGCCGTCGGTGACAGGAACCGGTTCATTGGAAGGCTGATCCTTTTTATCGGAGGAGCTTTCGTCAGGTTTTTTATTGTCGGCAGGCGGATCCGCCGGCTTATCGTCGGAAGCGACTGCAGCCGGGTCGGTGTTTTTGTCCGGCTCGGGGGCAGCTGACGCTGCTGCGACTGCGTCCGGCACGGATGTACCGGAGGCCGCTGCCTCTTTTGTCTGCTCCAGCTCAGCAACCGTCAGGTCGGCCAGAACAGAGGGGTCGACGGTGGCGGGATCATTTGCGACGCTGGCAATTTCATTGATCAGCTCCATTTTTCCTGCGGTGATGCCGTAGGAATCCGCAGATTCCATGGTCTCTCTGGAGACGCTCACCGTTGTGACGGAGCAGGTTTCTATGGTGTCCGTGCAAAAGGCGTCCACCGTAGTCATCAGGGCATCTGCCTTAGAGTTCTTGTCGGAGTAGACACCGATGACCATGTAGTTGGTGTTCTCCATATCCAGATATGCGTCGGTGGATAACTGCTCGACGGTGATGGTCAGAGCTGTGGTAATATCCACGTTTTGTAAGGAGCTGCCCACGGCGTCCACAATAGCGGCGCCCTCGTCATTCATGCCGCTTACGGCAATGACACGATTAAACTCATTGAGTGAGTAAGCAATAGAAGGATTGACGTCCAGGCTGACATACGAAATCGGAGTGTTCCACGTATATCTGCCAAGACCACTGCCTGCAAGAATCACAAGCGCGGCAGAGGCAGCAATCGCAGCCTGCTTCGGGAACCGGATGGTCTGCGGCTTCATCGTGATCTGCTGACCGATCTGATAGCTTTCGTTTTTTAGTTTTATAAACCGGCCGTTGTCACAGAGGGCCACTGCATCGTTTCCGTTTAGGTCGACAATAACGGCTTTCATCATTCCTTCTCCTTTCTAACCGGCCGTATTCGTATTTTTTACAGGTAAAGAGCCGGATTTTTCATTTTAACCTCAACCGATATATTCCTGTAGTAGTGGGAAGTCATTACATAGGATTTCCGTTGCGGTTATTATATATTTACGATGACGCTCTAAAATTTTTCGGGGTACCTTGGTATTTTCTGTAATAATTTTTAGTGGAAATAATCTCGTACTGCGCATTTTTACCACAAGATGTGGATTTTTCTGTAAAAATGTCACCGCGGTAAGGCAGGCGGTTTTTGTTTTTGCAGCCTTCGGAGAGCATTCCGTCAGATCCAGAAAGGTGATCTCGTAGCCGGAGAGAATATCGTTGAGTGCGAGAATCTCATCCCGGATCGGATTTTCATCGCTGGTGCTGGTGGCACGGGCGATGTGGAGCTGATATGCGGCATTGTCCGCGTCCTCATCCACATTTCCCTCAAAGACGTAAGGCTCTGTGGACTGCTCGCCCTGAAAACGGGCCTGGGTGCGGATATAGTCGGTGAGTCTGCGCTCGATCAAAAGCCTGGCATAGGACTGAAAATTACCCTTGTCCGCATCGTAGCTGTCCATGGCATTGGAAAAGGCGATCAGTGCGATGGACCACTCATCATCACTTTTGGTGATGTAGCGTCTGGTGAATTTGCTGGCGCATCCGATAATAAATTTTTCGTTTTTTGTGATGAAGGCGCTGCGGCCCTCCTCGGTTTTGACGGCCTCTAACGCTTCTTCCCCCATATTGGAAAACATAGATTTCTCCTTGAAACTGTAAGATCAAAAAACACCTGAATCTGACTATACCATGTTTGGACAAAGGGTGTCAATGCTGAAACGGTGTTACGGTTCACTCCGTGGCCAGTAACGGGCGGTTTGGACCTGAAAATTCGCTTCGCGAAGTCCAAACTGCTGCCAAAAGCATGTTCTCCCGCAGCCCCGCGGCAAATGGCTCCGCTTTGCCGGGGCAGGCTCTGCGTACCCGGCGGGCAGGCTATGGCACGGGTGTGAAAAGTAACAAAACGGTTCCTGCAAAGTGATTTTTTCGCGGGTGGCGGTTGAGAAAATTTGTTTCCTGTGATAGGCTAATATAATACGAAACAATGATGGAAAGATGAGAAGGCCTGATGGGAAAAGAGACAGAGACAAAAGAGAGACGGATTTTAAATGGAACCGGCCATGAAAAACGGACGAGGGAGCGACCGGAGGTCTGCCCTGTGGCAAAAAAATGCGGCGGCTGCCAAATGCAGGGAGTGCCCTACGAAAAGCAGCTGGAGAAAAAGCGGGCGCTGGTGCGTGCATGTGTGGAGCATGTGAAGGTGCGTCCGGTAATCGGCATGGACAACCCTTTGCATTACCGCAACAAGGTACATGCCGTGTTCGGCAGGGACCGCAGGGGTAATGTGGTGAGCGGTGTATACGAGGAGAAGAGCCACCGCATCGTGCCGGTGGAGATCTGCATGATTGAAAACGGGGAGGCGGATGCGATCATTTCGTCGATTCGCGGGCTTGTGAAGGATTTTAAGATTAAAATTTACGATGAGGACAGCGGCTGCGGCTTGCTGCGGCATGTCCTGGTGCGCACGGGACATGCGACCGGGGAGATTCTGGTGGTGCTGGTGCTCGCATCGCCGATTTTGCCGTCGAAAAATAATTTTGTGAAGGCGCTGCGAAAGAGGCATCCGGGGATCACCTCCGTCGTGCTCAACGTCAACGAGCGGCACACGAGCATGGTGCTGGGGGAGCGCAACATTGTTCTGTATGGGAAGGGCTATATCGAGGACGAGCTTTGCGGCAACCGTTACCGTATTTCACCGAACTCATTTTACCAGGTAAATTCCGTGCAGACCCGGGTGCTCTATGAAAAAGCGATGGAATACGCACATCTGACAGGCAAGGAAACCGTCATAGATGCATATTGTGGTATCGGAACCATCGGTATGACGGCGGCGGCCCGGGCAAAAAAGGTGATCGGTGTGGAGGTAAATCCTTCTGCGGTGCGGGATGCGGCGGCAAATGCAAAACGTGCAGGTTGCAAAAATATTTCTTTTTACAAGGGCGACGCAGGAGACTACATGAAGGCGCTGGCCGCGCTTCCGAAAAATGAGCGGGAGCCGGTCGACGTGGTGTTTCTGGATCCGCCCCGAAGCGGCAGCTCACCCGCATTTTTGCAGGCGTTGGTGCAGCTTGCGCCGAAGCGCATTGTGTATATTTCGTGCGATCCACAGACCCTGGGGAGGGATTTGAGGGAGCTGCGAAAGAGCGGGTATGCGGCGCGGGAGTGCCAGCCGGTGGATATGTTCCCGTTTACGGATGATATTGAGAATGTAGCTTTAATAGAGAGGATTTGACATAATAATGAGAGAGAAAGAAAATCAGGCGCTGCTGAACCAGGCGATTATGGACATTCAAAAGAATTACGAAAGATATGAGCTTCTGCGGGCCGTGGAGGATCGCAGGCTGCCAAACCGCAACCAGGTAAAGGAAATTATCAAGGAGCTGCGCAGTGTTATGTTTGCCGGGTATATGGAGCAGGAGACGTGCCTGCAGAGTAATCTGGACGACTATGTGGCCTATAAGTGCAGCAGTGTCATCCACAAGCTGCGGGAGCTGATCGCGATTGCACTGGACTGTGCGGATCAGACGGGGCGCTCCCACGGGGAGCTGATGCAGAAGGCGGAAACGATCAGCTGCCGCTTTGCGGCGCGGATTCCCGCATTGCAGGAACTGCTTTTAAAGGATGTGCAGGCGGGTTTTGACGGTGATCCGGCGGCAAAGAGCAAGGAGGAGATCATTTTCTCCTACCCGGGCTTTTTCGCGATCTTTGTGTATCGCATTGCGCATGAGCTTTATATGAGCAGGGTGCCTTTTGTACCCCGTATTATGACCGAGTACGCCCATTCCGGGACGGGGATCGATATCAATCCGGGTGCGACCATCGGGGAGTATTTTTTCATCGATCACGGAACGGGGGTAGTAATCGGTGAGACGACAGAGATCGGCAACAATGTAAAGCTGTATCAGGGCGTGACGCTGGGTGCGCTCTCGACGCGAAAGGGACAGCTTTTGTCCAATGTCAAGCGGCATCCGACAATCGGCAACAACGTGACCGTCTATTCCAATGCGAGTATTCTCGGCGGCGAGACGGTGGTGGGGGACAATTCCACCATCGGGGGCGGGGCCTTCATCACCTCCTCGGTGCCTGAAAATACCCGTGTGAATGTGGGTCCGACAGATTCGAGCGGTGTCAATTGCTTAAGCGGCCAATAAGCGGGCCGGATTGCGTTTTGCCGAAGCGGGTAATGGTTTACGCTTCGGGATTTTTGACGGTGACCTTGCAGGTGCGGCTGACGCCGTCTACCTTAACCGTGATCGTTGCGGTTCCCCTTTTGCGGGCGGTGATCTGTCCGTTTTCATCTACCGCCGCCACTGCGGAGGAGGATGAGCGGAAGGTGAGCGCCCGGTTGGAGGAGCAGCTCGCCACAAGCTGGAAGTGCTCCTGGGGGTAAAGCGTAATGCTGGAACGGTTCAGGGAAAGGGTCGGCTTTTTCACGGTGATCGTACACTTCGCAGTCACGCCGTCGGCGGTGGCACGGATGATCGCGCTGCCGCATTTTTTCGCGGTGACAATCCCGTCTTCATCCACGCTTGCAATGGCGGAGGACGAGGATTTCCATTTGACCTCATGGCCGGTGGAAACGCTTGCGGAAAGCTGAAGCGTCGCGCCGTTTTCAAGTGTGGCGCTGCTTTTGCTCAGCGTTACGGTGGACGGCTCGACCGTGACCCTGCAGGATGCCTCCGCGTTTTTAATCTTTGCGGTGATGATGCAGGTGCCGGATTTTTTTCCGGTGACAAGCCCGTAGGTATTTACGCCTGCGATCGAGGATTTGCTGCTTCGAAAGGTGGGAAGCTTGCCGTTTGAGGTGATGGCGGTCAGAAAAAACTGTCCGTCAATGGGAATCGATTTCTGATAACAGGTCAGAAGAACGAAGGGAAACGGATCGGCAGCAGCGGCATGCGCGGTGCCTGCCTGAGGGAGCAGCAGTGTACATGACAAGAGAAAGGTCAGCAGAGTACGTCGGATCGTTTGATGGGAATGACAGTTCATATAGATTCCTCCTTTTTTAGTAGAATAGAAAGTTTGTATAGAATGATTGTGGAAGTGATCATGTATCACAAAGAATGCTGAGAACCTGTCGGACCCTGTACCCAGAATAGCATCGATCTGTGTAAATGTAAATTAGGAAAAGCGCCGAAATAAAAGCTGGCTTCATGTGCAGAATGAACAAAATCCGTTGGACTTTTTGTGAATTTTGATGTATGCTATTATACAAACTAGGAATAGAGATAACATGCGGGAAATGGAATTTAAAATGGAGCGCACCGGACTGGTGCGGGAGGGCGACGTGCTTCCGGTGACGGAGGGAAGGCTGCCTAATTCTTATTATTACACACTTGGAAACGCCTATGCGATGTCCGCAAATTTTGCCTATGGAGAACGGCTTGTAAGCAGAGAGGGCACCGTAAAGGAGATCAAAAAAACGCCGAAGGGCTTTTTTGTCACGGTGGAGTTTGACGAATAAACGCGGGATAAAGAGGAGAATTTGCGGGGATGGGTGCACTTTATACGATTTACATACGGACCGGGGAACATATGCAGATGCTTGACATTACCGGGGAGGTGCAGCGCCTGGCCGCGGACAGCCGGATCACCTCCGGCATTTGTACGCTGTTTTTGCCCCACACGACCGCGGGGCTTATGATTTCGGAAAAGCGGGACCCGTATCTGGCTTCGGATTTCTTCCGGGCGTTTCAGCGCCTTGGCGGTGAGGACGGGGACTACCGCAGCCTGGAGAATAACTTCCCTGCCTATCTGTTTGCCAGCCTGGTTGGGGTTTCCAAGACGATTCCGGTGGAAAACGGGAGGCTTGCGCTGGGCGCGTGGCAGAGCATCTATCTGATGGAGTTTGACGGCGAGAGAAAGCGCAAGGTTCGCGTGAAATTTATGGAGGACAGATAATTCGTTAGGGTTTCATTATGACAAATCAGGGCAGACAGACGACGGATCGGATGCTGGCGGAGAGCTTCAAGGAGCTGGTGCTGACAAAACCGGTGGAAAAGATTACGATTAAGGAGATCACGGATAAGGCCGGTGTGATCCGTCCCACATTTTACAATCATTTTCAGGACAAATATGAGTTGATCGAGTGGATTATCCGGGAGGAAATTTTAGGGCCGATTCATCCGCTCCTTAAAAACGGAATGGTCAATCAGGCAGTGCTGCTTGTCTTTTCCAGCCTTATCCGGGAGAAGGAGTTTTATAGCCGTCTGGGCCGTATGGGCGGGCCGATTTCGTTTGAGGCTCTGGTGGTAAAGTGCATCAAGGAGGTGCTGCTTGAAATCTTTTCGGAGCATCCCCGCAAAAAAAACGGAAAATTTCCGTGGATGAGTGTTGGTATGCTCGCGGAGCACTACGCGCGCTCCATGTGCTTTGCGGTGGAGGTGTGGATTCATCAGGGCATGACGGTCCCGGCGCAGGAGATGGCGGACATGTACGAGTACCTTATGAGCCATTCCATGGAGCAGGCCATGCAGGAGTTTTAGGGGGATATACAAATAAAGAAAAATGTATATTATTCATAACACGCGAGAAAATTTGTATAGATCGGTGTGACAGCCAAAAAGGATTGAATATGGAAGGATTCAATCCTTTTTTTTATACTCCTTTTCAGATGAAACAAAAACAGGCAAGAAAGGGTGAACATAGCAATGAAGAAGTTTGGAAAAGGAGTTGTCAGGTGCCGTGTACTCATACTGATCGTGTCCGTGGCGCTTTTGGTTCCCGCGGCGATCGGATTTTTCAACACGCGGGTGAATTACGATATCCTCTCTTATTTACCGGAGGAGATCGAGACGATGAAGGGCCAGGAAATCTTAAAGGATGATTTCGGCATCGGCGCATTTTCCCTGTGCGTCGTACAGGGAATGGAAAACAAGGACGTCAGCAGGCTTGAGCAGGAGATCTCGGAGGTCCCTCACGTAAAAAAGGTGATCTGGTATGACACGATCGCGGATCTTTCACTTCCGATGGCGGTCCTGCCGGATGACATTTACAGCATATTTAATAATGACGAGGCGGACGCAACGCTTCTGGCAGTTCTCTACGATACAGGCATGTCGGAGGATGAGACGATGGATGCCATCACACAGATCCGGAAGCTGGCGGACGGACAGTGCTTTGTCAGCGGTATGTCGGCAGTGATCACGGATATCAAGGAGCTGTCCGACCGGGAGGTTCCCGTCTACGTTGTCATCGCCGTTGTGCTGGCGATCGTGGTGCTGTCACTGACGATGGATTCCGCAATCGTGCCGCTGTTCTTTTTGCTCAGCATCGGAATGGCGATTATCTACAACCTGGGAACGAACATGGTCAAAGGGGAAATCTCCTATGTGACCCAGGCGCTGGCAGCAGTTTTACAGCTGGGCGTGACCATGGATTATTCGATTTTCCTGTGGCACAGCTATGAGGAGGAATGTACCCATACAGATAATCACAAAGACGCGATGGCCAGTGCGATTGCAAGTACGATCACTTCCGTAGTCGGAAGCTCCATCACGACGGTTGCAGGCTTCGTGGCACTGTGCTTTATGAGCTTTACGCTTGGCCTTGACCTTGGTGTCGTTATGGCAAAGGGTGTCGTATTCGGCGTCATCGGATGTGTTACCATTTTGCCGTCCATGATACTTGTATTTGACAGGGCGGTACAGAAAACGAAGCACCGTCCGATCATCCCGGATCTGGGACGGATCGCAGGCTGGATCACCGGACATTATAAATGGTTTGCGCTCCTGTTTGTCATCGCGCTTGTCCCGGCGATTTACGGCTACACGCACACCGATGTGTACTACGACCTTGCGGGTACGCTGCCGAAGGATCTGCCGAGCATCGTTGCGAACGACAAGCTGGAGGAAAACTTTGAGATGAACGCAACGCACCTGTATCTGATCGACAGCGGGCTTTCCGCGAAGGAGGTTTCTTCGCTGATCGACGAGGTGGATGCGGTGGACGGCGTCAAGGCGACCATCGGGCTGGAAGCCGTTTTAGGCGCAGGCTTCCCGAAGGAAATGCTGCCCGCGGATCTGCTTGCTGTCGTGCAGAATGACGAGTATGAGCTTTTGATGGTCAGCTCCGAGTATGCGATTGCCTCTGATGAGGTGAACGCGCAGTGTGACAGGCTCGATGCAATTCTGGACCGTTACGATACGAAGGGCATGCTGATCGGCGAGGCGCCCTGTACAAAGGATTTGATCAATATTACCAATGAGGATTTCAAGCGTGTGAGCGCCGTGTCCATTCTGGCAATTTTTGCGATCATACTGCTGGTATTTAAATCGATCAGTCTGCCGGTTATTCTGGTGGCAGTCATTGAATTTGCGATCTTTATCAACATGGGTATCCCGGCATACACGAAAACGGTGCTGCCATTTATCGCTTCTATCGTAATCGGGACGATTCAGCTGGGTGCAACGGTTGATTACGCGATTCTTATGACAAATAAATATAAAAAAGCCCGCTATGACGGCTATGAGAAAAAAGAGGCGGTCACGACGGCGCTGCAGACTTCGATTCAGTCCGTCATCGTCAGTGCACTGAGCTTTTTCTCGGCTACCTTCGGTGTCGGCCTTTACTCCAACATCGACATGATCAGTTCCCTTTGCATCCTCATGTCCAGGGGCGCGATCATCAGTATGTTTGTCGTAATTTTTGTTCTGCCGTCCATGTTTATGATTTTTGACAGGCTGATCGTAAAGACGAGCATCGGCTTTAAGAACCGGCAGTCGGATGTCGGAGCAGATAACGGCCAGCGCAATATTCCGCGGCAGGCGTAGTGTTAAAAATTAAATTGAAATGAAATAAATAGACACAGAAAAATATCGTTACATTATAAAGGAGGACAATATCATGAAGATCAAGGAGCTGCAGAAACGGTTTCGGAATAAATATGCGGTGAAAATGCTGGCGGGCGTGCTGGTGTTTGCAATGCTGGGCGGCAGCTTTGCCGCGGGCTATATGCAGGGAAGCACAAATCAGGCGCTTGAGGCACAGGCTGCGGAGAAGACAAAGATCGAGGAAAAGATCAATGAGCTGATCAATCAGAAATCCGGCGTGGACGACACGACGAAGGATGAGACGGTCTATATCATCGCGGACGCAAAGGGCAATTCCGGCAAGGTGATCGTTGAGGAGTGGCTGAAGAACAGGGACGGTGCGGACACCATCGAGGACGTATCCGATCTGACGGGTATCACGAATGTCAAGGGCGACGAGACCTTCACCCAGGACGGCGACAAGCTGACATGGCAGGCAAACGGCAGTGATATTTATTATGAGGGAACAACGACAAAGCAGGTTCCCATCACGGAGCAGGTGACCTACTATCTGGACGGAAACGAGATCGAGCCGGAGGAGCTGGCAGGAAAGAGCGGCAGGGTGACGCTGCGCTTTGACTATGAGAACCATGAAAAGACGACAATCCATCAGGACGGCAAAGATGTGGAGGTTTATGTGCCGTTTACTGTGATGACCGGGGCAATCTTAAATGATGATTTTACAAATATAGAGATATCCAACGGAAAGGTGATCTCTGACGGAAAGAACAATATCGTTGTGGGCATGGCGATGCCCGGACTGCATGAGAGCCTGCAGAAGAAGGAGGGGGAATTTGACAGTGAGATCAAGTTTCCGGATTATGTGGAGATAAGTGCGGATGTGGAGAATTTCACCCTGGAGATGACCGCAAGCATCGCAATGAGCGGCCTGCTCTCGGATATGAGCCTCAGCGATATCGACCTGACAGACCTGGAGACTTCAATCAGTGAGCTGGAGGACGGCAGCGAGCAGCTGGAGGACGGCAGCAGGCAGGTGAAGGACGGACTGGACACCTTAAAGGACAGCATGGGTGATTTCAAGGACGGCGCCTCTGACCTGAAAACCGGCATCAATGATTATACGGACGGCGCTCAAAAATTAAATGATGGATTAAAAACATTGAATTCCAGCGTGGGCTCTCTTTCGAAGGGCGCGACAACTCTGGATTCCAGTGCAAAAAGCATCGCCGCGGGCGTGACGAAGCTCGATGCAGCGCTCAACACCCAGATGAGTGAGGAAGAGCAGGCGGCGGCGAAAAAGCTGGTGGGCATGCAGTTCGCGGAGGGCAGCGCGGCTTATAACCTGATTCGTAAATCCGCGGCGGAAAATTTCAAGAACACGATGACCGGTGAGGCGACCGTAGGACAGATTCAGGCGGGCATCTCAGGAATGGGACTGACCAGCGACGGCGTGGTGGCAGCACTGGCGGAGTATTACGCTCAGCACGGGTTTACCGATCCGACCAGCGGGCAGACGTTCAGCGCCGAGCAATGCCAGGCGGTAATGCCGGGGACGGATGTAACCTATGGGGCAGCCTTTGCAGGTACCGTCTTAAAGGGCGGACTGGCACAGGGTATTGCAGGCGGTATCGCGGCAAACGGCTCTGACGCCGTGGGCGCATCGGTTGTGGCAGCGTGCCAGAGTGCCGCGGAGACGGCGGCGATTCAGGGAGCGGAAAATGCAAAGCAGCAGATCGCAGCAGAGATCGAGGCGGTAGATAAGAAAAGCGGCTACAGCCTTGTGACAGGCTCAAAGGCGCTGAGCGAAGGTATCTCCACACTGGCGTCAAGCGTTCCGGATCTGGTATCGGGCGTGAATCAGCTTGCAAAGGGCGCAGATACCCTCGTAGCGAATAATGAAAAGCTGAAAAACGGCGCAAGTGACCTCTCCGAGGGCGCGGGGAAGATCGCGGACGGCGTGAACGAGCTGGACGACGGTGCGGGCGAGCTGCACGAGGGCGTAGTGAAGTTCAATGAGGAGGGTATCTCCAAGCTGGTGGACGCCTTCAACGGCGATGCGAAAGAGCTCTTAGAGCGCATCGATGCGGTTGTGCAGGCAGGGGATAACTATAAGACCTTCACAGGGCTTGCGAAGGATCAGATCGGAAGCGTGAAGTTTATCATAAAGACAGATGCAGTAAAGGCAGCTGAGTAATCCGGAGGTTTTCATGAACTGGTTAGAGACGATTCTGGTGACGGCGGGAATGTCCCTTGACATTTTCGCGGCCACCGCCTGCAAGGGCGCAGAGCTATCGAAAATTGAAAAAAAACCGTTAGCAATCCTCTGCCTGCTTTTTTCATTGTGGCAGGCGGCGGCGCTTGCCATCGGCAGCGCGGCGGGCATATGCCTGTATCGGCGGGAGCTGCGGCAGGATGCCGCAAACACGGAGGTCATCGCGGTCGTCATCTTTGTGGTTCTTGGCATGCTTATGCTTTATAAGGCGTGGAAAAACGAGGCGATCCTGGAGCGCAGAAACGACGGATACGCGTGGAAGCGGCTGGTCGCCAGGCTGGCGCTGATCAGCATCGGCACGCTGATGATGGGTGTGGCGCTGGGGTTTCTCGGCACAAACACCGTGAAGGTGCTCATCGCGATTTTCTGCGCCACCGTGGTTATGGTCATCGCGGGACTGCATGTAGGCTATCACTTCGGCTATGAGCAAAAGACGAAGGCGTATGCCATCGGGGGCCTGCTCCTTATCGCAGGGGCGGTGGATACGGTGATACGGTTTGTCTTACATTGAGACAACCGGTTACTCACGGGGACGGCCTTCATGCAGCAGCTGTTCAATCAAACGTGACGCTTCACTGCGGGTCAGGTGCTGCGGGTCGGGCTGTTCGGATAAAAGGCCCGGGTGCAATGGCAGCAGTCGTGCGAGCTGTTCCTTCTGGGAAATGGTGGCAGGCTGCTGCCGCTTCACGTTTACGGTGATGGGCTTTGGTAAAAATGCGTCCGGCTCGACCGCTCCATAGGCGTCCTTGAGACGCTCAAAGACCAGGGCGGCGGCAAGTGCGTCCGCGGCGGCGCGGTGGACGGCTGTCGTGTCGATAGAAAAGTAGTCCCGCAGGGACACAAGGTTCTTTTTCTGCTCCCCGGGCAGGAATTTGCGGGCCAGCCGGAGGGTGTCAATGCCCGTGTGGGAGAAGGGGAGCCGCTCGTTTGCCGCAGCCTGTGCGAGAAAGCTGCAGTCGAAGCCGAGGTTGTGGCCCAGCAGGGGCAGTCCGCCGATCAGCGTAAAAAGGCGGGGCAAAACCGCGGAAAGCGATTCTCCCGCGTCCGCCATCTCCTGCGTGATGCCGGTGAGCGCCGTGATCTCCTCCGGAACGGGGCAGTGGGGATTTATAAGTGCCGAAAGCTGCGCGCATACCTCACCTTCGTGCATGTGCAGGGCACCGATCTCCAGAATGCGGTCTTTTTTAACGCTTAGCCCGGTCATTTCCAAATCAATTGCGATATAGTCTCTCATGGCTGTAATTCCTCAATGTATGCCTGATTGTCCAACGGGTCGCGCCTGTCGTAACAGAAACGGTAGAACCGGGGACGGCTGACCCTTTCCGGAAGTGCCGGCAGTGTCTGCGCGTCTTTGAATGGAAACGGATAGTGAAAAATTTCGATATGCTGTGTGCTGTCCTTATGCCTGGCAGACAGCCTCCGCAGCACATCCCGATACGGTGTAAGATCAAGCGCCCAGTCCGGGCGCTTTTTGCAGCGCTCCCGCGCATAGAGGTCGTAAACGAGGGCTTCCCGCATCACAGGCAGCAGGTCGGCCGCAAGCTCTTCCTGCAAAAAGGCGAGCAGATGCTCACAGCGCGCAAGGCGCGAATGGCTGCGCGAAAACAGCCCGTGCCGCTCGTAATAATCACCGAGCCGCCGGAAAAATGCGAAGGGGCTGGGGAAGAGGAGGGTACAGAGGCGGATGGTGAGGGCGTACTGGGCGCTGTTGTAGTAGACCTCCAGCATCGCCTCGGCCCGCTTGATGCGCAGCAGACCGCCGTAGCTGAGCCATTTGGTGGAAAGTACCTCGTAGGGCGGCCGGTCGTGGTAAAGGATACCGTATTCCCGGGCGTGTTCGTACAGGAAGGAGCCTTTTAGCACCTTCAAAAAGCCCAGCTGCAGCTGGTTGGGCGTCAGGGCAAACACGTCGTCAAAGGATGCGGCAAAGCTGTCGTAATCCTCCATGGGCAGTCCCGCGATGAGATCGAGGTGCAGGTGGATATTGTTCCACGAGCGGATGCGCCGGACGACATCCATGAGACGCGGCAGGTCTGTCTGACGGCGGATCGCCCGGATGGTGGCGGGATTGGTGGACTGCACGCCGATTTCAAGCTGGACCAGGCCGGGGCGGAAGGTTTTTAAGAGCGCGAGCGCTTCCTCACGGAACAAATCGGCGCTGACCTCGAAGTGAAAATTGGTGATTCCGCGGTCGATGTCTTTGATGTGCCGGAGAATTGCCAGTGCGTGTTCGTGGTTGCAGTTGAAGGTGCGGTCAACAAATTTTACCTGGGGAACCCCCTGCGCGACAAAAAAGGAAAGCTCCTTTTTCACAAGGTCGAGGTCGCGGAAACGCAGTGATTTTTCAAGGGAGGAGAGGCAGTAGGTACAGCGGAAGGGACAGCCGCGGCTGGATTCGTAGTAGACGATGCGGTGCGCGAGGTCAGCCATGTCCCCATATGCAAAGGGAATTTGCGAGAGGGGCAGCCGCAGGGCTTCCCCGGTCTGCACGATCTGTCCGTTCCGGCGGAATACAAGTCCCGGGATATCCGAAAAAGATTCCGGCGAGCCGTAAATGTAATGGCGCGCGAGGGCGGCAAAGCTGACCTCTCCTTCGCCGCGCATAATGCCGGTGAGAGCCGGATGGGCGGCGAGAAAGGCTTCCGGCGCAAAGGATACCTCCGGGCCGCCGAGCCAGATGGGAAGCGCGGGCAAAAGCTTGTGAAGCTCTGCGGTTATGGCTTCTACATATGTGATATTCCAGATATAGCAGGAGAGAAACAGCACATCCGGGGCAGCGGTGTAGATATCCGAGAGGATGGCGTCCGGCGCATGGTTGATCGTATACTCCTTTAACGAGAGCTGCTCCCGGCAGTCCGGTGCGACGGCAAGGAACGTCCGAAGCGCCGGGTTTGAGTGGATATATTTTGCGTTGATGGCGGTGAGAAGCAGCTTCATGTCGGTGTGTCCTGTTCCTTTCGTGCGTCCAGCTTTCGCAGGATGGAATTTTTGCGGATGGAGACAAGCTCGTTTGCCGCAGCGCGCAGCGCGTCAAGCTGCCCGGGCCTTCCCTCCTCCTCGTAGATGGCGGCGAGCAGCTCATAGGTTTTTCCCACATCCGTTTTGAGGGAGAGGGCGTATTCAAGCACCTGCTTTGCCTCATCACGGTGAGAAAGTTCATAAAGTTTTTCACCATAGTTTGCCAAAAGTGAGAGAAGCGTGCTATAATTGGTATCGCATTCGGAGAGTGCGGGCAGATTGGCCGCACCGTAGCGGAGCTTTAAGTCGGTATTGGAAATACCGTTCAGGTTGCAGATCGGCTGCGCTGAGAGCTCCCGCAGCCTGTCCTCGAAGCCGTTAAGCGCTTCCGCGTCAAATTTGCCAAGGGGAAGGGCGTCCAGCGGCACATGGATGTAGGGAAGATCCGAGATATCCTGCCGGCGTGTCCAGTTTGCTTCCTGCTCTTTGGTCCAGAAATCGTCCCATATATCCTCCTCGGCGCGTTTGGAGTTGCGGATACGGATGGAGATGTAGAGCGTGACGATGATAAATATGGATAAAAAAGGTAACAGCATAGGTAATTCCTTTCTATTTTTTTCAATGAGGTGATATGTATGAAAAATTCGAAAAAACAAAAAAATAATAAACGTCAGGTAATTGCAGGGGTGATCGCGGTCATTCTTGTGATCTCAATGGTGCTTCCCATGATTTTGAGCGCATTGATGTAGAAATTCCCCTGCCATGAAACTGTAAGTAATATACTAAAATTCATGATTTATGTCAATTATTCTGGCGGTTTTTGCGTCTTGAAAAATATGAAAAAGCTGGTTATAATGACTATGATTCGGAAGTTTTAGATGTTTTTGGATAGTAAGAAGAGGTAGTTTTATGAGCGAAAAGAAAAAATCAAAACGGGTATGGAAAATCACAGGCGCACTGGCGGCCGTGGCTGTCTGTGCGGCAGGCGTTTATGTCGGCACAACCGTATACGCGGAGGATAACGGCGCGGATAAGCTGATCGCGGACAATATCTTTATCGGTGATATCGCGGTTGGAGGCATGACGGAGGTGGAGGCAAACGAGGCGGTGGACGCTTACGTTGCTTCGCTTGGAGATACACAGTTTACACTGACTGTGGACGATAAGAGCGTAGTCGCCACGGCAGCGGATTTCGGTGTGACCTGGTCAAACCGGATGCTGGTCAAGGATGCACTGGATGTGGGCAAGACCGGAAATCTGATCGAGCGTTATAAGTCGAGAAAGGATCTGGAGCATGAAAATCTGGTATTTGACCTTGCCTACACAGCCGACGGGGATAAGATAAAGAGCTTTTTGAAAAGCAATACCGAGGATATGAATCAGGAGGCGGTCAATTACGGCCTCTCCCGTGAGAACGGCGTTTTTTCCATCACGGACGGACAAAACGGGATCGCCGTGGACGTGGAACAGTCTGCGCAGGATATCGTATCTTATATAGAAGAAACATGGAACCAGCAGGATGCGTCCCTTGAGCTTGCCGCCAGCGTGGTGGAGCCGGAGGGGACGAAGGAGCAGCTGGCACGGGTAAGGGATGTACTGGGTACCTTTACGACGGATTTCGGAACATCCTCTGCGGGGCGTGCGCAGAATGTGCGCAACGGTGCGGAAAAGATTAACGGCGCCGTGCTTTATCCGGGCGACCAGTTCTCGGTTTATGAGGCAGTCAATCCCTTTACCGCGGAAAACGGCTATGAGCTGGCAGGCTCCTACGAGAACGGAACGACCGTACAGACTTACGGCGGCGGTATCTGCCAGGTTTCGACGACGCTCTACAATGCGGTCATCCGCGCGGAGCTGGCGATCAATGAGCGTTTCTGCCATTCCATGATCGTGAGCTATGTGAAGCCGTCCATGGATGCGGCGATCGCAGGCACATACAAGGACCTGAAGTTTACAAACAATTATGATTTCCCGATCTATATCGAGGGCTATACGAGCGGTATGCAGCTCACGTTTACGGTTTACGGTGAGGAGAGCAGACCCGCAAACCGTGAGGTTGTCTACGAGAGCGAGACGACAAGCACAACCCAGCCGGAGACAAAATTTGTGGCAAGCAGCGCCCATCCCATCGGCTACATCCATACGGAGCAGAGCGCACACACGGGTTATACGGCAAAGCTGTGGAAGGTCATAAAGGAGGACGGCAAGGAGGTCAGCCGGGAGCAGTACAACAGCAGTACCTACAACGCTTCACCGAAGATCGTCACGGTGGGTATCGGCTCCGACAGTGAGGAGGCAGTTGCGGCGATGAAGGCGGCGATCGCGTCCAAGAGCGAGTCTGCAATTTCCGCAGCGGCAAAAGCAAATTCCGCAGAGGCGATTAAGAAGCGGGAGGAGGAAGAGAAGAAAAAAGAGGAAGAAGACAAGAAAAAGGATGAAGAGAATGAGAACAGCGGTAACACGAATAAGGGAGAGGCAAACAAACCCCCGAAGAAGGATGAAACGGACGACCCGGTAGAGGAGATACCGGACGAGGGTGACGAAGAAGAATAAAAGGATATAAAACTCATGAAAGTAGGCAAAGTACCGGAGGCAATATTAAAGAGATCAGTGCTAAAACAAATACAGACCGACCGACCGGAGGTGCTGCTGGGCGCTTCCGTCGGTGAGGACTGTGCGGCGGTTTCGCTGCAGGAGGACGAAATATTTGTTCTATCCACGGATCCCATCACCGGCACGGCAAGGGATATCGGACATCTGGCTATTCAGATTACCTTAAACGACCTTGCCAGTGCGGGCGCGGAGCCAATCGGTGTGATGCTTACTTTTCTTTTGCCCGAAGGGCTCTCCGAGGCGAAGCTGCGCGGGATGATGGAGCAGGCGGAAATGGCCGCGCGCGCGGCGAACGTGCAGATCATGGGCGGCCATACAGAGGTAACCCGTGTGGTAAAGCAGCCGGTGATCTCGGTGGTGGGTGTCGGAAAAGCGAAAAAGGGACGGCTCATTTCCACGGCGGGCGCCCGCCCGGGCATGGATGTGATCGTGACAAAATGGCTGGGCCTGGAGGGAACCTCCATCATTGCCAAGGAGAAGGAGGAGGAGCTTCTGACCCGCTATCCGAAAGCACTGGTGGATGCGGCAAAGGGCTTTGATGCGTACCTCTCCGTGCTGCCGGAGGCGGCGATCGCCGTGGAGTCCGGCGTTTCGGCAATGCACGACGTGACGGAGGGCGGTATTTTCGGTGCACTCTGGGAGCTGGCGGAAAGCGCGGGCGTCGGACTGGAAATTGATTTGAAAAAGCTGCCGATCCGTCAGGAGACGGTGGAGGTCTGTGAGTTTTTTGATATAAATCCTTATGAGCTGATCAGCAGCGGCAGTATGCTGATGGCGGCGTCGGACGGCAATGGCCTGGTGCGCGCGCTCCGGGCGGCAGATATTCCGGCGGTGTGTGTCGGCAAGGTGACGGCGGGCAACGACCGCGTGATTGTTTCCGGGGAGGAGCGGCGTTTTCTGGAGCCGCCGAAGGCGGATGAGCTTTATAAGGTTGTTGGGTAGTGCCCAACCGGCGGCAGGCCGGGAGCGGCCGATGACAGTTATTTATGAAAAAGGAGCAGGGGAATGCGAGAGAAAATTTTGACGTTTATCGAGAAAAACAGCCGCGTATCGCTACATGATCTGGCTGTGCTTTTAGGTGTAGATGAGGTGATGGTGGCGAACGAGCTGGCGGCGATGGAGGCGGAGCATGTGATCTGCGGCTATCACACACTCGTTGACTGGGATAAGACGGATGTGGAGAAGGTGACTGCGATGATCGAGGTGCGGGTTACGCCCCAGCGCGATATGGGCTTTGACAAGGTGGCGGAGCGCATTTACAACTATCCGGAGGTTAATTCCGTTTATCTGATCTCCGGCGGGTTTGATCTGATGGTGACCTTGGAGGGAAAGACGCTGCGTGACATTTCCTCGTTTGTGACCGACAAGCTCTCCACGCTGGATTCCGTGCTAAGCACAAAGACGAATTTTATACTGAAAAAATACAAGGACCACGGAACCGTTATAGCGGAATCACCCAGGGATGAAAGGATGCTGATGACACCATGAGAAATCCGTTGAATGAGAAAATAGCGACAATCAAGCCCTCCGGCATCCGGAAGTTTTTTGATATTGCAAGTGAGATGGAGGATGCGATCTCGCTGGGCGTGGGCGAGCCGGATTTTGACACGCCCTGGCACATCCGTGACGAGGGTATTTTTTCGCTGGAGAAGGGGCGTACCTTTTATACATCCAATGCGGGCTTAAAGGAGCTGCGCGTGGAGATTTCCAGGTACTTAAGCCGGAGGTTTCAGCTGGAATACGATCCGATGAAGGAGATACTGATCACGGTCGGCGGCAGCGAGGGCATTGACAATGCATTTCGCGCGATGCTGGACCCGGGCGACGAGGTGCTTATCCCACAGCCGAGCTATGTGTCCTACGAGCCCTGCTGTCTGCTGGCGGGAGGCGTTCCGGTTATCATTGAGCTCAAGGAGGAAAATCAGTTCCGGCTGATGCCGGAGGAGCTGGAGGCGGCGATCACGCCGCGGACAAAGATTCTGGTGCTGCCCTATCCGAATAACCCGACCGGGGCGGTCATGGAAAAATCCGATCTGGAAGCGATCACAGAGGTACTCATCCGGCATGATTTATTTGTGCTCAGCGACGAGATTTATGCGGAGCTGTGCTATCTGGATGAGCATACATCGATTGCATCGCTGCCCGGCATGCGGGAGCGCACGGTCGTGATCAACGGATTTTCCAAATCTCATGCGATGACCGGCTGGCGCCTGGGCTATGCCTGCGGGCCGCAGGAGATCATGAACCAGATATTGAAGATTCATCAGTTTGCGATCATGTGCGCGCCGACGAACAGCCAGTATGCGGCGGTGGAGGCGATGAAAAACGGGGATGCGGATGTAGCGATGATGCGTGAGCAGTACAACCAGAGGCGGCGCTATCTCATGCACGAGTTTGAGCGGCTGGGGCTGCAGTGCTTCGAGCCCTTCGGTGCGTTTTATACATTTCCGTCTATCCGGGAGTTTGGCATGAGCTCCGATGATTTTGCCATGCGCTTTCTGCGGGAGGAAAAGGTTGCCGTCGTGCCGGGAACGGCTTTCGGCGATTGCGGCGAGGGCTTTTTGCGTATTTCCTATGCCTATTCCCTTGACAGTCTCAAGGAGGCGATCGGCAGACTGGAGCGGTTTATCCTGCGGCTGCGCAGGGAGGCGGCACAGGTATGATCCATATTGTTCTGCTGGAGCCTGAGATTCCGGCTAATACCGGAAACATCGGGCGGACATGCGTGGCTACAAATACAAAGCTGCATCTGATCGAGCCGCTGGGCTTTTCGCTGTCCGAAAAGGCGCTAAAGCGGGCGGGGATGGATTACTGGCAGCAGCTGGATGTGGCGACCTATGTCAATTACGAGGATTTTCTGAAAAAAAATCCGGGCGCGAAGCTCTTTTTTGCGACGACAAAGGGACGGCACGTTTATTCGGATGCGCAATTTACGGACGGCTGCTACATCGTTTTCGGCAAGGAGAGCGCGGGCATTCCGGAGGAGCTTTTAAAGGAGCATCCCGACACCTGCGTGCGGATCCCCATGTGCGGGGAGAGCCGCTCCCTCAATCTGTCCAATTCCGTGGCAGTCGTGCTCTATGAGGCACTCCGCCAGCAGGGCTTTTCCGGTATGAAAACGGAAGGGGAGCTGCATCATCTTCACTGGTAGAAGGATATATTTGCATGGGAGGGACTGTGTGTGATTAAGGCGAGACAATTAGTACACGAATATTTCAGGCGGGATGAGGAGGGGAATGTTGAGTCTGTTCAGACCGCGCTCGACCATGTGAATATCGATGTGAAGCCCGGCAGCTTTGTGGCGGTTTTGGGTCACAACGGCTCCGGGAAGTCGACGCTGGCGAAGCATTTGAACGTGCTGCTGACGCCCTCGGAGGGTACGCTGTGGGTGGACGGGAAGGACACCTCGGACGGGAGCCTGCTGTGGGATATCCGCCAGAGTGCGGGTATGGTGTTTCAAAATCCCGACAACCAGATCATCGCAAGCATCGTGGAGGAGGACGTGGGCTTCGGGCCGGAAAATACGGGGGTTCCGACGGATGAGATCTGGAAGCGTGTGGAGGAGAGCCTGACGGCGGTTGGGATGTTAAAGTACCGCAGCCATTCGCCGAATAAGCTTTCCGGCGGTCAGAAGCAGCGTGTGGCGATCGCCGGTGTCGTGGCGATGCAGCCGAAATGCATCGTGCTCGACGAGCCGACAGCCATGCTCGACCCAAACGGACGGCGGGAGGTGCTTCGCACCGTGCATGAGCTGAACCGGACAAAGGGTGTCACGATCATACTGATCACGCATTATATGGAAGAGGTCGTGGATGCGGATTATATTTATGTTATGGACAGCGGCAGCGTTGCGATGGAGGGGACGCCCCGGGAGATTTTTTCGCGGGTGGAGGATTTGAAGACGCACCGCATGGATGTTCCGCAGATTACCCTGCTGGCCCATGAGCTGAAAAAAGCGGGGCTTGCGCTGCCGGACGGCATTTTGAGCAGAGAAGAGCTCATCGAGGCACTGAGCGCTCTGACGAAGCAGTCAAATACCCCGCTGCGCAGGCAACAAGGCATTTGACCCTCGCGGCATTCGCCGGAGCTTGTGCAGGCACGGCACCTGACCCGCTGCCTGCGGAAATGATGATTGGATGCGCAGACCGTCTCTGTGCGGAGAGACGACCAGATGAATAAAAATAATCCGGAGACTTGATATGTCAATCTTGTTAAACCACGTAAACTACATTTACAGCCAGGGCAGCGCCTATGAGATGTACGCTTTAAAGGACATCAATCTGGAAATAAAGGACGGTCAGTTTATCGGCGTGATCGGACACACCGGTTCCGGGAAATCCACGCTGATCCAGCACCTGAACGGACTCCTGCGGGCAAGCTCGGGCAATATCTATTACAACGGCGAGGATATTTACGGTGACGGCTACGACATGCGTGCGCTGCGCAGCAGGGTAGGGCTTGTGTTCCAGTATCCCGAGCACCAGCTTTTTGAGACGTCGATACTTGCGGATGTGAGCTTTGGTCCGATGAACCAGGGGCTTGACAAAAACGCGGCCGAGCTGCGGGCGTTTGAGGCACTGCGCAGCGTGGGAGTTCCCGAGGAGCTGTTTGACCAGTCGCCCTTTGATCTCTCCGGCGGCCAGAAGCGCAGGGTGGCGGTGGCCGGGGTGCTGGCGATGAAGCCGGAGGTATTGATTTTGGACGAGCCGACGGCAGGGCTTGACCCGAAGGGACGCGATGAGATTCTGGACCGTCTGGCAAGGCTGCATGCCGAGAACCGGATCACGGTAGTGCTCGTCTCCCACAGCATGGAGGATGTGGCAAAGTATGTGGAGCGCATCATTGTCATGAACCAGGGCAGCGTCATGTACGACGACGCACCGAAAAACGTGTTTCGCTATTATAAGGAGCTGGAGCAGGTGGGCCTTGCGGCACCCCAGGTCACGTACCTCATGCATGAGCTGCAGGAGCGGGGCTACGGGGTAAGCACGGATGTGACGACGGTGGCGGAAGCGAAGCAGGAGATTTTGAAGGTGATGCAATTATGTTGAGAGATATTACGATCGGGCAGTACTATCCTACGGGCTCTGCGATACACCGCATGGATCCCAGGGTAAAGCTGTTTGGAACCCTTGTATTTTTAATTTCGGTATTCGCATATAAGGGCATCGTGGGTTTTGCCGTGGTGACGCTGTTTCTGGCGGGCATCATCGGCATTTCGCGGGTGCCCTTCCGTTATATGGTCAAAGGGCTGCGGGCGATCCTGATCCTGATGCTGATCACGGCGCTTTTTAATCTGTTCCTGACACCGGGGGAGGTGCTCGTTTCCTTCTGGAAGCTTCGGATCACAAGGGAGGGGGTTGTCTCTGCGGTGCGGATGGCGTTTCGCCTGACCTACCTCATTCTCGGCACGTCCCTCATGACGCTCACGACTACGCCGAACCAGCTTACGGACGGGCTGGAGAAGTCCCTTGCCCCGCTTCGCAGGCTGCATGTGCCGGTGCATGAGATTTCCATGATGATGTCTATCGCGCTGCGCTTTATCCCGATTCTCATCGAGGAGACGGATAAGATTATGAAGGCGCAGATGGCAAGGGGAGCCAGCTTTGACGAGGGGAATATTATCAAAAAGGCAAAGGCGCTCATTCCCCTTCTGGTGCCGCTGTTTATTTCGGCGTTTCGCAGGGCAAATGACCTTGCGATGGCAATGGAGGCGCGCTGCTATCACGGCGGGGATGGCAGGACGAAGATGAAGCCTCTGCGGTATCGGGGTCTCGACTACGGCGCATATGTGCTGCTGCTTGCGTATCTGGCGCTGCTGATCGTGCTGCGGGTGGTGCCATGAAGCGCGTGATGCTGCGTGTCGCCTACGACGGTACGGATTACTACGGCTGGCAGCTCCAGCCCAGGGTGGCGACAATCGAGGGGGTTCTCAACCGGGAGCTGTCAAAGCTTCTGGGGGAGTCCATTACGGTGACAGGCGCAAGCCGCACAGATTCCGGTGTCCATTCGCTCGGGAACGTGGCCGTGTTTGACACGGATACGCGCATTCCGCCGGAAAAAATCAGCTACGCGCTAAATAGCCGTCTGCCGGAGGACATTGTTGTGCAGGAGTCGCGGGAGGTGGCGCCGGACTTTCATCCGCGACGCTGCAGCAGCAGAAAAACGTATGAATATCGGATTTTAAATCGGGAGTTTCCGCTGCCCTCGATGCGCCGGGACTCTTATTTCTACCACCGCAGGCTGGATGCGGCGGCGATGGCGCAGGCTGCCGGATTTCTCGTGGGAACCCATGATTTCGCCAGCTTTTGCGCGGTGCATACACAGGCATTGACGACGGTGCGCACGATCTATGCGTGCGAGGTTGAAAAGACCGGGGATCTGATCGTGCTGCGTGTGACGGGAGCCGGGTTTTTATACAATATGGTCCGCATCATTGCGGGCACGCTCATCGAGGTGGGTGCCGGCATGCGTGCCCCCGGGGAGATGCAGGGGATTTTAGCGGCGCGTGAGCGCAGTGCGGCAGGACCGACGGCGCCGGCGCACGGGCTTACGATGATGGGGATTACGTTTGAAGCGTAGATATGTCCGGATTTTTGGCTGCCGGTCACGGAGTGAACAATAACGCAATTTATGGCACAAGCAGACACTGGGGGCAAAAAAATGGTTGACAGTGGCAAAATGGCGTAGTAGAATATAAAGGCTGATATTGATAAGAAATGCTGCGCCAAAGCCCCGGCAATGCATTTTCGCTATAGAATTTGAAGCAGGCAGCGGTTTCGGACATTTCCGCTGAGCTTCTACCGTAAAATTATTCAGGAGGAAAAACCATGAAAACATTTATGGCAAGCCCGGCTACCATTGATCGCAAGTGGTATGTTGTTGACGCTGCAGGGATGAACTTAGGTCGTTTATCATCAGAAATCGCAAAAGTATTGAGAGGAAAGAATAAGCCGATCTTCACGCCGCACATGGACTGCGGTGATTATGTGATCGTTGTCAATGCAGAGAAGATCGCTGTTACCGGAAAGAAGCTGGATCAGAAGATTTACTACAGACATTCGGAGTATGTAGGCGGCATGAAGGAGACTACCTTAAAGGATATGCTGGCTAAGCATCCTGAGAGAGTGATTGAGCACGCAGTAAAGGGCATGCTGCCCAAGGGACCCCTTGGACGGGCAATGTACAAGAAGCTGTTCGTGTACGCAGGTCCGGAGCACAAGCATGCAGCTCAGAAGCCTGAGGCTTTGACATTTTAATCGAGGGAGGTAAAGACAAATGGCCAGCACAAAATATTATGGAACAGGTAGAAGAAAAAGCTCAGTTGCCAGAGTATATTTAGCACCCGGCACTGGTAAGATTACGATCAATAAGAGAGACATCGATGATTATTTTGGATTAGAGACATTGAAGGTGATTGTTCGTCAGCCTTTCGCTGCGACCGAGACCAACGAGAAGTTTGATGTGACCGTGACCGTGAAGGGCGGCGGCTACACCGGACAGGCCGGCGCGATCCGCCACGGCATTTCCCGTGCACTGCTGCAGGCAGACGGCGAGTATCGCCCGATCTTAAAGAAGGCAGGATACTTAACGCGCGATCCTCGTATGAAGGAGCGTAAGAAGTACGGTCTCAAAGCGGCTCGTCGCGCTCCGCAGTTCAGCAAGCGTTAATCGGCTGTTGGGAGCGTATCAAAATTGCTCAAAAACCCCGGAAAATCAAGGTTTTCCGGGGTTTTGCTTTTGATAGGGTTTGATGCAGTTTGACTTAAAAAACCGTTTTTCACCAAATTTGTAGTGGTTCCCAATAGGATAACCGGGCAAAAAGAGGGGTAAGTGGTTACAAAATAGGATAACCGCAGGCCGATTTTTGCCGTTTGGAAGTATGGTGAATATTATCCCCCTTGGGAGCCACCAGTTTCCCGCTTCAGAGCCACCCGGAA
>CAJUSH010000015.1 GCA_910589045.1 uncultured Eubacterium sp.
GGAGCCGCCTTTGAATCCCTGCGCCGCTAACGCCTGCTTCAAAGATACCCTTGTAATTTGTCTAAAGACAAGATTATGCAGTTTGCATCAATGATTCCTTACATGGATAAGGAAGTGGCGATAGCGATAATAAACCAGTTTCCGATATTTGCAGATTTCGGGAAGACGGCAATATCCGGCTATATGCAGATGTGTGATAATATTCTTGAAAAAATAGGGAAAGTCAGGCGGCTGTAATTCAAGGGTATCAGACTATCCTTGATGCATTGGCAAAAAGGATGGAAGCAGAAAATATTGCAGAGGAAGAACGTAAATTTATAACAGAGGATATGATTTTAGTGGCGGATAAAATAGCGCAAGCAGACCTGTAAAACAAAAATTTTTAGAGCGTCAGGGAACGAAGGTATTGGTGGGAATACTTGGTGCTGTGGCGTTGATAGGAGCGGGGATTGGAATTAACTCTGCGTTTGGCGACGGGGGATTGCCACAGATTGCGGATAACAATGACGATGATGAAACAATGGCATAATGTTTATACGGGAATTAAGAAATTTGCATTGGGAAAGCTGTATGAAAAGGTTTTAATGATAGGATAAGGAGTAAAGTTTATGAAAAATATCTTGATTGTAATGGGTGGCGGCCGTCCGAAGGGAAATACGGCTCAGCTTGTGGATGCGTTTGTGAAGGGCGCAAAGGAAGCGGGGCATTTGGTGGAAAAAATGTATCTTGAAAATTATTAAAGCAGGATATGAGATTTTAACAGCAATTTCAGAGAGCGGATGCCGGCAGGTCACCGGGCAAATAAGTATGCCCGCAGGTATAATTTTCAATATCGGGAAGCATATTAAGAGGGACAGGAATTAGAGACTGTCCTTTCTTTTGTATATAAGGAGTGAACCATGAATTATTATAGAGTGACAGATAGTATTGTGCACAACAAAAAAGTGTTCCAGGAGATTTTTTCGGACTGTGCGGATATCAAAATGGTGGAGATGAGCATAGGAACGAATAAGCAGGTGCGCTGCATGGTGGCCTATATTGAGGTGGTATACGGCGCGTCAAATTACGGGGCTTCCGAGATCGGAAGGCTCATCGGGGTGCTTGCGGACAAGCATGTGGAGGAGATTCATGAGCTGCTGAAAATAAACGGCAAGGGTCTGACGGATGTGACGCTTTATGATGACCTGAAGCAGGCGGCGGAGGGGCTTTTAACAGGAGATATCATTCTGTTTGTGGACGGGCTTGATAGGGTATTGAAAATACCGGACAGGGGCTATCCGAGAATGGGCGTGCAGCAGGCGGAGTCCGAGAAGGTCATCCGCGGCTCCAACGAGGGCTTTTCTGACTCCATCAAAATGAACACGGCGCTGGTGCGCAAGCGGCTGCGGACGCCGGAGCTGAAAAATGTGGAGACACAGGCGGGACGGCGCAGTGCAACACTGATCAACCTTATGTATATGGAAGGGATTGCCAGAAAGGAGGTGCTAGACGAAATCATGCGCCGTCTGGAAGGGTTCGAGATCGACGGGATTCTGGACAGCGGCATGATCGAGCAGCTCTCGGAGGCGCATTGGGCGTCCCCGTTTCCGCAGTTTCAGACGACGGAGCGTCCGGACCGCGCGGTGCACGCGCTGCTCGAAGGGCGGATCGTATTGCTGTGCGACAATTCGCCGCTGGCGCTGATTCTGCCTACGGATTACAATTCCTTTCTGCAGACCAGCGACGATTATTACAACCGTTTTGAGATCGCGAGTCTGGAGCGCATCATCCGCTATCTGGCGGCATTTTTCGCGCTGTCTCTGCCGGGGCTGTATCTGGCTGTCATCAATTTCCACACAAGCCTACTGCCGACAAAGCTGCTTTTGACCTTTGCGCAGGCGCGGGCGGGCGTCCCCTTTTCCTCGCTGGTGGAGGTGCTTCTGATGGAGCTGAGCTTTGAGCTTTTGCGGGAGGCGGGTGTGCGTCTGCCGGGTGCAATGGGAAATACCATCGGCATCGTGGGCGGACTGATTATCGGCTCGGCGGCGGTGGAGGCGGGCATCGCAAGCCCGGTGGTCGTCATTGTGGTGGCGTTTACGGCGCTCTGCTCCTTTGCGATTCCAAACGAGGAGTTTGCGACGGCGTTTCGGCTGCTGAAATTTTTCCTGATCTTTGCGAGTGCATGGCTGGGCTTTTTCGGATACCTGGCGGGATTGTTTGCGATTTTGATCCATCTGTCGGGACTTCGGTCCTTCGGCGTGCCCTACCTCATGCCCTTTGCGGCATCGGACGTGGAGGGAAATGCGCAGATCAAGGACAGTATTTTCCGCTTCCCGCTTTTTATGCTCTTTCGCAGGCCGGTTTACGCAGAGCGAAGCAACCGCATCCGGTTTCGGTGGACACAAGAAGGTGATGATGAAAAGGAGCGTGGTTCCGTATGAATATAGAAAATGAAAAGATTTCGGGAAGGCAGCTTGGGCGCATGGTTTTTTACGATTTTTTCGGGCTTACGACGCTGGTGCTGCCGGGATATCTCGCGAAGCAGGCTGGGATGGACGGGTTTTTCTGTCTCGTGCTCGGCTCTCTGGCGGGCTATCTGTTTTTGCTGCTTGTGCTGTCGCAGATGAAGCGGATGGGGCAGGGCTATGAGCCGTATTTAACGCAGCGCTTCGGGAGAATACTGACGGTGCTCCTTCTGCTGTGCTATTTTTTCATCGCGCTGTTCGGGGCGGCGTATGGTCTGTGCACTCTTGGGGAGGTGATCGGCAGATACCTGATCCGTGATACCTCTATGTGGCTCATTTTTGGGGTTTTGGCGGTGCTTGCGGTGTATGGCCTGAGTGCGGGCCTTGAGTGCCGCGGCAGACTTTACGAGGTTGTGTTCTGGTTTGTGGCGCTGCCGCTTGTGTTCCTGTTTGCGCTGTCCATGTATAATGTGGAGCCGGAGGGCTGGCTTCCGGTGTTTGCCGCCGGGGGCAGGCAGCTTGCCGGGGGCAGCTATGTGGTGTTTGGGTTTCTCATGAGCGTGGCGTTTCTGCCGATGCTTGCCGGGGATATCGCGCAGGGGACGGATACGACTCGGGTATTAAAGCAGTCCTTCGCATTCAGTATGTGCCTGAATCTGGTGCTGTTTTTGCTGCTGGCAGGTATTTTCCGGACGCCCACGATGGCGGTCATGGAGGAGCCGGCACTGACGCTGACTGCGATGGTAAAGGTTCCCGGGGGCTTTTTTGAGCGGCAGGACGCGCTGCTGTGCGGCATCTGGTTCGTGAGCATTTTCGCGTTTGTGGAAAATGCGCTGTACTACGGCGTTTACTGTGCCCGCAAGATCTGCAGAAAAAGGGAGCAGGGCTGCTTCCTGTTTGGTGCGGGGCTGCTCGTGTATGTGCTTGGCCTTGCCATGCACTGCTCCCGGGCATTTATGGATACGCTTGCAAGGTATTACCTTGTGGCGGCGGTTCCTCTGCTTGTGATCGTGGCACTGCTCGGGGGCGTACTTCCGGTTCGTCCCGGGAATATGCCCCACGGCAAAGAGGAGGCCGGCATGGAGGGAGCCGGAAGCAGAGAGGAGGGGGCAGCATGAAGCAGGGAACATTCGGCGAGCGTGCGCTGGCGGTGCTGCTGCTTATCGTGTCCATCTTTCTGGTGGGCTGCGGGCAGCTGGAAATCGAGGAGCGCGCGTTTCCCCTGGCGCTTTCGGTGAAGCCGTCAGAGGAGACGGGGATGTATGATTTTTCTTTTTTCTTCGAGGAGGTGAATACGGACGGAAGCAGCCTTTACCACAGGGAGGATGCGGTGGTGAAGGCCGCGGGATATTCGCAGGCATTTACGCTTTTCGGCAGGGAGCAGGCCGCACAGCTCGATGACAGCCACATGAAGGTCGTGCTGTTGGATGAGCGGCTGCTGTGGGACCGGGCGTTTTTGGAATCGTTTTACGGATATTTTATGAAGGACGACCACTTTTCGTGGAATACGATGGTCTATCTTTTGAACGATCAGTCGGCAAAGCCCGAGAAGCTAAAGGAGCGCACCGGCGGTCGGCTTGGGACGTATCTGCGCGACATGGCGGAGAGCGACGAGCAGGAGCGGACGGCGGCAGTTCCTACGCTGGGGGATCTGTACAAGGAGTGGAATAATCACGCGGAGGTTTTGCTGCTGCCGATTCTGGGCGAAAGCGAGCTGCCATCCGTCACCCGCTACCGGCTGCTCATACAAAGCGAGCCGGGGGAGGAGATCACGATGGATGCGGCGCGGCTGCTGCAGCTGCTTGACGGCAGGCTGAAAAAATTCCAGCTGCAGCTGACGGACGGGACCGTCATCGGCATAGACGGGATTCACCTCAGGCGGGAACGGGTAAGCGGCACCGGGGAAGCGGAGCGGTGGCGCGTGACGGTTTCCATGGAATGTGCCCCCGAAAACCGGGTGGAGCTTTCCGCGGCAGAGCGCCGCAGGCTCATGGACGAGAGCGGACAGCTTTTGAAGGAGCAGCTCGCGGATGTGCAGATGTGGGCGCCGATTACCGGCTCCGCGGGCCGGCTTGTCGAGCCGGAATACGAGATCAGAATGAACTGGGTGGAATAGGGGGACAGCCCCCCCCGGCCGAAAATCCTGTCGCGCACATTGCTTTTTGAGCCTTTGAATGCTATACTGTAACTGATTTGGGCGCAGTTCACAAACGTGGAATATAACAAACGCTGCATGTTTTCACGGACCTTGCAGCAGGGTGCAGGGTTCGAAGCAAATTGTTACGATAATTCTGCATTTTATGCACACACTACTTGTCACGGAACGGGAAAAGTGGGATAATAATAAGAACGTTTTGCGGGACAGGGCAGGCGGCCCGGGATATCCCGGGGTGTGCCGCGGAGCATATGAAGGAGCGTGGAATGGCGAAGCTATATTTTTATTACGGCGCGATGGGCGCCTGCAAGAGCGCGACGGCGATCACGACCGCGTACAATTATGTTGAGGCCGAGATTGGCAGCGGAAATGCAAAGGAGCGTTCCCGCATTCTCCGCATCCTCAAGCCGGCGCTGGAGAACCGGGACGGCGCGGCAAACATCCGCTCCCGCATCGGGCTGGAAGCGGAATGTGAGACGATTGAGGGGTTTATGGAGTCGTACCCGGTGGAGGCGCTTCTGGCGCTTCCGAAGCAGGAGCAAAGAGAGCGGTTTCCCTTTAAAGTGCTGATCGTGGATGAGGCGCAGTTTTGCAGCAGGGAGCAGATCGACTACCTCTCCGATGTGGTGGACGATCTGAATGTTCCGGTTATCTGCTACGGGCTTCGGGCAGATTTTCAGAATCGGCTGTTTGCGGGCAGTGAACGCCTGATGGAGATCGCGGATAAGCTGGAGGAGCTCAAGACGATGTGCTGGTGCGGGCGCAAGGCGACCTGCAATGCGCGCTATGACGAGAACGGGATCATCCGTGAGGGAGAGCAGCTGCTTCTTGGCGCAAACAATGCGTACAAGGCGCTCTGCAGGAAGCATTACAAACAAGGGATGCTTTTTCCCCCGGAGGGATACGGAGGTTCTGATTGACAGGAGGACCCGAACGGAAGCAACGGTGATTGACAAATGGACTCAAACATAGACACAAAGAAGGCTCGTGTAATTCAAAATCATAAATTGGCATTTGCACTGTGTATGCTGGCGCACGCGTTTTATATGGTTACTTTTTTTCTGCTGGATGTTATGCCGCTGGCTGTCTTTAACGTGTTTTCGGTGCTGCTGTATCTGACCGGTGCCGTGGCAATCGGGGCAAAGAGCAGGCTGAGCGTCTGGCGCTTCATGCTCTTTCTGGAGCTTTTGGGGCACTGCGTGTGCTGCAACTACTTTATCGGCTGGGGCTATGGCTTTTGCTTTTTTCCGGTGCTTGCGATCCCGATCCTGTTTTATTATGCGTACATAGACAAAGGGACGAAAAATGCCATGACCGACTTGGGAGTTATGGCGGCGGTGGATATCGTGGTGATTCTCGCCTCGAGTATCTGCAGCAATGTCGATAATTTAAGCGACCGGGGCATTCCTTATGTGCTCCACGGATTTTTTGTACTGAACCTGACGATATGCCTGTTTATCGGTATCTGCTGCTCCATGCTCTTTTACCAGAATGTAAGGAACAATGAGAATGAGCTGAAGGAGCGGGGCGAGCAGCTCTATTATCTGGCAAACTATGACAAGCTGACGGGGCTGCGCAACCGGAACCATATCATGGATGTCTTTAAGGAGCTGGAAAATGCGGGTGAGGAGTACAGCATTACCATCGGGGATATTGATGATTTTAAAAAGATTAACGATACTTACGGGCATGTCTGCGGCGACCTGGTGCTGACCGAGGTGGCGCGCACCCTGCGGGAGGTAATCAACGGGAGAGGTGTCGTCTGCCGCTGGGGCGGCGAGGAATTTCTGGTGGCGCTGCCCGACAATCTGGAGAAGACCGGTGCACTCATCGAGGATGTGCGCGCTTCTATGGAGGCCATGACGATTCCCTACGGGGACGCGAAGCTAAAGCTCACGATGACCTTTGGTGTGGCCGGGATCCGGGAGACGGGCGGCTCGGATCAGATGATTTTGCTCGCTGACCGTCGGCTCTACGAGGGCAAGCGCAGCGGCAAAAACACGGTTGTTACTGCAGGAAGCTGTTGATTCCCGCCTGATACCCGGTTGTTTCCAGCAGGGTATTTGATTTTTTCAGGAGAGATTAGTTATGAATACACAGGATATACAACCAAGGCTGTACCGGATGGGCTGTATCGCCTTTTTTTTCAGCGGCATCTGTGCCATGAGCAGCGGCGTGGTCGTGAGCCTTCTGCAGGAACATTACGGCTTTGCCTATGGGATGACCGGGACGCTGCTGTCGCTGATGAATGTGGGTAATCTGGTGGCAGGCTTTGCATCCGGCGTGCTCCCGTCGAAAATCGGGACGAGGAACACCGTGCTTATGTTGGGGGCGGGTTATGCGCTGGGTTATTTTTTTATGACCACCGGGGGCTATTTATGGCTGCTGGCACTGGCATTTTTGATGCTTGGGCTGGCGAAGGGCTGCGGGACGAACAACTGCACGGTTCTGGTGGGAAATAATTCAAAAAACCGCACCCAGGGCATGAATGTGATGCATGCCTCCTATGCCTGCGGCGCGCTGCTCGGGCCGATTTTTATCACCGTCGGGCTGCTTGCGGGGGATTTTGTCCCCATGTATGTACTGGTAGGCTTCGGCGCGATTTTCTGGACGGTTTTTCTGCTGGTCGGATTTCCGGGAAAGGAGAAGTCGGCAGAGGGCGGTAAGAAGCGTACAACGGACTGGAGCTTTTTGCGGGAAAAGAAATTCTGGCTGATTACCGGCCTTATTTTTTGCCAGAATGCGGCGGAAACCAGTGTAACCGGATGGGTCGTTACATATTATAAAGGGAACGGAATTTTGTCGGGCACGCTGGCAAACTACACGATGACAATCATGTGGGGTGCGACGCTCATCGCCCGGCTTCTCATTGCATTTGTATTTCCGATCAAGGATCGGTTTAAGGCGCTTGCCGTTATGGGCGGCTGCTGCGCAGTGCTCTATGCCCTGCTTGTTTTTTCCAGCACGGGATGGCTGGCGGTCCTGATGCTGTTTTGCTTTTCCTTTGCGATGGCAGGCGTCAACCCCACGGGTATCGCGGGGGCGGGCAATATGTTGAACGCTGCCAGCATGGGAATCATGCTGCCGAGCGCGGGCTTCGGCGCGATTCTCATGCCGTGGGTGATCGGACAGGTGGCGGAAGGGATCAGCCTGCAGGCAGGTATGTTCTGCAACGTGATACCCTGCCTTGGCATCCTTGTGTTCAGTTTATTGTGCAGAAAGCTGAGGGAGCAGCCGGGCGATTAAAGAAGCTGCCCCCGGATTCAGTCTGCTGTACAGGATTGTGGGGGGATAAGAAAACAAAGAAGCAGCTAAGCTCAGACTGCGTGGGCGAGATCGTATAATGCCCGGATATCCGCGGGAAGTTCATCCGGAATGCGCGCCAGAAGCTTTTCCTCGCCGCCCTCGGCGATGGCCTGCTCGTAGTACCAGCATTTGTACTCGATCATGGCGAGGGTTTTGCAGAGCTGATCGATCTCGGCGTTCACGGCTGCCTTCTGCTCTAAAAACATATCCAGCCGTTTGGTGTATGTGGAGCTGCCCTGTGCGCACCACTGCATAAACTGCTTGATTTTTTTGATTTCCATGCCGGAGCGCTTGAGACACTCGATGATACGAAGTGTCTCAACTTCGTTTTCGGAGAATTGACGGATACCGGAGCTGCGCCCGATCCCGGGGAACAGTCCTTCCTTGTCATAGTAGCGCAGGGTGGAAATTGGTATTTGGAACATATCAGAAATTTGTCCGATGGTGTACATAGCTTTTCCTTTCGATAAATAAAAGATTGACCTAAAGTGAAGTTCAGGTGTTAGAATATCATAGTAGCAGGCGGCTGTCAATTATAAATTAGATCAGGAGGTTGATAATTTTGGAAACGGTTACGATCGATGCCCAAAAGGGTGAAAGAATCGAAAATAAACAGTTTGATGCGGAACGTGCCCTCTATCACCTGCAGCACGCAAGGGTGAGCGGCTGTGTGTTTGCAGGGCCGGCGGACGGGGAGTCCGCCTTAAAGGAGGCAAGGGATATTGAGGTGGAGGGCTGCAGCTTTTCCCTCCGTTACCCGCTGTGGCATGTGGAGCATTTTGCGCTTCGTTCGTCGGTGATGGATGCCGATACGCGGGCGGCGATCTGGTATGCCTCGGACGGGCGGATTACGGACTGCAGGCTCGGGGGCATCAAAGCGGTGCGGGAGTGCAGGCAGATTTCCCTGGAAAACTGTGAGGTGGATTCGGAGGAGTTTGGATGGAAGTCGCAGGGTATTTCCCTGACGGATACCCGGATTACCTCGCAATACCTGCTCTTTGACAGTCGTGACGTGGAGCTGTCCCGGGTAAGGATGCAGGGGAAGTATTCATTCCAGTATGTGGAAAATTTAACGATCACGGATTGTGAGCTGGATACGAAGGATGCGTTCTGGCACAGCAAAAACGTGACGGTGAAAAATTCGACCGTGAAGGGCGAATATCTGGGCTGGTTTTCGGAGAACCTCACGTTTGTGGGCTGCAGGATCATCGGCACGCAGCCGCTGTGCTACTGTAAAAATTTGAAGCTTATAGACTGTACGATGGAGGAAACGGACCTTGCCTTTGAGTATTCCGAGGTGGAGGCTGATGTGAAGGGTTCGATCTGCTCCGTCAAAAATCCGAAATCCGGCAGGATCACGGCGGACCATGTGGGTGCGCTTATCATGGAGAATGCGGTGATGGAATGCACCGGAGAGGTTGTGCTAAGAAGTGCATGTAAGAACTAAATTTTTTAAAACAATAGAAGGGGCGTGCTGTGTAAAGCACGCCTCAATTTTTTCCCAGTCGATGTCCCCTCGGATATAGTAGACGGTAGAGTGGTTGAGATCAATGTTGTCCAGGTCGTAGATGACGATGCTGCCGTCACAGAGCCACATGCACAGGCTCATGTCCTGGCTCGAGAGGTAGAGACGGGGTGACTGCGACGCGATGTCGGCACGGCGTCCGCCGCTCAGATGCTCGACGGGCAGGGCTTTCAGACTGGAGAGAAGGGCGTTCCTGCTTTCGTCGGTAAGCTCGGTATCAGAGTAGGACAGCTCGCCTGCGGTCTCGTACAGGCAGAAATCCATGGATTCTAAGGGGAAGACCTCGCCGAGGGTGGTGCGTTCGTCGGAGAGTGCGAAGATGCCGTGGCACATGAGACAGGTGAACAGAAGCACCATAAGTGTCCATGTCCCGGTACGGCAGGTGCGTTTTTGCATCACATGCCGCAGGCGGTAGCGCAGGGAGCGCGCATCCGCGGACAGGCAGGTGGTGAAGCCGTGGCGTTCTCCGGCCGTGTTCAGGAGCAGATCCGCGTACAGCCTGCGGTCGTTATCGTCCGATTCATCCAGTACGATCTCGTCACAGGAAAGCTCGATGTCGCGGCTTGCTTCCCGAAGTGCGATCCATACCAGCGGATGGAACCAGAAGAGTGCGCGCAGGAAGGAAAGAAATATGCCGGCATCCGTGTCGCTTCGCTGCAGGTGGTGCAGCTCGTGGCGGAAGATCAGCCGAAGCTCCTGCTCCTTGTAGGGGCAGTCGGGCAGCACCGTCATGCGGGAACGCTTCGTATCCGCCATGGAAAAGGGCGTTTTTGCCGGCTCCCAGCGTACGAGGCGAATGGGGGTTTTGAAGCCGAGCCGCTCTGATTCCTGCTGCCAGATGCGCAGCACCGACGCGTCGCGTTCCGCGTGGGAGGTGCGCATGACTTTGCGGCGGAAGTACAGATGCGAGAGGACGGCTGTGCCAAAGAACAGCACAAACCCTGCAAACCACACCGGGATGAGCCTGTTTAAAAGCCGATTCGGAAAATAGAGCACCACATGGGGACGGATGACCAGAAAACTGTAGCCGACGTAGTAGAGAAACGCCGGAAACAGCCATGCGGTGGCACATGCCCGCGCACTGATGCGGCGCCGTAAAAGAGGCATGAGCAGAAGCAGCGCCGTATAGTAAAGGCTCATGGTCAAAAGCAGGTCGACGGAGAGACGGAAGAACGAAAACAGTCCGTCGTGCCAGCCGAGCTTTGCGATAAACCCGGCAAAGATGATGCACAGACCTATGGGAAGGACCAGAGGAAAGAAGCCGAGGTGGATCACCTTATCCTTCCGGTCAAGTCCGAAGAGCCGGTCCCGTGCGGAATAATCATTGCCGTGCTCCAGCCCCCATGCGCGCTGGAAATAAAATCCTGTGAGACAGGCAATAGAAATAGCCGTGAAAATTCGAACAGAATATATCATAGCATCCCCCTTTCTAAAAGCTCCCGCAGCGCTTCAAGCTCCTCGCGGCTGATTCCGCTGTCGCAGAGGGCCGTCGCGAAGGAAGCCAGTGAGCCGCCGTAAAGCCTATCAAGGATATTGCGGCTCTCCTGTGCCAGATAAGCGCGGCGGGAGATGAGCGGTGTGTAATAGTTCGTGCGCCCGTTGCGCTCCAGTGACAGAAAGCCCTTTTCGCACAGGCGGTTTAAAAATGTGATGATGGTGCTGGGCGCCAGCTGCTTTTCGCCGGTCAGCTCCTTCTCGATCGCGCTGCGGGCGACGGGCGGTTCCTTGTCCCATACAATTTGCATAATCATAAGCTCGCCGTCGGGCAGCCGTCTTTTTTTCTTATTCATGTATAGCTTCTCCTCACCTTATAACCTGACAGGTATTTGTTTTCTACAAATGTAGTGATAATTATATTCTACAATTGTCGTGATAAAATGTCAAGCATAATCGCAGGCAGCAGCCGGGAAAAGGAAATCCAAAAAAACAGTCGATAAAAAGAGAAATTTATCGACTCTTTTTTTAGAATTGTCAGATTATTGTATTAAATAAGGGTAAATATTTACACGAATACAAAAGAAAAGGAGAATTAGTATGAAGAAGATGAAACGACTACTTGCAGTACTGATGACATTGGCCATGGTGCTCGGAATGGCGATTATGACCTTTACAGGCATATCGGCTGCTCCGATCCGGGCGAGTGCGGCACCGTCGGCCCGGAAATCGGCTGGAAATAAGCCTCAGCCGTCAGATACGGCGCTGGGGGCGGTTACAAATGTTGCGACGGGGGCGATTGTGCGGGCTTACCGGATTATCGAGCCGATGTACAGCGCGAACGGATTTACCGGATATCGGGCGGCAGCGGGCACGGGGATTGCAAATCCGTTGGAGCCGACCTCAAACGAGGTGACGTCGATCGCGGCGAATAAGGCCCTGCTGGACAGACTCGAGGAGGTCACGCTGCTGGAGAGCGGGCCTGTGGGTGCGGACGGTCTCTCAACCTACAGCGGATGGCTTGGCGCCGGTTACTGGCTGGTGCTTGTAACGCCTCTGACCGGAAGCGGAACGAAGATTTACAATCCGATGCTGATCGGCGTTTATTATAGCGTGGAGGGAACCGGCAGCAGCGCGACACTGGTGTCGGGCGGGGCGGTAAATGCAAATTCCAGATGGAGCCTGAACTCGGAGCCGGTATTTGCAAAATCCGCGCAGCCGCAAATTATCAAGCGAATTGTCGGCAGCAGCGGCAAGGATGTAAGCGACGGAAATGAAAACGGAAATGACGTGGCGGTTGGGGATACCGTAAGCTTTCAGATCGAAGCGCAGATTCCGGCTTACAGCAAGGCATATCAAAACGTAAAAGTAGACATTACGGATCAAACGGGCGGCGGTCTCATCATAGACCTGGCGGCAGGTATTTCGGTAAACGCCGGCAGCGGCCCGGCGATTACGGCAAAGCCGGGCATCGATTATACGCTTACAGCTGAGGACCGAGGATTCCGGATTTCCTTTACCTCGGAGTACGCGCTTGCGCACAGCGGGGAGACGATGTACGTAAATTATGTTGGGCTGATGAAGGAAAATGCGGGCTATAACTTTGACGCCAACGAGAATACGGCGATTCTGGAATATACGAGCGACCCCCGGGATATCAATCGGACAAAAGTGACGGAGGATCGAACCTACACCTATACCTTCGGTATTGATTCGAGCCTTAACGGAGCGAGCGCAGCTTCGTGGAATAAGGTTACACAGGAGCTGATTAAGACAGGCGAGGCGGGTACGGTGAGCGGCTCGGCGGTAACAGCCGGCGCACTTTCCGGCGCGGTGTTTACACTGACAGGCGCGGAGGGGCAGAAACGGGCATACACGGCGACCTCGGATGCACTTGGATACCTCTCGTTCACCGGATTAGATGCCGGCATGTACTATTTGCAGGAGACGGCCGCACCGGAGGGGTACTCCTTAAACGATGCGGTGATCCCGGTTGAAATCAGGGCGGATTATAACGAGGACGGAACGCTTAGAAGCTATACGGTCACGGTTGACGGCAAGGCGGTTTCAACCTATACGGCAGCCTACCAGATCAATGATACGACGAAGAAGCCTGAAATTACGAACATATTGTGTGCGGATGCTACCTATGAGATACGGAATACGAGACTCGGCGGCCTGCCTTCTACCGGCGGTATCGGTACAACGATTTTCACCGTTGTCGGATGCGCAATTATGGTTCTGGCAGCAGCACTGTTTTTCTCAAACAGAAGAAAAACCGCAAAAAAATAATAAGGATTTATGAAAAGAAAGATATCCAACGTTCTATTTGGCCTTCTGTTTCTGGTGGGCTTTGGCATTCTGGCATACCCGACCATCTCCGACCGATGGAATGCCTACCGCCAGTCAAAGCTGATCTCCGACTATGAGGAGGCAGTGGAGCAGATGGCGGAGGAAGATTTTGAGGAGGCATGGGCGGCGGCCAGGGCCTATAACAGCGCCTTTACAAAAAATAATATTACCGCGGACGTATTTGGCGTTGACGGGACGGCGGATATGCGGGAAACGGAATACTGGGGGATACTCAATGTTACCGGGGACGGGATCATGGGGTATCTCTCCATCCCGAAGATCGATGTAAATCTGTCCGTCTACCACGGGACGTCGGACGAGGTACTGCAGACAGGCGTGGGACATATGAACGGCAGCAAGCTTCCAATCGGAGGTGAAAGCAACCACAGTGTTCTGGCGGCTCACCGGGGCCTGCCCAGCGCGAAGCTGTTTACGGATATTGACCGACTGGAGGAGGGCGACCGGTTTTACCTGCACATTTTAAACGCGGATCTGGCTTATGAGGTAGACCGCATCCTGCCTATGATTGACAAGGACGATTATGCGGCCCTCGAGGAGGCGGTGCAGATTGAGGAGGGGGCGGACCAGGTAACGCTGTTTACCTGCACCCCTTACGGCGTCAACAGCCACCGCCTGCTGGTGCGGGGGCACCGGGTGCCCTATGACGGGGAGGAAACGGGAACCCCGGAGGCAGCGGCGCAGGAAAACCGCAGGTATTATCTACTGTTTTTCCTGGCCGGCCTTTTAGCGGCGGGAGCCGGGATTTTTGCAGTTCGCCGCAGCATTAAGAGAAAGCGGCAGAGGGAGCAAAACAGTGAAACGTCCGCAGCAGCGCAGTCAGAGGATGCTCCGCAAACAGATCACGGGGAACAAAACCCCGCCGGTCAGTAGCCGTAGCGCGGGCGGATGGTTTCCGGCCGTTTAATCCATATGGATTGAAATGATTTTCCCCTCACAGGGCGGTGCTCTGTGAGGGGAAATGCAGTTGTTTCCTGAAAGCTATGAAACGCTCGATGTAATTTTTATTCGGTTGCCCCGGACGGTTTTTCTGCAAGCGTTAATCCGCTTAAATCCAGGGTATAGGTCGTTTCTTCATATTCCTTTCCGGCGCCGTCCCAGTCAATGGTGATGGTTTTTACGGTTTCCGTGCTCTTCACATAGAAGAAAGCGCTGAAAACAGTTTTCGGGTTTGAATCAGAAGAGCTCTCCCCGTTGGCCGGATCAAAGCTGGCATACCCGAAGTCTTTGCTTGGATTAGCTGAGTCAGGGTTTGCAGTCTTAACGGTTACAGCAGTATAATTGGTCACATCCGACGGTACTGCAAACTGAAGCGGGAGGTAATATCCGCTCTGCTCATCTGTAACGGCTGAATTAAATCCGGTCCATTTCGTTATATATTCCAGCTGACCGCTTACCGCTACGGAGTTGTCTGCGCCGGGAGCTATCGTAATTGCACCGAAGCTGGCTAAGACGGCGGGAATACCATTTTTAAAACCATCCGTCTTCTTGTATACGCCGAAAATGCTCTCTGTCATGCTGCTGAATTGCGCGCTGCTCGTTTTTGACCTGGCAATTCCGCTTACCGGGGTGCCCACCGCGTCACCGGAAGGGGTCGCGGCGCTGATCGTAAGCGTTTTATCAACGTCGTCAGCCACAATGGTATAGCTTAGCGCGGAAGAGGTTACCGCTTCGGCATCACCGATTTTCAATGAGTAAACCACATTTTCAACGCCGGATACGCTGGCTGTCAGTGTCGTTCCTACCGTCCATTGGTCAACGCCGGGAGTAACCGTCAGTGTCTTCTGTGCAGGCTCGTCAGGCTCTTCGGTGCCCGGGTCCGAATCGCCGCCGGTGTTGCCGCCGGTGCTGCCGCCGGTACTGCCGCCGGTGCTCTCGGGTGTGGTGGCTTCATCGGAGGTTTTTCCGGGGGCGATGGACAGATCCTTGCCGGAAGCATCGGTAAGCGTCACCTTTTCGGAGGTGTTGTTGGTTACGTCTGCCTTCACCGCTTCGCTTCCGGTTTTAACGGCTGAGCCTTCCGCTCCCTTTTCCAGGCTGACCTTTGCGTCAGCGTTTAAGGAAACATTTGCTTTTACCCCGGAAGTGATGGTGGAGCCGGATGCATTATTTTCAACGGCGATCGTGTCCGTTGTAGTACCGCTTACGGTCACGTCTGATTTTTGCTCGACAACACACTCCCCGACGGCTGTTTTTCACCGGCATGTCCGTGATTCGGGCAGGAAATAGCGGGCATCCGAACGGGAGTGAGGCGCAAACGGAAAATAAAATCCCCGGACTGTTCTGGAATACGGTCCGGGGATTTTGTTTTTTGCCGTATCAATCCGTATATTTTCTGGCGATACGGGCAAATTCCTCCGTATTTTTGGCGTACCAGCTGTCAAAATCCATACCGGATGCCGCAGCGCATTGCCCGATCTCGACAAGGAATTTCGGGATGTCGGCATCGAGCATGGGGCCAAGCTCCCTGCCGAGACGTTCCCCGCCCTGGATTTCGCAGCCGTCCACGTTTAAGACGAAGGCGGACTGGGGCTTGCCGTCCACTTTCTTCATGCCGCCGCGAAAGCCGATCCGGCTGGTCTGGTGGGAGCCGCAGGAGGAGGGACAGCCGGAGATGTGGATTTTGGGAAGGGCGTCCGCCGGAAGCCGTGCCGCGCGCACCGCCTCCACACCGGCGCGCAAAAGCGCCTGGGAGTCACGCACGCCCACCTGGCAGGTGGAGGCGCCGATGCAGCTGACGCTTTGCTCAAAGGGTGAGCGGGCGCTGTCCGCTTCGGTGAGGGAGAGCACCCGCAGTGCCTCTGCTCCGGTGAGGTTTATGATGTAGGCAGTCTCGTCAGGGGAAAGACGAAGCTCCGTGCCGTCTATCCCCTGCATCAAATCGCAGAGGGCAAGGAACGTCTCCTTGTCTGGCTGTCCGCCGATGGGATGGTAGCTGACGGCGTAAAGCCCCTCCTGCTTTTGCGCGATAACGCGCGGCCCCTCTGCCGTGCTGCCGTCGCCGGATTTCGCGACGGGCGCCGGGGCAAAGTCGTCGGGCAGGGAGAGCAGCTCGCCGCTTTGAAATACCTCCCGCAGCTTTTCGTTGTATGCCTTTGCATAATTTTCGGGACCGCCGAGCGCGTCCTGCATATACCGCGTCCTTGCCTTGGCGCGGTTTTCGTAGTTGCCGTGGGCGAGGAAGGTGAGCCACATGGCCTTGATATAATAGAGGATATCCTTCGGGTCAATGTGCGCGGCAACCTTTACACCGAGCTTTGGAAAGCCGCCTAAGCCGCCGGCGCTGTAGACGTCAAAGGTGCCGTCCGCATTTGCCGCAAAGCCGAGGTCACGGTAGGTGGCGTGTGGTATGTTTTCGGGGGAATTGGAGAACGCGATCTTTAATTTGCGCGGCATTTTTTCCGCGTCGATGAGGGTGTGGACGTAATCTGCCGCGGCCCTTGCATAGGGGAGCACGTCAAAGTACTCGTCCCTTTGTACGCCGGAGAGGGGCGCGCACATCACGTTGCGGGGGTAGTCGCCGCCGCAGCCGATGATGATGATGCCGTTGTCGAGCGCTTCCTCCATGAGGGGATAGAGGGCATCCGGCTTTAAATCGTGCAGCTGGATTGTCTGGCAGGTGGTAAAGTGCAGACGGGGCACGTCGTGGCGGCGCAGCATCGCCGCGATAGCGGCAAGCCGCTGCTTTGAAATGTGACCTGCCGGTGTGCGCAGGCGCAGCATACTGGATTTCCCGCCCCTTTGGGCGTAACTGCCGAAATAGCCGCAGAAGCGCTTGTAGGCGGGCTTGTCCAGCTCGCCGGCATAGAAGGCGTCGGTTGTTTGCTGAAATTCGGGAAGCTTTTGCTTCCACTCGCTGATTTTTGCTTGATCCATGGGAATTACCTCTCTTTCTGCCTATAATGATATGCAGATTTTCAGGTTTTCTTTCCCGGATTCCGGCAAAAATTGAAAAACAGAGAGAAAATCGTCTGCCGACGGAGTCAGTGTGCATAGACCTGTAAGAGCGTGTCCGAAAAGTCCTGCATCTGCGAGGTGAGGGCGTGGCACTGGTTGTAGCAGAGGTAAAAATAGCGCTTCATGGAAACCTCTTCAATCGGGCAGATGGTAATGTCCCCCTTTTCCACGTATTCCTTCACACACCGCTCGGAGAGCACGCCAAGTCCCAGATTGTGGCGCACGGCGTCGACAATGGCGCAGCGGCTGCCGCATTCCCACTTCGTGACAAAGGGGATGTGGTGCGTCAGCATGATATTTTCAAAGATGGCCCGTGTGCCGCTGCCCTTTTCGCGCATGATAAAATGCTGGTGGCTCAGATCGCCGATGGAGACGGAGGTTTTTTCGGCAAACGGGTGCTTTTTGCCGCAGATGACGCATAAATTGTCTTCGAGCACGGGTCTTGTGAGAATTTCCTGCCGGACAATGATGCCCTCCACCAGGGCGATATCCAGCTCGTTATGTATGAGACGGTGCTCTATGATCTTGGTGTTTTCTACAAAAACGGTCGTATCGATGTCCGGATGGCATTCGTTTAGCGCTTCGATCAGGGTTCCCATCAGCGTGTTTCCGATGGTGAGGGTTGCACCGACGCGCAGGGGACGCAGAGAATGGATGTTTTTCATGGACTGCTCGAGCTGCTCGTGACTGGCAATGATCTCACGGGCGTGATCCAGCAGAAGCAGGCCCGCAGACGTGATTTTCAGTTCCCTGGAAACGCGCTCAAAAAATTTGGCGTGGTATTCCGCCTCCAGATCCGAGATGATCTGGCTCACGGTGGGCTGTGAAATATAGAGCCGCTTTGCCGCCTCGCTCATTTTCCGGTATTCCGCAACTGCAATAAAGGTTTTTAACTGTTTTAAGGTCGCCATAGCTGCCCTCCGTGGATGCATAAAATGCTATAGGGAAAACCCTATGCTATGATTCATATTTTACTATTTTACCTGTAATTCGACAAGTGTTATTATATAATAATGAACAAGTGAAGGAGGTACGAGATGAAGGTATTGGTACTTGGCGGTGTTGCTGCGGGAACAAAAATCGCGGCAAAGCTGATGCGGGAGGACCGCGGTAATGAGGTAATCGTGCTGAACAAGGGAAAAAACATTTCCTATGCAGGCTGCGGACTGCCCTACTACGTGGGTCATGTCATTGAGGACAGGGATGATCTGATCGTGAATACGCCCGAGAAGTATGCAAAGCTCACAGGCGTGACCGTCGTGACCGGGACGGAGGCTACGAAGGTAGACCCGGCGAACAGGAAGGTGACGGCAAAGAACCTGGATACGGGAGAAGAGAAGGAATATGGTTACGACAAGCTGGTGATCTCCGTGGGTGCAAGCCCCGTGAAGCCGCCCATTGACGGCTGCGACCTGGAGAACGTGTTCTTTGTGAGAACGCCGGAGGACGCAATCCGCCTCCGCGACGCCGTGGACAGCGGAGACGTAAAGCGGGCCGTTGTCGTCGGCGCGGGCTACATCGGGCTGGAGATTGCGGAGAACCTAAAGCTGCAGGGCATCCGTCCCTTTGTGCTGGACATGGCGGAGCATGCGCTGCCCGGGTTTGACGCGGAGATGGCGGAGTATGTGGAAGGAAAGCTGCAGGAGAGCGGCATTCCGGTTGTGACCGGCGTTGCCGTGACCGGCATCGAGGGCGACAAAAAGGTGGAGAAGGTGCTCACCAGCAAGAAGGCCTACAAGGCAGACCTCGTTGTATTGAGCGCGGGTATCCGTCCCAACACCGCATTTCTGGAGGGCACAGGGCTTGAGATGTTCAAGGGCACGATCGTGACCAACGAAAAGGGCGAGACAAATCTTGCGGACATTTATGCCGCAGGTGACTGCGCGATGGTACATAACGCGCTCACCGGAAAGGCCGCATGGTCGCCCATGGGCTCCACGGCAAATATTGCGGGCCGTCTCATTGCACAGAATATGATGGGAGCGGGGCGAAACTACCGGGGCGCGCTCGGAACGGCTGTCTGCAAGCTGCCGGGCATCAACGTGGGAAGGACCGGACTGACCGAGGCGCAGGCACAGGCGGAGGGCTTTGACCCCGTGAGCGTAATCACGGTGGTGGACGACAAGGCGCACTATTTCCCGGGCGCGGGCACGTTTATTATCAAGATGATCGCGGACAAAGCTTCCTTAAGGCTGCTGGGCGTGCAGGTCATCGGAGCGGGCGCCGTGGACAAGGTTGTGGACATTGCTGTGACAGGCATCATGCTTAAAGGAACACTCCCGGATCTGGCGGACATGGATCTGGCCTACGCGCCGCCGTTTTCTACTGCGATCCATCCCTTCGAGCACACGTTAAACGTGCTGATGAATAAGATCAACGGCAATTTTGAAACATTCACCCCGGCGGAATATGCCGCGGGCGCTGCGGAGGGCTACAAGGTTGTGGATGCCTGTCTGACACCTTCCATCGAGGGCGCGCCTTACGTGGAGCTTACGACGGTAGAAGGACCCGTCGAGGGACTGGACCCGCAGGAGAAGCTTCTTCTGGTCTGCAACAAGGGCAAGCGCGCGTATCTGCTTCAGAACCGTCTGAAGTTCTACGGCTACAGGCATACAAAGGTACTCGAGGGCGGTATTACCTTCAGCGACGTGGAAGCGTAATCAAAGTGTAACGACGCAGAAAGTATAAGGATGAAAAGCACAGGGAAAAAGATAAAGGAGGAATCAGTAATGGGATGTACAATCAAACCCGATGAGATCAAGCGGGTAAAGGCATTAGGTTTTCTGAATAACAAGGGGACGGATCTGTTCAACGGACGTGTAATTACCGTGAACGGAAAAATCACGGCGGAGCAGACAAAGGTGATCGCCGAGGCGGCGGAAAAGTTCGGAAACGGCGACGTGGAGTTTACCACGCGTCTGACCGTCGAGGTGCGGGGTATCCACTTTGATAATATCGAGCCGTTCCGCGCGTATATCGCGAAGGCGGGGCTTGAGACCGGAGGCACCGGCTCTCTGGTGCGCCCCGTCGTATCCTGCAAGGGCACAACCTGCCAGTACGGACTGTATGATACGTTTGCACTTTCCGAGAAAATCCATGAGCGTTTTTACAAGGGCTACCGTAGCGTAAGGCTTCCCCACAAGTTTAAGATCGCAACCGGCGGCTGTCCGAACAACTGTGTAAAGCCGGATTTGAATGACCTGGGCATTATCGGACAGCTTATTCCCAACGTGGATGAGGATATGTGCAACGACTGCAAGAAGTGCCAGGTGGAGACGGCCTGTCCCATGGGTGCCGCAAAGGTGGAGGACGGCGTGCTGAACATCGACCAGGATGCCTGCAACAACTGCGGACGGTGTGTGGAGAAATGCCCGTTTGACGTCATCGAGGAGGGAACGCCGGGCTTCCGTATTTACATCGGCGGAAGATGGGGAAAGAAGACCGCGAGCGGACAGCCCTTATCGAAGGTATTCACCTCCGAGGAGGAGATGCTTGAGACGGTTGAAAAGGCAATCCTTCTGTTCCGCGAGCAGGGCAAAACCGGCGAGCGCTTTGCAGATACCATCGCAAGAATCGGCTTTGAGGAAGTGGAAAAGCAGCTTCTTTCCAATGATATTCTCGACCGCAAGCAGGAAATTCTGGACGCGAAGCTGCACCTGGTGGGCGGGGCAACCTGCTGATTAAACGAAAGAAAAGGATGTTTCGTATGGAATCAAAGAAAAAATACGGCGCGATTTTATTGTGCCTTGTCATCGGCTTTCTCGCGACGAAATCTACGGATTTACAGTCTGCCGCCTTCGGGCGCGTGGTGATGGGCGGACCTATGGTGGCACTGCTGGTTTCCATGATTATCTGCAATATCATTCCGACCCTGGATAAGGATTTTAAGGAGGGTACGACCTACAGCAGCAAGCAGTTTCTCAACCGGGGAATTATCCTGACCGGAGGTACGTTAAGCTTTGCCTCGATTCTTGGAACGGGTGTGAAGGCATTGCCCTTAATCCTGTTCAATATCTGCCTGTCCTTTGCGGTAGCGCTGCTGGTCGGCAGAAAGATCGGCGTCACAAAAAACACCTCCGTTTTAGTCGGCGGCGGAACCTGCATCTGCGGCGGTACGGCGATTGCGACTCTGAGCCGCATTATCAAGGCGACGGACGCGGAGATCGCTTTCGGAATGGCGGCGATTTTCCTGTTTGATACGATTTCCGCATTTTCCTACCCGTATATTGCACCGCTCATCGGATTTACGCACAATCAGTTTGCCTTCGTGGCCGGGACCGCCATCAACGATACATCATCGGTGGCAGGCGCTCAGGCGACGTTCCAGGCGATGATCGGGAACCCGGATTTTAACGGCGCGCTGAACGTGAAGCTCGTGCGCACCACCATGCTGATTTTCGTGGCGGTTGTCTGGACGGTTCTGATGGCAAGGGATGCAAAGAAAAACGGCGAGGTGGAAGGCTCCGACAGCATCTTTGCGGTAGTAAAGAAAACCTTCCCGATGTTCATCCTCTGGTTTGTCGTGATGGCAGGCCTGAACACCTACGGTGTATTCACGGAGAAGGGAATCAAGCTTCTGACACTTGCGAGCAAATTCCTGTTTGCTTCCGCGCTTGCGGGCGTAGGGTTCAAGATCAAGTTTAAGGACGTATTTTCCAGGGGATTAAAGCCGATTGCGCTCGGCGGAATCACCTGGGCGTGCGTCGCGGCGTCCTCGTATATCTTTGCGTTTGTGTTTGCGGGATATATCGGATAGGGCACAGGCTTACATTTCGCCATGGTGTGCTCCGGGACAAAAGATGCGTTGAAAAAATGAAATCCCCGTGCTATAATCCGTTGCAGGAGAGGGAACCGTTCCCGCCCGCAGGATTTGCACGGGGGTATTTTTATGCATGTAGAATTAACAAGACAAAGTGTCGTTATCAAATGTAATCTGGAAGCATCCGTCATGACCGGCAACTATGAATTTTATTATGCCTCCGGTTTATTATGCCGGCTGATGGACCGCGCGGTGACAGCAGATATTCGGCCAGAAGCGCTGCATACGCTGGTCCAGGAGCTTTTAGCGGAGTTTTCACCCGCTGACGGTCACGAAAAGCATCTCGCACATATGCTCAGATACTATCATCCCGACCAGGATCGTTACGACGGGCAGATGGCACAGCTTCTGCAGATGGGACTGCAGGAAGCGCATATGTGGGAGCGGATCGTGCAGCAGGGCAATCCGCAGCCGGTCACGCTTTGTGCAAAGTGAACCGTGCGCACGGCGAATAGAGCCGGTGGCGCCGATGCGTTCACTGCAGGCTGTTATGTCGCAAAGTCGATCTGCTGGATCGTGCCGACGCCGCCGTTCTCGTACATAAACATGCCGGTCTGGCGGATCAGCGCGTTCATCTGGTTCTGCTGGCTGTTCATGGAAAACTGTGTGTCCTGCGCGCCGAGGTAGATGGCGCCCACGCCCGCCTTGCCAAGGCCGACGAGCTGGTCGTTTCCGTTTTCGTCCTTGCTCCAGATGAGCAGCTTGTCAAAAATCTCGTCCGCTTCGTCAATCCATCCGTTTCCGTCGCTGTCGTACTGCGCCAGGTCAGCAAACCCGTTTCCGCTTGTGGCGCCGAACAGCTCGGATCCGTCGTTGATTTTGCCGTCCCCGTTTTTATCCAGCGCTAAAAAGCCGCTGCCGGGGCCAAGCCTTGAGATCGCCTCCTCATGTCCGTCCGCGTCGAGGTCAAACATGAATTTCTGGTCCTGTACGTCCGCAGAGGGTACGTCCAGGTTAATGACCAGCGGGTCAATGACCCGGGGCGCCCCAAAATCGATCTGCTGTGAGGCGTACTGCGTGAAGGAACGGCTCATCGTAAGCTCCACGTTAAAGTTGACTTCCCGCCCGTCCGAGGTTTTTACCGTGCCGCCCGTCTGAAAGGAGGTCGTCTCGTTTTCCTCGTGGTAAAATTCCGAGATGTACTGTCCGCCCTCCGGCTGCGAGAGGCTGCTGTCAAGCCTGGAAAGGCTGTTCATGCGCGCATCGTTGCCAAGCAGGAGGTTTAACAGATGGTTTAAGGTCTGCTCCTGTATTTTCATCAGATTCTGCAGCCGGGTACCGTTGTTTAACCGTGTCAGGCCGGTTATGTTCTGGCTCGCCTGAAAGCGGTCAAACAGGTTGTCGGAAAAGCTGGCATTGCCCTGACCACTGCCGTAGATGGAGTGCTCGGACTTCGAAGAGCTTGTGGTGGCGGCAAATGAATTTTTTCCCCAGACATGCAATGACTGTGAGGAAAAGGTGCGGGAAGAAAAGCTGCGTTTTCCCGTCATGCCGATATTACTTGATTGAATAATCAAAACATCGCTCCCTTTGATAGGACACCGGTTTATTTTGATTGTCTCCCTACAAAGCAAAATAAAAGAACTATAAAATGACCTGGAAATATCCCTTTTCCAAATCAATTTACCGTCCCTGGCTCATCCTGTATTTTTTTATTTCTGTGTACATATATGTCATTCAGATATGTTTTTTATCGGAGAGAAAAACCGGAAAGTTTAGCGTCAACTGCATAAAATCCGGCGTAAGAAGCCACAATAGCACAAAACGACTATATATGAGAACGGGAGATGCGATATGATGAAAAATGATACGCTGCCGCCGCAAAAACAGCAGCAGCAAAAGGAATACAACGATTATGTGAAGCAGGTGACCCCCACCTACAGCCTGTGGGGAAATATGGCGAAGGCGTTTGTGGTGGGCGGCGTTATCTGCTGTATCGGGCAGGGAATCCTAAACGCGGCGAAGGCCATGGGGGCCGACGAGGAGATGGCACCGCTGTGGTGCACGCTCGTTTTGGTCTTTTTGAGCGTGCTTTTGACGGGGCTTAATATTTATCCGACCTTTGCGAAGTGGGGCGGCGCAGGCGCGCTGGTTCCCATCACCGGGTTTGCGAACAGTGTGGCGGCACCCGCCATCGAGTTCCGCGGCAGCGAGGGAAACGTGTTCGGCTGCGGCGCAAAGATCTTCTCCATCTGCGGCCCCGTGATTTTGTACGGGATTTTTACAAGCTGGCTCCTCGGGATCATCTACTGGGTGTGGGGAATGCTTTAAATATGCGAGCCGGGCGTATGCTTATGCATCGGCAGTGAAAAAAACCGCTTGCAGCCTCCAAAAAAAGGAGGGGCAAGCGGTTCTTTGATGCATGTGGTTTGTATTTGCCTACTGCACGCAGTTCATGTCGGTAAGGCCGCAGCTCTTGTCATCCGCGGAGGTGTCGCCGTTCATGTTGGTAATGCTGTGCTCCTTCTGCTCCTGGCCCTCTAAGCAGTTCATGTCAGTAAGGCCGCAGCTCTTGTCCTCATTATTGGTATCGCCGTTCATATTGGAGATGCCTAATCCGTCCTTTGCCATAGTAAAACCCTCCTGTTTATAGTTTGCCGGCTGCGTATTTTAAATATGCAAAAGCCCCGGCGTGCGGGGAACAAAGCGCATCGGCTTTCCGGCTATGGATAGTATAACAGGAAACAGGCAAAAACAAAATAGACAAAACGAGGAAAATGATAAAACAGGGATTGATTTTTTCCGGATTCTGTAAGAAAATAGGAATAAATACTAAAAAGAAACCGCAAATCAGGGAAGGAGACGTACTATGAGTTTTATAGAGAAAAAGTTGGAGCCGTTTGAGGTGGACGCCTATCAGAACGGGGAATTTATCAGGGTGACGGACGAGTCGGCAGCGGGAAAATGGAAAATATTCTTCTTTTATCCGGCGGATTTTACGTTTGTGTGCCCCACGGAGCTGGGGGATCTGGCGGACCATTACGAGGAGTTTCAGGAGGCGGGCTGTGAGATCTATTCCGTGTCCACCGACAGCCATTTTGTGCACAAGGCATGGGCGGATGCATCCGACACGATCAAAAAGATCAAATATCCGATGCTAAGCGACGCGGCATGGAATCTGTCAAAGCAGTTTGACGTGCTGGTAGAGAAGGACGGACAGGCACTGCGCGGCACCTTTATCGTTGACCCCGACGGGCTGGTTCAGGCCTATGAGATCCACAACATGGGTATCGGGCGCAACGCCGAGGAGCTGCTGCGCAAGCTGCAGGCGGCACAGTTTGTCCGGGAGCACGGCGACCAGGTGTGCCCTGCAAAGTGGAAGCCCGGCGCAGAGACGTTAAAGCCCAGCCTGGATCTGGTGGGGATGCTTTAAGCGCGGGTTTCATCTGGTGCGGCGAACGGCTCTGCCTGCGTCCGACGCAGTATGGGCGAGGGCAGGGGCTCTCCGCCGACAAAGCTGTGAAAGGGAGGAGCGAAAACGATGGAAGCTTATGGGGATATTCAAAAAACCTCCGATCTGCTGGACGACGATCTGCGGGCGCAGATCGCAAATGTGTTCGGGAAGCTGACGGAGGATCTGGAGATTGTAGCAATTGTGGACAGCGGCGAGGAGAAAAGCAGAGAGCTGCTATCCCTGCTGTTTGATATGGAGACGCTGGGGGAGCATGTGTCCCTGACCGTGTGCGAAAAGGATACAAATCCCGGGGTGCAGGCAGAGTTTGACCCGGAGGGGCGCACCCCTGCCATGGGGCTGTACAGGGGCGGTGCCTACACGGGCATTGCGTTTTACGGCGTGCCCGGGGGCAAGGAGATGAATTCCTTTGTGCTGGGCTGCTATAACGCGGCAGGCCCGGGCCAGCCGGTGGACAGGTGGGTGGAAAAAAAGCTCACGAAGCTGAAAAAGGATTCCGACATGAAGGTGTTTGTGTCCCTGGCGTGTCATCACTGTGCAGCAACCGTCATCGGCGCACAGCATCTGGCGGCGTTAAGTCCGAGGCTCACCGCCACGATGATCGATGCCAATCTCTATCCGGATCTGGTGGAGACATACGGCATCGAGCGCGTACCGATGATTGTCATCAACGGGGAAAAGAAGCTGCTCGGGGAGAAATCCATGAAGGATCTGGCTGCTATTTTGGAGTGACAGACGATGGAATTTAGCCATGAGATTATTATGCCAAACGAGGGACTGCCCTTTAAGATTTTTCTCTTTGAGGGCGGGAAGGGAAATTATTTCCGGAACAAGCACTGGCACCGTTCGGTGGAGCTGTTTGCGGTCTATGAGGGGGAGATCCGGTTTTATCTGGATGAAAAGGGATATCCTCTCAGGAAGGGGGAGTTTATACTTGTAAATTCCAATGAGATCCACTCCATCGACGCGCAGAAGCCGAACCGGACGATCGTGCTCCAGATTCCGTTAAAAACCTTCGAGGGCTACTATACGGGAGAACAGTTTATCCGGTTCTCACACACCGCCCGGGCGCAGGACCGGGCGGTCATGGAGCTGATCGGGGATATTTTCACCTCCTACGAGGAGAAGCACTGCGGCTATGAGATGAAGGTAAGGAGCCTTTATTTTATGCTGCTTTATCTGCTGGTGACGGAATACCGGGAGACGAATGTCACGCCGGATATGGTGAAGTGGAATAAAAACCTGAACCGTCTTTCCCTGATCACGGATTACATAAAGGAAAATTACGATTCCGATCTCTCGCTGGAAACGCTGGCGAAAATTTTCGGCTATTCCCCGACCTATCTCTCACGGATGTTCCAGAAATATGCGGGGATCAACTACCGGTCATACCTGCAGAGCATCCGTCTCGAGCGTGCATTGCAGGAGCTGTCCAACACGGACCACACGATCAGTGAGACGGCGCTTAACAACGGCTTTCCAAACAGCAGGGCGCTGGCGAAGGCCTTTCAGAAAAAGTACGGGATTTTACCAAGTGAATATTGCAAAAGGACAAGAAAGTGACATGGATTAGATAATTTATTGAACGATGAACCGCAAAAAAATTGTTATCATGGTTTTATAAGATTTAGAAGGAGGAACCATGATGAACATTCAGAAAGTGACAGACCATGCATTTGGCAGATATGGAAGAGTTCTGGAGGGGTATGACCTCGCCGGGATTCTCAAGGAAATGGAACATACGCCTTTGCCGAAGGAAGTCATTTACGTACCGTCCGTTGAGGCGCTGGAGGCCCTGCCCGAGGCAGAGAACCTGAAAAACCGCGCCTATGGCGGGCTGCCGATTCAGATCGGTTACTGCAACGGGGATAATCACAGGCTCAACGCCCTGGAATATCACCGCTCGAGCGAGATCAATATTGCAGTGACCGACATGATTCTGCTGCTGGGTGCGCAGCAGGATATCGAAGCGGACTGTACGTATGACACTTCTTTGGTGGAGGCGTTTTTTGTGCCCGCAGGAACGGCGGTGGAGATGTATGCAACAACGCTTCACTATGCGCCCTGCAGCGCGGCGGAGGGCGGGTTTCGCTGTGTGGTCGTCCTTCCGGCAGGGACGAACACACAGCGGACCTTCCCGGTCGCAGACACGGGTGAGGATCGGCTGATCACGGCGAAAAACAAATGGCTGATCGCCCACGAGGATGCCGGGATCGAGGGTGCGTTCTGCGGCTTGAAGGGCGAGAATATCGATCTCGGAAAATAGGGGAGCGGTATCAGGGACGGACGTTACAGCATTGATAAAAAATTTTATTTCAGGAAAGGCAGGTACATAACATGAAAAATACACCGGAATTAAAGATCGGCGTTGTCGCAGTGAGCAGGGACTGCTTCCCGGAGAGCTTATCCGTGACGAGACGGGAAGCGCTTATGAAGGCTTATCGGGAAAAATACGGGGATGCGGATATTTATGAGTGCCCTATCTGTATCGTGGAGAGCGAGATCCATATGGTACAGGCACTGGAGGATATCCGGAAAGCGGGCTGTAATGCGCTGGTTGTTTATCTTGGCAACTTCGGACCGGAGATTTCCGAGACGCTTCTGGCCAAGCATTTTGACGGCCCGAAAATGTTTGTTGCGGCTGCGGAGGAGACGGGCAGCAATCTGATTCAGGGAAGAGGGGATGCTTACTGCGGCATGTTAAATGCCAGCTACAATTTAAAGCTGCGGGGCGTAAAAGCATACATCCCGGAATATCCCATCGGAACCGCCGAGGAGTGCGCGGACATGATCGCACAGTTCCGGCCCATCGCAAAGGCGATCATCGGATTAAACAGCTTGAAGATCATCAGCTTCGGTCCGCGTCCGTTAAATTTCCTGGCGTGCAACGCGCCGATTCAGCAGCTTTACAACCTGGGCGTTGAGATCGAGGAGAACTCGGAGCTGGATCTGTTTGAGGCATTCGGAAAGCACGCGGGGGATGCGCGCATCCCGCAGATCATCCGGGAGATGGAGGAGGAGCTTGGTGCCGGCAACAAGAAGCCCGAGATTCTTGAGAAGCTCGCCCAGTACGAGCTGACACTGAAGGACTGGGTTGCGGAGCACAGGGGCTACCGCGAGTATGTGGCGATCGCCGGTAAGTGCTGGCCTGCATTCCAGACGCAGTTCGGCTTCGTGCCCTGCTATGTAAACAGCCGCCTGGCTTCCCAGGGCATCCCGGTATCGTGTGAGGTGGATATTTACGGCGCGCTGAGCGAGTATATCGGAACGGTTGTCAGTGATGATATCGTGACGCTTCTGGATATCAACAACAACGTTCCGGCGGATATGTTCCGGGAGGACATCGAGGGCAAATTCCCCTATACCCACAAGGATACATTCATGGGCTTCCACTGCGGCAACACGGCTGCAAGCAAGCTTTCCTTCTGTGAGATGCGCTATCAGCTCATCATGGCGCGATCCCTTCCCGAGGAGGTGACACAGGGAACCCTCGAGGGCGACATCAGGCCCGGCGACATTACCTTCTTCCGTCTCCAGAGCACGGCGGACTGCAGGCTGAAGGCTTACATCGCACAGGGCGAGGTGCTCCCGGTAGCAAGCCGTTCCTTCGGCTCCATCGGCGTTTTTGCCATCCCCGAGATGGGAAGATTTTACCGCCATGTTTTAATCGAGGGCAACTTCCCGCATCACGGAGCGGTGGCATTCGGAAATTACGGAAAAGCACTGTTTGAGGTGTTCAAGTACATCGGCGTTCCGGTGGAGGAGATCGGGTATAACCAGCCGGCAGGCGTCCGCTATCCCACGGAAAACCCCTGGAAGTAGGAGAAGCTCAGGAAGGCAAAATGCGAAGAAAGAGAGGGTAAAGGGATGTTATATATCGGAGTGGACCTTGGGACCTCCGCGGTAAAGCTCCTGTTGATGGACGAGAGCGGAAAAATCCATAAGATCGTGTCAAAGGAATATCCGCTGTATTTCCCGCATCCGGGCTGGTCAGAGCAAAACCCCGGGGACTGGTACGACCAGTCCCTCGCGGGTATGAAAGAGCTTACCGCGGATTGCGATAAGAGCCGGATTGCGGGTATCAGCTTCGGCGGGCAGATGCACGGGCTGGTTGTTTTAGACCGGGAGGATGCCGTCATCCGGCCGGCGATTTTGTGGAACGACGGACGCACGGCGGCGGAGACGGACTATTTAAACGAGGTGGTCGGAAAGGAGAAGCTCTCGGCGTACACGGCGAATATCGCTTTTGCCGGGTTTACCGCGCCGAAGCTTTTGTGGATGAAAAAGAACGAGCCGGAGCATTTCGCAAAAATCGAGCGGATTATGCTTCCGAAGGATTACCTCGCTTACCGTTTAAGCGGCGTGCACTGCACCGACTATTCGGATGCGTCTGGCATGCTGCTGCTGGATGTGAAAAACCGCTGCTGGTCAAAGGAGATGCTTGAGATCTGCGGCATTTCAAAGTCGCAGCTTCCGAAGCTTTTTGAGAGCTACGAGGTCGTCGGAACGCTAAAGGATGCGCTTGCGGCAAAGCTTGGCTTCCCGAAGGGGGTAAAGATTATCGCCGGGGCGGGGGACAACGCGGCGGCAGCCGTTGGAACCGGGACCGTGGGGGAGGGCATGTGCAACATTTCCCTCGGAACCTCGGGAACGATTTTTATTTCCAGCAAATCCTTCGGGGTGGATGCCAACAACGCGCTGCACTCCTTTGACCATGCGGACGGGTGCTACCATCTCATGGGCTGTATGCTCAGCGCCGCGTCCTGCAATAAGTGGTGGATGGACGAGATTTTAAAAACGGCGGAGTATGCACAGGAGCAGGCAGAGATTACAAAGCTGGGGGAGAATACGGTATTTTACCTCCCCTATCTCATGGGCGAGCGCTCGCCCCACAATGACCCGCTGGCCCGGGCTGCCTTTATCGGCATGTCGATGGATACTACCCGTGCGGACATGACCCAGGCGGTGCTGGAGGGTGTTGCCTTCGGGCTGCGGGATTCGCTGGAGGTGGCGCGCAGCCTCGGCATTCGGATCGAGCGGACGAAGATCTGCGGCGGCGGTGCAAAAAGCCCCCTCTGGAAGAAGATCATTGCAAATGTCATGAACGTGAGCGTGGATGTGATCGAGAGCGAGGAGGGCCCCGGCTACGGCGGCGCGATGCTGGCCGCGGTGGGCTGCGGCGCGTTTGCAAGCGTTCAGGAGGCGGCAGAAAAGCTCGTGAAGGTGACAGACACCGTGGAGCCGGAGGCAGCGCTTGTGGCAAAGTATGAGAAGCAGTATGCGAAATTCCGGCAGATTTATCCGGCGTTAAAGACGCTGTTCCATAACGGCTGAAACCGGTTTGGGCAAGGGCGCCCGGTGAGGCGAGCTTTACCGGGCGCGCGTCGGATGCCGGCGGAGTAAAGATGAAGCGAATCAAAAGAATCAAAATCAGAAAGAGCAGTTATACGGGATATTTGATCATGACGGTTTTGCTTGTGGGGATCACGATGATCGCAGGTGTTCTCATTTTCCGCTTTTACTTTGATCATTTTACGGCGGAGACGGATGCGAACCGGTATGACAGCTATTATGTGATGATTGCGGAGGACAGCAACACGTCCCTCTGGCAGTCGATTTATGAGGGTGCTTATGAGGCGGGACTTCGCGAAAACAGCTATGTGGATTTGCTCAATGACTCCTTCGACAATAATTATTCCAAAGAGGACCTGATGCGCATCGCCATCGCCTCCGAGGTAGACGGTATAATCGTTGCCGCAGATGAGAGCGCCGGGATGACGGAGCTGATCGACGAGGCGGTGGAAGCGGGCATACCGGTCGTCACGCTCTACGGCGACAACACCAAAAGCAGGCGGTGTGCGTTTGTGGGGATCGGAAGCTATGACCTGGGAAGGGAGTACGGCAGGGAGGTGCTCCAGATCGTGAGGGAGAAGCAGGAGCTGCAGGTGCAGCAGACAAACGGACAGGCACAAGTCACCCTGACGCAGGAGACAGGCCCGGTGAAGGTGGCGGTTTTAGTGGACGCCCATGCCCAGGACTACGGGCAGAACATTCTCTGCTCCGGCATACAGGAGACGATCGAGAAGGAGAAGAAGGACGATACACGGATTGAGCTTTCCCTTGTGTCCATCGACAATACAAACGCCTTTTTCGTGGAGGAGTCCATCCGGGATCTTTTTATGGAGGGGGAGCTGCCGGATATCATCGTGTGTCTGAACGAGCTGGACACGACCTGTGTTTACCGTGCGGCGGTGGACTATAACCGGGTGGGGCAGGTGAGCATTCTCGGCTACTACGATTCCGAGACGATCTTAAAGGCCATTGAGCGGAATGTGATCTATGCGACGATATCCATCGATACGATGCAGATGGGAAGCTTCTGCGTGGATGCGCTGACGGAGTACAACACCCTCGGCAACACCAGCCAGTATTTTATAGCGGATATCGCCCTGATCAACCGGGAAAACGTTTCGAAATATATCGGGGAGGTGGCGGACAATGATCGATAGGCTGCACCGCCTGCTCAACCAATCCCTGCAGGGCAAGATCAGCAGCATTTACATTCTGACCAACGCGTTCGTCTGTCTGGTCAATCTGCTCCTGATTCTGGGGATCAACCAGATGTCAAACGAGATGGAGCTGGTATATCGGGACAATTTAAAGCTGAATGAGCTGACGGCAGTGCTGAACAGCGTGCAGGATTATATGACCGAATATCTGGATGCCAAGGCCAGCGATTCGCTGGAGGAGTATTACCGCAGCTCGGAGCGCTATCTTGCACTGGTGGAGGAGCTGGGGGACGAGGTGAGCGCAAGCGCCTTTGACCGCATGAAGCGCAATATCCGGCACATGTCCGCCCATTATCTGGACCTCACAGATCAGACCATCGAGGCGAAGCGGGGGCGCAACGTGGAGAAATACCGGATCCGCTACGAGAGCGCGACCCGGATGTATGACTACATCAGCACCTACATCGGCAGCCTGAACAACCAGCAGTTCAAAAATAATTCCGCCAATTACAGTGAGCTGGCCCAGGCGTTCCGGCTGTTTGAGACGGTGGGTATCGGCATTATCGCGATCGTCATTTTTCTGAATGTCAGCATCATCATCAAGCTGGTCGGCACGATCATCCGTCCGCTGAAAACACTGGCGCGCGCGGCGGATGAGGTTGCGAAGGGAAATTTCGGCATTGAGCTTCTGGAGGTGGAGTCACGCGACGAGATCGGCGTGGTGACGGGGGCCTTCAACCAGATGGTGATCAGTATACGGGAGTACATTGAGCGCATCCGCCGCAGTATGGAGGTGGAGCGCGCCATGAAGGAGAAGGAATTTCTGATGGAGGCGCACCTGAAGGACGCGCAGCTAAAGTATCTGCAGGCACAGATCAACCCGCATTTTCTCTTTAACACCTTAAACGCCAGCGCGCAGCTTGCCATGCTTGAGGGCGCGGAGAGAACCTACCGCTATGTACAGAATGTGGCGGAGTTTTTCCGCTATAACGTCAAAAACAGCAGTGCGAATGTCACGGTCCGCGAGGAGATCGAGCTGGTGGATAATTATATCTACATTTTAAATGTGCGCTTTTCCGGGGATATTCACTATGAGAAAGACGTGGACGAGGAGCTTTTGCAGATTGAGATGCCGAGCATGATCCTGCAGCCGCTTGTGGAAAACTGCGTCAATCACGGCATCCGTGAGATGGCGGGAGAGGGAAGGATCTGGCTGTCCGTCTACGAAAGGGACGGGTGCGCCTGCATCAGCGTCCGGGACAACGGCGTGGGAATCTGCCCCGACGTGATCGAAAAGATTTTAAGCGGTACCTACAAGGAGGGGGAGCTGGGTACGGATTCCAACGGAATCGGGATGGATAACGTGGCTGCGCGGCTGAAGCTTTTTACGGGGCGGGAGGATGTTATGGCGATCAAAAGCGGGGGCACAGGCCAGGGAACGGAAATTATTATTTATCTGCCCTTCACGTAAACGGGAGGAAGCTGATGTACAAAATTATGCTTGCGGATGACGAGGGGATCGTCATCGACTCGCTGAAATTTATTATCGAGAAGGAATTTGGGGATGCCTGTGTTGTGGAGTACGCCAAAACGGGAAGGAGCGTCATCGAGCTGGCCGAGCGGTTTCGGCCGGACCTTGCCATCATGGACATCCAGATGCCGGGAATCAACGGGATCGAGGCCATGCGGGAGATCCGCAAAAGCAATCAGAATGTCCTCTTTGTGGTTATGTCCGCCTACGATAAGTTTGACTACGCGAAGGAGGCCATTAAGCTGGGGGTTTTGGAATATATCACAAAGCCGATGGAGCGGACAAGGATCATTTCCATTCTGCGAAAGGGAATCGGGATGATCGACCGGGAGCGGGAGAAGCGCAGCAATGATCTTCTGGTGAAGGAAAAGCTCGAGACAGTGATTCCCATTATTGAGAACGGGCTTATCTACGATATCCTTTTGCAGGAAAAGTTTACGGAGGATATCGAAAATTACAAGACAATCCTCGGCTTCGACAAGCCCTGCGCGTATATGATGTCCATTGTCTGCGGGGACAGGCAGGTCGGGAACCATATGACAAATGCCGTCGGCAGCAGCGTGAAGATGCAGCAGCACTATCAGGAGGTGCGCGCCTGTGTCAAGGAATATTTTGACTGTATCGTCGGAACTGTCATGTCAAACAAGCTGGCGGTTTTGGTCCCGTGTGACAGGGATAAGATGGATTACAACGAGCGGATCGAGCTGATTGATAAGGCGCGGGAGCTTGTGAGGCGGATGCGGGGAAAGACCGGCATCAGCTTCCGGATCGGGATCGGGAAGGCCGGCGTGCTGCAGGAGATGGGCGGCTCCTACAATGAGGCGCTCAATGCCCTGGTCATGACGACGGGCAGCGTTGCGCACGCGGACGATCTGCCGATTGGCTGCGATTATGCGGGGGATTACCCGATCCACCTGGAAAAAAAGCTTTTTGACGAGCTGGAAAAGGGCGAGGTTGACGGTGTGCCTGCCACTGCCCGGACGTTTTTCCGCTGGATGGCGGAGAACAACCCGGACAATGTCATGTCCATCCGCCTGAAAATACTGGAGTTTGTTCTTTATGCGGAGCAAATTGCTTACAAGAAGGGCGGGATGACCTATCATTTCTCTTCCAGGCAGGACTACCTGCCGACCATTATGGCTCTGGACGGGCTCGATGCGCTGCGCGACTGGTTTTTGAACAAGATGGGGCACGCCTGCCAGAATATTTTGCGGAAGCGTGAGGAGAAGGCCGGCAGTATTATTGAGATGGCGGAGGGCTATATTAAAGAAAATTTCCACAGGGATATTTCCCTGGATGAGGTTTCCAGGACGGTCAACATCAGCCCCTATTATTTCAGCAAAATCTTTAAGGAGGGAACCGGGAAAAATTTTATTGAGTATCTTACGAACATCCGCATCGAGCGGGCAAAGGAGCTGCTGAGCACGACGGAGTATTCCATGAAGGAGATCTGTGCCCTGTGCGGGTATGCCGACCCCAATTACTTCAGCCGCTCCTTTAAGAAAAACGTCGGCGTTACCCCGACAGAATACAAACACGCATAATCGTTTCGGAAGGAGGCATCCTCAGAAAAATGAAAGGATACGGAAAAATAATATGGGTCACGCTTCTGTGTCTGGTGCTTATGCTTACCTCCTGCAGCGGCCCGGGCAGCAAGAGGGACGACCAGGAGGAGCAGGAGGAGGAAAAAATACAGATCGGCATGAGCTTTGATTCCTTTGTCATTGAGCGGTGGCAGCGGGATCGGGATGTGTTTGTCTCCACGGCGAAGGAGCTGGGCGCGGAGGTCAATGTCCAGAATGCAAACGGGGAGATCGAGGAGCAGAAGCGGCAGATCGAATACTTTATCAAAATGGGTATGGACGTGATCGTGGTCATCTGTATCGATTCCGACGGACTAAAGGATTCCATACAGAAGGCGAAGGAGGCGGGCATTAAGGTGATCGCCTATGACAGACTCATTAACGATGCGGACATTGATCTGTATATTTCCTTTGACAACGAAGCGGTGGGCGGCATGATGGCGGATACGCTCATCGAAAACGGGCTGGCGGGTGGCAGGGTGCTTATGCTGGGAGGCTCGCCCAGCGACAGCAACGTATCGCTGGTAGAGGGCGCATTTCAGCGGATTATGGAGGAAAACGGCGTGACGGTTTTAGATAAGTTTCACGCCGACCGGTGGCTCGCGGAGCTTGCCGCCGACTATATGTACGATCATATGTTTATGGTTCAGCAGGCGGATGCGATCATGTGCGGAAACGATGACATTGCCAGCCGCGTCGTGCCGGTGCTCGCCGAGAAGCAGCTGGCGGGTCAGGTTCTGGTCGTGGGCCAGGATGCGGATCTGGAGGCGTGCCAGCGGATCGTGGAGGGCACCCAGCTCATGACGGTTTACAAGCCGGTGGAGCGGCTTGCCAGACGGGCGGCGGAATGTGCCGTTGCACTGGCAAAGGACAGGCAGATTCTGGGTGAGGACGTCACGATGCTGGACAACGTCAGGTACCGGGTCCCGTATGTGGCGCTCCAGCCCGTGTGCGTGACGGCGGAGAACATCAATGAGGTGATTATCAACAGCGGCTTTCATCTGAAGGAGGACGTTTATCTGAATGTGCCGGGCAGGATGCCTTAGACGGCGTGGCAAAGCGGCGGCGGAATTAGTACTTTTTTGCACAGGACAAGATTGTGATGGCAATTTTGTCCTGTTTTTTGTGGGCAGCAGAGCGTTCGGGATATAAAAAATGTACAGAAAAGCGCAAGTTATTCCAGTTTCCTTTGTGATATATTTACGGTATCAAAAAAAGGGAGGACATTTCAAATGAAAAGAAAAGTACTTGGTGTTTTACTGACTGCTACGATGACGGCTGCGCTGCTTGCCGGCTGCGGCTCCAGCAGTGATTCGGATGCGGCGAACGCTCCGGCAAATGACGAAGCGGATGCGGGGGATGACGCAGAGGACGCTGCGGATGCAGGGGATGACGCGCAAGCAGGCGACGATGCGGGAACAGCCGGGGGCGGCGGAAAGATCGGTATCTCCATGCCGACACAGTCTCTGGAGCGCTGGAACCGCGACGGCGCATATCTGGACAGCGAGTTCCAGGCAGCAGGCTATGAGACAATCCTTACCTTCTCCGACAATGATTCCGGAAAGCAGGTAAACGATATCCAGAACATGCTGGCGGACGGCGTAGACCTTCTGATCGTTGCGGCGATTGACGGCGAGGCGTTAAATACTGCAATGGACGAGGCAGCGGAGGCAAATGTTCCGGTCATCGCCTATGACCGTCTGATCATGAACGACGCGGTTTCTTATTACGTATCCTTCGATAACTACACGGTAGGAAAGCTCCAGGGCGAGTTCGTTGTAGAGCAGCTTGATCTCGAGAATGCGGGCGATAAGGTTTACAATATGGAGTTCACTGCAGGTGACCCGGCGGACAACAATGCAGGCTATTTCTACAACGGTGCCATGGACGTACTCAAGCCCTACATCGATGCGGGAACCCTGAACGTCGTATCCGGACAGACCGATTTCGATACGGTTGCAACCGCACAGTGGAGCACCGATACTGCGCTTGAGCGTGCACAGAACGTTCTTTCCTCCTACTATGCGGACGGAACACAGCTCGACGTCTGGGTTTGCTCCAACGACTCTACCGCACTTGGCGTGGCACAGGCCATCACCTCCGATTACGCGGGCGGCAACTCCGTACTGATCACGGGCCAGGACGGTGACGAGGCAAACCTGAAGAACATTGTTGACGGCATTCAGACCATGACCGTTTACAAGAATGTGAGCAACGAGGCAGTCGTTACCCTTTCCCTCGCACAGTCGATTATCAAGGGTGATACGGTTGACGCTTCCCTGACGGATGCGTTCGCGATCGAGTGCGCATACGATACGGAGTCCTACGAGACGTCCGAGGGCAACAAGTGTCCTTCCTTCCTGCTTGTACCGAACGTCATTACAAAGGACAATCTGCAGGAGCTTGTGGATACCGGTTTATACACGATGGGTGAGGACGGATATCTGTCTGCTGCGAACTAATAACAGAGTGATATCATGACCTGTGGCAAGGGCGGGGCGTCTGTCCCGCCCTTGTGTTTGGTCTTACGGACAGGAGAGAGGAGGAGATTTCTTTTGGCTGACATTATTTTGGAAATGAAATCCATTACCAAGGAGTTCCCGGGAGTAAAGGCGCTGGATAACGTAAACCTGGTCGTTGAGCGCGGGGAGATTCATGCGCTGATCGGTGAAAACGGTGCGGGCAAATCCACGCTGATGAACGTGCTCTCGGGAACTTATCCGGCGGGAACCTACTCGGGTGAGATTTACTATAACGGGGAACTTTGCCAGTTTAAAACGCTAAAGGACAGCGAATCAAAGGGTATCGTCATCATCCATCAGGAGCTGGCGCTGATTCCGCTGCTTACTATTGGGGAAAATATGTTTCTCGGGAACGAGAAAAAGAACAAATTCGGGCACATTGACTGGGACCTGACCTACAACGAGGCTGAAAAGCATATGCGGCAGGTGGGACTTTCTGAATCTGCGCAGATGCTGATCAAGGATATCGGAACCGGCAAGCAGCAGCTTGTGGAGATCGCGAAGGCGTTTTCGAAGGACGTAAAGCTTCTGATTCTGGATGAGCCGACGTCCTCCCTGAATGACGAGGATGCAAAGATGCTGTTGGATCTTCTGATTGAATTTAAAAATAACGGATTAACATCGATTATTATTACCCATAAATTGAATGAAATTATTTACTGTGCGGATAAGGCGACCATTATCCGTGACGGCTCCACCATCGAGACGCTGGTGAAGGGCGTTGACGAGTTCAGTGAGGACCGCATTATCAAGGGCATGGTGGGAAGGCCCATGGACGACCGCTATCCGTCGAGGGAGCGGAAGGTACGCAGCGAGGTGAGCCTGGAGGTGAAAAACTGGACGGTCCATCATCCCCTCTATCACGAAAAGGTTGTGGACAACAAGGTGTCCTTCAAGGTGCATAAGGGCGAGGTGATCGGCTTTTCCGGGCTTCAGGGCGCGGGGCGCACCGAGCTTGCCATGTCCATCTTCGGCAAAAGCTACGGCACGAATATCACCGGGGAGCTGTATTTGAACGGGAAGAAGGTGGAGCTGAAAAACCCGGAGCAGGCAATTAAAAGCGGCCTTGCCTATGTGACGGAGGACCGAAAGGTGAACGGGCTGATTCTCGGGGAATCGATCCGTTTTAATACGACGCTGGCGCGTCTGGAGAAGGTGTGCGCGCGGGGCGTCATCGACACAACCGCCGAGATCAACGTGGCGGAGGAGATGACGGAGGCGATGGGTACAAAGACTCCCTCCATCGAGCAGAAAACCGGCAACCTCTCCGGCGGCAACCAGCAGAAGGCGCTGCTGGGCAAGTGGATGTTTACGGAGCCGGAGATCCTGATTCTGGATGAGCCGACCCGCGGCATCGACGTCGGTGCGAAATATGATATTTACTGCCTGATCAATCAGATGGTGGAGGAGGGAAAATCCATCATCATGATCTCCTCCGAAATGCCGGAGCTCATCGGCATGTGCGACCGCATTTATATTATGAATGAGGGAGAGCTTCGCGGGGAGCTGGATGCACGGGAAGCAACGCAGGAAAAGATCATGAGCTACATCATCCGTGCCACGGATTGAGGAGGGAATGCCTTCCGACGACATGCCCGCAAGCACAGGCGAACGGGTGTTACCTTGTGAAAGAAAGGAGTTGTTCATCTATGTCAACAAATAAAGAAGCTATGGCTGGGAATCAGTTCAATCTGGGTGAGTTTTTAACAAAAAACAGTATGACGATCGCGCTCGTTATCGTGTTTGTCTTATTTTATTTTTTAACCGACGGACGTCTGCTCTATGCGCAGAATATGTCCAACCTGCTTTTGCAGAACGGCTACGTGCTGGTTATGGCGTGCGGTATGCTGCTGTGTATTCTGACCGGCGGCAACATTGACCTCTCCGTGGGTTCGGTCATCTGTATGGTCGGCGGCATGGCGGCGGTCATGATTACAAACCACGGAATCAGCACCTATCTCACGATTCCGGCCTGTATCCTTGTGGGACTTCTCTCGGGTATCTGGCAGGGCTACTGGATCGGCTATGTCCGCATCCCGCCCTTCATCACGACGCTGGGCGGCATGTTCATCTTCCGCGGAATCGGGCGTCTCATCCTTGACAGCAAGACCGTATCCGTGCAGGATCCTGTATTTTTAAATATTTTTACGGCGTACATAAAAATTCCGGGGCTGGATTCGGCGGAACGCATTCTCTCGCCCCTTGTGATCGGTATCGTGGTGGTTGCCCTCATTTTTTACAGCACCATTTCCTCCCGGGCAAGCAAGGCGAAAAAGGGCTACCGACAGAACAGCGCGGTCAGCGATTTCGGTCGCAGCGCGATCATTTCCGCGGTACTTCTGTTTTACTGCTACCTGCTCTGCCAGTATAAGGGAATTTCCGTTATGCTCGTGTGGGTCGTAGCGGTCTGCCTGATTTACCACTTTATTACATCGAAAACCGCATTCGGACGATATTTCTATGCGGTGGGCGGCAATGAGAAGGCAAGCCAGCTCTCCGGCATCAATACCAACAAGGTTTATTTTATCGCCTACGCCAACATGGGACTGCTGGCGGGCTTATGCGGTCTTTTGTGCCTGGCCCGCGTCGGCTCCGTAAACGGCTCAACCGGTACCTCCTTTGAGATGGACGCCATCGGCTCCTGCTTCATCGGCGGCGCCTCCGCATACGGCGGCAGCGGAAAGGTTTCGGGTGTTATCATCGGTGCGCTCCTGCTCGGCGTCATCAACATGGGTATGTCTATCATGGGTATCGGTGATTCATGGCAGTATGTTGTAAAGGGCGGCGTTCTGCTGGTTGCGGTTATCTTTGACGTGGTTTCAAACCGCAAGGGCGGGAAGTAATATCCGAAATAGTATTTGACATTTGGTATGATTCGAGCTATGATGAATCTGCGCGGTACTTTTATGCCGCGCAGATTTTTCGTCGTATCAGGCGCTTACGGGCAGTTTCCTTCGTAAAGCGGCACGATACGGCTGTAAATTACATATTTGATAAAGGCTAGGGGTGCCCTGCGGGGCTGAGACGAATGAAAGAACCCTCATTACTTGATCCGGATCGTACCGGCGTAAGGAAGCAGCTTTTTGGCAATGTCGAAAGAGCGTTCATTTGTTACCCCTCCTGGAAAAGAAAAGGAGGATTTTTTTATGTGGAAACTATTTGCAACGGCGTGTGGAAACGGGGAGGATGTATACTATGAGCTGACGACGCTGGGCTACGTGTCGCTTGTGCTCATCGGGCTTTTGTGCATCGGCATTGCGGTGGTGCTCGTACAGGGCAGTAAGGCGGGCGGCAGGCGCATCACCACAAGGCAGCTCATGTTTTCCGCCATGGCGATGGCGCTGGCAACGGTCACGTCGATGATCAAGCTTTTTGATGCGCCTATGGGCGGTTCCGTGACGCTGTGCAGCATGCTCTTTATCGTGCTCATCGGCTACTGGTATGGATTGAGGGCCGGTGTTCTGACGGGCGTGGCCTACGGCATTTTACAGCTCGTCATCGACCCGTACATCCTGACCCTTCCGCAGATGCTCGTCGATTATCCGCTGGCGTTCGGTGCGATGGGGCTCTCGGGGCTTTTTTCGGAGAGCAGATTCGGTCTGCAGAAGGGCTATCTGCTGGGCATTTTCGGGCGCTGGGTATTCGCCTTCCTCTCCGGCTACATTTTCTTTGCCTCCTACGCGTGGGAGGGCTGGCATCCGGCGGCCTATTCCGCCGTGTACAACTTAAGCTACATCGGCATCGAGGGCGCCATCACGCTGGTGCTCATCTCGCTGCCGCCGATGCAGTCTGCGCTGCAGTCGGTGAAAAAGCTGGCGATGGATTTGTAAAAATCGCGGGGCTGAAGGATGGTCTGCCTGACAAATAAAAAATTTTCCTGCAACTATTTTCGCACCTCCGGTATCTAATAGGTGTAAGAAGGAGGGAAACAAACCTTCCGACGAGATGCCCGCAGGCGGGAGAATCGGGCATTACCTTTTGAAAAGGAGGAAAACCGACGTGGAGTTATTGGTACGGCGTGCGATGCGCGGTGAGGCGGAGGCATTCATCGAGCTGATGGAGCGGACAAAGCCGGCATTGCTTCGGGTGGCATACGGATATTTTAAGACGGACGCGGATGTGGCAGACGCCATCAGCGAGACAACGCTAAACGCATGGGAGCACCTCGGGGATTTGCAGAGGCCTGCTTACTTTAAGACGTGGCTGATCCGGATTCTGATCAATAACTGTAACCGATTGCGGCGGGAGCAGCAGCGCATTCAGCCCATGGATGTGCTGCCGGAGCCGGCAGGCGTATGGGATTCGACGGAAAGCAACCTGGAATTTAAGGCGCTGGTCGAAAGCCTGCCCGGAAAGGACCGCATGATCTTTGTGCTCTATTACGGCGAGGGTTTTACCACGAAGGAGATTTCCCGCATACTTGATATCAGGGAGAACACGGTAAAGAGCAGGCTCAGGCGGGGCAGGGAACGCCTTCGCAGTGAGCTTTTGCAGACAATTTGAAAGAGAGGGTGTGAAGAAAAATGAAGGAACACAAATATGAACCGGAGCAATTGCGGGAACTGCTTTCTTGTACCCTCGAAGAACCGGAGGTTGTGTCAATGAAGATGAAGGAAACCTATGAAGTAATCAGAGCGGATGAGGGCGGAAAAAAGAGAAAGGGCAGCGGAAGATACAAAAAGGCAGCGGCAGTTGCGGCAGCGGCAGCAGCAGTGGCTGTGGCTGTGGTGACGCCGGTAATGGCAAAGGGCATCGGGGAGGCGTGGGACGCGGTAACGGCGGCGATCTTCGGTGCGGACGAGAAGGTGCAGGAGTCCTACGGGAGCACGGGATTAAGCCAGACGTTCGACGTGCCGCAGGAAAAGGAAAACGCGGATGCGGCGGAGCCTGCGGATGAGCAGACACTTCCGACCGCAACGGTGGACGGCATGAAGGTTACCTTAAAACAGGTGCTTACGGACGGCTACATGCTCTATCTGAATGTGGACGTGGAGGCACCGGAGGGTATAACGATTGACGATAGCTGTATTTTTGACCGGACCGATCTTTTGGTGGACGGCAAGTCCTACGACCCGAAATGCACCATGGCAATGAACGCGGGATTTGCGAATGATGAGTATGCCGTTTCCGAAAGTCACCGCGCGTATGAGGTCGTCTTCAATGTGGACGGAGGTATTCATCTTGACGGAAAGCATGTAACACTGCTCTTGAAGGATTTTCAGGTAGACAAAGGAAAGCTGGATATGGAGACAAAGATCGCGGGTGAATGGAGGCTTGCGTGGGATATGAGCGCACAGTACCACGGAAAGACGCTCAACATTGACCTGGAGGGCGGCATGTGCGGGGCGCATGCGGCGTTAAAATCCATTGAGATCACGCCCCTTTCCTACACGCTCCGCTATGACTATAACGGAACTGACATGGAATTGTTTGATGATATACTCTGGGTGGAGTTTGTGACAAAGGACGGGGAAATCTTAAACGAGTACAACAATCAGGATTCACTGATCACCGGAAACGGCGGCGTGTCCAATATAGAATATTCAAGAGAGAGCTTTACAAAGATTCTTGATGTGAATGAGCTGGCGGGTGTGCGCATCGACGGCGTGACGTATCCCGTAAAGTAGAAGGCGGCGGGGCTCCGCTTTAAATTAAGAGGGCATGCGGCGTATAGCAGAGATGAAACCGCGAAGCAAAGGGCGGCGGGGATCTGCTTTCAACGGAATGCCTGGGCGGGGCATGGGATAGCTGCCGTACGGGGCACCGGGAAAGACGGGCAAGGAGCAGAAAATGCTTTTTGCCCGTCTTTTTGCGCAGAAAATTTTCATGTATTGCAATATAATTTCTTCCATGTTAAGATATTCCTTGCGCAAAGAATGAGAAAAGCCGTCCGGTGCGCGCTTTCTGCCGTATTTGCCGGCAACCGGATGGTTGTCAGTATTTTTACGAAAGGAGAAATTTCAGTGGAAGAAGTAAAACAGGAAAATAAAATGGGCACGATGCCGGAAGGAAAGCTTTTGATGAACATGTCGCTGCCGATGATGATATCTATGCTCGTGCAGGCGATGTACAACATTGTGGACAGCATTTTTGTATCCCGCGTAAGCGAGAACGCGCTGACCGCTGTTTCACTGGCATTTCCGCTGCAGACGCTGCTCATCGCGGTAGGTGCGGGAACCGGTGTGGGTGTAAACTCGCTGCTCTCAAAATCGCTGGGTGAAAAAAATTATGACCAGGCAAACAAGGCGGCAATGAACGGGATCTTGTTGTATATCATCAGCTACGTGGTCTCCGCAATCGTCGGATTGCTGGCGGTGCGTCCCTTTTATGCGAGCCAGATCAAGGATGCGCCGGTGGAGATCATGGATATGGGCGTAGAGTATCTGACGATCGTCATGGTGGCGTCCTTTGGCCTGTACGCGCAGTTTATTTTTGAGCGGCTTCTGCAGGCGACCGGGCGGACATTTTTTACGATGATCTCGCAGATGGTGGGTGCCATTATCAATATTATTTTGGACCCGATTCTGATTTTCGGCTTGTTTGGTCTGCCTCGGATGGGGGTTGCCGGGGCAGCGGTGGCGACTGTTATCGGACAGATCATAGCGGGAGTCATCGGCATCCTTTACAATCTGAAAAAGAATGACGATATTACGATCAGCTTCCGGGGATTTCACCCGGACGGACAGGTGATTGCCACCATATACAAGGTCGGGCTTCCTTCCATTATAATGCAGTCCATCGGCTCGATCATGACCTACGGCATGAATCGGATCTTAGTCGGGCTTTCCTCGACGGCTGCAGCCGTGTTCGGTGTATACTTCAAGCTCCAGAGCTTTTTCTTTATGCCGGTGTTCGGGCTCAACAACGGTATTATACCGATCGTGGCGTACAATTATGGCGCCCGGAAGAAAAAGCGCATGATCCGCACGATCAAGTGGGGAATGCTCATTGCGTTTTGTCTCACGCTGATGGGGTTTGTGGCCTTCGAGACAATTCCGGGTACGCTCCTGCTGCTTTTTAACGCTTCGGAAAATATGCTTTCCATCGGTGCTCCGGCGCTTCGCATTATTGCGATCAGCTATCTGATTGCATGGTACTGCATCGTGGCCGGCTCCATATTCCAGGCGGTTGGAAACGGCATGTACAGCCTGTACGTATCCGTCGCACGTCAGCTCGTGGTGCTTTTGCCGGCGGCATATATTCTGGCAAGGCTCGGGGGACTGTCACTGATCTGGTGGAGCTTTCCCATCGCGGAGCTGATGTCCGGCCTGATCTCGACGATCTGTCTCGTGCTGACATTTAAAAAGGTGATCAATCCGCTGCCGGACGAAATATGATACGGGGCTTGGGCAGGGCCCGGTTCGGGCAGAGTCCCGGACCTCGGGACGTAAATTTTTTTAACCGGGTGGTTAGCTGCCCGTGAAGCGGAGCATGGCAAAATATGTGAACAGAAATCGAAAAGGAGATGAATCCGGTGTTACAGGAGATTGCACCAAAGAAGCTTTATCATCCATATGAAGGGCGAAAGCCGGGGGAAAACAGCATGGTCGTTTGTGTGTGGAACGGAACCTACTGCGTGGTTCACGGGGCAAACGGCGATCGGTTTCCGTACTGGCAGGAGATAGAGGCAAAGCTTTCGGGGAAGCAGCCGCAGTATTTGTTTGCGCTTACCGGGGATGAGGGGCGCAGGGATTATTTTTTGCAGGTTTGGGACAAGCAGCCGGTGTTTTCGGCGCTGCCTGCGCATACGTGGGAGGAGACGCGCTACATCAACCATAAAATGGCACCGCGGCACGAAGCCTTCGCAGGGATGTGCGCCCACCATTTGTACATGTGGTACCGTGACAACCGTTTTTGCGGGCGCTGCGGTGAAAAAATGGTACACGACGGGAAGGAGCGCATGCTGCGCTGCCCCTCCTGCGGCAATATGGTCTTTCCGAAAATCGCCCCGGCGGTACTGGCGGCGGTGCGGCATAACGGCAAGCTGCTCCTCACAAAATACGCCCACGGGGACGGACATTATGCGCTGGTGGCGGGCTTTGTGGAGTTCGGTGAGACCGCGGAGCAGTGTGTGGCGCGGGAGGTCATGGAGGAGACGGGCCTGCGGGTAAAAAACGTGCGCTACTACGATTCCCAGCCCTGGGGCTTTGCGGGGAACCTGATGCTCGCCTATACCGCCGAGCTGGACGGGGACGACACGATCCACACGGATTTCTCGGAGCTTTCCGTGGCGGAGTGGGTTGCACCGGAGGAGCTGACGGAAATCTTTGATTACAGCAGTCTGACGCGGGAGATGATCCGGCGTTTCCGGGAGGGGCAGCTGTAGAAGTGCTTGGGACGGTTTTGGGTGACAGAAAATTGTGAATATTTTGTAAACGAAACGTTCACATAATATTCAATCGGCTGACAAGAATTGTTCATAACCGTTGGATATACTATAATCATCACAAACAACAAGTGATACACACGAGTAACTTTTTCAATTTTTCATAACTCTCCCCTTTGAAGAACGCCGATGCAGCCGCATGGGCGTTCGTTTTCATTTCACAGAGTGCATAGCACGTATAAAAAAGGGATAGACTCATAACAGTTCATTCGGGACGTACCTGCAGCAAATGCGCGGCTCGGGTGTGAAAGGTAACGCGCTGCCTGCGGATGGAGTAACGGTTGTTAAAAATTAAATTGACGAATGGGATTGAATTGCGTATGATAGATAGTAGAACAATGAAACATAAAAGAAGAGAGGTGGTCGCATGAATTTTCGCAAGGTATCGGAGAATGAGCTGCGCTGCAGTGTGTCCGTTGAGGAAATCCGGGCGAATGGCCTGGAGGTCAGCGACCTTCTGAAACGGTCAGATAAAACATATGAATTTTTTGAATATCTGGTGCAGGAGGGACAGGAGGAGACCGGCTTTGAGAAAACCGGTCCGATGTCGGTGGAAGGTATTTTCCTGAACGGTAACCTGGAGCTGATTTTCCGGTCGGTGGATGAGAGTGAGCTGGAGGGCTGGGAGGAGCGTGAGACGGAGGATGAGTATGAACCGCAGCCTCTGCCGACGCTGCCCGATATCGACTCGGAAAACGGCGAGGTGCTAAAGCTCGTCCAGGTTCGTTTTCCCTCGGCGGGGCAGCTGTATCGGTTCTGTCAGCTTCTGCCCTTTACGGAGAAGGTTCCAAGCTCGCTCTATCAGCAGGACGGGAAATATGTGCTAGTGATGGATCTGGATGACTGTGAGCGCAGCGAGATCGGGGCGTTTTGTATGCTGGCGAACGAGTACGGCCTGGAGAGCGCTTACGGCGACCTGCAGGCGAGTCAGGTTATGGAGCACGGCAGGCATATCTGTGACGATGCGGTTTACCGGATTCATGAGATGAAGCCGGCGGAGCATAAATAAAAGAAATACGATTCTGCTGCCATAACAGGCGATCCGGAGAGATTTCCTGTTATGGTATGAGAAGAAAAGGAGCCGGTTTTTGACCGGTTCCTTTTTTGGTTTTGCGCATATGGAAAAACGTATGAATCGGCTGGCTTTGTGATAAATAACGCAAAACGGGGAGTCCGCAAAAAGGCTTCACAGAATTATTGACAAATATTCTCTCCGGTCGTATAATATTTTTGTGATTATTTACCACTAAAAAATATAAAGGAGAGTTGTATGAAAGTAAAAAGTGCAAAAAAATTGTTGTCAGCAGCGCTTGCTATGACGATGCTGGCAGGCGTTTTCACCGGCTGTGGCTCGGATAGCTCCGCAGACGATGCAAAAGATGATGCAAACACAGAGGCTCCGACGGATGAGCCTGCGGACGACGCGGCGGACGAGCCTGCGGATGAGCCCGCAGACGATGGTGCGGATGCAGCTGCAGATGACATTGCATATCCGGAGAAGGGTATTTCCGTAATCTGTCCCTGGGGTGCAGGCGGCGGTACGGACGCATGTCTGCGCGCATTCTGCGAGGCTATGGGAAAGAATCTGGGCGTTGCCCTTACCGTTGACAACCAGACCGGAGGCGGCGGTATTTTAGGACATCAGGCGATCGCGGATGCCGAGACGGACGGCTACACCATCGGTATGATTACCTTTGAGCTGGCAACCTACAAGAAGCTCGGAACGAGCGAGCTGACCTGGGAGGATTATGATCCCCTCTGCCGTGTAAATACGGATGCTGCGACCGTTACCGTAAACAAGGAGTGGGCAGATGAAAACGGTATCACCGACCTTGCTTCCTACATCGAGTACTGTAAGGCACATCCCGGCGAGGTTCAGATGGGTGGTTCCTCCAACGCATCCGTTTGGCACATCGCAGGCGGTTATCTGATGCAGGAGACCGGCATCGATATCCAGATGATCACATATGAGGAGGGCGCGGCTACCGCTGTACAGAACGCTGCTTCCGGATTTATTCAGGGTGTTACCGTATCCCTTGCAGAGGCGAGAAGCTTTATCGAGTCCGGCCATCTTATTTGCTTAGGCGTTATGGATGAGGAGCGCAACGAGAGCTTCCCGGATGTACCGACCTGTAAGGAAGAGGGCTATGATATCACATACTTTACACAGAGAGGTATGGCGATTCCGAAGGACGTAGATCCCGCGATCAAGGCAAAGCTTGAGGCAGCTTGTGCGGCAGCGATCGAGGATGCTGATTTTGTAGAGTTCATGAAGAACAACGGACAGGCAATCTCTTATCTGGATGCTGCAGGTTATACGGAGTTCTTACAGCAGAGTGCAGAGGACGTAGCAAACGCTATGGACGCCCTCGGATTATAAAATTGACAGCAACGTTTCGTTCAGGTGGAAGCAGGTGTATTTACGGCTGAAACCGTATCCTGAGGGGCAGGCAGTTCGTTGCCTGCCCCTTTTATATAGCGCAGGGGGGTGTATGGGGGAAGACAGATACGGTATTACCTGCGCGCCGGGCAGTTTTTTCCTGCCTGATAAAAAAGGGAGGTAGTTTACTATGAAGAAAACGCAGACAGTGGCGTTTGCCAACCTCATAGGCTCGATTTTTTTCATTATCCTGGGTATTTGGGCGTGGATCCAGACCGGAAAGTTTGAGGAAGTGAAAAACAGCTTTGTGCAGGCGGCGACGTTTCCGCGGGTTATGATTGCGGGATTGTTGATTTTTTCCGTGATTTTGTTCATCCAGTCAGTGCTGAAGCTGATTTCGATGAAGGAGGGGGATACGGATTATCTCGCATCCAAAGCGGCATCGATCAATTTTGTGAAGGACAGGTCGGTTCTGGCCGGACTTGTGGTGATCCTTCTGGGCGTTGCATTTGTGGCACTGTTTAAGATATTGGGGTATGTCATCTGTGCGGCGGTGGTATCCATTGTGATCATGTTTTTGATCGGAAAGCGCAACTGGGTTCAGATGATTCTCGTATCGATCCTGGTGCCCCTTGGTATGTGGTTTATCTTTTTCAAGATTTTGACAGTCAATATTCCTATGGGTCCGTTGAGCTTCCTCAGTGACCTCGTCGGAAAGCTTTAGAGGGGAGGAACGGATTTTATGGATTTTGGTTTACTGTTAGAGAGCTATGGCGCTGTGTGGGGAAGCCTTCAGGTGATTCTGATGACGCTGCTCGGGGCCTGCGGCGGCGTATTGCTGGGTGCGATTCCCGGCATGACGGCGACGATGGGCGTGGCGCTTTTGATTCCTTTTTCCTTCGGAATGGATCTGATTCCATCCATTGGATTGCTGCTGGGCATCTACTGCGGCGGTATGTACGGCGGTTCCATTTCCGCAATCCTGATTCATGCGCCCGGGACACCGGCGGCTGCGGCTACGCTGCTTGACGGTTATCCGATGTGTCAGAAGGGGCAGGCGGGAAAAGCGCTTTCCGTTGCCATGTTTTCTTCCTTCTGCGGCGGTGTGATCGGTGCGCTTGTCATGACGTTCCTCTCTCCGTTTATCGCGAATATGGCGATGAGCTTTGGACCGGGAGAAATGTTCATGCTGGCGATTTTCGGCCTGTCCGTCATTATCGCGATTTCCGGCAAGTCTATTACAAAGGGCCTGATCAGCGCGTTCCTCGGAATGGCACTGTGTACGGTCGGACTTGACCCTACAAACGGTATCCCGCGGTTTATTACCTACAAGCAGACCGGGCTGTTAGACGGTTTCCAGTTTATTCCCACGCTGATCGGTTTGTTTGCGGTTGCAGAGGTGATCGCAGGCGTGGAGCGTATCATCAGCGGTGAGGAGAAGCAGGAGAAGTCCACCGAGAAGATTAAAAACGTGCTCCCCGATCTGGCGACCATCAAACAGATCTGGCCGAATATTTTATCCGGCGGTCTGATCGGTACGTTTATCGGCGCGATTCCCGGTGCGGGCGGGGACATTGCGGTGTTTGTATCCTACGGCGCCAGCAAGTCTGCCAGCAAGCATCCGGAGCTTTTCGGAACCGGTATTCCAAACGGTGTTGCCGCTACCGAGTCGGCGAACAACGGCTGCTCCGGCGGTGCGATGATTCCGCTGCTCTCGCTGGGTGTTCCGGGTGATTCCGTTACCGCGATCCTGCTTGGTGCGTTCATTATGAAGGGTATTACCCCCGGACCGATGATGTACATCGCGGAGCTTCCTACCGTATACCGGGTGTTTGCGGCGCTGATGCTCGCAAACCTGGCGATGCTCATCGTGGGCTGCTGCGGTGTCCGTTTCTTCGCGAAGATTGTCTCGGTGGAGAAGAAAATGCTCTATCCGATTATTTTGGTCATTTCCCTGCTCGGTGCGTTCTCGATCAATAAGAACGTGTTTGATGTGGGCGTATGTGTGGCCTTCGGTGTTGTGGGCTGGCTCATGAACAAGTATGAGTTCCCGCTCTCACCCATCCTTCTGGCGCTGATCTTAGGTCCCATGTGCGAGAAGAACTTCGTCCGCTTTATGAATATCCAAAAGGGAAATTTTGCGGCGATTTTCCAGTCCCCCATCGCGGACGTGTTTATGTTCGTGGCGGTTGCCGTCATTCTGTTCTCTATTTATAACCAGAGAAAGATCAACAGGCGTGAGGCAGAGGCAAAGAAACAGGGCTGAGCGGCGGATGTTTCTTCTGTGGAAAGGCAAACTGGATATGGAAAAAATCAGATTGCAGTGCAAGTATCCGAGCAGCTTTACAAGTGAAGCTGTCTGAAAATGAACATTGCTTTGAGAGGGCTCCCCGGTAATGACCGGAGAGTCCTTTTTTAATGTATATGGAATTTTTTGAGGTTTGTCCGAAATTGAAAGGCAATGATCGCTTTGAAAAGAAAAAATATGATGGATGCATGCTGCCATTGCCGCCGCTGTCTATAAATAGAACCAGAGCCGGTACGGTAATGCCTGCCAAAATTTTTTTAATTGCATATTTTTATTGAAAGAGGAGGAAGCTGATTTTATGCAGTTTTTTTCAAGGACATGGTGCCTCTCGCCGTATGGGAGCGGTGCGAATTGCATGAGAGGGAGAGAACGGGATGGTTTATGAGTTGACGGAAGGGCTGCCAGAGGCGGATCTGGAGCAGCTGCAAAAGAGACGGGAGGACGCTTTGATTGTGACGGATAGCAGGGAGGCGATGCTTTTGCTGGGGGAGCTGGGCTTTGACGTTTGCCTGGAGCTTTTGATGAAGGACATTTATTTTTGTAAGGTGGAGGCGGAGCAGGACTATTTTTGCGGTTCCCTCATCATCCCAAATGAACAGGAGCTTTTGGGAGAGCGTTACCGGCTGCTTTTTTTTATCAATAAAAGCGATCTGCTCCTTGTCAGCGAGGACGGCTATGCAAAGCGCGTGGTGGAGCGGCTGCGGGAGCGCAGGCTAAGCTGCGATCTTTCCTCCGAAAAGCTTTTGTACATGTTTCTGGCGGAGGTCATTGCGGGGGACTCGGTTTTACTGGAACGCTTCGAGTCGGAGCTGATGGAGATGGAGGAGCAGGCGCTGCGCAGGCAGAATGTTTATTTTCTGGAGCGCATGCTTCGTGTGCGAAAGCAGCTTTTGATTTTGCGCGGCTACTATGAGCAGCTTATGGAGGTGGGACGGGAGCTGGAGGAAAACGAGAATGAGCTGTTTTCCGCAAGCCAGCTCAAATACTTCGGAACGGTGGGAGACCGGGCCGAGCGGCTTCTGCACCGGTGCATGCATCTGATCGACTACGCCGGGCAGGTGAAGGAGGTGTACCAGAGCCAGGTGGACGAGCGGCAGAACCGGAATATGCAGTATCTGACCGTCGTCTCGACGATTTTCTTCCCGCTGACACTTATCACCGGGTGGTACGGGATGAATTTTGAGAACATGCCGGAGCTTGAGAACGGGTATCCTTATGTGGCCGGTATCAGCGTGCTGGTGGTGCTTGTGTGCATCTGGATTTTTAAGCGGAAGAAAATTATTTAGGGGGCTTTTTTACATGGCGGACGGGAATAATCCAGCTGAAAAAGATGCGGACGGCTCCGTTGAAAAGAACGGTATGACATGCTATGATAAATAAAATACAAAATTTTACAAGATTCGGGAGGATGCGATGAGATATTTATTGGAAAATGAAGTGCTGGCGGTGTCGATTGACTCACTGGGGGCAGAGGTTAAATCCGTAAAGCGCAAATCGGACGGGTTTGAGTTTATGTGGCAGGGGGACCCGAAGTACTGGGGACGTACTTCGCCGGTGCTGTTCCCCTTTGTAGGTGTACCCAAAAATAAACAGTACCGCTATGAGGGGAAGAATTATCCCATGGGTCAGCATGGCTTTGCCCGGGATATGGAATTTGAGCTTGAGGATCAGGCGGACGGATGTATCTGGTTTGTTTTGAAGTCGGACGACGGGACGTATGCAAAATATCCCTTTGCGTTTCGCCTGCACATTGGCTATGAGCTTTTAGACAGTGAAGTGAAGGTTTTGTGGAAGGTGGAAAATGCGGACAGCAAGCCGATGTATTTTTCCATCGGGGCACATCCGGCGTTCCGCTGCCCGATTCACGGGGAGGAGACAAAGCAGGGCTACGGCCTGCGGTTCGCAGGGCTTACAAATGAGCTTCATCACCATGGAAATACCCCACAGGGGCTGGCAATCATGGAGGACCAGGTGCTGGCACTCACCGACGGTGCGGTAATATTTACGCCCGGATTTTTTGATACGTGTACATATATGGTGGAGGGGAAACAGACCGGGGAAGTGTCGCTTCTGGATGCGCAGGGCGTATGCTATGTGACCCTTCGCTTTGATACGCCCCTGTTTGCGGTCTGGTCGCCGGAGGGGAAGGAAGCGCCCTTTGTGTGCATCGAGCCGTGGTACGGCAGGTGCGATGCGGTTGATTTTGACGGGAGCTTAGAGGAGCGCGCCTACGGGAATACGCTTGGTGCGGGTGAAAGCTTTGCGGCGGATTATACGATGGCGTTTTGTGTGCAGATATAATGTCGTATGGTGTGCCGGGCGAAGCTTGTCGCTGGCCTGGCATAAAAGTATGCCGGAACGGCAGTATGCGCGTTCCGGCATTTCTTGGTTGTTTCCGGCACCAGTAATGGCAGAAAGTTTAACGAGAGGTTTAATTTAGAAATCCACCTCTGTATCATAGTAGCAGCACTTTAACAGCTTCTCCATCTCCTCCTGTGAAGGGGTGCGGGGATTGGAGCCGGTGCATGCGTCAAGGATCGCGTTTGCTGCGATATCCGGCAGCCTCTCTAAGAATACTTCCTCGGGAACGAAGCCGTTCTCGGTGGGATAGCTGTCTGCGCCGTAGTTCTTGATGCAGTGCGGGATGTTCAGATCGTCGTTCATCTTGCGCAGGTAGTCGATCAGTGCCTTTACCTTGTCGTCGTCGGATGCGCTCTGATCAGCGATTCCCATGTAGTCAACGATCACGCCGTAGCGCTTCTTCGCGGTCTCATTTTTTGCGTTGAAGGCGATAACCTTCGGCAGATACATAGCGTTTGCCGCGCCGTGGATGATGTGTGCGCCGAAGTCCTCAAAGGCAGCGCCGGTCTTGTGGGCCATGGAGTGAACGATGCCAAGAAGCGCATTTGAGAATGCCATTCCTGCCAGACACTGTGCGTTGTGCATGCGTGCACGGGCGTCCATGTCACCGTTGTAGGATTTTACGAGGTCGTTTTCGATCATCTCAATGGCATGGATAGCCAGGGGATCGGTATAATCGCAGTTTGCGGTGGAAACATAAGCCTCAACCGCATGGGTCATAGCGTCCATACCGGTGTGTGCCACCAGCTTCTGGGGCATCGTCTCCGCGAGGTCGGGGTCAACGATCGCCACGTCGGGCGTGATCTCGAAGTCCGCGATGGGGTATTTGATGCGGTCCTGATAGTTGGTGATGATGGAGAATGCAGTCACCTCGGTTGCGGTTCCGGAAGTAGAGGAAATCGCGCAGAAGTGAGCCTTGGTGCGAAGCTTGGGCAGGCCGAATACCTTGCACATATCCTCGAACGTGCAGTCGGGATACTCATATTTGATCCACATAGCCTTTGCAGCGTCGATCGGTGAGCCGCCGCCCATTGCAACGATCCAGTCCGGCTCAAACTTTGCCATTGCCTCGGCGCCCTTCATAACGGTCTCAACGGAAGGGTCGGGCTCAATACCCTCGAATACCTCAACCTCCATACCGGCTTCCTTTAAATAGCCGATGGCACGGTCCAAAAAGCCGAAGCGCTTCATGGAGCCGCCGCCCACGCAGATCATTGCGCGTTTTCCAACAAATGTCTTTAATGCCTCCAGAGAGCCTTTTCCGTGATATAAGTCTCTGGGGAGTGTAAATCTTGCCATTGGAATCATCCTCCTGTATGTAAAATTTGAAATGGTAATGAATGTCTTGGAAGCGTAAAAACTCCAATCGTTCATAGTTGTTAAAATTTTAACATACAATAGCGGCATAGACAATCGTCGAATCTGCTAAAAATAGATGCGAAACTTTGTCTATTATTTTTGGCATGAAAGTTACTTTTTTACCTGTTCATACGTGTTAATGGCAAAGGGAGGTGAGAAGCATGAGCATGGAAGGGCATATGAAGGAAATATTTGAAAAATACAGTGATATGCTCTACAAACTCTGCATTGTCATGCTCTGCAATGAGCAGGACGTGCAGGATGCAATCCAGGAAACCTTTTGCCGGTATTTGGAGCGGAAACCGGTTTTCCGTGATGCGGAGCATGAAAAAGCATGGCTGATCCGGGTCGCCACCAATATCTGCCGGGATATGCTGCGTTTTCGAATACGGCATCCAAAGGTTTGCATTGACGAACTGGAAAACTGTCTTGCACAGCCGCAGAAAGGAGAGACTCTGCGGGAGCTTTTCGAGCTGCCGGTTAAGCAGAGGACGGTCGTCTATCTGCATTACGTCGAAGGCTACCGGGTCAGGGAAATTGCAGATCTCATGGGGACTACGGAGGGCGCGGTAAAAATGCGTTTACGGCGGGGCCGGCAGCAGATGCGTTTCTTGATGAAGGAGGTATAGAAGAGATGAATGCGTATGATGTAAAGGAAACAATGGAACAGATGCATATGCCAAAAAAAATGAAGGAGGAAATCTGGACCGGCATCCGGGCGCAGATGGCAGGGGGAAGGAAAAGAGCCGGGGAACGCAGGAAGGCTGCTGCGGCTGTGGCCGCTGTGGTGCTGGCGGTTGGCGTGCTTGCCCTTCCGGTACAGGCGATGGTAAGAAATCTTGTAAAAGCGCGGATGGAGCGTATTCCGCAGGAGGAGCTGCAGGCCGTGAATGACATGGTACAGTCTCAGGATTCGCAAGCGGACGGGTTTTCAAGGGCATATTCCGGGGAGGAGCGGTCGCGTATGCAGAAGCTGCGGATCGCCTATGAGCAGGGGATGTTCCCGGAAGCGTCCATCGCGCAGGTAAATACCCCGGAGGAAATAACGGAGGGCGTACCTTGCTACGTCTGGTCTACGGGGGATTTCTATTTGCCGGAGAGGGAACTGACGGATGAGGAGCTGCTGGAAATTATTGATTTTCAGTATGAAACGGACTATGCACTCAGTGTGAGTCCGCAGGCAGAGGACGCAAGAGCAAGGTTTGCCGCGGAGCAGGCCATGTTAAAGGAGCAGATACGGGAAACCGGCGCAATCAGCGAGGAAGAAGCGGTGGAGATCGCACGGTGGCATATGAAGTCGGAGCTTGGCGCGGCCGCGGAAGGGAAGGACAAGACGGAGGTGCTTCTGGTCGATGTTTCGGAAACGGACCGCGGCTATGCGGCACAGCTGATGTATGTCGTATCCTTTGAAAATGAAAGTGAAAAATCGGTATACACCTGTGAGATCGACGCCTCGGACGGAACCGTCCTGGCCGCGGATGAGCTTACGCTCTAAAGCATGGTAGAAGCCGGACGGATACAAGGGGAGCTTATATTCGTCCGGCTTCCTTTAAGAGTCGGTAGAGGGTGGGCTGTACCCGGAAGGCCTGCATGGCGGCTTCCACCTCGGCGAGCTGTGCGGCGCGTGCGCTTTTTGACATGGACGGGCGTTTCACGGCGCGGATGAGCAGATTTTTCGGGGTGTGGCTTAAATCCACAAATTCTAAGAGCTGGGTTTTGTAGCCCATGCAGGAGAGGAGGTTGCCCCGGACGGCGTCGGTCAGAAGTGCCGCCGTACGCTCCTTTACGATACCGTAGCGGGTGAGCAGGGAGAGCGCATCCGTCTGCATTTGCCCGTTTAATTCGTGCTGGCAGCAGGGAACGCAAAAGATCATGTCCGCATTCCAGCAGATGGCGTTGTACAGCGCAAAATCCGTAGCGGTATCGCAGGCGTGAAGCGTCACCATCAGATCTACGTCAAAGGGTGCCGCGTAGCCGCTGATATCTCCCTGCTCAAAGTGCAGGCCGCCGTAGCCGTACTTTTTGGCGGCGGCATTGCATTTTTCGATGACATCCGCTTTTAAATCCAGCCCTACAATTTCCACCGTCTGCTTTTTGATCTCCGTAAAATAGTAGTAGAGGATAAAGGTGAGGTAGGATTTTCCGCAGCCGAAGTCGACGATGTGCCAACAGGGCTTGCAGGCGGTTCCAACCGCGTCGTCAATCAGCTCGATAAAGCGGTTGATCTGGCGGAATTTATCGTACATCGCGTGGACGACCTTTCCCTCCTTCGTGAAGATTCCCATATCCACGAGGGGCGGAATGGAGCTGCCCTCCTGTAACATGTAATTTTTCCTGCGGTTGTGGGCATTGGCCGCGGGGGCTTCTTCCACGTTGTCCTTTCGCAGCTTTCTGCGGTAGGTCACAGTTCCCTTTTTTGAGAGCAGAAGCTGGTGCTCCCGCGTTTTTGACCAGGCGTTCAGCTGTAAAAACTGTTCGCCCATGGCATGGGACAGATACAAAAGCAGCGCCTGTGCGTCACAGTTTTCGTGGAATACCTGTTTTTCGGTATAGCTTGCTATCTGGTAATAATCGGTTTTCTGTTCGATGACGGCCTTGCGGTATGTCTGCGTTTTGTCTGCCTGCTTGCTTAAAATCAGGCGCTGCGGCAGGTCGGAGACGATCTCGTCAAGGCTTTTTTTCAGGTCGGCCATTTTCATTTCCTCGCATATGCGTGATCGCTGCGGTGATGCCCTGCAGGAGATCAGGTTGTTTCGGGTTCTGTCTGAAATTCTTTGCGCAGGATCTCCTTTGGCGGTTCGATCTCATTGGCAAGCGTGTGCTCGGTCAGCCCGGAGAGCGCCTTTATTTTTTTATTGAGCATCGGGCGCATACAGTTGGGAACATGCTCCTGATGGGCGCGATGGATGGCGACGCACTCCTTGCAGTTGCCGTGGTAGCGGCACGCTTTCCGGCAGGGGCAGTGATCCTTGTCGGCATATTCCGCTCGAAACTGCGCCGCAAATTCCTCCTGCAGACGCAGGCCCTCCTGCCGGTTTCCATTGTGAAATTCCTGCATAGCCGCCAGTTCCTTTGCATTGTTTTCGATGATCATCATAGAATACCTCCGTAGCTGTTTGCATGATGCATGCCCTCAAAAGAGGACACGCGGTCGGACATAGAAAGCTCCTTATAAATTATAGGAAGTGCGGGGTTGCTTGTCAATGATAATTATGGAATCTTCAGACAGACCTGAAATGAAATTGGTTACAGCTCACTCCGTGAGAACACGATAAAGGCAGAGGACGTTACGAACCGGAGGGGCTGCTGTTTTCAATGGAGGATAAAGAAGAAGCATAAAATCTATGCCAGATTTCAGGCAATCAGAGATGGTTGCTCTTTTTTTGTCAAAAAGTGTACGTTTTGACAACGACTCTTTTTGTACCTGCCTTTGTGCAACTTTTATGAAAAAGGGGGTTGAAATTATAGATAAGTTGACGATATAATAGACACCAGAGTGCAATATGCACAAACAAGAAATTTTGTCAGAACGTACAGGATTTGACAGTGAGTGTGGCAAAGCGGCCTGAAAGCAGCCGGGCGGTTCCAGAGGAGCATCCGGCTGCCGGAGACGAAGGGCGGGCAGCTGCCGCGGCAAAGCAGGTAGGCAGGCTGCATGGGAGTAAAGAGGAGAGACAGATGCTGAAGGTAACATTAAAAGA
>CAJUSH010000016.1:0-24002 GCA_910589045.1 uncultured Eubacterium sp.
ACCCTTGAATAATGGATATTTTCTAAGTCACCTATTCCAACTATCCAACAGACGGAGCTTTTGCTGCGGAAGGCGGGGAGACCTGTGCGCCGCCGGTCAGCCGTTAAAGGGCAGACGCCCCTTCGAATGAGGGCTGTTCCTTCGGCGGGTGTGCGCGGGCATGGGGCATGACCGCGGCAGACCGGAAAGCACCTGGGCAGAGCCGTTAAGGTGCATTGGCAGGTGTGCGGGCATAGGCCGAAAAGCAGCGGGGCGAAATGCCGTGGTGCTTTTCGGCCTGTGCTGTGTTAGCGCGCCCGTCCGGTGATGATCCAGGGCGCGGGCTGCTGCTTAAAGGCGTGGCTGCTGCCAAGTGTGGAGACGGATACCTGGATCGTTTCCACGTCAATGATGCCGTATTTTTCCAGGGTGGCGGGCATGGTGGCGGCGACATTGAAATCCAGCGTGTAGATGACGACATGGATGCCCGGATTTAACCCGGTGAGGTATGCAAGCTCCTGCTCGGTGCTGGCGGATGCCACGAGAAAGACGAGGGAGGGGACGGGACAGCCGGACATGCTCCGCTCGTCTACATGCTCGATGATGTTGACGTTGTGAAGCCCGAAGTGCCCGACGTTGTCCTCCATCGTGGCGCGGTCGGCCTTGTTGTATTCCACGGCGGTAACGGAGCCTTCTACAGCGATGAGCGCGGCCTCGATGGCGATGCTCTCCCCGCTGATTACACAAATATCGTCGGTGGGCGCTACATTCATTTTACTCAAAATGATGGCGCGGATCTCGCTGCCTACGTAGCTGATGGAGCCGCGCTGGAACAGCTCGTTGGCAAGACCGATCTTGGCGGTATTGCGGGCATTCGGATTGATCACGAGCATCGCGGCGGAGGCGTTGATGCCGCGGTTGATCATGTCCCTGACGTGCTGATGGAGGATTTCACCCTCGGGGTTGGAGCCCTCGTTATACCAGACCTCACACTCGCCGAGTCCCGCGTCCCACAGACGGTAAAAAATATCGTCCACACCGGCGTTTGTAAAGACCATCGTCGTCTTGTGGGCTTCCACCGTCGGGATGACATTTTTATTTTTTTTCGTGATATCGATCATCTTGACGTGCTCTAAGTCAACGGTGGTATTCTGAGAGTAATACTGCAGCCAGCTGATGATCACGTCGTTTGTAAAGAGTTGTTTTTCCATATACCATTCCTCCCGGGCTTGTTGTCGGCACAAGGAAGAAAAACGGTTCATTCTGTGCCGCATGATACATTTATTTTACTACGGCAGGCAGGCGTCCTGCAAGGGTTAGTCGCAAATTTTAAATTGCTTTCGCAATGCTTTTGCGTTACAATGTGGACAGCTATTTTGCGGGAAGAGAAAACCAGGGGGGAGGAAAGTGTGATGAAGAAACGCAGGATGCCGGGTCTTGGGCTTTTGGTGCCCGCTGCCGCCTGGATTTGCTTTTTGTATAAGCTGGCGGCGTATGTGGCGAAGCCGCGGGTGTGTTCAGCCGCGGAGATGACGGAACGGATTAAGCGGCATGGCTTTTGGCGGGGGTACGATGAGATGGAAAAGGAGGAGCTTCTCATTTCCGCCTATGACGGATACGCCCTGCATGCCACCTATATTCCGGCTGAAAAGCCGGGGAAGCGCTATGTCATTATCTCCCACGGTTACACGGGCAACCGCATAGGGAGCCTGAAATATGTACATCTGTTCCGTGAGCTTGGTTATAACTGCCTCATCTACGACAACCGGGGACACGGTGACAATGAGCGGGCGGTCTGTACGATGGGAAAAAAGGAGCACCGTGATCTGCTTGCGGTGATTGATGATGTTTACAGGCGGTTCGGGGATGACATCTATCTCGGGCTTCACGGGGAATCACTCGGTGCGGCGCTTCAGATTATGGCGCTGCGGGAGCGGCCGAAGCTGAAATTTATCGTCAACGACTGCGGCTTTGCCCGCCTTTTGGACGTTACGACCCACAACATACATGATTTGTTTCATCTGCCGAGATGGGTCTGTTATCCGGCCAGCGCAGCCAGCAGATGCTTTTTCGGGTTTTCACATGCGCAGCAAAATCCCATTGAGGCATTAAAGGAAAATACCGTGCCCATCTGCTTCGTGCACGGGGAGAAGGATGATTTTATTCCATGCACACATTCCAGGCAGATGCAGGCGGCGACGGCGGGCTATAGTGTATTAAAGCTGTTCGCAGAGGCCGGGCATGCGCAGTCGATCGAGAAGGACGAGGAGGGCTATCGGGAGATGGTGCGCTCATTTTTGGAGGAGGTTTGTGCGCGTGAGATAAAAAAGCAGGAATCTCAGAAAGGCTCGTAAATCACGGCTTGGAGCTGTAATGAAAAATTTATTTTTATGACGGAGGGACAAGTATGATAAAGTTGATTGCATCGGATCTGGACGGGACGCTTCTGCCGGAGGGAACTGCCGATATCAATCCGGAAATTTTTGAGGTGATCGGCAGGCTGCAGGCGGCGGGAATCACCTTTGTCGCGGCCAGCGGGCGCAATTACGGGAGCATCATGAGCGTTTTCGGGCAAATGGAACAGGAGCTGACCGTTATCTCCGACAACGGCGGCTACGGCGCAAGGGGCGGCGTGGGTATGTACTGCAACTCTTTTCCGAAGGAGCTGCTGCGTGAGGTGGTGACGGCGGCGCGGGAGGTAAAGGATGCGTGGATGATGGCATCGGCGGCGCGCAATACATACACGGACAGGAACGATCCGAAATATATTGACTGGATGCATGAGGGTTACAAGCTGGATATCCGGCTGGTGGAGGATTTGCTGACGGTGGAGGAGCCGCTTGTCAAGGTTGCGCTTTATACCTGCGGGGAGGACGCTTCGTTTGCAATTGAACCGCTGCGCCAAAGGCTCGGTGCAAAGGCCGCGGTCGCGCTCTCGGGGGAGCGCTGGATCGATATTACAATGCCCGGGGCGAACAAGGGCGCTGCCCTGGCGCAGATTCAGCATGCGCTCGGGATTACACCGGAGGAGACGGCGGCCTTCGGTGACAACGGCAATGATATTTCCATGCTCAAGCGCGCCGCGGAGAGCTATGCGGTGGCAAATGCGAGGGATGAGCTGAAAGCGGTGGCAAAGCATGTGCTTACGGATACGTCCGACCACGCGGTTCTGGACGTGCTAAAGGAGATGGTTACTATTTACGGGGCAGGAATGCGCTGAACTGCGCATCATATGAGACCGGAATTTGAAACGGCACCGGCATTTTCTGATTTTATCCGAAAACGGAGAAAATTAGAAGGTGCCGGTGCTTTTTTCAGGCGGCGCGCGTCCGGGGGCGGAGGTGAATTTTTTTGGATTATTTTGAAAAAGTGTCACAAAACGGGTCCGGATTTCGTTATTAAGGTATAGGGGTTATAAAAACATGTTTTTATATTTGGCTATGGTGGAGACACCGGAGGAAAAAAGTAAGCTTGAGCGTCTGTACAGGGAGTACCGGGGGCTGATGTATACGGCGGCATACCGCATTTTACAGGATTCGTATCTGGCGGAGGATGCGCTGCATCAGGCATTTTTGCGTCTGCTCCGGCAGCTTGACAAGGCAGACGAAGCGCAGCCTGCCCGGACAAAGGCATTTTTGGCCACCCTGGCACAATGCGCTGCGCTGGATATTTACCGCAAGCGGAAGCGGGAGCGGCAGATACCGGTGGGGGAATGGGAGAACGTGGTTTTGGGGCACGGGGAGATATTCCCGGATGAAGGCGGGGATCTGGCATTGTTTGCAAAGCTGCCCGCAGACTATGCGGTTGTGCTGCGCCTTCGGTACGCGCAGGATTACAGCTATGAGCAGATTGCGCAGCTTCTGGGGATTTCCGAGGAAAACACGCGCAAGCGCGCCTCGCGCGGGAGGAAGTATTTAAAGGAGCTTTTAAAGGAGGACGGGCGGTATGTGCGAAAGGAATGATCCGGACTGGCTGGATGAATACCTGTATCAGATTATGCCGATGGCGGAGGAGGCGATGCTGCGGTCGTTAGATGAGGAGCTTACGGCAGCGCCGGAGCATGTGTTTTCAAAACGGTTTGAGCGGCGCATGAAACGGCTTATCCGGATGGAGCGGCTCGGTCTATACGGGCATGGCAGGAAACGGGCCGTGCGTGCGGCGGCCGCGGCTCTGCTGATTGCCGCCGGCGTGCTCCTTGCGGCGGTTTTGTCGGTGGAGGCAAGCCGGGTGAAGCTGGTGGAGTGGTTATTGGATATTCATGACGAGTATACAAACATAGCAACTAAAAAGAAGGATTCAGACGAGAGCATTGCTTTTGAGACAGCAATGCCTTCCTATATTCCGGATGGATATACAGCTGTTGATAGAGAGAAGTCTGCTGCTACAAATACGGTTCAGTATGCGAATGAACAAGGGAAAATCATTGAGTTTGATCAGGTGCGTGCGGAGGGGATGTCTTTTCTCGTAGACACGGAAGATGCGGTTACAGGAACAGTGGTCATAGGGGATATAAGCTATCATACGATTAAAAAGGGGGATCGTTTTTTCATCTATTGGACAGATGAGATATATGCCTATACGATTTTAGGCTGGGAAAATCAGGAGGAGCTTTTGAAAATGGCAGAAAGTGTGAAAGGCTTTTAGCCGGTTGAGTCAGCACGGCTTTAGCAAAACAGAAGAGAAGGGAGGTGAACGTATGAGAAAATTGGTTTGTGCATTATTTGTATGCATGTTGATGTGCGGAGAAATGCAAAAACAGGAGTTTGTGGTTTGGGCGAGCGAAATGGAAGACAATTCGCAGATACAGCCAAGACTGACTTATATTACGTCGATTCGGCCGAATTTGACGATTTCTAATGGAACGGCATCTGTCAGTTGCAGGGCAATTGGTGATCCGAGCACTGTCACCAGCATGCATCTGGATGCGGAGCTTCAGCAGTATAAGGATGGTAAATGGCAATTGTACAAACGCTATTCCGTAGTGAGCAAGTCATCAAGTGCATCCATTGTTCAAAGTGTTTCGGTTGAGAAGGGCTATATTTATCGACTTAAGGGCACGGCGTATGCGTATGTGACGACGCTCGCGGAGAGCGGCACTGCTTATAGCGAGCAGGTGCGGTACTAGGAGACAAAGTTATGTTAAGGGACGAAAGGGAGAACGACATGGTATGCATTAGGTGTGCCCTATTATGCACAGGAAAATCAGTATACTTGTGGGTTGGCTTGTGCTCGTATGGTGATTAAGCATTTAACAGGTATTGGTTATACGGAAAAAAATATACTCCAGAACATAAACGGTTTTGAGAATGGCGTTGGGATAAGCTTGAGCAATTTGGTGGAATATATTAACAGTAAGGTGGATACACATAAGTATAAAAAATTTCACGGTATCACAAAAGATAAGTTGATGGTTAATATTACCTTTGGTATCCGTTTGGCCAAAGCAGCATCTATTTGTGGTGTGCAAGGAGATAGGAAATATGGATATGCATATGATACGAAAAACCATTACATCGTTGTCAGTGCGATTGCGGAAGATCAATCAGCAGTAACCGTAATGGATCCATGGGCTGGTTATGTACATGAACCTCAGCGCGGGATATTTGATTTAACAGATGATCAACTGATGCATGGTTATTTATCAACACTTGTCGGAATGGCATATTAAATTATATCAGAAGGGCCGAATAGAGGAATGTTTCCTCTATTCGGCGTTAAGGAGCTGGGAGATGAGGAAAGCATATTTAACGGGGCTGGTTCTGTTTTTGGGTATCTTTCTTTTTTGGGCGAGCTGCGGAACAAAGGGTAACCATGATGTCATGATATCAAATTCAAGATTCAACCAACCGGTTTATTTTGGCTTTTTTAAAAATGGCGATCTGCTGTATTATCAGGAAGAAAGCGGAACGCTTACGTTCTATATTTATAATACAGAGTATGGCAAAAAAGAAATTGGAACAATTGAAAATTTTTTTCTGGACACCGGATCATCTGTTCTTTTAGATAACCGGCTTTATTTTTATATAACTGTTTCAGAAGGAGATGATAGCTATAAAAATATTCTTTATGATTTCGACCTTGAGAATCAGAAGATCATGAAGCATGAAAAGAAAGATAATTCTTTACCCGGAATCAATGTATTTGCAATCGGAGATTCTGTTGTTACGCTGAAAAATGAAAGATATGGCGATCGAATTGAAACGTATCTGGATTTTTTTAATCCCATTTCAAATACATGGAAAAAAGCGTGCAGCAGTGAATTTTATGAGTCGCGCAAAGAGGGAAGCGCCTTGTATGCTATGTATGCGGATGGAAATATGATTTCTATTATACAGGATATTTATGATGAAAATGGTGACTATATGTGCTATTTTGTTCAATATAACGAAACGCTTGATGAAATACGGCGTATACGTTTGCAGGGTGATATCGAGCGGTTTTTGAAAACCGGAAAGGGACGTGTTAATGAACTGATGGTTTTTGATGATTACATATATTTGAGAAATTTATCAAGTCAGGCGTTTCTTGGAAAGCTTACAGGCGATGAGGTTATAAAAATTAAGGAGGAGAATCAATTGATAGCGGCAGCAACGTTTTATCCGGAAAGGGACGTATTTTTCTTTTACAGATTTGGAAACGCTTATCTGGTCTTAGATAAGGAAAGCGGGACGCTGGAAGAATATCCTTTGAAAGTAAAAAAGAATCATGACTTATTACATATATACTATGCAGGCGGCCATTTCCTGATCATAGGCGGAAAAAATTTATGTTTGGATATTCAGTATTTCAGGGAGAGGGATGAGCTGTCCGAATTGCGGATTTAGTTTTTTGTGTATGTGTTCGCGCTGAAAAAATATAAAAATCAGTGAAGTATATCACGGCTTTTTTGCGTTCTGTATGGTAGAAGGCTTACTGATGCACGGAGGAGGGGATTGCTGTGAAAAAGAATGGAAGATACATGCTGTTCGTGATGCTTGTGCTTGCGTTGCCGTCGCTGCTGATTGCCTGCGCGGAGGAGGAGATCAAATGGGACAGCCCGCCGGAGGAGATCAAATGGGACGGCCCGCTGGGTATTAAATGGGACGATACATATTATTACTGGACAGGTGAAGAGGTCTATGAGGATCTGCTGTGCCCGGATGCGGTCGGAACGATTTCCTCTGTGGTGGGCGCAACCGACCCCGTGTCAGAAAACGGGCAGACAAATATATCGAAAATCAAGGAGGGGGCGGAAATCCGGCGCACCGCATACGGCGACGCGATTGCTGTTTTTGTGGAGGGCAGATGGGTCTGGTTCGAGCTGTACGCAGTGGAGAGGCCGGAGGACTATTTTTATGTTCCGGATTAAATGGGGCATTTCTTCAAGGGTCTGGTGTCCTGAAGGGGCAAAATTAAAAAGGTGTAAAGCTTTAACAAATGAATAAGACTTGATGTTGTATAATAATACTTGACACTTTTGCTTCACAGATATATAAATAAAAGAAGTGAAATGGCGGTCTGCCTCCAATGCTCAAAAGGAAACCGTATTAGGAGTCACTGGGGCAGCCCAATCCTTTGTGCTTATTCCGTATAGATAGTAGTAAAGTCAATTTCAAAGTCTTCGTAAATTCCGGCTTTTATTTTGTCTGAGAAAGTATAATCAAGCATTGTGTCATGTTCAAAATGATAAACTATAATCAGATTTTTCTTTGCATCCACAATCCAATATTCTCTAACTCCTGCTGTCCGATATTTGAATAATTTTTTGTAATAATCCATTGGGCGGCTGGACGGAGAGACTACTTCTATAATCCAATCAGGAGCACCGCTGCATCCGTTGTTAGTGAGTTTGGCTTTGTCGCAAATAACAGAGATATCTGGTTCAAGGTAATTATTATTATTTTCACTTAAGAATACTGCAAAAGGGGCGAGATACACCCTACAGTCGCCTTTCTTTGCATCAATATAGTCAGCAATCTTTCTGGATAGTGAAAATACGATGTCCTGATGCTGTCGGTTTGGAGGTGCCATATAGTAAATTTGGCCATCAATTAATTCAGCTCTTTGTCCATCCGGCAATGCATAAATATCATCAATCGTGTAATCGTTCGTTTGTTTAAGGACTTCCATTGTTTCACATTCCTTTTTAATATTATATCCAATGTGGAAAATAATTACAAGATTGTCTAATGATAAGCATTAGATTTTCTATCTTTCACACCCGAGCCATAGCTTGCCCCTTGGGTATGCAGAGCCTGCCCCGGCGAAGCGAGGGTACTTGCGGCGGGGCTGCGGGAGAACATAATTCGGACAGCAGTTTGGTTCGTACTTGTGTATGCTGACGGGTGATTTCGGAAACGGGGTGATCGTGTTGATAAGAATAGCAATATGTGATGATGAAATCGGTACATGCTCCGATATTGAAAACATGATTTTCAATTATGCGAAGCGTCAGGCCTTGCAGATTGATACGGAAGTATTCTATTCGGGAGAAACGCTGTTCAAAGCAATAGAAAACAAAGATACCTATGGGTTAATCTTTCTGGATATTCAGCTTTTGCAGCTTGACGGCGTTCAGGTCGGAAAGCAGATCAGAGAACAGCTCGGAAACGAAAAAATCAGCATTGTGTATATTTCTTCGAAAGAAACTTATGCGATGAGCCTGTTTCAGGTCAGACCGCTTGATTTTCTCGTCAAACCTATCACACAAAAAGACGTGGATGGAACCCTGGATCAATATATACGGCTGAATCATCTCAGGAACAATGACTTCTTTTTTCACGTAGGCAAATCCATACAACGGCTGTACTTCGATGAAATTTTTTATTTTGCCTGCAATGGAAAGAAGATAGAAATTCATACCGAAGTGGGCGTAACAGCCTTTTATGGAGCCATGCAGGAGGTAGCAGGACAAGTGGACGGAAAAGGATTTTGGACGATCCATAAATCATATATTGTAAATGCTTCCTATGTTTCCATTTACCGGTATGACGCTGTTCAGATGACGGACGGTACGATTTTGCCAATAAGCCAAAAATATAGAAAACATATGAAAGCCTGCCTGACAAGGCTGTATCGAAAGGGGTAAGCTTCTTGCTGCTATCTTATATTGCAATGTTTCTGATTGACGCAGTACACATTTTCCTGCTTATGCGCTTTTGTACAAACTGTATCGGAACATACCGTGTGAATAAAAAAATTGCAGGGATTATTTTTGCGGCCTTTTTTATCATTAGCTGCTATTTCCGGCTGCTTCCTGTCTCAAAGAGATTTTCTGCTGCAAATACAACGCTGTTTTTGCTTGAAATGCTGTTCTTACTCGCTGCGGTCTTTCTTTTTCAGGGCAAGCTGGCGGTGCGTCTTGCGGTCGCGCTGCTGCTGCCAATTTTATATTGGGGGTTCAACCGGATTATTTTAAGAGCCTGTTTTCACAGCACCTTTGTAGAAAACAGGCAATGCCTGATAAGCGCAGGCCTTGCAGTTGTGCTATTTTTTATTCTGGAAATGGCATTGGAAAAATGGAACAAATCGAAACGGGAGCAGGAACGGGAAATGTTAGAGCAGGAAATTTGTATGTACGAAAATCAGTTTGAGGTTATCCGGCAGTCACAAATCAATACGCGCTCCCTGAAGCATGATCTGAAACATCATCTTAAAATGCTCTCCGATCTTGTCCGTTCCGGGGATCAGGACGCTGCCCTTAAATATCTTTCCGATATGGGAGCCTTTATGGATTGTTCCGGGGCATTTGTTTCATCCGGCAATGAGTGTATTGACAGTATTCTAAATTATATGATAGAAAAGGCAAAAAAAGCGGGTATTCGCGTAACCTGGAAAATTCAAATACCGGAGCAAATGGAAATTTCAACATTTGACATAAACGTAATTTTAAGTAATCTGCTGGATAATGCGCTAAACGCATTATCCGATGTACCAAATCCGGCTTTGGAAATTTTAATGAAATATGACCGCGGGATTCTTTGTATCGATATTCAAAATAATTGCAGTGGCGCACAACGATCTGAACACGGGATACACGCTGTTTTTAGGCCGGAAAATGAACATGGATATGGCTTAAAGAATGTGCGGCGCATTGTCGAAAAATATCATGGCAGTCTGTCTGCCGAATGTGTAAATGATGTTTTTCATGCAAGTATCCTGTTGTTTTTGCCCGGCACATAAAGAAGGCAAACAGAATACGCAGCAGCACAAAGATCCGTCACTTCTATAACTTTTGAAGCGGCGGACTTTTAATTTTTCCACCCAGACGCGCAATTTTTCCAATCAGCCGTTTTTCCTGTTTTCGTCTGCTATGGTAGCAGCAGAAAGGAGAAGCGGATGATGCAGGAAGAAAAGATACGGTATTATTTGGTTGACGGGATCAGGGGCATTGCCATTATCAATATGGTTTTATTTCATTTTTTATACGATGTCTTTATGGTGTATAAAAAATACCCGACATGGTACAGCCTTCCGGCGATCCATATCTGGCAGCAGATGATTTGCCGGACATTCATTTTTATTTCCGGCTTTGTATGGACCTGGGGGAAAACAAAGAATTTGCAGAGGGGTGTCATATTTAATCTTTTCGGGCTACTGATTTCATTTATTACATCGGTATTTATACCTGCGCAGGCAATCTGGTTTGGGATTTTAAATTTTATGGGCTGTGCAATCCTGCTTTTGCTGCCGTTAGAAAAGCTGTTAAAGAAAATCCCTGCTGCCTGCGGAATGGCAGTCTGCTTTTTGCTGTTCCTGCTCTGCAAACAAATACAATATGGTCAAATTGGGTTTTGCGGTTTCGTGCAGATTCAGGTTCCGGATTTGTTATACGGCATAAAAATACTTACACCGCTGGGCTTTCCGTATGCGGGATTTTATTCGAGTGATTATTTTCCCCTGCTTCCGTGGATCTGTTTGTATTTATGCGGTTTTTATTTTCATCAGGTATTCATGGAGCATGCTGCATGGCAGAAATGCGCCCGGCGCAGATTACCGTGCCTGTCGGTTTTAGGAAGCAAAACAATCTGGATTTATCTGTTCCATCAGCCATGCTGCATGCTGGCCTGCTTACTGATTTTTGCATCCGATAACATAGCGTATTTTTCCGGATGCCGGGAAGCATTTTCATGTACCTCGGTTTCCCGGTAATGACGAAGCATTTCGACATCCGGCCCGACGTTTATTTGTCCGCACGCCGTATCTGGTGCGGTAACATAAAAATCGTCGCCGGGTGTCAGATGAGATTCTGCGTCAAAGCTATGAACTTGTAGAGAGAACCGCCCATATGCAGCGTAGCAGAAAAAAAGCTGCCATATAGACAACTTCTCTTCCGGCCTTATTCTTTATAATGCCCTTTGCATGATATGATTTTTATGTTTTGGAGTTCATCAATCTCATAGACAAGCCTGTTTGAATCATCTATACGTCGTGATTATGCACCCTTACGGTATTTCAGCTTTTCAGGTTTACCAGTTCCTTTCATTGCGCCGTTTCTCTTTATATCATCCAGCAAGGCATTGATCCGCTTCAATGTTTTCTGGTCTTGCGTTTCCCAATATTTGTACTGTTCCCAGCTATCGCCGTAAAAAGTAAAATCATTCATGCTCCATCGCCCTTAGTTCTTCCATGGTTTTTGTTATTCCTTTGCTGCCGCTGTCGATTTCCTTAAAACCCCGGTCGAGCATTTCCAGATATTCGGCATTATGTTTTGCCTTTGCCAATTGCTCATAAGTTTTATAGCTTTGCATGGATATAATTACGATATCCTGTGAATTGTCAAAAATCGGTTCACCCTGTAAGGCCATTTTTCGATATTCTTCGCTTATATTGATAGGTCTTTCAGCAATCATCAAACGTACCCCCTTCAACTCGTTTAAAAGTATTATATTTTGATTCTTCCCAGTTGTCAATTATGGCAAAAAGGAAAGTTTTGGCCCCGGCCTTCACTTTGTTTTGAAATACACGAGTAGGATTTTTGTTTAATTGTAAACTAAAACAAATTATAAGTTGACAATATTTTGCCGCTATGCTATGATTTCTCTTTGAAAGCGTTGGAAATTTATGACAGGGAGGAATTATTTTGAATAACGAAAAGACAAAGGATATGATTTTGTGTTCGATGTTTGTGGCGCTGATTGCGGCGGGGGCTTTTTTGAAGGTGCCCGTCCCGGTGGTGCCCTTTACGCTGCAGTATCTTTTTACGATGCTTGCAGGACTTCTGCTGGGCGCTAAAAAGGGCGCGCTGGCAGTGTGCGTCTATATTTTGCTCGGGCTGTGCGGACTGCCGATCTTTGCGCAGGGCGGAGGCATCGGCTACGTGTTCCAGCCCAGCTTCGGCTACATCATCGGGTTTGCGCTCGGGGCGTTTGTCACGGGTGTGATTGCCAACAAGACGGGCAGACCCGGCTACGGACGGCTGCTTGCCGCAAACTTTGCAGGTCTTGCAATTGTATATTTCATGGGAATGGTATATTATTATGCAATGAGCAATTTTTATCTGGACAGCCCGATTGGGCTTTGGCCGTTGTTTTTGTACTGCTTTCTGCTGGCGGTTCCCGGTGATATCGTTTTGTGCGTCATCGGGGCGGTGCTTGGAAAGCGGCTGATTCCGCTGATCAGGGAAGGGAGAATTTAAAAGATGGATGTGGAACAATTCGGAAATGAGGTTATAGCCGGGAGGCAGGTCACCGGGGAGGAGGCGCTGGAGTTGTACGGACAGCCGCTTGCGCAGCTGTGCGCAAAGGCGGACGAGATCCGGCGGCATTTCTGCGGGAATGGGTTTGATCTGTGTACCATCATCAACGGGAAGAGCGGGCGCTGCTCGGAAAACTGCCGTTTCTGCGCGCAGTCGGCACACAACCACACGGGCGCGCAGGAGTATCCGCTGCTGGGTGAGGAGGAGCTTGTAGACGGGGCAAAAAGAAATGACGAGCAGGGCGTGCTCCGCTATTCCATTGTCACCTCGGGAAAACGGCTTTCCGATGAAGAGGTGGAGCGGATGTGCGGGGCGGTGCGCCGCATCCGCAGGGAGACGGGCATCGCGGTCTGTGTTTCCTTCGGACTTTTGGACGAGGGGCAGTACCGGAAGCTCAAGGAGGCGGGGGTGAGCCGCGTCCACAACAACCTGGAAACCTCGCGGAGAAATTTTGCGAACGTGTGCACGACTCATACCTTTGAGGAAAAGCTCGCGGCGATCCGGGCGGCAAGGGCCGCGGGGCTTTCGGTGTGCAGCGGCGGAATCATGGGGCTGGGGGAGACGCCGGAGGATCGGATCGACATGGCACTCACGCTGCGTGAGCTGGGAATCAGGAGTGTCCCGGTCAATATGCTCAACCCCATTCCGGGTACGCCCTTTGAGGGCAGCGAGCGGCTGACTGAGGAGGAGATGTGCCGTATTGTGGCGGTTTACCGGTTTCTTCTGCCGGACGCGTCGATTCGTCTCGCCGGCGGGCGGGGTCTGCTGGCGGACAAGGGCAAAAGCTGCTTTCTGTCGGGTGCGAACGCGGCGATCTCCGGCGACATGCTGACGACGGCGGGCATCACCGTGGAAAGGGATATGGCCCTTTTGCGCGAGCTGGGCTTTGAGCCGCGGATGCATGGCTAGCTTTACATATAACGCGTAATTTTCGGCAGCATCCGGGCAAAAGCCGCGGATCGACGCTTTGCACGGGTCAAAGGGATTTGGGAAGGATACGGAACATGAGTAAGAAGTTATTTATTACAGGGACGGGGACGGATATCGGAAAAACGTATATCGCGGGGCTGATCGTAAAAAAGCTTCATGAGAGCGGCGCTTCTGCGGGCTATTACAAGGCGGCGATGAGCGGCAATGAGCGGCGGGCAGACGGGAGTCTGATTCCCGGGGACGCCCGCTTTGTGAAGGAGCTGTCCGGCATCGGACAGCCCCCGGAGGAGATGTGCCCTTATGTCTATGAGCATGCGGTTTCCCCGCATCTTGCGTCGCGCATGGAGGGCAATCCGGTTCGGATGGAGGTCGTGCTGGAGGGCTTTGAAAGGGTATGCCGGAAATACGGCTACGTCACGCTCGAAGGCTCCGGCGGCATTTTGTGTCCCATCTGCTTTGACGAGAGGGAGATCTGGCTTCCCGACGTGATCAGGGCATTCCACGCACCGTGCCTGCTTATCGCGGATGCGGGGCTTGGCACCATCAATGACGTGGGGCTGACTGCATTTTATATGAAGGAGCGCGGCATGCGGCTCAAGGGCATTATTTTTAATCACTATAAGCCCGGCGATGTGATGCAGGAGGATAATATAAGCATGTGTGAGCATCTGACGGGGACAAAGGTGCTCGCCTGTGTGAAGGACGGCGAACAGGAGCTTAATATTTCGGCGGAGCTGTTAAAGTCGCTGTATGAGTAAAGGGATGCTGTATGCATGCAGGCCTGCCGGATGAAAGGATGGCCGGTATGCGCGCAGCACGAAGGGGAGGTATGGAAAGCATGATTTGGTATCCATATGAACAGATGAAAACGATGAAGGAGCCTTATAAGATCGTGGACGCAGAGGGGGTCTATTTGTATACGGAGGATCAGAAGCTTATTGACTCCGTTTCCTCCTGGTGGAGCGTTATCCACGGCTATAAGCATCCCGCATTGAACGAGGCGGTTATTTCCCAGACGGAAAAATTTTCCCATGTGATGCTGGGCGGCCTGACCCATGAGCCGGTGCAAAGGCTGGCGGATAAGCTGGCGGATTTTCTGCCCGGGGATCTGGATTACTCGTTCTTTTCCGATTCGGGAAGCGTGGCGGTGGAGGTCGCGCTGAAAATGGCGCTGCAATATTATATGAACCGGGGCGAGGAGCAGCGGACGATGGTGCTTGCCTTAAACCATGCGTACCACGGCGACACCTTCAAGACGATGGAGGTGGGCGACGACGAGGACTATCATTTTGTCTTAAACGCATACGGGCCGAGCGCGCACGTCGTGCACATCCCGACAGAGCGTTTGGCTTTGGAGGAGGCGTTTGAGAAATATCACAGCCGGTTAAACTGTATGATCGTGGAGCCGCTTTTGCAGGGGGCAGGCGGGATGCGGATGTACGACGTGTCCTTTTTAAAGCGGGCGAGAGAGCTGTGTGACAGGTACGGCGTGCTGCTTATTTTTGACGAGGTGGCGACGGGCTTCGGACGCACCGGAAACCGTTTTGTGGCGGATCTGGTTCTGCCTGATATTCTGGTGCTTGGAAAGGCGCTGACCGGAGGCTATATCGGTCATGCGGTCACGGTGGCGAGCAAAAAGGTGTTTGAGGGCTTTTATGACGACAACCCGGAGCATGCGCTGATGCACGGGCCTACCTTTATGGGAAATGCTCTGGCGTGCAGCGTGGCGCTCAAATCCATCGAGCTTTTTGAGACGCAGGATTACATGTCAAAGATCCGCCGCATCGAGGAAATCACGAGGCGGGAGATGTCAGGGCTTACCGATGCGCGCATCAAAGAAGTGCGCATCATGGGCGGCTGTGTCTGCGTGGAGGTAAAGGACGGGAGCGTGCTGCGGGGCTATCAGCAGTTTGCTTATGAGCGGGGTGTGTTCAGCCGGCCCTTCCTGAACTATCTCTATGCGATGGTGCCCTACATCATCACGGAGGATGAGCTGGTCCGGGTGCTTGGTGTGATGAAGGAGTGGTTTGGCCGTTAGGGTACGGCTTTCGGTGAAATGCTCGGCTGATGGTGCCGCATGCAATGGGGTATTTGCCGTGTGGCAGCAGTCTGAATGATATCGTCAGGTTCCTTTTTTGGGCGCAGAAAGACGCATGGTTTACAATGCAGTGTTCCATGCGTCTTTCTGCTGTTATGCCAAAATTAGTACGAAGTTTTTGTTTTGGAAGGTCTGGGAAAATAATTCAGTTCCCATGTTTCAATTTTTGTGCTATAATCATTTTACTTTCAGGAAACAGACAGTATGAAAAAGCTGTCCGAACGGTTACGGAGCAAACAGCAGATACCCGAATGCGCTTGCCAGGGAAGCGGTTTCGGGCTGCATCAGAGGTGAGTACAAATGAGATTTAAACGAATCAGCACGGATACGGTCCGGTGCATTGTGACGGAGGATGAATTAGAGGCGAACGGGCTGGCGATGGATGATTTTCTCTCCAACGACGGAAGAACGGAAGAATTTCTGCGGAAGATGATCACGCTGGCGGAGCAGGAGACCGGCTTTAAGGTTCAGGGCGGACCGATGACGATCCAGGTGGCGGTGCTGCCGGAAAATACGCTGGCGCTGACCTTTTCGGAAAAGCAGGGCGGGAACCTCATGGAGCTTCTTGAGGGTCTGCGCTCGGCGATGAGCAATCTCTCGGAGGCGGTCAACGAAAAGGCGCGTCAAAGGTCGGAGCAGGCGGTGATCCCGGTGGAGCAAAAGGATGCCTATCTGCTTGAATTTTCGGATATCCGCTCACTGCAGGATTTCTGCGTAAGCCTGGTACAGGGCATCGAGGAGCAGTTTCAGATGGACAGCGGGCTTTACCGCCTGAGAGATGAGGGCGTTTACTGCCTGATCCTGCAGCGCGGGGCGATGGGGGAAAAGGAGGTCTGCCAGATCATGGCGGCGTCGCTGGAGTTCATGGATGCGGTGAGCGCTGAGGAGAGTCAGCTTGCGTACATAATGGAGCACGGAGCGTGTGTTCTGCCGGAGCGTGCGATTACAACCCTTCAGGGCATCGCCGTAAAGCGCGATTGACAATTCTTTCACAAAATGGTACATTGTATATAACGTATGGTATGTGTTTACGTGACTATCATGAAACCATAGGAGGATAAACCAATGAACAATTTACAGTTAGAAATTGACGGCGCGATTGCGGTATTGACCATTTCCAGACCCGCGGCGATGAACGCGCTCAACAGCGAGACCTTAGAGGAGTTAGACGCAGCATTAACAGAGATCGCATCCAATGCTGACGTGAGAGCCGTGATCTTAACCGGCGGCCCCGACAAGAAGGGCAATGCGTTCAAGTCCTTTGTTGCAGGTGCGGATATCGGAGAGATGAGCACACTGACCAAGGCAGAGGGCGAGGCATTCGGAAAGAAGGGCAACGATGTATTCCGCAGAATCGAGAATTTCCCGGTTCCGGTTATTGCAGCCATCAACGGCTTTGCATTAGGCGGCGGATGTGAGATTGCCATGAGCTGTGATATCCGCATCTGTTCCGACAACGCACTGTTCGGACAGCCCGAGGTCGGCCTTGGCATTACCCCCGGATTCGGCGGCACACAGCGGCTTGCAAGAATCGTCGGTGTGGGCAAGGCAAAGGAGATGATCTACGGCGCGCGCAACATCAAGGCTGACGAGGCTTACCGGATCGGCCTGGTAAATAACGTATATCCCGCTGAGGAGCTGATGCCTGCAGCAAAGAAGCTGGCGTCCACCATCGCGGCAAATGCACCCATCGCGGTTCGTGCCTGCAAGAAGGCGATCAACCTCGGATTGGATGTGAGCATGGACGATGCCATTGTGCTTGAGGAGATGCTTTTCGGAAGCTGCTTCGAGACCGAGGATCAGAAGGCCGGCATGGGCAACTTCTTAGAGAAGGACCCGGAGAAGAAGTTAAAGGTTGTTCCCTTCCAGAATAAGTAATTTCCCGGACGGATATGCCGCGGCGGAGCATGCTTCGAAGGCTCTGCCCCCGCAGGCAGGATGTCCTTTGCATGGTTATGAACCGCTGCGAACAACAGATAAGCTGACGCTTTTCGGATGGAGAGTCCTGAAAAGCGGCAGCTTTTTTGAATCACTTTTGCCGTGCGGGAAGCTGGCGTGAGCTTTCGGTGCGATAAAAACGGGATGCGCTGTGAACATGGCGGACAGTTTCAAAAGAGGAGAGAGCGATGCTGGACAATTATGACCTTTCGCGGCTTGTGGAGCCGCTTTTGGCATGGTATCCGCTGCACGCCCGCAGCCTGCCGTGGCGGGACGAGCCGACGCCCTATCGTGTTTGGGTGTCGGAGATCATGCTGCAGCAGACGCGGGTGGAGGCGGTGAAGCCCTTCTATGCGCGGTTTACGGAGGCCCTGCCGGATGTGGGGGCGCTTGCGGCGTGTGAGACGGATCGACTGCTGAAGCTGTGGGAGGGGCTCGGCTATTATAACCGGGTGCGGAACCTGCAGCTTGCGGCGCAGACGGTTATGGAGGAGTACGGCGGCGTGATTCCGGCGGACTATGAGGAGCTGCTAAAGCTCAGGGGCATCGGGCATTACACGGCGGCGGCGATCTCGTCCATCGCCTACAACCGTCCGGAGGCAGCTGTGGACGGAAATGTGCTGCGCATCGTTATGCGCGCCGCACAGGACGATTCGGATATTGCAAAGCAGTCGGTGAAGACCCGTGTGGAGGAGGCGCTGCGTAAGGTTATACCGGAGGGGCGCGCGGCAATGTTCACCCAGGCGCTGATGGAGCTGGGGGCGACGGTCTGCGTCCCGAACGGTGCCCCGCTGTGTGCGGAGTGCCCCTGGGAGGCACTGTGCCTTTCCCATGCAGGCGGTACGGAGGAAGCGCTTCCGGTTAAGACAAAGCAAAAGGCGCGCCGTCTGGAAAAAAAGACGGTGCTCGTCATCCGCGACGGCGATCGGGTGCTTTTGCAGAAGCGGCCAAACGAGGGGCTTTTGGCAGGTATGTACGAGTTTCCCTGTATGGAGGGCTATCCTTCTGAAAAGGCGGTGCTGGAATTTGTCCGTGCAAGGGGGCTTTCCCCGATCCGGATTCAAAGGCTGCCGGAGGCAAAGCACATATTTTCACATGTGGAATGGCAGATGAGGGGCTTTGCGCTGCTGGTGGAGGAGCCGGAGCAGAAGGAAAATTTTTTGTTTGTGAAGCCCTCGGACTCGGAGGAAATGTATGCGATACCGGCAGCCTTTGCGCGTTATTCACGTTATATGAATATCCGTATCGGGCAGGAAAAATTTTTAGAATAGGCGTTGGAAATAGAGGCTTTTGCCGCAGTGCGGGTATAGCTTTGCCGCGGCGGAAATGCCCGGGGCTTCCTGCATGCAGAATAAAAATAAAAGAGGAGGGCGATGCTCCTTGTGCATCGCCCTTACATTATGAAAAAGAAAATATGGGAAGTTTTCGTTAATTAACTTGTTTGTTCCTTGGCATGGTTATATAATACTGGTGAAATATGACATGGTTATGAGTGGTTTGTTAATTTTTTGTGAACGATTTTCTGCCGGGGCAAACCGCAAAAAAGAGGGTGCCCTTGAGATGGGGCAGAGATTTTATTCGCTCACAGATAAGAGTATCGTACAGGAGGAAGATCAATGTATCAGACAGTTGTGATCGGCGCAGGAATCGCGGGAGCCGTGGCGGCGCGGGCACTTGCTGAGGCGGGCAGCGGAAGGGTGCTCGTCCTTGAAAAACGGGAGCATATCGGCGGAAACTGCTACGACAGGCCGGATGAACACGGCATTCTTATTCATGCGTACGGTCCCCATATTTTTCATACAAATGACGAGGGTGTTTTCGAATACCTGTCCCGTTTTACGGACTGGTATCTGTATCCCGACGGGCATCAGGTCGTGGCAGAGGTGGAGGGCAGGCATATCCCGATTCCGTTCAATCTCAACACGCTGCACCTTGTCTATGGGGAAGAAAAAGCGAAGGTGCTGGAGCAGAAGCTGGTCAGCGCCTATGGCGCCGGCAGCAGGGTCGGGATTCTGGAGCTGAAAAAAAGTGAGGATGCGGATATCCGTCAGATTGCAGAATATGTGTACGAAAACATATTTTTGCGCTACACGATGAAGCAGTGGGGACAGACGCCGGAGGAGATCTCGCCGGAGGTGACGGGGCGTGTCCCGGTGCTCATCTCCCGCGACAACCGCTATTTCCAGGACAAATACCAGGGCGTGCCGAAGCACGGATTTACGCCGATGTTTGAACGGCTGCTGGCGCATGAGGCTATAGAGGTGCAGCTGGGTGTGAGCGCGAAGGAGCGCATCACGGTGAAGGACGGGGCAGTTTTGCTGGACGGTGAGCTGTTTTCCGGCGATGTGATCTTTACCGGGGCGCTGGATGAGTTTTTTGACTGCCGCTTCGGGCGTCTGCCCTACCGTTCGCTGCGCTTTGATTTTGAGCATCTGGACGAGACGGATTTCCAGGGGCGGTCTGTCGTAAATTATACCGTGAGTGAAGACTTTACCCGCATAACGGAGTTTCAATATCTGACGGGACAAACGGGGTGTGATGGCACGACGATCGTGCGGGAATATCCCTTCGCCTACAGCGGCGCCCCGGGCGAAATTCCCTACTATGCGATTCTGAATGAGGAAAACGGGGTGCTTTATGAGAAATACCGCGGGCTGACCGCGGGCCTGACGAATTTTTACCTGTTGGGACGGCTGGCGGAATATAAATATTATAATATGGATGTCATGGTGCAAAAGGCGCTCACCCTGGCGGAAAGGATTATGGAAGAAAAACGATGAAGCTGCTTTCAATTGCAATTCCCTGCTACAATTCGCAGGACTATATGGAAAAGTGTATCAAATCGCTTTTAGTGGGCGGTGAGGATGTGGAAATTTTGATCGTGGACGACGGCTCAAAGGACGCGACACCGGAGATCGCGGATTCCTATGCGCGCCGTTATCCGACGATCGTTAAGGCGATCCATCAGGAAAACGGGGGTCATGGTGCTGCGGTAAACGCCGGAATCCGCAATGCGACCGGGCTGTATTTTAAGGTTGTCGACAGCGACGACTGGGTGGATGAAATTTCGTTTCTGATGGTGCTCGACCGGCTCAACCAGCTTGCGGGCGGTGACGAGACGGTGGATCTGATCATCGCAAATTTTGTCTATGACAAGGTAGGCGCAAAGCACAAAAGGGTGATGCGCTACACGTCCATGTTTCCCACCGATGAGGTTTTCGGGTGGAGCGACGTGAAATTCATTACCAAGGGGCATTATCTGCTGATGCACTCCGTGATCTATCGCACGAAAATGCTCTTAAAGTGTAAGCTTGAGCTGCCGCGGCATACGTTTTATGTGGACAATATTTACGTGTACCATCCCCTGCCTCATGTGAAGAAGATGTACTACGTGGATCTGGATCTGTATCACTATTATATCGGGCGCGTTGACCAGTCAGTGAACGAGGAGATCATGATCGGGCGCATTGACCAGCAGATCAAAGTCAATAAGATGATGATCGAGGACTATGATCTGTGGAAGGTTGCGAACAAGCGGCTGCGCAAATATATGTTTAATTATTTGGAGATTGTAACGGTTGTCTCAACGGTGCTGCTTCTTCGCTCCGGCACGGAGGAAAACCTGCAGAAAAAGCGCGACCTGTGGAAGTATATCAAAAACTATGATATCCGCCTGTTCCATCATATGCGCAACGGCATCATGGGGAATACGATGAACCTGCCGGGCAAGAGCGGGCGGAAGCTCTCGGTAGCGGCGTATAAGCTGACGCAGAAGATCGTGGGCTTTAACTGAGCAGTTTACGAAAAAAAGTATGCATATAAGCAGCTGACAGGAAAGAGATAAGCCGACAATAGTGTCGGCTTATCATGGCTTTTGGCAGCTATGCCTGATTCATTTCGTTTAATATCTCGGTTTTGAGCTTGTAGAGCTTGTCCGATAAATCCACGTAAATCTTTGCGGGATTGACAAAGCGCTTCGTCTCGTCCCAGATGGTGTCCTTCTCTTTTTCGCAGATCGCGCGGATCTCCATCGTGGAGGGTGATTCGTAGACGCAGGTGCCGTTTTTGAATACGGGGACGAGCAGCTCCCGCAGTGTGTAGCTCTCGCCGGCGATGCGTGTTTTTTTCCACGGCTCGCCCGGGTCGAAGAGCAGCATGTCCTCCTTCGGGTCAAAGGTCTCGTCCGCAAGGCAGATGAGGTCGGCGCGGATTTTTCCGGTGTCGTTGTCGTAGATGCGGTAGACCGTCTTGTTTCCGGGGTTTGTGACCTTCTCCGTGTTCTCGGACAGCTTGATCTTCGGTGTGAAGCTGCCGTTTTCATCCTGGATGGCGGCAAGCTTGTAGACACCGCCGAAGGCAGGGTTGTCCTTGGAGGTGATCAGGTTTGTGCCAACACCCCAGGAGGTAATGGTGGCACCCTGGAGCTTTAACGATTCAATCAGGTATTCGTCCAGGTCGTTGGAGGCGGAGATGACCGCGTCGGGGAAGTCCGCCTCGTCGAGCATGCGGCGTACCTTTTTGGACAGGTAGGCGAGGTCGCCGCTGTCCATGCGGATGCCGTAGTAGGTCAGGGGGATACCCGCCTCACGCATCTCGCGGAACACGCGGATGGCGTTTGGAACACCGGATTTTAAGGTGTCGTAGGTGTCCACGAGAAGAATGCATGCGCCGGGATAGAGGTCCGCATACGCTTTGAAAGCCTTGTATTCGTCCGAAAAGCTCATGATCCAGCTGTGGGCGTGGGTGCCAAGCACCGGAATGTCAAACATCTGTCCGGCAAGTACGTTTGAGGTTCCCTTACAGCCGCCGATGACAGCCGCACGGGCGCCGTATGTACCTGCATCCGGCCCCTGTGCCCGGCGCAGCCCGAACTCCATCACACCGTCGCCCTTCGCCGCGTAGCAGACCCGGGCCGCCTTCGTGGCGATCAGGCACTGGTGGTTGATGATGTTCAGGATCGCTGTCTCCATGAGCTGCGCTTCCATGATGGGCGCGATGATTTTTACGAGGGGTTCCCGGGGGAAGATCAGCGTGCCCTCGGGAATGGCGTAGATATCGCCGCTGAAGCGGAAATCCTTTAAATAGGCGAGAAAATCCTCGTCGAAAATTTTGAGGGAGCGCAGATAGGCGATATCGTCTTCGTCGAACTGGAGGCGTTTCACGTAGTCGATGAGCTGGTCGAGTCCGGCGCAGACGGAGTAGCCGCCCCCGCAGGGATTGCTCCGGTAAAAGGCGTCGAATACAACGACATCGTGGTTTTTGTTTTTGAAATAGCCCTGCATCATAGTCAGCTCATAGAGGTCTGTGAGCAGGGATAGCTTTAAGGTGCTCATAATCTTGTTGTCAGGCATTGCCTGACGCCCCTTTCTTTTATTGTAAATCTCGTAAATGTGCTCCGGCTGCGGCTTTTGCAGCGAGAGCAGATGTTATGTCCAGTATAGACTTTTTTCGCGGATGCGTCAAGAGACAAGTCAGGTGTCTTGTCAGGCAGCCACTGCTCGTTACTTTTCACGGGGCAGGAATGCGCATTTACTGTGCAGTCCGTAAGAACATGATTCAGGTGTGAGGGGCGATTTTTGCGAAGCAAAACTCTCAATATCGCCCCGAATCGTTACTATGAGCGGCTCCCGAGCCGTGAATAGTAACCGCTGCTCATGGCGGGATGAAAAAAATTTTTAAAATGATTGAAGCGGCGGTGGGATGTGCTATAATGTTCTTATCATGTGATGAATGGGGAGTGTACGATGGACGAAAAACAGAACGGAAGAAACCAGAGCGGCTATGATCAGGATACCTTCGGTCAGGTGAACCGTGACCCTTACGGACAAAAGGCCGGTTCTGGACAGGGGCAGGGAAATTCCTACCATCAGGACAGCTACAATTACAGCCAGAAATATAACGGACAGAAAAACTGGTTCGGGCAGCAGGAGAGTGGACAGAGCTGGTCGCAGTATCAGCAGACGCCGCCGGACGGCGGGGCATTTTACCATTCCGGGGAGCCGCCGCGGGGCATGGGCTTTGGCATCGCATCCATGGTGATGGGTATCATTGCGATCGTGCTCTCGTGTATGTGCATCAATATACCGATCGCGATTGTGGCGATCATTTTCGGTATCGTGCATATCATCCGCCGCACAGGCAGCAACGGATTTGCTATTGCGGGTATCGTGACCTCCATCATCTCCGTGATTCTGACGGTCATCCTGACCATCGTAATCTCTATCATGGGAGTCAATTCCGCATCAGGGTGGATTTACAACGAGTATTTTCCTTTTGAGTACTATAACAGGTACAGCGATGACAGCTACTATGATTATGATGATTATTATGATTATGATGATTATTATGATTATGATGATTATTATGATTATGATGATTATT
>CAJUSH010000016.1:24102-57691 GCA_910589045.1 uncultured Eubacterium sp.
ATGATTATGATGATTATGATGACTACTTCGACGGGAACGGCTATGAAGGAGTTGATTTTTAGCTGGAGCAGACCGGGGCGTTTGGTCGTGCAGCCGCTTTTTGCGGCGGCGGCCGCGCCCCGGATTTTATGTCTGTGCCGTTTGAAAACGGGTCATATCCGTTACTGATAGCGGCCGGGGGCGCACTGCCCGCCGAAGGCCTCGAGCGCCGCATGGTGGCAGCATAGGAGGTCAATGGACTCTCCCAGCGTCCGGTTCATCCTGGCAAGCAGGTTTTCATTTTTCCCTGTCATGTCGTCGTATAAGTAGCGGCAGATTTTTTGTATATTTTCCAGATATTTCGTAAAAAACGGGGAGATCTGGGAAATAATATCCTGCTCTGCGGAGGAATCGTAAATGCGCATGGTAGGCAGATAAAACGACCGGTAATTCTGCTTCCAATGGGAGACGATGCTCTCGTTTTTCAGGTTCCGGTCAATATTCTTTTTCAGCTCGGCCACATAATCGCGGCAGCCTTTTTCATCCAGGGAGACGACAAATGCAAAATGGATTCCCTGTCCCCTGTAAAGTGCTTCGATTTCCGCAGCGCACAGGGAATGGAGATAGTTTGAGAGGGTTACGTAATCCTCGTTATCGCTCTCGGCGACGAGCCGGTTTATTTTTGACCACAGAAATTCCTCGTAATCGCTTTTGATATCGTCGGGAATAAAAGCCCGCCAGAGATAGCGGTTCAGCACAGCCGAATCCTTTTCGCTGCGGTACAGCTCCTCTTTGTCAATGGCCGCCGGAATCCGGGCGTTTTTTACGGTCGCGTACAGGGAATCGAGGCGGATCTGCAGCGGAAGCTTTTCAATGACATAGCCGATGCTCTCGATAGTCTTTTCGAGATGCGCCCGCTGCTTTTTTAGGGCGGATACGTAATTGCTCAGATAGTAGGGTGCCGTGGCAGGTTCCTTTATGATTGAACGAATCATGGAAATTGGAAAGCCGGCATTTCGAAATTCGCCGATCAGCAGTAAGCGGCGCACATCCTCCTCCTGAAAATCATAATAGCCGTTTTCACTGTTCACGGGCGGAGCAAGCAGTTCTTCCTTGATATAAAAGTAAATGGTTCTCTTTTTCATTCCTGTTTTTTTGCTAACTTCGTCAATTCTCATAGGAAAAGTATACACCGAACTGTAGAGTTTTAAAAGGGGAAAAGTGAATAATGTGAGAATATAATCGAAAAACGGCTCTTTTTTCTCATAAATAGCGAATAATTTTTCTTATTGACACTACACCAGCTGTAGGGGATATACTGATATCAGTCAGGATTAAGGAAGACAAAAGGCCCTTAACCAGAGGTGAGCGGGCAACACACAGACAAAGGAGGTTTTTTATGTACGAAAAAATGTTTGAGCCGATCAAAATCCGTGGCCTGGAAATGAAAAACCGGGTCGTTTACTCTGCGGCAGGTACAAAATTTTCCGGAAAACAGGGCAGCTTTGTGACCGACAAGCTGATCGACTACCACGTAGCCAGAGTGAAGGGCGGCAGCGCGCTGAATATCGTGGAGGTATCCAGTGTACATACGCCCAGCGCGCCCCGGAATTTTTTGTCTATTTCCGACGACATGTATATGCCGGGATTAAAAAAGCTGGTGGATGCCATTCATGAGGCGGGCGGAAAGGCCGCCATCCAGCTCTGGCAGGGTGGGCTTGCGGTGGGAAGCGACCGCACGGCGCAGATTCTCGTCTCTTCCGACACACCGGTCAGTGCGGATATGACGATTCCGGGCATTACCGTCGAGCAGATCCATGAAATCGCAGACTGCTTTGGAAAAGCCGCGAAGCGGGCCGGCGACTGCGGTTTTGATGCCGTGGAATTCCACTGTGCACACAACTATCTGCCCCACTCCTTCTTAAGCGCAGGTATGAACCATCGGACGGACGAGTACGGGGGAAGCCTTGAAAACCGGGCGAAGTTCCCGCTGGAGTGCATTCGGGCCATCCGCGAAAACCTGCGGGAGGAAATGCCGCTGTTCATGCGCATTGACGCACAGGACGACTACCTTGAAAACGGCATGACCATCGAGGACACCATCACCTTCTGCAACTGGGCGAAGGATGCAGGCGTGGACGTGCTCGACGTCTCCAGAGGAAACTTTATTTCCGCGGCGATCAAGTACGAGGTTCCCTCCATCGACACACCCCAGGGCTTCAACATCGACAACGCCGCTAAAATCCGGAAAGGCACCGGCATGCTCACCATCGGTGTGGGACGCATCAACACCCCCGACATCGCCGAGCAGGCACTGGCGCAGGACAAGGTAGACATGGTTGTCATGTGCCGTGCACAGTATGTGGACCCCGAATTTTTGAACAAAGTAAAGGCCGGAAAGCTGGATGAGATCACCTACTGTGTTGGCTGCGACCAGGGCTGCTACGACGGCTTTGAAAACATGGATGTGCCGCACGTTACCTGCCTGCTGAACCCTGCCGTCGGAAGGGAGAAGGAATGCGAGCTGGTTCCAGCGAAAAAGGCGGAAACGGTGCTGATCGCAGGCGGCGGTATCGCCGGTCTGAAGGCCGCGATCACCCTGAAAAAGCGGGGTCACAATCCAATCCTGATGGAAGCCGAAAGCTCCCTCGGCGGACAGTTTGTGCTGGCCGGAAGGGCACCGCGCAAGAAGGAGATGGAGGATGCGGTCCTTCTGATGGCAAAACAGGCAGAGAACCTCGGCGTTGATATCCGCCGGAACACCAGGGTGACCGCGGACACGATCAAAGAGATGAAGCCTCATACCTTTATCAACGCCATCGGCGCAGCCCCGCTCATCCCCGATATCCCCGGCAAAGAGCTTGGGTGTGTGGTAAATTCCCATGAGGTTCTTGCGGGCACAAAGGAGGTCAGCGGAAACGTTGTCGTGATCGGCGGCGGCCTGGTAGGTACGGAGACGGCAGAGTTTGCGGCCGCAAAGGGATGCAGGGTGACGATTGTTGAAATGCTGCCGCAGATCGCGTCGGATCTGGGAAGCGTGCGCAGGACCTGTGTGCTGGAAAATGTGTATGCGGCGGGCATTACCCCGGTCTGCGAGGCGACGGTGAAGGAAATACAGGACGGAAAGGTTATCGCCGAAAAGGGCGGCGAGACACTTACCTTTGACTGCGATTACGCGGTTCTGGCGATCGGCGCAAGGGCAAGATGCGGAAAGGAGCTGGAGGAGGCATGCAGAAAGGCCGGCGTGGCATACTTCTGTGTCGGTGATGCCTGGGGTGCAAGGCGCGCACTCAATGCGGTCCGCGAGGCGTTTGACGTGGCGCTCACCTTTGACCGTGAGGATGTGCGAAAAGATGCGTTGAAGCCGAAAAAGCGGGTATTTCTCACCGGGGCCTCGGGAACGATGGGCTTAGAGACACTAAAGCAGCTGCTTGCGCGCTCCTCCCGTTTCAACGTGCGCGCGCTCGTGCGGGATTCCGAGAAAAACCGTACGCTGATGAAAAAATATGCGTGCCCCGCGCTGGAAATTGTGTGGGGAGACATGGCGGATTACGAGACGATCTTAAAATGTGTCACCGGCTCCGATTATGTGCTCCATATCGGCGCGATGGTTTCCCCGATGGCAGATGATTTCCCGAAGGAGACCCTCTATGCCAACATCGGCTCCACGCTGAATATAATCAAGGCGATCAAGGAGCAGGAGGATCCGGATGCGGTGCATTTCGCCTATGTGGGAACCGTAGCCATGACCGGACACCGGGCAGACCCGATTCAGTTCGGGCGTGTGGGCGACCCGATCTGTCCGTCCGTCTTTGACTACTATGCGCTCAGCAAGGTATTTTCGGAGATGGCGCTATTTGACAGCGGCTTAAAGCACTGGGTAAGCATCCGGCAGACCGGACAGCACCCGAGCAATCAGGCGGCGGGCAGCCTGCCGATCATCACGCATCAGCCGCCGAACAATGTGCTGGAGTGGGCGACCTCGATAGAATCCGGGATTTGCATGGCAAACCTGTGCGAGGACTGGGTACCCGAGAGTTTCTGGCGAAAGGCGTATAATCTGAGCAGCGGCGAGGGCTACCGTCTGACGACCTGGGAGCTGATGGATCTGAATTTGGGCGCATTTGGCATGGGGTTAAAGGATGTGCAGGATTCAAAATACCTGGCAAAATATAATTTCCACGGTCACTACTACACGGACTCCAAGGCGCTTGACGATATACTGCACTTCCGCTGTATCCCGGCTGAGCAGTACTGGGAGGGCGTGCGCGAGGAAATGCGCCGTATGGCGGCAAATCCGATGATCGCAGCCATGTTCCCGAAGGCGGAGCAGATGTTTGAGAACAACAAACAGATCGGGCACAAGCGCATGGGAACCTACTGGATGATCGAGAACAACGAGGAGGACTGGATCAAGGCATTTTACGGCTCGAAGGAGCAGTTTGAAGCCATTCCGGACTGGGATTCATACGAGCTGTACCACCCCGACGAGGAAGAGACGTTCCTGAATCACGGATACGACGAGTCAAAGTCACTGGAGGAGCTGACGCTTGACGATCTGAAGGGCATCGCCGCGTTCAGGGGCGGAGAATGTCTGGCAACGGACATCCCGGACATTTACACGCCTATCCGCTGGAAGAGCGCCGAGGGCTACGAGTTTGACATGAGCATCAATGCCGTCGTGCAGGGCGGGCACTGGGCGCCGGAGTGCTTAAAGGAAGCGTGGACCTACGGCACGCAGGCAAAATATAACCCGTTCCTGGGACAGGTATGGTGGCCGCTTCATCCCGAAACGGATGATTACTCTATCAGGATGGAGTACAGCGCATACGATATCTGCAAGGAATTAAAAGAAAAGCTTGGGCTGAGCTAAGCGAAGCTGTGACAACCGGCGTATCCGTGAGCGATACGCCGGTTGTTTGCTGATACAGTTTGCCGCTGACTTGCATGACGGAATCAGGCTTCCGGGATGGCAGAGGGCGGTAGTTATGGATTTTATCCGGTAAGCACAGGACGAAAATGTGCCGATATATATGGTAAATATAGCGGCTGTCAGCCCGGCAAACGGGCCGGGCGCTAGAAGCACCGGATAAAAAAAGACCAACTATGAGAAAAATTAAAAAGGATGGATAATGATGAGAATTAAGATACAAAAATTGCCTGCTTTACTGCTATCCCTTTTCATGTTCCTTTCGATCATGTCTGCTGCCGGACTGAGCGCTGAGGCAGCTGTGAAGCCTGCGCTTGTCAGGAAATCGATCCGTATTGTAATCGGCGAAACAGCCGTGATTAAGGTAAAAAATGCACCGAAAGGGGCAGATATCACATACAAATCGAAAAATAAGAGTGTAGTCACGGTATCGAAGCAGGGCAAGGTGAAAGGCATAAAAAGCGGGACTGCCAAAATTATTGTTTCTGTAAAGAAAAATTCGAAAATAACAAAATTGACCTGTAAGGTGACCGTCCGGTCGATGGCGGCAGGGGATGGAACCGTCAGGCAAAAGCCGACTAACGAGGTCCGGTGGATTGACCGGGTTATGCTGCCCGATTTTGCGCTATCACTTTATGAAACGCTGGAAGAAGCTATAGATGGTGACGGTTATAACGATTATCTCATTGACGATGAATATTTTGACCTGGATGGGGAGGACGTCCCCTCCTGCGGGAAGCCGGGCGATTTTATCCGGAGGAGCGAAACCCGGCCGGACGGCAGCGTATTCCGCCATGCCGGCATTCTGGTAACGACGACTGCAGATGCCGGGGCGGATCATGATTATATTTCAAACTGCATAAAAGCAGTGCACACCGCATTTAAAAGAGATCATCCGGAGGCTTTCTGGCTGCTGGGGAGGTGGCAGGTACGCTTCCGTGAAAATGGCACAGCGTATTACTGCTACGCGATTATTTCGAAAGATGAGGGAAAATCGGAGGCGGCCTTTGACATGAGAAGAACGGACTTTCGCGCTGACGGCAGTTCTGCGATTCGAAAAGCAATGGCACGGCGTGACAGGAATATCAAAAAGATTCTCTGCACCATTCCGGCCGGAGCTGACCGCTATACACAGATTTATTATCTGAACGACTGGCTGACAGAGCACAATTCTTACAACGTAAAGGAAGGCGGTTACACGCCGTGGTATGCAACGCAGTGCATCAGCGCCCTGGAGGGCCTTACAGGTATCTATGGCCCGGTTTGCGGGGGCTATACGTCCGCATTTAAAGGTCTGTGTGATGCGCTGGATATTCCCTGTGTTTTTGTACATGCCAGGGAACCGTTTGATCCGGATCATGCATGGAATTATGTCCAGATGGAGGATGGGGAGTGGTATGCCGTAGATGTGACCTGGAATGACAGAAGAAATCTTCCTGCTAACCGTACCAGATGGCTGCTGGTCGGAGGAAAAGCGGTTATAGACGGACAGGAGTTTCTTGTGAGCCATCCCGCAGAAAATCCGTCCGGCTATTCCGGGGTTGCAAGCTTCACCAACGGTCCGGTACTCAGCAGCGGGACTTATCCCGAAAGCCTTCATTTAAGCTACATGGACATGCCCAAAAAGCTGGCTCCCGGCGATTCGGTCGCCATGATGCCGGTGCTCCTTTGCGGCGCGGATACGGCTTATCTTTACAGCAGTACGGCCCTGCCTGCGGGGCTGGAACTTAATCCCGATACCGGCAGGATCAGCGGAACGATATTGGATGCGGCAGATGCGCTCACCGTGACGGTTAAGGCTGTGAATCCTTTCGATCCTGCCGATTGTGCCGAATGTATATTAGAGTTCCCGGCAGTGACAAATCCGAAGCCATTATCTGTTCCACTATATCATCAGCGGCAGGGGAATGCTGTTCCAGGGCTTTTTGATTTGTCCCGGACAAATCAATCTGTATACTGCCGATGAAAAGGAGTTATAGAAAACGGCAGAAGATAGACGTGATCGAATTACCCCTTGACAAGCCGCGTCTCCCTGAATTATACTAATCTACAGTTTTACTGATTTGCATCCGGCCGCAGGCGGATAGTCCGGCGGACTGGATTTTTTCACAACGGATTTGCGCCGTATCATATGGCGGCGCAGGTCAAACGACAGAAAACGCTATGACGAAGACAGTAGGTCCCCCGGAACGTCCCAGAGAGCCGGAGCAGGTGAGAACCGGTACAATTACGCGGGCACTGAACATCACTTCTGAGCGGCAGGCTGAAAATGCGGTTTTACCGGTGCAGCTTCACCGGCCATCTGCCCGGCCGATTTGTGTGGGGTATGGTATGCGGCAAAGACGGTATGAGTAGGCTCCTGACGGTTTTCCGCCGTTATCGGAAGCGGGTATAAACGGGCAGCCGGAGTATCTGAGTATAAGGTGGTAACACATGGAGCAGTAAGCCCTTGTCCTTTTACGGATAAGGGCTTTTTCGATCGTATCGGAAGTTTCTGCGAATTTCCGGTACGTCAAAAAATAAGGATCGCACTGCGGCGGAAAGGAAGCATGCCGCCGGACGATTACCCATTTAAATTAAGGAGAGTGGAACATGTACAGCAAAGTCGAAACGAACCTGAATTTCGTGGAACGCGAAAAGGCAACCGAACAGTTTTGGAAGGAAAACAATATTTTCCAAAAGAGCATGGATATCCGCAAGGACGGCCCGACCTATACCTTTTATGACGGACCGCCCACCGCAAACGGCAAGCCCCATATCGGACATGTCTTAACCCGTGTCATCAAGGATATGATTCCCCGCTACCGCACGATGAAGGGCTATTTTGTGCCCCGCAAGGCGGGCTGGGATACGCACGGGCTTCCGGTGGAGCTGGAGGTGGAAAAGCTCCTGGGCTTAAACGGCAAGGATCAGATCGAGGAGTACGGCATGGAGCCGTTTATTAAAAAATGTAAGGAATCTGTCTGGAAATACAAGGGCATGTGGGAGGATTTCTCCGGCACCGTGGGCTTCTGGGCGGACATGGATGACCCTTATGTGACCTATCACGATGATTTCATCGAGTCCGAGTGGTGGGCGTTAAAGGAGATCTGGGATAAAAAGCTGCTGTACAAGGGCTTTAAGATCGTGCCCTACTGTCCCCGCTGCGGAACCCCCCTCTCCTCACAGGAGGTGGCGCAGGGCTATAAGACGGTCAGGGAGCGTTCCGCGATCGTCCGCTTCCGTGTTGTAGGCGAGGATGCGTATTTTCTGGCGTGGACGACGACGCCCTGGACGCTTCCGAGCAACGTCGCACTGTGCGTGAACCCCGACGAAACGTACTGCAGGGTAAAGGCTGCGGACGGCTGCACCTACTATATGGCCGAGGCACTGCTCGAGAAGGTGCTGGGTGATCTGGCAGGGGAAGAGGGACAGAAGGCATATGAGGTGCTTGAAACTTACCGGGGAACCGACCTGGAGCGCAGGGAGTACGAGCCGCTCTTTGACTTTGCGGATGAGATCATCGCAAAGCAGCGCAAAAAAGCGCACTTTATCACGTGTGACAGCTATGTCACCATGACGGACGGTACGGGAATCGTCCACATCGCGCCTGCCTTCGGTGAGGATGACGCGAATGTGGGACGCAACTATGACCTGCCGTTTGTACAGCTCGTCAATGAAAAGGGCGAGATGACCGAAAATACGCCCTACGCCGGCGTGTTTGTGAAAAAGGCTGACCCGATCATTTTACAGGATCTGGAGGACAAGGGCCTGCTGTTCGACGCGCCTAAATTTGAGCACGACTATCCGCACTGCTGGCGCTGTGATACGCCGCTGATCTACTACGCGCGGGAGTCCTGGTTTATCAAGATGACTGCGGTGCGGGACGATCTGGTGGCGAACAACCACACGGTCAACTGGATTCCGGAGTCCATCGGCGAGGGCCGCTTCGGAAACTGGCTGGAAAACATTCAGGACTGGGGCATTTCCCGTAACCGCTACTGGGGCACGCCGCTGAATATCTGGGAGTGTGAGGACTGCGGACATCAGCTTTCCGTGGGAAGCAGGCAGGAGCTTGCGGATTTGAGCGGCAGAGCGGACGCGGCAGGGATCGAGCTGCACCGCCCGTATATCGACGAGGTAGAGATTGTCTGCCCCTGCTGCGGAAAAACGATGCGGCGCGTGCCGGAGGTGATCGACTGCTGGTTCGATTCCGGCGCAATGCCCTTTGCGCAGCACCACTATCCGTTCGAAAACAAGGAGCTGTTCGAGCAGCAGTTCCCGGCGCAGTTTATCTCCGAGGCGGTTGACCAGACGCGCGGATGGTTCTATTCGCTTATGGCGGAGTCCACACTGCTGTTTAACAAGGCGCCCTATGAGAACGTGATCGTGCTGGGACATGTGCAGGATGAGAACGGGCAGAAGATGAGCAAGTCCAAGGGCAACGCCGTTGACCCCTTCGAGGCGCTGGAGAAATACGGCGCGGATGCGATTCGCTGGTACTTCTATATAAATAGTGCACCGTGGCTGCCGAACCGTTTCCACGGGAAGGCGGTGCAGGAGGGTCAGCGCAAGTTTATGGGTACGCTGTGGAACACCTATGCGTTTTTCGTGCTGTACGCAAATATCGATCAGTTTGACGCTTCCAAATATACGCTGGATTATGAGAAGCTGCCCGTTATGGATAAGTGGCTGCTGTCGAGGCTGAATACGCTTGTAAAGACGGTGGATGAAAGCCTGGATAATTACCGCATTCCCGAGGCGGCGCGGGCGCTGGACGATTTCGTGGATGAGATGAGCAACTGGTACGTGCGCCGCAGCCGTGAGCGCTTCTGGGCGAAGGGCATGGAGCAGGACAAGATCAACGCGTATATGACCCTCTACACCGCGCTCGTCACCGTGGCAAAGTGTGCCGCACCCATGATTCCGTTCATGGCGGAGGATATCTACCGCAATCTGGTCTGCACGGTTGACGCTTCCGCACCCGAGAGCGTGCACCTTTGCGATTTCCCGGCCGCGAACGGGGCGTGGATTGACGGGGAGCTGGAGAGGAACATGGATGCGGTCCTGAAAATCGTTGTTATGGGCCGCGCGTGCCGCAACTCGGCAAACATCAAAAACCGCCAGCCCATCGGCACCATGTATGTGAAGGCGCCGGAGGTTTTATCCGGCTTTTATACGGAGATTATCGCGGATGAGCTGAACGTGAAGCAGGTGGAGTTCACGGAGGACGTGAGCAAATATACCGACTACATCTTCAAGCCCCAGCTTCGCACCGTGGGTCCGAAGTACGGTAAGTTTTTAGGGCAGATCCAGAAGGCGCTTGCGGAGCTTGACGGCAATCGTGCGATGGAAGAATTGAAAACGAAAGGGAGCATAACCCTTGACAGCGTTTCTTCGGATGTTGTACTATCAGAAGAGGATTTGCTCGTTACAATGACACAGATGAAGGGCTATCAGACCGAGGGTGACAATACCGTGACCGTTGTCCTGGATACCAATCTCACGGAAGCGCTCATAGAGGAGGGCTTTGTGCGGGAGATCATCAGCAAAATCCAGACGATGCGCAAAGAGGCCGGATTTGAGGTTATGGACCGCATTCTATTATCTTATGCAGCAGAGGAACGGGTAACGAATATTTTCAATGCATACGGGGATGAGATTTGTTCCGAGGTGCTGGCAGAGGGCTTAAGCGCAGGAAATGTGAGCGGATACACGAAGGAATGGAACATCAACGGGGAAAACGTGACATTGGGAGTAGAGAAAAAGTAAAATCCCAGACGTATAGAGGAGGAAGGCAAAATGGCGAACGAAATTTTCGAGAAGGAAGCGTTTATTAAAAGTGTCAAAAATAATGTAAAGAGCCTGTTTCGCAAGGATCTTACCGAGGCGAGCCAGCAGGAGATCTATCAGGCGGTCAGCTTTGTGGTGAAGGAGGCGGTCATCGACCGGTGGCTGGCTACACAGAAGGTGATGGATACCACCGACCCGAAAACCGTATACTACATGTCCATGGAATTTCTGGTGGGGCGTGCACTTGGCAACAATCTGATCAACCTGACATCCTATAACCAGGTGAAGGAGGCGCTGGATGAAATCGGGCTGGATCTGAACCTGATCGAGGATGAGGAGCGTGACCCGGCGCTTGGAAACGGCGGCTTGGGCCGGCTTGCATCCTGCTTTATGGAGTCTTTGGCTACGCTCGGCTATGCGGCATACGGCTGCGGCATCCGCTATCGCTACGGTATGTTCCGCCAGCGGATTAAGGACGGCTACCAGACCGAGGAGCCGGACAACTGGCTGAAAAACGGCTATCCCTTCGAGCTGCGCAGACCGGAGTACGCCTACACGGTAAAGTTCGGCGGGTATGTGCGTGCACAGCATGACAACGAGACGGGAAAGACACACTTCATCCATGAAAATTGCCAGACGGTTCTGGCGGTGCCCTATGATATGCCGATCATCGGTTACGATAATAATGTGGTGAACACGCTTATGATCTGGGATGCGGAGCCGGTGGAGTGCTTCCAGCTTGATTCTTTTGACAAGGGTGATTATTACAAGGCGGTGGAGCAGGAGAATCTTGCCCGCAACCTGGTCGATGTGCTCTATCCAAACGACAACCATGTACAGGGCAAGGAGCTTCGCCTGCGTCAGCAGTATTTCTTTGTTTCGGCCAGCGTACAGCGCGCACTTGCGAAGTTTATGAAGAACCACGACGATATCCATGACCTGCCGAAGAAGGTAACGTTCCAGATGAACGATACCCATCCGACGGTTGCGGTTGCGGAGCTGATGCGTATTCTGGTGGATGAATATTTCCTTGACTGGAACGACGCGTGGAATATTACAACAAAGACGTGCGCATATACCAACCATACGATCATGGCGGAGGCGCTTGAGAAGTGGCCCATCGAGATTTTCTCCCGTCTGCTTCCCCGTATTTACCAGATCGTGGAGGAGATTAACCGCCGGTTTATTCTGCAGATCCAGGCCAGCTTCCCGGGCGATCAGCGCATGATCGAGAAGATGGCGATCGTTTACGACGGAAAGGTGAAGATGGCGCATCTGGCGATCGCAGCCGGTTATTCCGTCAACGGCGTGGCGAAGCTGCACACGGAGATTTTGAAAAATCAGGAGCTGAAGGAGTTTTATCAGCTCTTCCCGGAGAAATTCAACAACAAGACCAACGGTATTACCCAGCGCCGGTTCCTGCTGCACGCAAACCCGCTTCTCTCGGACTGGATCAGCGCGCATATCGGCAGCGACTGGATCACAGACCTGAGCCATCTCGAAAAGCTTGCGGTTTATGCGGATGACGAAAAGGCGCAGGCGGAGTTTATGAATATCAAGCATCAGAATAAGCTGCGTCTTGCAAAATACATCAAGGAGCACAACGGTATTGAGGTGAATCCCCGCTCAATCTTTGACTGTCAGACAAAGCGTTTGCATGAGTACAAGCGGCAGCTCATGAATATTCTGCATGTGATGTATCTGTACAATGAGCTCAAGGAGCACCCGGAGATGGAGTTCTATCCCCGCACGTTTATTTTCGGTGCGAAGGCGGCGGCAGGCTACAAGAATGCAAAGCTGACGATCAAGCTCATCAACAGTGTGGCTGATGTGGTGAACAACGACGCGGGCATTCACGGGAAGATCAAGGTAGTATTTATCGAGGATTACTGCGTTTCCAACGCGGAGATTATCACGAGCGGCGCGGATGTTTCCGAGCAGATTTCCACGGCCAGCAAGGAAGCCTCCGGAACCGGAAACATGAAATATATGTTAAACGGCGCGATCACCATCGGAACGATGGACGGTGCAAACGTGGAGATGGTTGAGGAGGTCGGAGAGGACAATATCGTCATCTTCGGTATGAGCGCGGATGAGGTTATCGCTCATGAGAAGGCAAGGGATTATGACCCGATGCAGATTTTCAACAGTGACCCGCAGATCCGCCAGGTGCTCATGCAGCTCATCAACGGCTTTTATTCGCACAACGATACCGAGCTGTTCCGTGATCTGTACAACTCGCTCTTAAACACCCAGTGTACCCAGTATGCGGACACCTACTTTACACTGGCTGACTTCCGCTCCTATGCACAGGCGCAGAAGAAGATCGAGGAAATGTATATGGACGAGAAGGGCTGGGCGAAAAAGGCAATTTTGAATGTGGCACATGCCGGGAAATTCTCATCCGACCGCACCATCCAGCAGTATGTAGATGAGATCTGGCATCTGGACAAGATGACGGTGACTTTAAAGTAAAAAATTTATGCGGAAGCTGTCCGGGCGGCAGCTTCCGTGCAGTATAAAAGGAGATATTTATGGCAGACAAAAACCCGATTGTGACGATTGAGATGGAAAACGGCGACGTGATCAAGGCGGAGCTGTATCCTGAGATCGCACCGAACACGGTAAACAATTTTATCAGCCTGATCAAAAAGGGCTATTATGACGGCGTGATTTTCCACAGGGTCATCCCCGGCTTTATGATTCAGGGCGGCGACCCGGACGGTACGGGCACGGGCGGCCCCGGCTACTCCATCAGGGGAGAGTTTAGCCACAACGGCTTTCAGAATGATTTAAAGCATACGCCGGGCGTGCTCTCCATGGCGCGCACGATGATTCCGGACTCCGGCGGAAGCCAGTTTTTTATCATGCATGAGACAAGCCCGCATCTGGACGGTGAATACGCAGGCTTCGGCAAGGTGACCGAGGGCATGGACGCGGTTGACAAAATTGCGCGGGTAAAGACGGATTACGCGGATCGTCCCATGGAGGATCAGCGGATGGCAAAGGTGACGGTGGATACCTTTGGTGTGGACTACCCGGAGCCGGAGACGTGTTAGAGGAGGAAGGCAAATGCGAAGCATTTCTTAACATGCCTTCCGACGAAATGTCCGGGAGCGAAGGCGAACGGGCGAAAGCGCACACATTTTTTGATTCCATAAGGAGCCTTTCATTCGTGTGCTATCGCGGGAGCGAGGCGAAGGATGAAGCGTTACGGCGCCTGCTCCGGGAGCTTCCCGGGGCAGGCGTTGCTGTTGTTGACCTGGACGCATACGATGATTTTCGCGGACTGCCGATCCGGCCGCGGGAGACACTGCTTTTGGCGGGTACACGGGAGACGCTGGCACTTGCGGAGGGTACGCCAATGGCAGCCATAGGCTACGGTGCGCTGGCAGGTACGGGTGAGGCGGATGTGCGCGGCGCGGAGCGGAAAGCCGAAAGCGGAGAGGCGGAAGCCGCAGGCGAAGAGCCGGAAGCGGAGGAAGCGCCCCGGGCGGATCTGCTTGTGGAGGGCTTCGAGGAGGTGGATGTGCAGCTTCTGGATCGGATCATGAAACGGGCACAGGGCCTGCCCTGGATTACAGTTGTGACGAAGCGGTGTATTTTGCGGGAGATCACGCCGGGGGATCTCGATGCGCTGTTTGCGCTCTATGCCCAGCCGGGCATTACGGATTATACGGAGCCCCTTTATGAGCGTGAAAAAGAGGAGCAGTACACCCGGGATTACATCGCAAATATGTATCGCTTTTACGGCTATGGCATGTGGCTGGTGTTTTCCCGGGAGAGCGGTGCGCTCATCGGCCGCGCCGGGTTTTCGCATCAGGATCTCGGGGATGAGATTGTGCTGGAAATGGGCTACATCGTAGGCGTGCCCTACCAGAGACAGGGCTACGGGACGGAGATCTGCGAAAAGCTTCTCGCATTTGCGCGCACAAACCTCTCGGATTTCGGAACCCTCAACTGCTTCGTGGAGCCGGGCAATGCGGCAAGCCGCGGGCTGATGCGAAAGCTTGGGTTTGCGGTGAGCGGTATGGTGGAGATCAAGGGAACGGATATGATCAGGTATGAGATGTGCCTGTGAGGCAGGGGACTCTTTTTTAAATACACATGGAAGCAGACTTTTGCCGGTTGAATCGCAACACGAGGCCGCAGGCTGAACGGTTACATTTAAACAATTTAAACATAAGAAATTTTCGTTCTATTTGTCCCTGTTCCTGCATAGAGTTTAATAGTTATTATTAGGACAAATCTTTAGCGGGAGGGCATTTTATGGAACGACAGGCAAACAAGCAATCGATGGTCATACCGGTGATGGTGATTCTGGTGACAATGTACATCATAACCGGAATTTTACTTCTGCTGCTGGCATTTCTGATGTACCGGATGGACTTATCGGAGCCCGTTGCAAATGGCGCAATCATCGCGATTTATATTATTTCCGGTTTCCTCGGCGGGTTTCTCATCGGGAAGAAGGTTGGGGTTAAAAAATATCTGTGGGGATTTTTGATGGGTGCGCTCTACTACGGTGTGCTGTTTTTGGTAGGTCTTTTGCTGCATCAGAGTGTGGATGTAGACGCCGTGCATCTCATCTCAACGATGGTACTGTGTCTGCTCTCCTCGACGGCCGGCGGGATGATCAGCTAAAGGGCAGGGCACTTAGAGGCATGCTATGACCGCGGGAGAACATGATTCAGACAGCAGCCTGGACACGCAGGCACCTGATTTTGGTCAGGTGCCTTTTTTCTGTTTGTTTCTGTTTGTGCCGGTTCCAACAGGTTGGGTTATGAAATTAAAGAGGTTCCCGAATTTATTTTTTATGCCGTGGGCTATGCCTTATCCAGATTCCCCTGCCACAAGGCATCACGCAACCTTTGTACATTTTAAAACAGAGGATACCGGGGCATTTGTATGTAAAAATGGGGAAACTCAAACGGTCCCGTGTATTGAAATATGCAATAAATTATAGTATGATAAACGTATAATTTTTCAGAGGAGGACAGCCATGAAAAAGAAATTATACGGCAGCATTTGCCTGTGGTGTTTCGTTGCCATTGCGCTATGTGCATGTGGAAGGCAGGGCGATCCCATTATGCTTCCGGACAGGGAAGATATTATATCGATTGGTGTATTTGACGGAGAAAACGTCGGATATTCGCCGAACACGGAAGGAAGGGCAGATGAATTTATTGATGAATTTTTCAGTGCGTTAACGGATATGGAAGTAACGGGCAAGGAGTCGATAACGGACGCTCCGGCTAATGTCGATTATATTACAATAAGCTTAAATTGTGATGAAAAAAATACAACTCTTTTTTATTACAAAGATAAAGATACCGAATACGTGGAACAGCCCTATCAGGGGATTTATAGGCCGGCACCTGTCCTGGGGTTGTATATATCAGAAATGTTTTGCGCAACAGATCAAAATCCGGCATCCGTAACATTTCAGGCGACAGTGATCGAAGCGAACAATGAAACAATTTTGGTAAAACCTGCATATGGTTCGCCCGAATTGGATTCAGCGGATCAGTTTCGCATACCAAATAAAGAAGAACTTGAATTACAGGCCGGTGACCGGATAGAGATTCGCTATAACGGTGAAATCATGGAATCATATCCGGCACAGTTAGGAGAGGTTTTTGAAATTACCGTGGCAGAGCAGGCCAAAGCAGATGCCATGCGGGACAGAATGCCTCTGGTAAGAGTAAATGGCAGGCTGTACTATGATACAGGAAGAGAAAGTACGACTGCTGAGCGGCGTGCAAATATGGACGGGCAGATAAGGTCAGAGGTTGACAGTTCGAAAATCCCTACAGAAAATGATCAGTCTAATTTTGGAACAGGTTTCGGGTATCAATACGGAGAGAATGATACACTGGAAATTTATATAAGTGAAAAATGGTATGTTTTTGAGTACAGAGGAGAAGAGGAATAGAGATATTTTGAACGAAAAATAAGAGCCATAGACAGGTGTCGTCTATGGCTCAAAAAATCAGTGCTTTTTCCTTACTGCAAAACCTCGCTGGTCTCAACGATCATGTCCTCAACATCCTTGGCGAGCTGCTGCAGATCCTCCATGGACTGGTGGATTTTCATGCTGTTGTCGGAGGTCGATTTCACATCGTCGATGGCGCCGTCGGTCGCTACGATCAGCTTCTGAACCGTGTCGTCAAAATTCTGAATGATCTGGTTGACGTTTTCGATGGCGCTGCGAACCTCCTCGTCGCTCTCCTTTGCATTGCCGACAGATGCCTTGGAATTGTCGGACAGCTCCCGGATATTGGATGCGACGACCGCAAAGCCGCGTCCGGCCTCGCCGGCCCGCGCTGCCTCAATGGCCGCGTTGAGAGAGAGCAGGTTGATTTTTCCGGCAATCTTCTCGACATTCTGGGTCATGTCGTTGTACTTGGAAATGCTCTGGTTAATCGCCTGCATCGCGTCGGTGATCTGATGGTTCATCTCGTTTAATTCTTCCATGCGGGTAGATACGTTTGCCATTTCCTGTGAGCTCTTGTCGCTCTCGGACTGTATCTGCTCCGCCTCATGCTTCACTGCCTCGATATTTTCAAAAAGCTCCCGGAACACATCCATCAGCTCGGTATTCATGGAGAGAACCTTCTGGTTTACCTCGCTGACCTTCTGGCGCTCCCGCTTGATGGACTGCATCATATATTCATGGCAGTTTTCCGGTGTATTAAGCCCCCGGGCGATGGCGACGGCCATCTCACGGCAGGAGTTGAAGCCGCAGGAATGGCAGTTGAAGTTCTTTTCGTCCTCTGTATGCTTGTCGAGGGTTTCGTATACCTCTTCGATCTCGCGCTCGGAAACCATTGATTTCTTAATGTTGTAGCGCTTATATGTACGGATGTAATCGTTGAGATTCAGCGTCCGGTCAAATTCGGCAAACTGCTGGTCGATCCCCTTTTTGGTCGTGTTCGCCTTGCGGACTTTTTTTGCATGCTGCTCTACGTTATGCATGATGTTGTTCATGGCGAAGCGCTGATAGTGTACGCCTGTCGCGGGGCCGCCGTTGCAGCCGTCCTCGCAGTTGAGTACATCAAACAGATCCGGCTTTTCCGATTCCTTTAGGGTGCTGTAGGTTTCCATGTCCTGGTAAAGGGAATCCGGTCCCTCGGATGTGATGACATTCATCTCCGGTGCGTGTGTAAGAATATTGCTCATCAGTCCGCCGGGCTTCGGGTAAATCGCACCCTCCAAGCCCTGACTGCCGTCAAATTCAAATTCGCTGTATACCTTTATTTCGGGCAGAAGCACCTTGTTCTCCTCAAAGTACTTCCGCAAATGCTCCATTGTCACGTTATAATCGATCAGCCCTGTTTCACGAAATTCTTCGATCTTTGCGATGCAGGGGGAGATGGCAGCTATTTTCCCTTTAAAGCCAAGTACCTTTTTCATATAGACAGCCAGGCAGAGCATGGGGCTGTGTATGGGTGAAAGATTGGAAAAAAGCTCGGGCTTATGCCGCTGTACGTAGTTTACCACTGCGGCGCAGGGCTGGGAGATGAGCTTTGCGCCCGGATTTTTCTCCATGTAACGCAGATGCGCCCACGTACAGATGTCTGCACCGAAGCCCACGTCATAGATTTTTTTAATGCCGTGGTTGGACAGCCACTGCAGCGCGTGACGCCAGTTTCCGTCAAATGCGATTTTTATGGAGGGCGCGGCGATCAGCGCGATGTTCTGCCCACTGTTCAGATCCGCAAGAAACTGTTCCGTGTCATCCACATACGAGCGCGCCCCGTGTGAACATGCCCGGATACATGCACCGCATTTGATGCATTTGTCGTCGTCGATCTGGATTTTGAGCTGCCCTTCATCGTTCATGCGGGCAATGTTGGCATCCCCTACGGGACATGCACGCACACAGGCGTTGCAACCAATGCATTTGTCGATATCAACGTTGATTATACTCATTATTTTTTCCCTTCGCGCTTTCCTCTGCCATTTCCGTAAAAAGGCACAAAACTACCTGCCCGGAATAGCGATTCTGTTGTATAAAACATATTATAAAGTGTCACAGCGGACATGTCAATAAGGGGTTTTGCATAGTTTTCTCTTTCATTTGTACGAAAAATGGCAGCAAATCTTAAAAATATGAAAGATAGAGCGCGGGCTGGAGGGCGGTTCGCCGGAGCCGGCGGCAGACGGGGATTTCTTTAAGCCGTGCTGTCGTTTCCGGTCTGTTAGCGATCATATTTTTTGGCCAGCTCATCCGCCCTGCTCTCGTTTACCAGATCCTGCATCGGCGTGTTGAGGATGCGCTCGGTTTCCGCAGCCTTTTCCTTTTCACGACGGGCCCGTGCCTTCCACCATGTGAAGGCAAGCAGCAGGATGACGATGATGCCGCCGATGATGAGGGCAGCTTTTGCCACGTCAAATCCGGTGGTGGATACGTGCATGATGGTTTCGGCGGTCTGGTCAAACACCGTGAGGAACAGCTCATCGGTACTCATGTCGCTCGTCCAGTAGCGGTCGATGTAGTTCCAGAAGATTTCGACGGCCTCGGAGTCCATGACGGAGCTTACCATCGTGCCGTTGACGTAGTACATATAGCCGATCTCACCGTCCGTGTCCTGTTCCGCGAAATAGACATAGAGGAAGGTGCTCTCGTTTGGAATGTTTGCTTCATAGTAATCCTTCGCCCATTGTTCCTTTTTGGCGTCCGAGGTGAGTGCGGGGTCGTAGGCATGAAGCACGATATAGGGCTGTACGCCGGTTTTGTTGTAAAAGCTTTGAAGGCGGCGCTCGGTGTTTTCCTCACGGTCAAACCAGCCGAGCTCATCTACGATGCAGTCGTTCACAAACGGCGCGCTGTCGGTAAGGGCCGTTCGGTTGATGGTACTCTTTGCGCTGCCGCCGTCAGAGGAGCCGGAAAACATAAGGCTTACGACGCCGTACATAATAGCCGTAAACACGATCAGCACGATGACCGAGGTGATCAGGCCCGAGATCCGGGTGCCCCCGCGGTAACGGCCGCCGCTGTTTACGTAGACCGTGTTGTGCCTTGGCGGAGGAGGCGGCGCGTTAAAACCGCCCCGTGGAGGCGGCGGTGCATGAAAACCGCCCCGTGGAGGCGGCGGTGCATGAAAACCGCCCCGTGGAGGAGGCGGCGCGTTAAAACCGCCTCGTGGAGGAGGCGGTGTGCCGAAGCTGCTGCGGGGCGGCGTGCTGCGGGAGCCCGCCGGACGTGTTTTGCTCGAAAGGCCGCCGGTGCCCGCCGGGCGCGTACTGCCGCCGACGCGGTGCCCGCCGCCGGTCCGGCTGACGGAATGTCCGCCGCCGGAGCGCGGGGAACTGCCGGAGGATGAACTTTTACTGCCTGCTCTGCCCATACTCTTTCCCTACCTTCCAAGCTCTGCTTTTAATGCGGCCAGCTCTGCGTCCACGCTGGAGGACACCGTGCCGGAGTCGTATTTTTTGGCCAGTGCGGACGCTGTGTCCACGGGCGCGGCATTCAGCTCTGCCATCGCGTTTGCGGAATCGAGCATGCGGTCCGCCTTTGCTTCCATGCGCTCGAAGGCGGCGATGGTGCCGTTTACGTTCGTCCTTGACGTGACCTCATTCACCTTTGCCTGGGTTTTGGCAACGGCGACCTTCGCCTTGATCATCTCGCGCCTGCTCTCCAGGATGCTGATGTCGGAGACAAGCTTGTCGTGCATCTGACGCATTTTGCGCGCATTTTCAGCGGCAATGTCGTAGGTCTGTTTTGCATCCGCAAGAGCGCTTTCCACCTGCTGCTTTTTCGCGAGAAATTCTCTGGCATCGTCGTCATTTCCTGCCTCGATGGCCTTCTTTGCATAATTCGTCCACTTGTCGATCTCCGCGAGCACGGCATCGTAATTTCGCTTGCAGCGCTGCTCCTCCGCCATAATCCCTGCGGTTTCCTTTTTGACCTCGGCAAGGCTTTCGTTCAGCTCGCGAAGCGTCTGGTCGACCATCTTGGCCGGGTTTTCACATCTGTCCAGCAAATCGTTGATGTTTGCCTTCATGATCGTTGTAAATCTGCTTATAATACCCATGGTAAACGTTCCTCTCTGTGCGTATTCGTACACATGATGTCGACAAGGTCGGCTGGTTATTGATATTTTTATAAACCTATGCAAGAGGTCCGCATTTAATTTGCGTCGCTTGCGTAGTTAGGTGCTTCCTTCGTGATGTGGATGTCGTGCGGATGGCTCTCACGCAGCGCTGCCGCGGATATTTTCACGAATTTTCCGTTCTGCTTTAAATCCTCGATGGTGGGACAGCCGCAGTAGCCCATACCGGAGCGGATGCCGCCGATCATCTGGAATACCGTATCCTCGACGGAGCCCTTGTATGCGACACGGCCCTCCACGCCCTCGGGGACGAGCTTTCTTGCATTTTCCTGGAAATAGCGGTCCTTGGAGCCGTTTTCCATCGCGGCGATGCTTCCCATGCCGCGGTAAACCTTGTATTTTCTGCCCTGGTAGAGCTCAAAGGTGCCGGGGGCCTCGTCACAGCCTGCGAAAAGGCTGCCCATCATACATACGTTGGCGCCGGCGGCCAGTGCCTTTGTCATGTCGCCGGAGTATTTGATGCCGCCGTCTGCGATGATGGGGATGTTGTACTCCTTTGCAACCGCATAGCAGTCCATAATTGCGGAAACCTGGGGAACGCCGATGCCCGCAACGACACGGGTGGTACAGATGGAACCGGGTCCGATGCCCACCTTGACCGCATCTGCGCCTGCCTCGATGAGTGCTTTTGTGGCCTCGCCGGTGGCGATATTGCCTGCGATGACCTGGAGGTCAGGGTAGGTTTCTTTGATTTTTTTCACTGCTTCGAGGATATTTTTGGAATGGCCATGGGCGGAATCCACGACAACGACGTCCACATGGGCGTTTACGAGGGCGCGCACGCGGTCCATCATGTTTCCGGTAATGCCGACGCCGGCGCCGCACAGGAGACGTCCGAGGGAATCCTTTGCGCTTAAGGGGTATTTAATCTGCTTTTCGATGTCTTTGATCGTGATAAGACCTTTTAGATTGTTGTCCGCATCCACGATGGGAAGCTTTTCTTTTCTTGCTTTTGCGAGGATCTGCTTCGCATCTTCGAGCGTGATGCCCTCCCTTGCGGTGATCAGGTTTTCGGAGGTCATGCATGCTTTGATCTTCTTTGTAAAGTCTTCTTCAAATTTTAAGTCCCGGTTGGTGATAATGCCTACCAGCTTGGTGCCTCTGGTAATGGGTACGCCGGAAATACGGAATTTGGACATGAGATCGTCCGCGTCCTGCAGGGTGTTGTCCTCGGAGAGGGAGAAGGGATCCGTGATGACTCCGTTTTCGGAGCGCTTTACCTTGTCTACCTCCTCGGCCTGCGCCTCAATGGACATGTTTTTGTGGATGATGCCGATGCCGCCCTGACGCGCCATCGCGATTGCCATGCGGTGCTCGGTCACGGTATCCATAGCCGCACTCATCATGGGAATGTTCAGAGTGATCTTATTTGTCAGCTTCGTCGTCAGCGTGATCATGTCAGGGGTGACTTCCGAATACTGGGGAACTAACAGAACGTCGTCAAAGGTAATGCCTTCACCAATAATTGTACCCATATGTTTTTCCTCGCTTTCTTCTTTATCGCTTTGCTGTGTTTAATGTATCTATGATACAAAAAATGAAAAATAATGTCAATGGAAGGCGAAAGGTTAATAATGTAAAAATATGTGAAGGAAATGTTTCGTTTTTCGTGAAACTGTGCTACACTCTTTACGATGTAAGAGAGATTTTCAGGAGGTGCAGGTATGGAGTTTCGGCCTTGTATCGATATTCACAACGGCAAGGTAAAGCAGATTGTGGGCGGCAGCTTAAAGGATGCCGGGGACTTTGCGGAAGAAAATTTTGTGACCGAAAAGGGAGCGGCGGATTTTGCCGGCCTTTACAGGGAGAAGGGATTGCGCGGCGGGCATATCATTTTGCTCAACGCCGTGGATTCGGAATATTATGCCGCGACAAAAAAGCAGGCGCTTGAGGCGCTGGCGGCCTACCCGGGCGGTATGCAGGTGGGCGGCGGCATCACGGCGGACAATGCCGGGGAGTTTCTGGAGGCGGGGGCGAGCCATGTCATCGTGACGTCCTATGTGTTTGCGGGGGGCGTGATTCACTACGACCGGCTGGAGCGTCTGCGGGAGCTTGTCGGAAAGGAGCATCTCGTGCTGGATGTGAGCTGCCGCAGGCGTGGGAAGGATTATTACGTCATGACCGACCGCTGGCAGCGGTGGACCATTGAGCGGGTGACCCATGAGTTTCTGGACCAGCTGGCGGACTATGCGGACGAATTTCTGATCCACGCGGTGGACGTGGAGGGACGGGTGCAGGGCATTGAGCAGCCGCTTGTAAGTCTGCTGGGGAGCTGGCAGCGCATCCCCGTGACCTACGCGGGGGGCGTTGCGGATTTTGCGGATCTGGAAGCACTGCGAAAGCTCGGGCAGAACCGGGTGAACGTCACGATCGGGAGCGCGCTGGATCTGTTTGGCGGCAGGATGGAGTTTGCGAAGGTAGCGGAGTATTGCGGAACAGGAAATAAGCAGTGACCCTGCGGGGCAGGCACGGCCGTGCCGCACGGTGCAGCAGAGAAGGAGAGTAGAGATGTCACATTACACGAAACAGGATATTTTGCGGATGGCACAGGAGGAGGACGTTGAGTTCATACGCCTGCAGTTCACCGATTTGTTTGGGACGCTGAAAAATATAGCGATCACGAAAAACCAGCTGGAGCGGGCGCTGGATAACCAGTATGCCTTTGACGGTTCCGCGATCGAGGGCTTTGCCCGGGTGGAGGAGTCGGATATGTATCTGTATCCCGATCCCGATACGTTTGCGATTTTTCCGTGGCGTCCCCAGCAGGGCAAGGTGGCGCGGGTTATCTGCGATATTTACGACGCAAACGAGCAGCCCTACAAGGGGGATCCCCGTGCCGTTTTAAAGGGCGTCATCGCGCAGGCGGCAGAGATGGGCTACGAATTTCAGGTCGGGCCGGAGTGCGAGTTTTTCCTGCTGGATACCGACGATGAGGGAAATCCAACGATGGAGACGCGGGAGCACGCCGGATATTTTGACCTGGGGCCGAACGATTCGGGGGAGAACGCAAGGCGCGATATTGTTTTGACCATGGAGGATATGGGCTGTGAGATTGAGGCATCTCATCATGAGGTGGCGCCCGGACAGCATGAGGTGGACTTTAAATATAAGGAAGCGCTCGGTATTGCAGATGACTTTATGACCTTCAAGCTGGCGGTCAAGACGGTGGCAAAACGGCACGGTCTGTTTGCGAGCTTTATGCCAAAGCTCAAGGCGGACGTGGCGGGCAGCGGCGTTCATCTGAATATGTCCCTGCACCGGGAAGGCAAAAATATTTTTTATGATCCTGCGGGGCGATACGGACTCAGCCGGGAGGCATACTATTTCATCGGGGGTATTATGGAGCATATCCAGGGCATGACGCTGATTATGAACCCGCTGATAAATTCCTACAAGCGGCTTGTTCCGGGCTATGAGGCGCCCACCGATGTGGCCTGGTCCTTCACAAACCGCACGCCCCTCATCCGTATTCCGATGGTCAAGGATAACAAGAAGCGCATTGAGCTGCGCAGCCCGGACCCGTCCATGAATCCTTATCTGGCGTTGGCGCTCTGCCTTGCAGCGGGGCTTGAGGGAATTAAAAAGCAGATAAAGCCCCCGGCGGAGGTGCAGATGAATATGTTTTCCATGAGCGGGGCGGAAAAAGAAACGCTTGGCATCGGGCAGATGCCGGAGTCGTTAAAGGATGCGATTGAGGCGTTTGAGGCGGATGCGTTTGTGCAGTCCGTGCTGGGCGATCATATTTGCGGGAAGCTTTTGCAGGCAAAGAAAAAGGAGTGGCAGACCTACCGCTATCAGGTGACCAACTGGGAGCTGGAGGAATACCTGTATAAATATTAGAATGATGACCCAAAAGGAAAGTGATTCGCACGAATGAATATCATTTTAGTTTTTCCAAAGCAGGAAACAGCAAAAAGTCTTCGGAGCATTCTGAGGAAAGCGGGCTATACGGTGGACGCGCTCTGTACCACGGTGGCGCAGGCACTGCAGGCGGCCAGCGAGTATGACAGCGGGATTATCGTGAGCAACTACCGGCTCGTCGACGGCATGGCGATCGAGCTCTACGAGCAAGCCGGGGAGCGGTTCCAGTTTTTGATGATCGGGCCGAAGGACTATGTCGATGCCAGGGAGGTATCGGATATTTTCAGTCTGACGACGCCGCTTCATGTGAGTGAGCTGTGTGAGACGATGGAGGTCATGAGCATGGCCTATGCCCGCTGGCGAAAAAAGGCCAGGGCGAAGCCCAGGCTGCGCGGGGAGGCGGAGCAGAAAACGATCGATCAGGCAAAGCTGCTCTTGATGGAGCGAAACGGTCTGACCGAGGCGGAGGCGCACCGGTATATCCAGAAGGCCAGTATGGACAGCGGAACCGGCGTCGTAGAAACCGCCTCCATGATCCTGAGCCTGATGAGAGGAGGAAGGTAAAATGCGGAGCATTTTCTCGCATACCTTCCGACGAAATGCCCGTGAGCAGGCGAGCGGGCGCTACAATGAAGGAGGAAGGTAAAATGCGGGGCATTTTCTCGCATACCTTCCGACGAAATGCCCGTGAGCAGGCGAGCGGGCGCTACGATGGAAGAGGAAGGTAACATGCGAAGGCAAACGCATACCGGATTTGAAGTTTAAGGAGGGATGGGATGAGGTTTACGAAAATGCATGGCTGCGGCAATGACTATGTGTATGTCAATTGCTTTCAGGAGACGGTGGAAAATCCGGAGGAGACGGCGCGGCTTGTCAGCGACCGGCACTTTGGGATTGGTTCGGACGGTCTGATTCTGATCTGTCCGTCGCAGAAGGCCGATTTTGAGATGGTGATGTACAACGCGGACGGCTCCCGCGCGGAGATGTGCGGAAACGGCATCCGCTGTGTGGGGAAATATGTGTATGATTACGGACTGACGGATAAAACCGGGATATGTGTCGATACGCTGGCAGGCATCCGGCATCTGACGCTTTCCGTGGAAAACGGCAGGGTGCGGGAGGTTACGGTGAATATGGGTGCGCCGGTGCTGGAGGCGGGGCGGATTCCGGTGGATTTCGCGGACAGCCCGGTGGTGTCACAGCCCCTTACCGTGGGGGAAAAGGCATATGAGGCAACCTGCGTATCCATGGGTAATCCCCACTGCGTTATTTTTACGGAGGAGGATGTGCGCGGTCTGGATCTGGAGAAAATCGGGCCGGATTTTGAGAACCATGTGCGCTTTCCGAAGCGCATCAACACGGAGTTTGTCAACGTCATCGACGGGACGCACCTGCGGATGCGTGTGTGGGAGCGGGGCAGCGGCGAGACGCTGGCCTGCGGGACCGGAGCCTGCGCCACGGCGGTGGCTGCGATTTTGAACGGCCTGACAAAGGAGGAGGTTTCGGTAGAATTACTGGGCGGAAGCCTGCGTATCCGCTGGGACCGCACGGAAAATCTCGTCTACATGACCGGGCCTGCGACGGTGGTGTTTGACGGTGAGATAAATCTGCAGTGAGGAGAAAAAGTATAAGTACAGAGAGAACATGTAGAAAACAGGAAGAACGCATAGAAAGCACATATAAAAAATAGAAAGAAGAGGAGAAAACGATATGTTTCAGATCAATGATAATTACCAGAAGCTGCCGGGCAGCTACCTGTTCAGCACGATTGGGAAAAAGGTAGCAGCATATACCGGGGCAAACCCCGACAAGAAGGTCATCCGTCTTGGCATCGGGGACGTGACACAGCCGCTTGCCCCCGCCATCATCGAGGCTCTGCACGGGGCCGTGGACGAGATGGCCGCGGCGGAGACGTTCCGCGGCTATGCGCCGGAGCTCGGCTATGAGTTTCTGCGGAACGCCATTGCGGAAAATGATTACAGGGCGCGTGGCTGTGATATCAGCCCGGACGAGATTTTTGTGTCCGACGGGGCAAAGAGCGATTCCGCAAACATTCAGGAAATCTTTGCGCAGGATAACCGCATTGCAGTCTGCGACCCGGTTTATCCCGTCTATGTGGATTCAAACGTGATGGCGGGCAGAACCGGCACGTACAATCCGGACACGCAGATGTGGAGCAATGTTATTTATATGCCCTGCACGAAGGAAAACGGCTTTGTGCCGGAGTTCCCGAAGGAAGCGCCGGACATGATCTATTTTTGCCTGCCGAACAACCCGACCGGAACGACGATCACCAAACAGCAGCTTCAGGAGTGGGTGGATTACGCGAATAAGGTGGGCGCGGTGATCATCTACGACGGCGCTTACGAGGCTTATATTTCCGAGCACGACGTGGCGCACACGATCTTTGAGTGCGAGGGTGCAAGAACCTGCGCCATCGAGCTGAGAAGCTTTTCGAAAAACGCGGGCTTTACCGGCGTGCGCTTAGGCTATGCGGTAGTTCCGAAGGAGCTAAGGTGCGGCGACGTATCCCTTCACGGGATGTGGGCGAGACGCCACGGCACGAAGTTCAACGGCGCGCCCTACATCATTCAGAGAGCCGGGGAGGCGGTTTATTCAGAAGCCGGAAAGGCACAGCTGAAGGAGCAGGTTGCATATTATATGAAAAACGCGGCTGCCATCCGGGACGGCCTGCTGGCAGCAGGATACGAGGTGTTCGGCGGTGTGAACGCGCCCTACATCTGGATGAAAACACCCGATGGCATGACGTCATGGGAGTTCTTTGACTATCTTTTAGAGCGGGCAAACGTGGTGGGCACCCCCGGATCGGGCTTTGGTCCAAGCGGAGAGGGCTATTTCCGCCTGACAGCGTTCGGAAGCTACGACAACACGCTGGCGGCTCTGGAGCGGATCAAGACGCTGTAGTGTGCCGTTTCGTTTCTTTCCACATCCGGGTCACGCATATATGGTGATGAGATGGAAGGAATTTTGCATAATGTATAAAAAATAGTTCAATTTTGCAGGGAATCTGGCAATTTGTGGGATTGCAATTTTAGAAAATTTTTAGTAAAATCATCATTATCATACATTTTAGGGAAAAGATTGCAGATACAAGGGTGATACGATGGCAGATATGACAACCGAGCAGATTGAACAATTGGAGCAGACCGTGATGTCAAACGCGGGACACATCCGCAAAATGGATGATTTTGTCAGCCCTGAGGTTTTATATGTGGAGCTGATTAACTGTGTGCGCAAATATCACCCTTCCGATGATATATCAATGATTGAAAAAGCCTTCCGGATTGCGAATGATGCCCATGAGGGGCAGGTTCGCAAATCCGGCGAGGCTTATATTATTCATCCCCTTTGTGTGGCGATCATCCTGGCGGAGCTGGAGCTTGACAAGGAGACGATTGTCGCGGGACTTCTCCACGACGTGGTAGAGGATACCATCATAACGGATGAGGGGCTCCGGCTGGAGTTCAGCAGTGAGGTGGCGCTTTTGGTGGACGGGGTCACGAAGCTGGGCCGGCTCTCCTACGATGCGGATAAGCTGGAGGTTCAGGCAGAAAACCTGCGGAAGATGTTCCTTGCCATGGCAAAGGACATCCGCGTCATTCTGATCAAGCTTGCCGACCGCCTGCACAACATGCGTACTTTAAAATATATGAGGCCGGAGAAACAGAAGGAGATTGCGCGGGAGACGATGGACATATACGCGCCCATCGCGCAGCGGCTGGGTATTTCAAAGGTTAAGACCGAGCTTGACGACCTCTCCTTAAAATATCTGGAGCCGGAGGCGTACTATGATCTGGTGGAAAAGGTCGCGATGCGAAAGGGCGCGCGGGACGAGTATGTGCAGCGGCTCGTGGAAGAGGTGAAGGAGCACATCGATGCGGAGGGCATCAGGGCTGATATTGAGGGCCGGAGCAAGCATTTTTTCAGCATTTACAAAAAGATGGTCAATCAGGGAAAGACGATCGACCAGATCTACGATCTGTTTGCGATCCGCATTCTGGTGGACGACTTGAAGGACTGCTACACGGCGCTGGGTGTGATCCATGAAATGTATAAGCCCATTCCGGGCCGCTTCAAGGACTATATCGCGATGCCGAAGCCGAACATGTATCAGTCGCTTCACACAACGCTGATCGGGCCGGACGGGCGCCCCTTTGAGATACAGATCCGCACCTATGAAATGCACCGCACGGCGGAGTACGGTATCGCCGCGCACTGGAAATATAAGGAGGCCGCAAACGGCAATGCATTAAACGGCGAGGAGGAAAAGCTCAGCTGGCTGCGCCAGATTTTGGAGTGGCAGCGGGACATGGCGGATAACCGGGAGTTTTTGAGCCTGCTAAAGAGTGATCTTGATCTCTTTTCCGACACGGTATTCTGCTTTACGCCGTCGGGCGATGTGAAAAACCTGCCAAACGGCTCAACGCCGGTGGATTTTGCGTACAGTGTCCACTCGGCGGTGGGCAACCGGATGATCGGCGCAAAGGTCAACGGAAAGCTGGTGACGATCGACTATAAGATTCAGAACGGCGACCGCATTGAGATCATCACCTCACAAAATTCCAGGGGACCGAGCCGCGACTGGCTGAACATTGTCAAGAGTACGCAGGCGAAAACAAAGATCAACCAGTGGTTCCGGAGCCAGTTTAAGGAAGAAAACATTTTAAGAGGCAAGGAGCTTTTGGAGAAGTACTGCAAATCCAAGGGCATTAACTGGCCGGATATCAACAAACCCGAGTATCAGGCAAAAATTTTGCGCAAGTACGGATTCCAGCGATGGGAAAACGCGCTTGCGACTATCGGGCACGGTGCGCTCAAGGAGAGCCAGGTTGTCAACCGGATGCAGGAGGAGTATCGAAAGGATCATCCGCTTGTCACGTCGGATGCGGACATCATCAGGCGGATTGAACACACGAATGCGGACAGACAGCCGGTGGAGCACTGCTCCAAGAGCGGCATTGTGGTGAAGGGACTTTACGATATTGCCGTGCATCTGTCAAAGTGCTGCAGCCCGGTTCCGGGTGATGAGATTATAGGCTTTGTGACGAGGGGGCGCGGCGTGTCCATCCACCGGACGGACTGCATTAACATGATCAATCTCTCGGAGCTGGAAAAGCCGCGGCTCATTGAGGCGGAGTGGAGCAGTGACGGCATAAGCGGCGACGCAGGCACCTATCTTGCGGAGATCAATATTTACGGAAACAACCGTACCGGGCTTTTGGTGGATCTGACGCGTACTTTTACGGAGCGCGGCATTGACATTAACTCGGTGCACTCCAAGACGAGCAAGCAGGGCGTTGTCACGATCTCGATCGGCTTTGAGACGAAGGGCAAGGAGCAGGTCAACGGCCTGATTGAAAAGCTCCGTCAGGTGGAGAGTGTGATTGATATAGAGAGGACGACGGGCTGATGAAGGTAGAACATTATGTGGTGGGTGTGGTAGGCACCAATTGTTATTTTGCGATTAACGAGCAGACGAAGGAGTGTCTCATCGTCGATCCCGGGGACGATGCGGATGTGCTGGCGAAAAGAATCCGGGAGGGCGGCTATAAGCCCGCAGCGATTTTGCTTACCCACGGGCATTTTGATCATATCATGGGTGTTGACGGACTGGTTTCCGAATTTGGCATTCCCGTCTATGTGCACGAGGCGGATAAGGAGATGATGCAGCGCCCGGAGTTAAACTGCGGGGCGATGATCGGCGCGCGGGTATCCACGAAGGCGGACCATATATTGCACGATCAGGATGAGCTGGAGCTTGCCGGTATGAGGTTTGAGGTTATTCACACGCCTGGACACACGCCGGGCGGGGCCTGCTTTTATTTCCCGCAGGAGGAAGTGCTTTTTTCCGGTGATACGCTTTTCTGTGAGTCGGTCGGGCGCACGGATTTGCCGGGCGGGAGTACCGGGACGCTTATCCGCTCCATCAGGGAGCGTCTGATGCTGCTTCCGGATCTGACCGTTGTCTATACCGGGCACGGTGAGCCGACGAAGATCGGTTACGAGAAGCGGAATAATCCGTTTTTGTAGGAGTCGTGCATTGCTGCGAGCAGGCGGGAATGTGGTTGTCCGTCTATGTGGAACGCTGTATAGCCGGAATTGGTGTATTCCTGTGAGCAGGCGGGAATGTGGGTAGATTCACGCCGATATCATCAGGCTTGGCAAATGTAATTGTGCGGGTAGCTGCAAGGCTTCAGTGTTTTGCGGCTGCCGGGGAATAAGGCGTTTATAAGGAAGGCCGGAAGCAAGGTTTCGGGTGGCTGTGAAACAGCTTGCGCAGTGATTTGACGTTATCGGTCACGGAGTGAACAGCAGCTTTGATGCAGGCGGCTTTGTGGAGATTGAGACATGATATGGGTACAGTTAAATAAAGCAGATTTTGAATACGATATCCATTCTCTGGTGAAGGCTTTTTTTCCGTCAGAGAATGTTTTTGTATCCGCGGAAAAAAAGGCTCCGGAGGAAACGTCCGGGAATGAGAGTCAGGGCGCAGGAGGCGACCCGGTGACGGCGTACATGGACATTATTTTCGCAGATGAGGAGCGCACGATCGATGTTTTCTGGCGGGATTCGATTCACGGGGAGCGATGCGTGCGGATTGCATGTCACAGCAGGGAGCGGCTTTCCGTAAAAAACGATTTAAAGATCGGCCTTTACGACATGCTTGTGGAACTGACCGGGCATGAGCTTCCATGGGGCTCGCTGACCGGCATCCGCCCCACAAAGATTCCGATGCAGTTTTTGGAGCAGGGCAAAAGTGAAGATGAAATTTTTTCCTATATGAAAGGAATGTACCACGCCAGCGATGAAAAGATTGCGCTGTCCATTGACATTGCAAAGCGGGAGAAAGAGCTTCTAAAGCGGCTTGACTATGAGAACGGCTTTTCCCTCTATGTGGGGATTCCCTTTTGCCCGAGCACCTGTCTGTACTGCTCGTTTACGTCCTATCCCATCGGCGCATGGCAGGGACGGGTGGATGCCTATCTCGATGCTTTGGAGCGGGAGCTGGATTTTGTTGGGGAGCGGTTCGGACATAGGAAATTAAATTCGGTGTACATCGGGGGCGGAACGCCGACTACCTTGGAGCCAAGGCAGTTATCACGCCTTCTCTCAATGATTGAATCGAGATTTGATTTTTCGCATTTGATCGAATATACGCTGGAGGCGGGACGTCCCGACAGCATGACAAGGGAAAAGCTTTTGGCGGTGCGCGCTCACCCGGAGGTGGGCCGTATCTCGGTCAACCCTCAGACGATGAAGGACGAGACGCTGCGTCTCATCGGGCGCCGCCACACGGTGGCGCAGACGGAGGAGTGCTTTGCCATGGCACGGGAGCTTGGCTTTTCTAACATCAATATGGATTTGATTCTTGGGCTTCCGGGGGAGACGCTCTCGGATGTGGAGGAGACGATGCGCCGCGTGCAGGCGCTTCACCCGGACAACCTGACCGTCCACTCCCTGGCGCTCAAGCGGGCCGCAAGACTGAATCTGTGCAAGGATGAATATAAAGATTACCGTATGGAAATTACGGCGGAGCATGGACATGTGACGGCGGCAGGTGCCGCCGCCATGGGTATGAACCCCTATTACCTTTATCGACAGAAAAATATGGCGGGCAATTTTGAGAACGTGGGCTACGGACTGCCGGGTAAGGAGGGGGTTTATAATATTTTGATTATGGAGGAGAAACAGACCATTATTGCTGTCGGAGCCGGTTCGATTTCCAAAAGGGTGTACCCGGACGGGCGGATCGAGCGGTGCGAGAATGTGAAGGATGTTGCCCAATATATCGAGAGAATCGGGGAAATGATAGAAAGAAAACGTGTATTATTAGAAGGTTAGCAATTCAAAATTCACAGTACAATTGCCCGTCTGTTAAGTCTTTTGGGCATAGCAAAACCGCCCACCATACACCGTTTTTATATGGTGGACGTTCGCGTTAAAAATTTATAGCCTACTAAAAAAGAGCCAACAAACCGTGAGATAGCTTCAATCAATGTTTCCTGTTTGCATTTCGGACAATATAGGGGAAAGTTTTTCAATTCTGTATCTTGCCGTATCTGTAACCTTGTTTTATTTCCGCAGATTGGGCAAAGCAACCATTCTGTTTTCATAATGTCAAATCCTTTTCTTTCATAAAGCAGATGCTTATACTCTTATTTCTTCCTAGATTTTACGCAAATAGCGTTTAAACAAAAAGCAAATCCACATAGCAGATAAAACAAATGCGGGCAGCATATAAAGCGGCATATTTTCTAAAATCGCTTTTCCAATCCAAAAAGAGGGTAGCGGAGATATTACATACTGTATATCTGATGTAATGAAAAACGGGATAACAGCGCCAAAAATAGCCAGCGTAGATAACTTCGTTACTGCCATACCCTCTAGCTTGTTTGATGAAACCGTCAGTACAAGCAATGCAACAATCATGCCCTGCAAGGTTCCTCCCGTCGCAAGCAATAAAATGGTAAGCGGAGAAAGAGGCGTCAGTTTAAAAACAGGCAGCAGAATAATAGTCGCAAGAAATGCAATAGCAGAAGGCACGCCAAACCGTGCAGCTATGTAACCTGTTTTTCTTAAAGGCGTAATGAATAAATAGACGGCTGTCTTTTCATCCCTTTCCTCTAAAGAAATCATTGCTGAAACAAAGCAGAACATAGTGGATGACAGCATTGCAAACAGGATGTCAACCAACTTGTAATAGGGAGAAATAATTGCCGCTACATGAAAACTGTCTGTCAAAGCAGCTTCTATGAAAGGTATGGCAAACCGAAAGAAAAAGCCTGCAAGGATTGGCGAAAAACAAGATACAAACAACATCATGTCCCGCCGCATAGCTGCCGCCATTTGGAAAAAGCTCAATCTAATTGCTTTCATAGCTTTACACCTCCCATGCTATCCCACATTT
>CAJUSH010000017.1 GCA_910589045.1 uncultured Eubacterium sp.
CCGCTCCCATGACGCAGTTTCCCGCTCTCCTTCAATCCCCGGAAAGCATCCCTCATACGGCCGATGATCTCCGGCTGGATATCCAGGGAATGGTGCGCCGGAAACACCCTTTCCACAGGAAGAAGCGCCATCTTTTCCCTCCTGAAAGTATTTATCCCATTCCCCCGGATACTCCCGGTTCCCACAATTTCCCCTGTACCACCGCAAAATAGATATCTTCCCTGCCAAGCGCTTCCCTTATCCTCCGTTCGCTATGCGGATTCAGAAAAAAACTGTAGCGCCCCGGAAAAATCATAATCGGGATATACGGCCCTTATTGTCTTCTCCACGATCTTCCAAAGCCTTTGCCATACACAATGATTCCGGCATATCCGCATACGGACCATAATTCGGGATCACCTGAAAACCCAGCTTTTTATATACGGCACAGGATTCAGCCAATAACTCCCCGGTTTCAAGAACCATTTTCTTATATCCCAGTTCTACGGCCCATTCCATCAAAAGGGCGACAAGCCTGCTCCCTATGCCCCGTCCCTGATATTCTGTATGTACAAACACCCGCTTCAATTCTATCGTTTCATCATCATATCTTCTGATGGCCCCGCCGCCAATTACCCGGTTCCCTTCATACACAACGATTGCTTCCTTAATTTCATCCAACTGGTTATATTTTTTGTATTTGTCTCTTTCTATCTTTTTCCCGACACGTCTGTCCAGATCCATATCAAGAAGCCTGCAGTTTTCTATAAAATCTTTATTTTTGCCATCTGTTCTTTGAAATTTCATAATAAAATCCCTCCGGAAATTGAAAGCCTAAAACTCGTACCTTGTCCCATGTGAAAGCAAAAGCCCATCTGTCAATTCCACACATAAAATAACCGTGTTCTCATCCTCAAGATCAGGTTCCTCAAACACATCAATAGAATCCTCGGCCTCCCCCGGAACAATGACCAGCTTCCCGTAAAGCTCCTCCGTCCCCTCCCGTGTCACAATCACGACCTTTTTATCCCTGCTCATCAAATAACAGATCTCACAGAGGGCAGTCCGCCGGATACTGCCGCCGCGCCTATACGAAAAGCAGCGGGCGGCACTGCACTTCTGACGGACACTGCGCGTCAAAGCCTCACGCGGCTTGACGGAATCGCTCTTTTCCACAGCGCGTCACCCTGCAGCACCGCCATGCCGCGAAATTTCCATTGCCAGCGCAACCAGGCTCTCAATCGTCGCCTCCCGGGATATATGCACCTGCATACCCGTCTCCTTCGCCGCCTGCGCAGTCATCTCCCCGATGCACAGCGCCGTAACCGCAGGCGTCTCGACCCCCGGATTTGCCGCGAGAAATCCACGCACCGTGGAAGCGCTCGTGAAAAATACGCCATCCAGCTCCCCTGCCCTGAGCATCCCCGCCACGTCCACAAGCTCGTTTTTCTCGTACACCGTCTCGTAGACGGACAGATCCGTCACCCGCAGGCTGCGTCCATGCGCACGGGCGGTTTCCTCCATCACCTCCACCAGCCTCGGGTTTCCGATATCCGAGCGGGGAATCAGCACCCTCGCCTGATCCGCCAGCCGCTCACCCAGCAGGGCGCCCAGCGCTTCCCCGCTGTATACCGCCGGCATCTCATCCGCGAGAATCCCCCTCTTTTCAAGGGCTCCCCCTGTCCCCGTGCCGATCACTGCCAGCGTAATCCCGCAAAGGCTCCGCCCGTCCTTTCCGACCTCCCGCAGGGCATCAAAAAAGATATCCACGCCTGCGGGGGACGTAAACACAATACAGTCATAGGCATCCGGCTTTAACACGGCCTCCATAAGCGCCTGGTTTTGCGCCAGGGGCCGGACCCGGATCGCCGGAAGCTCGATCACCTCCGCCCCCTCCTGCCGCAGACGCGAAGCCAGCGCCGAGCTGCGCCCCGCGGGGCGCGTCGTCACATAGCGCTTCCCGAACAGGGGCAGCTTTTCGAACCAGCCGAAGCGCCCTCCAAGCGCCGCCACATGGCCGACCACAATGATCGCAGGGGTTGCCGCCCCTGCCCGCTTTGCCTCCTGCTCCAGTGAGGCGACCGTTGCGATGAGCCGCCGCTGCCTGCCGGTCGTCCCGCAGGAGAGCACAGCCGCCGGGGTCTCCGGATCCATCCCGGCATCGAGCAGTCCACGCATAAGATCCGGCAGCGCCGAGCCCCCCATCAAAAAGACCAGCGTCGCATGAAGCCCTGCCAGCTCGTCAAAGGGCAGATCAAGAGGCTCGTTCTCCTTTTTATGCCCGGTAATGACGTGGAAGGAGCTTGTCAGCTCGCGGTGGGTCACCGGAATCCCGCAGTAGGCAGGCACGCTGACCGCGCTTGTGACCCCGGGCACCACCTCAAAGGGAATTCCCGCCTGCGCAAGCAGCTCCAGCTCCTCGCCGCCCCTCCCGAATACGAAGGGGTCGCCGCCCTTTAGCCGCACGACGCGCTTGCCCTCCTGCGCCCTGCAAAGCAGCAGGCGGTTGATCTCCTCCTGCGCCATGGCATGGGAGCCGCTGCGCTTTCCCACGTAAACGTGCTCCGCATCCGGCGGCAGCATCGGCAGGATAGACACCCCAACAAGCGCATCGTAGACTACGACCTGTGCCTGTGCCAGCACCTCGCGCCCCTTTACCGTCATCAGCCCCGGGTCCGACGGGCCGGCACCTACCAGCCATACCTTTCCCTGCTCCCTGCGTTCCTCCCCCTGTTTATTCACCTGCATAATCCCACCTTTCTACTCCGTCATAAGCCGTCTCTCATATACCGCGCCAGCCCGATGCCGATCTGCTCCGCATCCGCCGCGCTTCCGGTGGCACGCTCCCGCTCAAACCTGCCGTTATACGTATCACAATAGCCCTGCAGCGTCAGCACCCCGTCCTGTAATGTCGCATACGCCGCGATGGGGGACGAGCATCCCGCATCCAACTCCCGCAAAAACGCCCGTTCCGCCCGCGCCGCCGTCTCCGAGGCCCGATCAAAAAAGCCCTCCAGCCAGGCAAAGTCCTCCCCGGCCCGGCCCTGAACGGCGAGTATCCCCTGCCCGCCCGCAGGCAGCATCTCCTCCGTCGTAAAATAGCGGGAAATGCGGCTCGTCAGCCCCAGCCGGATCAGCCCCGCCGCCGCCAGCACAAGGGCACCGTATTCCCCCTCATCCAGCTTCCGCAGCCTTGTGAGCACGTTGCCCCGCACGGTCTTTGTCTGCATATCCGGATAAAGCTTTTGCAGCTGCATAATTCTCCGCTGGCTGGAGCTTCCGATGGGAAGCCCTGGGTCAGGCTCCGTCTTCCCCTCCGGGAGCACCAGAACATCCCGCACATCCTCCCGGCTTCCGTATCCGATAAGCGGAAGCTCCCCGCGCACCGTCATCGGCACATCCTTGAGGGAGTGGACGCACAGATCGATCCGGCGATCCAGAAGCGCGGCCTCCAATTCCTTGACAAAAAGCCCCTTGCCGCCCACCTCATCAAGCCTGCGGTCCAAAATTATATCCCCGGTTGTCTTCATCGTGACCAATACCGCTTCATATCCCGGACAATGACCGTTGATGTAATCTATCAGGGTCTGCGCCTGTACCACGGCCAGCCGACTCTTACGACTGCCCACAACAATCCGCTTTTTCACTGCTCTACCTCCTGCATACTTACTCAAAGCACCATCCGCCGCGCACTTTCCCCCGACGGATTACGAGCGCTTCCTCCGATCCCGCTCCAAAATCTCCTCCAGCATCCCAAGCGTATCCCGAAACACCTCCGGCGAAAGCCCGTCCCGCAGCCGAAACAGCATCCGTGAAACCGTCTTTGCCGCTGCCTGTGCAGTAATTACTTCGACCGTCTCCAGATCGTGCGCCGCAGCGCGGGAAAAATCCGGCTCCATGCGCCAGCACACATCCTCCGCCGCCAGCCGCGCCAGCTGCCGCACCGCCGGGACAAGATCCCTGCACTCGTACCAGCTGCGGAACTCCTGCGCCCCCTGCCCTGCCAGCTCCATAACCGCGCGGTACTGCTCCTGCAGCGCACCTGATTTTACACTTGCAAAATCGTCGATATCGTAGCGGCGCACACCCGGCAGCGTGTCAATGCCGCAGTCGATATCACGCGGCACCGCCAGATCCACATAAATCTGCGGCGCCGTGCCCTCCCGTTCCGGCAACGCCTCATTCCTGCAGCGCCCGTCCGTCCCGCCGTCAGCCGGACGCACACCGCCGATACAGCTTGCGAGCGCCTCCCTTGTGATCGTCAGATTCGGGCTTGCCGTGGCGGAAAAAATAAAATCACACCTTGGAATGTACGCGTAGCGCTCCCCGTAGCCGATGCGCGACGCCCCACGTGGAATGTCAACCACACCGCTGTGGTACTGGCGCACCGTCACATATACCCTGGCGCCCTCGTTCAGCAGCGCCTGTGCCGTCAGCCGCCCCATCATGCCGTTTCCGATAACCATACAGACACGCCCCGCAAAGCTCTCACCCATCGCCCGAAACTGAGCGATGGCCTGTGTCGCGCAGGACGGGTCACCGTGATCGATATGCATCCGGCTTTTGCTCTGCTTGGCCGTGGTCACCGCCTGCCTGAAAAGCACCTCCGTCACCTTGTCCGTAGCATAGCACGCCCGCGCAAGGCTCAGGGCATCCTTCACCTGGGTCAGAATCTGATCCTCCCCGACGATCAGGGAATGCAGTCCGGCGGTCAGCTCCATGAGATGTGTAACCGCCTCCATGCCGCTGCGGCATGTCCATGCATCCCGGTACGGCTCCCCGGGCTGTCCCTTCGCCTCGCAGATCATCCCGTAAAGATCACTCACGAACGGGTCGCCCGTGCTCACGTACAGCTCCGTCCGGTTGCAGGTGGAGAGCAGCACCGCCCCCTCCACGTCCGGCCTGCCCTTTAGCATCTCCAAAAATGCCCCCGCCTGCTTTTTTGTGAAGGAGAACAGTGCCCGCACATCCACGGAGGCCAGGTTGTGGTCGATTCCCAGCATTTCTATTTTCATATGTCTCTTCCCAGCAGGTAGATAAGTGCGTTGCAGATTGCAGCCGCCACGTTGGACCCGCCCTTTCTTCCTCTCGCAATAATAGAAGGCACATCGGCCGAAAGAATCAGCTCCTTCGCCTGCACCACGTTCACAAAGCCGACCGGGACACCGATGATCAGGCGCGGTGAAAATTCCCCGCTGTGCACCAGCTCATAGAGCCGCACCAGCGCCGTCGGCGCGTTTCCCACGGCAACGATCGCCGGCCGCTCCAGCGCCGCGGCCCTTTCCATGCACACGCAGGCACGGGTGATGCCCCGCTCCTTTGCCTCCCGCGCCACATCCGCATCCGACATAAAATTGTATACCGTGCCGCCGTGCTTTTCCAGCAGCCCCTTGTTGATGCCGGACATAGCCATCTGTGTATCCGTGACAATACACGCCCCCTCCCGGATCGCCGCAAGCCCCTGCTCGACCGCATGATCGCTGAAATAGAGCGTATCCGCATAGGAGAAATCCGCCGTCGTGTGGATCACCCGTTTGATGATCGGCGCCTGCCGGCTATGCAGTATCTTTCCCATCGCCGCAAGCTCCTCCTCGATGATTGAAAAGCTCCTCCGCTCGATCTCCTCCGGGCGCACATCTTCAAGCACGATTCGTGCTGTCCTTTTTTCCCGTCCCCCGTCTTTTATCCCCTTCTCCTGTTCCATTTGCTCCCTCCACGCAATAGCTGTCTGTCTGCCGCTCAGCAATTCTCTGCCCGCCTCATGCTTCCTTCGCTCAACAGCGGTCTGCCTGCCGCGCGCTCCCGTCAATACCCATGATTTTATATATCATCTCCAGATCCAGATGCTCCCGCAGGGCATCCGCCAGCAGATCAAACTGATGCTCGCGGTACGCCTCCAGGGAAACCGGCTGCGGCGCGTCAAGCGCAACGCCCTTTCTGTCGGCCAGCGCCTGCAGCAGCGTTCCCACAACGCCGTCCGCATCAAAGATACCGTGGACGTAGGTGCCGTACACCGTGCCGCAAAAGGCGCCGTCCCCCCTGCGCTCGTGCGTCTGTATATTTTCGGTCCATACAAAGGGAGGCATCCGGCCAGGGTCCGCACTTTCCCCGTCCGCAAAGCCCCTCCCGGGGCACCCCTGATATTCCGCAATCGGGGTGCTCTCCCCCATATGGATCTCATAACCCTCGATTTCCTGCCCCGAGAGAATCCCAAGAACGCCGGAAAGCTCCGCAAATCTGCCGCGCACCCGGGTGCGAACCTTTGTCCCCGCAAATACCGTGCGCATCGCAAGCAGTCCGAGCCCCCGCAAGCTGCCGCCTTCCTCCACGCCAAGCGGATCGCACAGCTCCTCGCCGAGCATCTGATAGCCGCCGCAGATACCGAAAATCACCGCGCCCCCCGCATGTGCCCGCAGAAGCGCCGCCTCCATGCCGGACTCCCGCAGCCACCGCAGATCCCCCATAGTATTTTTCGTGCCCGGCAAAATGACCATGTCCGGCTCAGAAAGCTCCCCTGCGCGCTTCACGTAGCGCAGGCGCACCGCCTTCTGATTTTCCAGCACGAGAAAATCCGTAAAATTTGAAATGTGTGGCAGGCGCACAACCGCGATATCCAGCACTCCGTCTCCGCCGCATCCGCAAAAGCGCTCCGAAAGCGAATCCTCGTCCTCCACATCCACCGCTAAAAACGGCGTCACGCCCGCAACGGGAATGCCACAGCGCTTTTCAAGCATGGAAATTCCCGGCATGAGAATCGATTTATCACCCCGAAATTTATTGATGATAAGTCCCTTTACCCGCTCCCGCTCCCCGGGTGAAAGCAGCTCCAGCGTCCCTACAAGCTGGGCAAACACACCGCCCCGGTCAATGTCTCCCACCAGAAGCACCGGTGCGTCCACAAGCTCTGCCAGCCCCATGTTGACGATGTCGTTATCCTTTAAATTGATCTCCGCGGGTGAGCCTGCACCCTCGATCACTATCATATCATACTGCCCCGCCAGCGAGCCATAGGCCCGCAGGATTTCCGGCAAAAATTTTGTTTTGCAGGCATAGTACTCCCGCGCACCCATATTCCCGTACACCTCGCCGTTTACAATGACCTGCGAGCCGGTATCGTTGGTCGGCTTTAACAGGATCGGGTTCATGGCCGCTGCCGGCTCAATGCCAGCCGCCTGCGCCTGCACCACCTGGGCGCGCCCCATCTCAAGCCCCTCCCGCGTAATGTAGGAGTTCAGCGCCATATTCTGGGATTTAAAGGGTGCCACACGGTATCCGTCCTGACGGAATATGCGGCAAAGCCCCGCCGCCAGCAGGCTCTTTCCGGCGTTGGACATCGTCCCCTGAATCATAATATTTTTTGCCATCGTTCAAACCTCGCATCCAAAAGCCCGCTTCACGCGGTGCTTCGGTATTTTCAATGCCTGCGCACAGGAGCTGCCCTGCCTATCCCGCAAAGCACCACAGCAGGGCCGTGACAAGCACCCCGCAAACCCAGAACAGACAGGACGTCCCCCGCAGCAGCAGCATGCTGCGCAGAATGTCCTCCCGCTCCACCTCTCTTGTTCTTTCCCCGATCACAGGCTTGGGATGAATTTCCCCGAAATAGCTGGCAGGCCCCGCCAGCTCCACCCCCAGCGCTCCCGCCATCACGCTCTCCGTCTGGGCGGAGTTTGGGCTGGCATGGCTGCGGCGGTATTTCCGGTAAACCGTGAAAATCTCTCTCACGCTCCGCTTTTGCAGCTCCTCCTCAAGAAACAGCGCCCGGGGCTTACCGGCATGTCTGCCCCGCCATTTTGCCTTGACGGCCCAAAGGGGCCTTGCCAGGGCAAGCACGGCGAGCATAAAGACAGCCGAGAGCCTTGCCGGGATAAAATTGGCCGCGTCGTCAAGCCGCGCCGCCGCCGTACCGTAATCCCGGTATACCTCATTGCGGTAGCCCACCATGGAATCCATGGTATTCACCGCCTTATAAAACCAGGCAAGGGGCGCGCCGCCCAGGAAAGCAAACAGCAGAGGGGCAATCACGCCGTCGGAGGTATTTTCCGCGACCGTCTCCACCGCCGCGCGAATGACCCCTTTCTCGTCCAGCGATTTCGTGTCCCTTCCGACAATCATGGAAACCGCCCGGCGCGCCTCCTGCAGCCCATGCACATGCAGCGCCCGGTACACCGCATAGCTCTCCCGCTCCAGAGACTTTTCTGCAAGTGCATAATAAATCAAAAGACTCTCCGCCGCCGCGCCGCAGACGGGGTGAATGCGGTACGCCCCCACCGTCAATGCAGCCGCCGCGGAGACGACCGCAAGCAGCACAAAGACTACGAGATACACACCGCCTGCGCGCGCACCGCCCCTTGTCTTTGGAAACAGGGGCCTTGTCCATTTTTCCGTCCACCCGATGAGCCGTCCCACCAGACAGACCGGGTGACCCCTTCTCGGGTCCCCGAAGATCTGATCCAGTACGCCCGCGGCGGCGCAGGCAATCAAACGGCATGCAAATACGTCCATATGCTCCTCCTTTTTGTGCGTCAGCGCATGTGCTGCAGGAAATCCGGCCGACGGCCCGCACGCGAATGAGCCTGACTCAGCGGACATCACGCCGGACACATCAGCTCAGAGGCACATACGTCTCCACGCGGATATCGTCAAACGTCCCCATCTCGTTGTAGATGCGAAATGCCATGTCAAGCAGCGGGAACAGTGCCACCGCGCCGCTGCCCTCCCCCAGACACATCCCGCAGGTGAGCATGGCACTCTTTCCAAGCGCCTCTAAAACCAGGGCGCCCGCCGGCTCCTTTGACACATGACTCGCCAGCATATAGCCGCCGCTCTCCGGCACCAGCCGCTTTGCCGCAAGCGCCGCCACCGCGGAGATAAAGCCGTCAATGACCACCGGACAGTGACAGATCGCGCCGCCTAAAAATACGCCCGCGAGGCCCGCGAGATCGGCGCCGCCCACCTTTGCCAGCACATCGATGGGGTCATCCGGATCGGGCCGGTTGACAGCGATGCCCTGCCGGATCGCAGCGATTTTTTTCCGAAGCCCGGCGGAGGATAGTCCCGCACCCCGTCCCGTGACATCCTCCGCGGGAAGGCCGAGGAGCACCGCTGCAACGGCGCTGCTCGTCGTCGTATTGCCGATGCCCATCTCCCCCGTGGCAAAAATCTCTGTCCCCTCCGCCGCAAAGCCGCGCACCAGCTCAATACCCGTGAGGATTGCGCCCAGTGTCTGCTCCCTTGTCATAGCAGGCTCCTTTGCCAGATTTTTCGTGCCGTAAAGCTCTTTCCTGCGCAGGGTGCGGGGCGTGTCTGCCGCCATCCCGATATCCACCACCGTCAGCTCACAGCCAGCCTCCCGGCACATGAGCGACGTACACGTCTTATCATCAAAAAAATTTTCCGCCACGATCGCCGTGACCTCCTGCCCGGTCTGCGTGACCCCCTCCGCCACCACGCCGTTGTCCGCACACATGACAATGAGGCGCTTCTTCTTTGCCGAAGGCTTCGCGCTTCTTTGAATGCCGCCGATCTGAATCACCGCATCCTCCAGCTTCCCAAGACTTCTCAGCGGTTTTCCCACCGTATCCCAATATGCAAGGCACTGCGCTGCGTGCTCCTTGGAAAGCGGCTCAATCTGTGCAAGCTGCCCCCGCAGCAGCTCTTCCCTTGTATGCATAATCTCTTTCTCCCTGCTCTTCTCATTTTCAGTCTTCAGACAAACCTTCCATCCCCACGCTGCAGCTCATAGCCCCGGGGCGTCACCATCCTTCCACCGATCTCCCGCGTCTGGGAATTGCCGACAAACACGGTAGTAAACATATTGACCTGCGTATCACGAAGCTCCTCCAGGCTCAAAATCCGTGCCCGCTGTCCGTCTCTTCCGATGTTTTCCACCAGTCCGCACACCGTCCGGGGCGGCTGGTGCTCCAGAATCAGCGCGCACGCCCTCCGCAGATAGTCATGCCGCTTTTTGCTCGAGGGATTGTAGAACACGATAACGAAGTCCGCCGCCGCCGCCGCCGAAATACGCGCTTCAATTTTTTCCCAGGGCGTAAGAAGATCGCTTAGGCTGATCACCGCAAAATCGTGCACGAGGGGCGCTCCAAGCACCGACGCACCGCCGATGGCCGCGGTCACGCCGCTTACGATTTCCACCTCCACCTGCGGGTATGCTTCAGCGAGCTGCAGCATCAGGCCGCTCATGCCGTAGACCCCCGCGTCGCCGCTGCACACCATGGCCACCCGCTGTCCCTTTTCGGCCTCCTCAAACGCCATGCGGCAGCGCTCCACTTCCCGGGTCATGGGGGTTGTGAGCAGCCTTTTATCCGGAACATGCGCCTTCACCAAATCTACATACACATGATAGCCCACAATCACGTCGGCTGCCTCCAGCGCGTCAGCCGCCTTTTTTGTCATCAGCTCGTATGCACCCGGCCCGATACCGACTACCGTTACTTTTTTCATCTGCCTGCCTCCTGTCTGTGCTCCGGCGAAGCCGGAAGCATATACCCGCAATCCTCACACACCTTTTCTGTATTCCGTCGTAAATGCGGGATCATAAAGCTTCGAGCGCCCGTAAGCGCCATGGGTGAGGGCCTCCCCCACCAGAATCAGTGCTGTCTTTGTAATGCCGTTTTCCTGCGCAGTCTGCGGGAGCGTGGAGACGGTACATAAAAACGTGCGCTCCTCGGGCCATGACGCCTTGTACACAATTGCCGCCGGCGTGTCCTTCCCATAGCCGCCCCGCATGAGCCGCTTTGCAAGCTCCTCCATCCTGCCCGCACTTAAAAAGATTGCCATGGAAGCTCCGTGCGCCGCCAAATCCTCGATGCGCTCCTTCCCGGGCACCGGCGTCCGCCCCTCCATGCGGGTGATGATGACGCTCTGGGAAACCTCCGGCAGCGTATACTCGATATTCAAAGACGCCGCCGCCGCCAGAAAGGAGCTGACCCCCGGCGTCACGTCGTAGGCGATACCCCGCGCATCCAGCGCATCCATCTGCTCCCGTATGGCGCCGTAAATGCTCGGATCGCCGGTGTGCAGCCGCACGCAGGCTTTCCCCTCCCGCTGCGACTCCTCCATGACGCCGATCACCTCCTCCAGCGTCATGCGGGCGCTGTTGTATACCGGCACCCCGGGGCGCCTTTCGTCCAGTATTGCCGGATTTACCAGCGAGCCGGCATAGATAATCACATCCGCCTCCTCAAGCAGGCGCTTTCCCCGCACCGTGATCAAATCCGGCGCGCCGCTGCCCGCCCCCACAAAATGAACCATACCCTTTACCCGTCCCTTTCTGTCTCAAACATCATATGCTCCACGTACAGCTCGTTAAAGTCCTTGTCCATGGAGAGCGCAAGCTCACTCGATGCCGCAATGATCTGTGTAAGCTGCTCGGGAGCGGCACTCCTTGTCAGATAGTCGCAGGCACCCCGGAGACTGGAATTTCCAACCGCCTTCACCTTGTCCCGAAGCGCCTCCGGAATCAGCCCGATATCAACCGCCTTTCCGATGTCCAGATGAAAGCCGAAGCCACCCGCCACATACACAGCAGCCACCTCGTCACAGGAGATGCCGACGCGCAAAAGCAGCGTTTCCAGACCTGCCCGCACCGCGGATTTCGCGAGCTGAATCTCCCGCACATCCCGCTGGGTAAAGGAAAGCGTTTCTCCCTCCGGCGTCACCGCAAGGGGAAAGCCCTCCTCCTCGTAATCCTCGTCCAGAAGGCCGCTCTCGTCAAGCAGCCCGTTTGCAAGCAGCTCTCTGGTCGTCTCAATCACGCCGGTGCCGCAGAGCCCCCGCGCCGGCACATCCCCGATGGTTGCGACATGGGCCGCACCCTCCCGGATGCTCACATTGCAGATCGCGCCCGGAATGCTCCCGGTGCCGCAGGAAATATTGCCGCCCTCAAAGGCCGGCCCCGCCGCAGTCGAGGTCACGAGAATCCTCTCCCGGCTGCCCACCGCCATCTCCCCGTTGGTACCAAGATCCAGGAGGAAAACCGGCTGCTCCTTCTCGTGCATCCGGCACGCAAGCAGCCCCGCCGCGATATCCGCGCCCACGTAGGCAGAGATGCCCGGCAGAAGAGTCACGCAGGCATCCCTCAAGCACGTCTCCTCCCCAAGAATTACCGCCGCCCGCTCACGCACCGTCTCAAGCCTGTAGGGCGTGAAGGGGTATACCCCAAGACCCTCGCAGGGATAGCCCATGAGCAGATGACCCATCGTGGTATTGCCGCTGATGGCCACACGCTCCACCTGTTCGGGCCCGGCGCCGCCCGCCTTCAGCAGCCGGTCAATGAGCGCATTCAAATCCTCCCGGATGCATTTCTGAAGCAGTCCGGCCTTTCCCTCGCCTGCCGCCTGAATGCGGGAGATAACGTCTGCCCCATAGGCTCTCTGATGATTGATGGCAGTCGCATCGGCCACGGTATCCCCCGTGCGAAAATCGATGAGTGCCGCTGCAAGGGTAGTCGTTCCGATGTCGATGGCGATACCAAGGGGTGCGTGTGCATCCGCAGTCCCACGCATCCCTTCCGCTCCCAGCGCGTCAAACTGCTCCTCATCGGATGCTGTCAGACGAACCGTCACATCCTGCGCGGCCCGCGCCATACATGCCAGACGAAGCCCCTCTGATAGCTCATCCGCGTCAAAAAAACGCTCATCCTGCCTGGTCACGGGAAGCTCCCCCGCCAGCACGCGGATTTTGCATTTTCCGCACTTTCCCACACCTCCGCAGGGCGCAGACAGATAAATACCCGCCTCCGCGAAAACGTCCGTAAGCCGCTTTCCCGCCTCCGCGAAAAGCTCCTGTGTTCCTTCTTTTCCTTCTATTGTAATACGAACCTTATCCATATTCGAAAAACCCTCCAAATTTTTTTGTCCCGCACCACATTCTCCGCTTTCACAGCTCCCCCGGCCGCTTTGCCTCACGCAACGTTCCCATCGCCTTTGCCTCCTCCATAAGACTTCGGTTTGCCCCGTTCATGCTGCCGAAGGCTTCCAGCGTGCAGTACACATGCCTGCAGCCTTTGAGCTTTTCCCGCGCCCGCTCATAGGCGCCCGTCTCAATCGGCTCAAAGGGTGGTGTCCCGATGACGTCCGTGGCCAGTGATTTTGCAACTGCATAATCAATATCGTTCGTGTGAAGCACACCCGCGAAAAAAGGCACGCCTCTGCGCTGCAGGAGTCGGTAGCACGAAATCCCGCTGCCCGCCCCTCCGATGACAAATGTCTCGGGTTCGCCTTTCGCCGTCTCAAGCTCCAGACAGCCGAAATCCGCATTGTAGCTGCCCCGCGTCACACCGTAAAGGCGCCTGATATAATCCCCGGTAAAAATCTCCTCGGGCGCCCCCGCACGGTCGATGCCATGCTCCCCCACGCACACCACCGTATCGGAAATTTTCTGGGCCAGGTCCAGCTCATGCAAGGACAGAAGCACCGCCAGCCCCCGCACGCGCACCAGCTCCTTTAGCACCGCCAGCAGCTCCAGCTTGTGTCGGATATCCAGAAATGAGGTTGGCTCGTCTAACACAATGACCTCCGGCTCCTGGCAGATTGCCCGTGCCAGCAAAACCCGCTGGCGCTGCCCGTCACTGATCCTGGAAAACGCTCTCGATGAAAGCTCCCGGGCATGCACCAGAGAAAGCGCCTCCTCCACCTTCCTGCGATCCTGGCTGCCAAGGGTCCCGAAGCGCCCCGTATAGGGATAGCGCCCCGCAGCAGCCACGTCAAAGCAGGTCATCAGCTCCGGATTCAGCCGCCCCGTCATGAGCACCGACATTCGTGTCGCAATGTCGCGCCCCGGGAGCGTTTCCATATCGGCGCCGCCTAACACCACCCGCCCTCCCATGAGCGCAAGCTGGCGGATCATGCTCTTTAGGATGGTGGATTTTCCCGCACCGTTTGGCCCGATGAGGGTGACAATCTCACCGCGGCCCACGCGTATGGAAATGTCCTCGATCAGCACCGTTTTCCCATACCCGACCGCCATATGCTCCGTGTAAAGATAAGGCTGTACCATAAAGCGCTCCTCCCTCCCAAAATCCTTCCGATGCCGCAGGCCATGCCCTCACAGCTGTGGCCGGGCTCTTTTCATCATCATCAGAATCACCACCGGCGCACCGAAGATGGCCGTCACCGAGCTGATAGACAGCTCCGTCGGGGCAAAAACCGTCCGCGCGATGAGGTCACAGAACAGGCAAAAAACCGCGCCGCCCGCAAAGCAGGCAGGAATGAGCAAAAGCGGCTTCGCCGTTTGCAGCATACTCTTCATGAGATGGGGCACGGCGATTCCCACGAAGGAAATCGGTCCTGCAAATGCTGTCACGGTGGCGGAGAGAACGCTTGAGAGCAGGATGAGCAGGACGCGGAAGCGCTTGACGTCCACGCCCATGCTGCGGGCATAGACCTCCCCAAGCTGATATGCCCCCATCGGCTTTGAGAGGAGCACACAGAGGACAAGCGCCGCAGAAACCACAATCGTCATCACCCGGATATTTCCCCAGCTCATGCCCGAAAAGCTTCCCATGGACCAGTTGTGGAGATTCACGATGTCCGAGTCATCCGCAAAGGTCACCGCAAAGTCCGTAATTGCAGAGCAGATGTAGCCGATCATCACGCCGCAGATGACCAGCAGCGACATAGCCCGCACCCTCCTTGACACCAGAAGAATAAAGCCCATGGAGATCATCGCCCCCGCAAACGCCGCAAGAATCATGCCCCAGGAGGAAATGGCGATGCCCCCGCCCAGCAGCACAATCATTACAAGCGACACCGCAAGCTTTGCTCCGGAGCTGATACCCAGCACAAAGGGGCCTGCGATGGGATTTGCAAAAAAGGTCTGCAGAAGAAAGCCTGCAAGGGAGAGCGCCCCGCCTAAAATGACCGCCGCAATCGTGCGCGGAATCCGGATTTTCCACAAAACCTGCCCGTATAGCTCCCCGTCCGCAGGGAGGGCACTTCCCGCCCGCAGGTTCCACACCACCAGCAGCACAAGAAGCACCAGGAGCACACAAAAAGAAAAGACATAGCGTCTCACCCGTTTTTTGTCATCCAAAGCATTTCCTCCCTTCCGGCAGGCTTTCCCCCTGCCCCGCGCGGCATATGCCCGGCAGGCTTGTCCGCACCCCGCGCAGCATATGCCCGGCAGACTTGTCCGCGCCCCGCGCAGCATATGTCCCCGGCTTTTCCTGCACCGACCGAGGTATATCCACGCATGTTTGCCCGCGCTGTGCGCAGCATATACCCGCACGTCACCGCAGCGGATAAAGATAGGTCAGCGCATCCTCACCGACAAAATCCTCCGTGAAAATCCGGTTCATATCCCGGATCAGCGCTCCCAGCCCGGTGCTCTCCTGAAACAGGTTTTGTCCCACACAGTACACATGCCCCTCCCTGACCGCCCGAAAGTCGGCGAGAAGCTCGCTCTTTTCCAAAAGCTCCTCAAGAGAATGCAGCTCGCCCTCAATCGTGCTGTTGTAGATGATAATGTCCGCGTCCCTTGCGCCGCTATAAAACGCCTCCATCTCCATATTCATCGTGGAGAGGGCGTTATCGTCTCCAAGATCCGAAAAAACATATTCCCCGCCGGCAAGCTCAATCATCTTTGACACGTAATCACCGCTCTTGCGCACCGTAACAATCCCTCTTGAATTGACGGAAAAAAACGCCACGCGCTTTTTTTCTCCCTGCGTCCCGCTCAAATCGGGCAGATCCGCCGTCTGCTCCTCGAAAAAGGCCGCGGCCTCATCCGTTTTTCCCAGCAGCAGGCCGTAGAGCTTGATCCACTCCATACGCCCCAGTGGATGGCTCTCATAGCTTGAACGCTCCACCAGAACCGGTATACCAAATCGCTCCAGCTGCTCCTTCACCTGAGGTGAGTGGGTAATCATCGTAGACTCGATGGCCAGGTCACAGCCCTCGCTCAAAATCAGCTCGTAATCCGGCGCACTGTACTTCCCCGCATAGCGCATCCAGCCCTGCTCCATCGCAGTCCTTGCCTCCTCGATATACCAGCCGTCGGCGTCCGTTCCGGAAAGCCGGATATTGCCGATGCCATCCAGCACCCGGAAAAAATCCATGGCAGAGGTAGCCACCAGGTAGATGCGCTCTAATGGCCCGAGCAGCACGGTGATATCCGAATCCAGCCCCGCCGGCGCTTCCCTTCCCTCCGGAACTACGAGAAAACGCTCCTCGTCCCCGATCGTGACCAGCGCATAGCCATCCTCATAAAGCTTTGCCTGAAACTGCGTCGCATAGGAGAGGGGAAGGGTGCCCACGGGCTTCATCTCCTCCCATTCCAAAGCCTCCCCCACGTCCGTTTTATCTTTCGCGGCCTCTCCCTCTGTCTCTAAGGCACCGCCTTTTGTCCCCGGGATCTCCCCGGCGTCCGTATGACTTACCCCCGGCGCTCCCCCGCCGCAGCCCGCCGCAAGCACCGGCAGCAGCATGGCAAAAAGCACGGCACAGCATCCTCTCTTCATCCTTCACGCTCCTCACAGGTTTTTCTTCTTATATAAAAACAAAAATGCAAGCGCCCCGAACACCGCCAGATAGGCGCTCAAAATCAGAATGCCCGCCGGGGAAAAGCCTTCGCCCTTCGCAATGCCCCGAATCATCGTGCTCGTCTTGGACAGAGGCAGAATACCCACCGCCTCCCGCAGCCCGTGGGGCATCTGCTCCGTAGAAAAAAACGTGTTGCAAAGATACGCCATCGGCATAATGATATAGTTGGAAAACCGGGGCACATCCGTGTGGCTTTTCGCATAAAAGCTCACCACCACGCCAATAATGGAAAACACGGCCCCGTTCAAAAACAGAATCAGAAACGACCAGCCGTTAAAAATCAGCCCGGTGTGAATGGGCCAGACCAGCACCAAAATCACAAGACCGGCGTAGAGCCCCCGCAGACTTCCCCCGATGACCTGACCCACCACAAACTGCCACAGCGGCGTAGGCGAAATCATAACCTGGTCAAAGGCCTTTTCGTAGAGCCGCTGCACATTCAGGTTTTGCGCAATCGCATTAAAGCTGCCGTTCATCGTCGTGAGCGACACGACACCCGGAATGAGAAAATTCAGGTACGGCTCCCCGTGGGACATGGTCTGCACGCCGATGCCGAACACGACCAGGTACATCAGGGGCGCCACCATTGCCGCAAGGGTAATCTTATAAAAATCCCGGCAGAACTCCCGCCATTTTTCCCACAGGATGGTCACAATCCCCATCAGCGCACCTCCCGTTCCACAAACACATCCTCCAGGGTCGTCTCCCGCAGGGCGCACGGTCTCTCCTGTGCGGACAAATACGCGATGGCCTGCTCCTTTTCCGCAAAAAAACTGCTCTGCATCCCCTCCGGTGTCTGGACGTCAACCGCATACGCCCCCAGCGCCTCGATGAGATGCTGCGGCGCATCCACCGCCTGCAGCCTGCCCTGCTTTAAAAATGCCACGCGTCCGCACAGGGACTGTGCCTCCTCCATGTAGTGCGTTGTGAGAAGAATCGTTAAATTCTGCTCGTTGAGATGCCGCAGCAGATTCCACATCTGCCGTCTCGCCAGCGCGTCCATGCCCGCCGTCGGCTCGTCGAGCAGCAGAATTTCCGGTTCGGTAAGAAGCGCCCGGGCTACCATGAGCTTTCGCTTCATGCCTCCCGAGAGTTTTCTGGCCGTGCGTCTGCGGTAATTGATAAGCCCGCAGAACTCCAAAAGCTCCTCGCTTTTTTCCCGGATTCTTTTCACCGGCATGTAATAGAGCCTGCCCTGATACTCCATAATCTCATCCATCGTCATATCCTGCCGCATGGAGTATTCCTGGGTGACCACGGAAAACCTGCGCTTTAGCTCCGGCGTTTTTCTCGTCAGGCATTTGCCGTCCACACGGATTTCGCCCTCCGTCGGCAAAAGCAGGGTAGAAAGCATCCCGATGGTCGTCGTCTTACCCGCGCCGTTAGCGCCAAGAAGGCCGAAAAACTCCCCCGTCCCAATCGTGAGGTTCAGGTGATCTACCGCAGTAAAATTGTCAAATTTCTTTGTCAGATTTCTCAGCTCAATCATCGTCTTCCCGCCGTTTTCCGACAATAATCAGGGAGTAATAGCCCGCATCGTCGGGAATCTCCTCCAGGCTGCGGTAAATGCGCTCCTGCTCCATCCCGCAGTTTTCCACCATCGCCACCTCGCGCCTGCTTTTGCGCAAAAGCTCCTTCACCTGCCCCAGCTTCGAACCGGACTTCATCAGGATATAATTGCCCGGCTCCTCCAGCCTTATATCCGGCCTGTGTGCCGCCGGAATGATGTGCAGCGGCTCGTTCCACTTTGCAAGCGACATGTTCAGCCGCGCCGCCGCCGCACAGAATGAGGTAATGCCCGCCACCGTCTCCGTCTCGCAGCCGTCCCTCTCCACCAGATCCCGGATATAGGAAAAGGTCGAGTAAACCGTCGGGTCCCCCAGCGTCAAAAATGCCACGCTCTCTCCCCTCACAAGATACGCCTCAATCTGCTTTGCGCCCTCTTCATGATAACGCTGCTGCTCTCTCTTGTCCATAACCATCGGCATCGGAACGGGCAGAAGCTTTTTTTCCCTCAGCCCCGGCACCGCCTGCACCGCAATCCGGTATGCGGCTGTCTTTTCCACATCGGCTCCCGGCACGGCACAGACAGCGCTTTCCTCTATGATCCGCACCGCCTTTAAGGTCAGAAGCTCGGGGTCCCCCGGGCCTACGCCGATTCCATATAAAATTCCTTTCACCACGTTTTCTCCCTTTTGCTGTTTTATGTATTCGCTTTACAAGTGCATAAGGCTATGCTATAGTAACCTCAAAACTGTTTCAACCACAGCCCCGCAGAAACGGAGGATTTCACTTATGAAGCACTTAAAAAAGCTCTTCCTGTCTTTCCTGCCCGCCGCTTTGCTGGCGGGGGCATTTATCATAGCATCCCCCATATACCCCGCCCTGGCATCGGAGCCTGATTCCACAGTCCGCTCCCTTCCCGACGGGGAATATTCCGTACAGGTCACCCTCACCGGCGGAAGCGGAAAGGCAGGCGTCGTCTCTCCCACGCTGCTCACCGTCTCGGATGCCGGCGTGTTTGCCCGTATCCAGTGGAGCAGCGCAAACTACGACTATATGATTGTGGACGGCGTGCGCTATGACAACACCGCAGAGGAGGGCGCGTACTCCGTCTTTCTCATCCCGGTCACCGTCATGGACACACCCATGCCCGTAATCGCAGACACCACCGCCATGGGCGCACCCCACGAAATCCAATACACCCTGACCTTCGACTACGCCTCCATCGGCGCGAAAAGCCAGCTTCCCCAGGAGGCCGCAAAGCGGGTTGCCGCGATGGCAGCCGCCATCATCGTTGTCGGCGGCTTTTTGAACCACTTCGCAAACAAGCGCAGAAACCGCGCGATGGGATAGCACAGCGCATCCTCAAAAAGGGCAGACCGCATCCCGCGGCCCGCCCTTCTTTTTATGCATATGCATAACTCTGCCGTCTCAGCCGGCTTTTCTTTTCAGAACCGCTTCCTTGGCCACCTCGGCACAGGTAGCTGCATCGGGCGTGAAATAGTCCGCTCCGATCTGTGCCGCAAAGCTCTCATTGACCGGTGCGCCGCCTACCATAACGATATACTTCTCGCGCAGTCCCCGCTCCTTCAGCTGCTCGATAATCTCCTGCATATTGGGCATCGTGGTCGTGAGCAGCGCTGACATGCAGATCACATCCGCCCCGATTTCCTCTGCCTTCTCAATAAAAGCATCCGCCTCCACGTCCGTTCCAAGGTCAAAGACCTCCAGCCCGGCTCCCTTTAGCATCATCGTTACCAGATTCTTGCCGATGTCATGGAGATCACCCTTCACGGTTCCAATCACAGCCTTGCCCACCGGCTCGTTTCCGATTTCCGCCAGAATCGGCTCCAAAATCGTAATGCCCGCGTTCATCGCCCTGGCCGCAACTAAAACCTCCGGCACAAACACCTCGTTATTTTTGAACTTCTCGCCCACAACCATCATGCCAGCCAGAAGTCCGTTGTTCAAAATGTCCTTCGCGCCCACACCCTCGTCCAGAGCCTGCTGAACCAGCGCCTTCACCTGCTTTGCCCGTCCCTTCTGCAAAAATTCAGAAATCTCTTCAATCACTGCCATCGTCCCATCCTCCTTGTATCTTTCGGTTTCATTGGATTTGATGTAAAAAATTATATCGAATCCCCCATTCCCATGCGTTGCATTTTTTTCGGTTTTCTTGTAATAATTTTAGTGTTCTAAAAAACGCATAAAGCATATGGATAAACCTGAAAAAGAAGGACGCGGCAGCGTTTCTTTCTACTCTGCGGGCACTGCGCTTGCGGCATCAAGCACCAGCGTATATGCAATCTCGTGAGGCACGCTCATGGCGACGGTATTCGCCGTCACCGCAATCTCGGTGTCAAACGCCGCAACGGGAATTTCAAACACGGAATTGCCCCCGTCGTTCACCGGCTCGTAGGTGACACCGTCCACAATCATGTAATCATAATAGGGACTGCTCCACGCAACCATCACCACGATTCCCTCATCGGAAACCGTAACAAGTGCGGGGGATTCGATATCCGCGCGCCCGCTTCCCCCTGCAAGCGCCACCTCCACGCGGTAAGTACCGGGCGCAATACCAGACGCCTCCGCATCCGATGCGTGCGCCTGCCCGTCCCCGGATGCCCCTTCGTTCTCCAGGGGTCTGGGGTCCGTAACACAGACGGTGTGGTCATACCACTTGCCCTTGGTGCCAATGAGGGCGAGGGCAAATTCGACACCTACCGCAGGCACCGGAACATCAAAGGCGTAAACGGTCTCCGTGTAGCCGTCGGTGTAGGTCACGGACTCCTCCACCGGCTGCAGCCACGCGGACGCATCCGCAGCCTGCGCCTCCGCGGCACTTCCCGGGAAGAGATTGACGATGCTCTTTGAAACCAGCGGAACATGCACCGTCATCGCGCCCTCCTCCACGGTCAGCCTCGCGCGCCCCTCGCAGGACTCGTTCAGGTGAAACATGCTGCTGTCCGTATCAAAGGTAACCGTATAGACACCGTCTGCAAGCGTCACGGCCGGGGTATCCGGCGTTTGGGTCTCCTGCCTTTCCGGTGTCTCGTCCGTTTCCGCCGCCTGCCGTTCTTTTTCATTGTCTGCCTGCTGCCGGTCCGCCGCATCATCTGCCTGGCTCACCGGCACGTCCCGGGCACCGCAGCCCGCAAGAAATGCTGCCGCCAGCACAGCTGCCGCGGCTTTTTTCATCCCTGCAAAAATCTTCATCTCATCGTCTCTCCCTTTTGACCGGAAGCCGCCCGGCTGCCCTTTTACGTCACCCATGCGGCCAGACCCGGCATTAGTCTCCCTGGAGTGCCTCCATGGCTGCCTTCGTGTGCGCCACGTAGAGCTGCTGCACCGCATCGACCCTGCCTAGGCCTGCAATCTGGCTGTCAACCTGCGCAAAGGCACCGGAGGCGATGATCATGCTCATCCAGGAATCCTCGTCACCGCCTGCCATGTCATGATTCGCGTGATCTCCCGCGACCACCATCAGCGGGCGCAGAATGATTTTCTGATAGCCTGCCTCCTTTAAGGCATCGATCACGGACGCACAGGCCGTCTCCCCGGGCTCGCCCTCAACCGTCCCGATAAACACGTTCTTATAGCCCAGCGCTTCCATCTGCGACTGCATCTGGCTGTAGCTCACCTTTGCCACATGGGCGGTACCGTGGCCGATAAACACAAATGCCGCCCCGTCTGCCTCCGCGGCCTTAAGACTCTCGTAGCCTGCTTCCTTCAGCGCCTCAGCCGTGACATCCTCTGCCACGCGCTCCTTGTCCTCATTGATCACGGTGGCATCCGCCCCCACCTCGCCAAGCAGCGGCTCTGCGACTGCGACGGACGTAAACTGATCCTGATAGCGCTCCAGTGCCTCCATCATCTCGTCATACTCCGCGCCATGCATGAGATGCGTCGGCTGGATCACCAGGTTTTTCACGCCGTTTGCCACCGCGCGCTCGAGCGCCTGCTCCATGTTGTCTATTTTTATGCCGTCCCGTGCCTGGATATGGTTGATGATAATCTGCGCGGTAAATGCCCTGCGGACAGACCAGTCCGGATACGCCTCCTGCAGCGCATCCTCGACGCCCTTGATATCCGCCACACGGCTGTCGTTGTAGGATGTGCCGAAGCTCACCACAAGCAGCTCGTTCTCCCCGATCTCATCGGCGTTTCGCGCATCATCCTTCGACGCATCTCCGGTGTCAAGCCCAAAGTAGTCCGGGCTTGCCGACTCGCCCTCCACAAGCTCCTTCTGCGCGTCGGTGAGCGCATCCCACGCCGCCTTTGCCGCCGCGCACTGAGCATCCGTCTCGTCGGTGCGCTTCTGCACATAAATCGCATCGATGAGCGCCGCCACCTCGTCGGCCAGCTCCTGATCGCTTTTTTCCCCGCCGGCATCCTCTGACGGTTCCTGTGGCACATCCTGCGGCTTTTCCTGTTCAGCCTGCGTCTCGTCTGTCACCGCGTCCCCATCCTGCGCTTTCCCCTGCGCGGGCACATCCTCCTTCATGCTGCCGCAGCCGCCTGCCGCAGCCGCCGCGATGGCCAGCGCCAGAAGCATTGCCATTGTTTTTTGTTTCATCCTCTTTTCCTCTTCTTATAGATGTATTTCCGAAAGAAATCAGCCATCCCACACGCTTTTTATCGTTTGTATACGCAAAAAAAGAGCAGCTTGCGCTCCCCTCACGTTTATACATCTTCTTTTCCGCTGCTTTGATACAGCAAAAGAAAAGAACGATGCACCGCTGTGAGAATATAGGCTCTGTGGACCGCAGACCTAAGATTCCACGCCCGGGCAGTTCTCCTGACTTCGTTCAACATGGCCTTCCCTTCCCGGTTTCCCAGTGGCTTGAAGGTCACTCCCGTACACAGTGACGGCATCGTTCCGGATTCCCACCGGATTCTCTTTTAAGCATCATGATAATGATGCAACCCTGACGTTACAACCTCTGCATCTATTCAATTTCAGATATGACAGATTCTAACACATCTTCTCTGCAATGTCCACAAAAAAAGTGCCGGCGCACATACCCCGACACATTCTCCGATGCCCGGCGCTCTGCTTACTGGTGTATTTTTCACCTGTGAAACGTTTCAATTTTTGCATTTTTTATTGTAAAAATTCATGAAAAAAACAGATTTTTGACGGTTTCCGAAAAAATATTTTGCAATTTTATTGGATTTATTGTAAAATTTTCAGGTAACAAGACCACACGGTCGCTGCATACCCATCGGGACGCAATTGCCTGGGCGGCTGCCTGAAGGGACAAAAAAAGAAACAAAAAGGAGCGGTGCCATGAGTGCGTACATCTATCAGATCGTTGAGAAATCGGTGCTGGATGAAATTCTGCAGGCATTTCACGCCTGCGTGGGCCTCACCATTCAGGTGCTCGACGAAAACGGCAATCCCCTCCAGGGCTGCGGTGAAAAATCCTCCTACTGCCAGTGCTTTCAAAAGCATCTGCACCCCGGAGATACCTGCCCGGAGGTACACAAAAAGGCCGCCAGTCACGCTCTGACCATTGGAGAATCCTACATTTTTAACTGCCACTCAAATTTGAGCCACATCGTCTTTCCGCTCGTGGTCAAGGACTCACTTCTTGGCTCGATTCTGGTCGGCCCGTTTTTGCTCGACGCACCGGATATGATCATGATGGAGGACGTTGCCAGGCGCTATCAGATGAGCATCACCGACGTGCTTGAGCTCTACGATGCCAGCGCGTCCGTCCCGGTCATCGCGCCCACCGCCGCCACCCAGATCAGCCGTCTGCTCTACCACCTCTCCTCCAACTTTATCTCGGACGGCCGCCAGCGGCTTCTGCTCAATCAGGGCAAGCTGCGCCAGCAGTCCCGCATCAACGAATCCATCCAGCATTACAAGGCGGTTGACGGCATCAAAACCATCCACTACCCGATTGAGAAGGAGCGTATGCTCATACAAAAGGTGCGCACCGGAAACCTTGTGGAGGCCCGGGGCATTTTAAACGATCTTTTGGGCTACGTGCTCTTTTCCGGCGGCAGCATCCTCTCACACGCAAAGACCCGCTCCATGGAGCTGTGCTCCCTGCTCTCCCGCACCGCGATTGAGGGCGGCGCAGGAGAAGCCCAGATTCTCGCACTGAGCGACAGATTTTTGCAGAACATCAACGAAATAGAAACCCTTGACGATCTCTGCTTCCGGCTCCAGGAGCTTGTGGAGGTATTCACGGAGAGCACCTTCCCCGACAGCCGCGACATGAGCAATGATGCCGTGCGCAAGGCAATCATTTTTATCGGGCAGAATTTCAGCGCACACCTGACCCTCCAGCACGTCGCACGGCATGTGTATCTGAACCCTTCCTACTTCTCCACGATCTTTAAGCAGGTGACGGGCCTGAGCTTCAAGGAATACGTCACCAAGGTGCGTCTTGAGGAGGCGAAGCGCCTCCTGGCCGACACGGACGATTCGATTCTCGACATTGCACTCGCCTGCGGGTTTGACAGCCAGAGCTATTTTTCAAAGGTGTTCAAAAAATATACCGGCCTCTCCCCGAAGCAGTTTCGCCCATAGAGGGTTCTCATGTCCCCACCGCCCGGCCCTCGTTCCCGCAGCTAAAGAAACCCGGGTACAGCCCGAAAGCTGTACCCGGGTAATTTTCGGTAACAATACCAGCCTCATGTACCGCTATTTCCCGTAGTACTCGTTGATTCCCTCAAAAAATGCCATAATATTGTTCCAGTCTGACATAGGCGGAATATCGCAGCCGGAGGAAACCACAAAATTTTTGTAGGAACCGCATGCCTCAAGCAGCTCCCTCGTCCTTGCCTTCACTGAGTCAGGCGTGCCGTTGCGGAACTCACCCGCAGGGTCAACATTGCCCATCGCAAGGATGTTTTCCGGAATTTTCGGCATCATCTCTGCCATATCGATGGCGTTGCCGAAGTGGAGCACACGGCATCCGTTTGACGTGATGGAATTGATCTGCTGAATCGTACAGTTTCCGCAGTTGTGATAGCCCACAATGAAGTCCTGCGTTTGGGTCGCCTCCACGATTTTCTTCACGTACACGCAGGAAAACTCCTCCTCCAGCGCCGGCGAGAGCAGCCCCGCCAGAGGTTCTGCCATGAGCACGCCGTTCGCGCCCACCGCCTTGTAGGCATTGATGTATTGAATCAGAAATTCCGTCACCTTTTCCAGCACGGTATGAACCATGTCCGGCTCCTCGTAGCAGTAGATCATCGCCTCGCTGACATCCATCAGACGCCCCGCCAGTGAAAACGGCCCGATCACACCCGCAAATACCGGGCGATCCTCGATGAGCTTCACGGATTTCTCAATCGCATCGATGTAAATCTGTGTGCGTCCGGCACCGATCTCAGGCACCTGTAAGGCATCCGCATCCTCCTCGGTAGCGATGATGCTTCCCACAACCGTAGGTACCTCGTCGTCGGACACATGAATCGTTGAACCGAATGCCTCCGCCTCAAGGGAGAGATCCATCATGCTCACCGCCGCTGCCGCCTCCGGCGTCTCATCTGCCACCAGCTTCATCGCCTGCGCCTGCAGGTCACTGGAGCCAATCAAGTCCTTCACGGTAATTCCCATCTTCTGGATTGCGGGGAAGGAGAGCACAAGAAAGCCCTTTTTCCGCTCTGCCTCCAGTGTCTCGTCCACCCAGTTTGTCATGTTTCTCTTCATAGTTTCTGTATACTCCTTTTCTCGTTAATCACAATCGCTCCGCCTCAATCCACCCGGGCGCAGCGCATCTGTTTGTCAGCCATGCAGTGAAAGCAGATTCCGCCGAAATACGTCACCGTATTCTGCCCGTTGATGTAATGGATACCGCCGCTTTTCGCCAGCTCGCTTACCACAATGCCGTAGGACTCAATGGACGGGGACATCTGCTCCGGAAACCGGCACAAAGCATCCGGGTACGTACATGTACTGCAACGGTCGCACCCCTCCCCGGCCAGGTATAAAAGGGGTTCGTCTGACTGCCCGCGCACCCACGCCTGCACCCTGCGGCAAACCTCCTGATGGACCCGTTTGCCCGCCATCATGCCCTCCCAGTCCAGGGAGTCCTCCAGCTCATGCTTTGTGGTATAAACAAGGATCTTCCCGTATGCCATGATCGCTTCATGGCATTCCTCCATCGTTCCCACCCCCGGCGGGCACGCCCAGGTCTTTGCATAGCCGCCGCAGGAATTCTGCTCGCACAAAAGACGCACACCGTCGGAAAACACAATGCTCTTTACGAGAACAACCGCAATCTCATGAATCCCGTAATCGCTCTTATTTTCAATCAGATACTCATACCAGGCCGCCATTCGTCCTCCTTTTTTGTCCCCGCCGTTTACCCGGCAAACGCGGATACCTATCACCCGTCCGGTCAGCTGGCGGCAAAATCCGCTCCGGCTTTAGACTGCCCGCTGACCGCTCCGTCCGAAAGGCTAATCCAAATGATAAATCTCCTTCATATCCGACCAGAAATCCCCCTTAGCGCAGTCCTCTAAGGGCTGCATCAGGGGCTTTACCACATCCCACCACGCCTGGGTGTTCGGATCGGCCGCCATCCTCGCCATATCCGCCTCATAGTCCTCCCCGTCGTACTCAAAATAAGAAAAGAGATACTCTCCTCTGTGGTAAATCGAATAATTTTTCAGATGGCACTCCTTGATCATCTCGTTGACGCCGGGCATCGGATTTGCATGCCACTTCGCGTAGTTCTCGATATCCTTCACCTTAATGATCTGTCCAAAACGTCTTACTTCTCCCATATGTCCGATCCTTCCTGTCGTCATCCCACATTTTTCCGTCACTGCTCACTTTGACCAGCAACGGGCAGCTTGGACACAAAACCTTGCTTCGCGAGGCCCAAGCCGCTGCCTGAATCATGTTTTCCCGCGGGCAAACGCCCGCGGGGCGCTGCCGTTACTCGTAGAGCTTCGTAGCCTCCTCGAACAATGCGTGAATGTTTGCCGGCGGAACATCGGGCATAATCGCCTCATGGCTCGGCGAGATGATGAGTCCGGTCGGGAAAATTGTGCGCAGCTCCTTCACCTTCGCGCGCACATCATCCGGTGTACCGTTCACGAGCAAATCCTGGGTATCCACACCGCCGCAGAAGGATACTCTGCCCGCAAACTTCTCCTTCAGATTCTCCGGCTCCATGCCCGCCGCCAGCGCCTGAATCGGATGAACCACATCCACACCCGCCTCGATCAAATCCGGAATCACATCCACGATGGAACCGCAGGAGTGATAAATCACCTTCAGTCCATAGGAATGCGCCTGATCCACCAGCTTTTTGCACCCGGGAATGACAAAGTCCCGCACGCACTGAGGCGAAAGCATCAGCCCGCGCTGGCTTCCCATATCGTTTCCGATGAGCACCGCATCCAGCTTTCCCTTCGTCGCCTCAAAGAAAATCTCATTTGCCTTCAGATAAAAGCTCACAATCTTCTCGTCAACCGCTTCGTAAATTTCGGGATTTGCCAGCATGTTCATCAGCGCCGTCTCCATGCCGAAGGCTGCGCAGGTATCCTGAAAGTGCGCGGACCAGCACATCGCAAGGCGCACCTTGTCGGCGGGAGCCATATCCACACGGCGCCTGCACTCCTCCACATCTATGTACTTCTCGGGGTCCGGCCACTCGAAAAAGTCCAGATCCTCCGGCTCCTCCGCGTCCTTAAAGCAGCCGTCGGCAGTCAGAGTACGATCCTCCGCATCCACGTCCCCGTCCATATACCAGTCAAATGCCGCGTAGATTGCGCTGGCAGTCGGTGACTGATAGGGTACCTCAATGGCATAGAAATCATCACCCACCGCAAGCTTTAATTCGTGGAAATCCTTCACCCCGTAGTAGTCGAACAATGCGGGCCTTGCATTGATATCCGGCATTCCCAGCCATGCCGCAGGACGGTCAACCTTTTCACGGTTCACTGTTGCAAAAAATCGTTCTCTGCTATTCATCATATAACTCTCCTTTTCTGTCCGATAATGGCTACCAAAAAATTCCTTAAATATATCTTTTATTATAAGCACTCATTTAGTGAAATACAATAAAATGAAAATCTCCGGGTTAATCGTTTAACTTTTTCGGGTTGACTTTTTCAGGCGCCTGTGACAAACTGTTTCATAAGAATCCGACGGTGGGCGGATCTGCTGAATCTACCGCAGTTTTTGCACACAAAGGATGTTTTTTGAAAGGGTAAAAGGGGATTTTTATGGCTACACTCAAGGATGTTGCAAAGCGGGCAGGCGTGTCCGTCGCCACCGCCTCCTACTGCATCAGCGGCAAAAAGAATATGAAGCCCGAAACGCAGCTCCGCGTGCAGGAGGCTATCGCGGAGCTGAATTACATTCCGAATTTTTCCGCGCGCAGCTTAAAAAGCAACTCCTCCGACGAGATCGGCGTGGTGCTCCCGACGCTGGATGACTCCATCAACTCCGAGATTTTAAACGGCATCATCGCGCACGCGAACCGCACCGGCTACTCGGTAAACATTGCGTGCAGCTACAACAACCCCCGGGACGAGCAGGCGATTATCCGCAAGTTCATCAGCAAAAACTATGCCGGCATCATCCTTATGACCTGCCAGTCCACCAACGACAGCTTTTTTAAGAAAACCCTCTACGAATCCAGCATCAGCAACGTATTCATCATGCGTCTGCCGCCCAGAATCTCCACCAATTTTCTGGGCTTTGACAATTACAACACATTCTACTATCTGACGGAGCAGCTCATCGAAAACGGTTATACCGACATCGCCATCGTCACCGGCTCCCAGGACTTTTTCTCCGAAATCGAATGCGTCAGCGGCTACTCCGAGGCCCATGATGCCCGCGGGCGTACCTGCCACCCGGAAAATATTCTGTGTACGGATATGTCCAAGGAGGGCTCCTTCAAAGTGACCATGCTCTATCTCGCCGCCCATCTGCCCCAGGCAATCATCACCTCCTCCCAGACGATCATGGACGGTGTTATTGAGGCATGCCGCATCCACAACATCGAGCCGGGAAAGCACATCTGTATGATTACGCTCTCGGAAGAGCGCTGGAACGCCTCCGGCTATCATCCGAATGTGCTCCACACCGCGGCTACTGCCTACACCCTGGGGGAGGACAGCTTTCAGATTCTGATGGAGGAAAACACCTCGCCCAACCTTTATGACCGCAAATTCAAGCTCTACCGGGACAACGTGCTCGACACGGCGCTGGACATCCCCGCCCCGGACTTTCCGCCTGCGGTTCTCACACACGAGCCGATGGTAGTGCTTCGCATCGCAAGCATCGATTTGCCCACCATCCGCGCCATTCAGGCGGTGAGCTGCAAGCTCACCCACACCTGCGGCATCCGTCTCGACATCCATTTTTTTACACTGCGGGAGCTGTTTTTGCTCATTGAGGAGGATACCGCAAAGGAAGAGCCCGCCTACGACCTGTACCTCTCGGATGTCTCATGGATGAATTATTTCACGGCAAAGCAGGTATTCGCGGACTTAAACGACATGATGGAGCGCATCCCCGAGGCAAAGGAAGCCATCTTTCCGAAAAACCTCTCCAATGCCTGCATCCGCGGCCACTACTACGGTTTTCCGGTCATCGGCGGCACACAGCTGCTCTTCTACCGGAAGGATCTCTTCGAGGATCTGCAGCTCCAGCGCCAGTACAAGGGTGAGCACAGCCTCTCCCTGCGCCCGCCCAAGACGTGGACGGAGTTCAACGCAATTGCACGGTTTTTTACACAGAAATTTAACCCCGGCTCCCCCACGAAATACGGCACCGCCTTCTCCTCAAATCTGGCGGAGGATTTCATCCAGGATATGCTCATCCGCTTCTGGAGCTACGACGGCGGACTGTTCAACAGCCGCGGCCATCTTGAGCTGAACACGCCGCAGAACGTGCGTGCCTGCAAAAACATTTTGGAGACGGCAGAATATGCCCCGCTCCGGGCGGGCTACATGGATACCACCTTCGCCCGCATCGGCGAGGGCAGCATCGCCATGGCTATCTCCTTTACGGAGTACGCCTCCAAAATCCAGAACAGTCTGCACCCGGAGTTTCTCTCAAAAATCGGCTACAGCATGCTCCCCGGGTGCACCCCCTCCAACTGCGGCTGGCATCTTTGCATGTCAAAGAAAACCCAGAAGCAGGACGCCGCAGAGCAGCTCTTCCACTGGCTCTGCCAGCGCCAGGTCAGCTATTACCAGACCATCCTCTCCGGCTCCTCCACAATGGTCTACCCCCACACGCACCACGAACTGCTTCGGCTCTACCCCTGGCTGAACCTAACCGCCGAGGGCCTAAGCTGCAGCCGTGACCGCATCTATCCCACCCGGGGGAAAAAGCAGCTCATCGTGCCCGCCGACTTTGAGGGCAACATGCGCATGGCATTCCACAAAATGCAAAGCGGCGAGCTCTCGATTCCGGATGCCCTGTCCGAATGTCAGTCCAATATTTTAAACCAGTACTTTTAGCAGAAACCACGAAGGAGCCGCCAGCATGCTGGCGGCTCCTCCTTCCTATCCAGGGACTCCCTTTTATTTTTTTGCTCTCTTTTTCAGGAACTGAAAGCCGTCCCCGGTCATCTTCGTACTTAAAATCAGCACGATGATCAAAAGCCCGCCCCAAATCAGGTTTGCATAATAGGCATTGAGCTGCGGGAACATATTTACACCGGTAGAGATAATCTGTACCGCAATAATCGCAAGCGCCACGTTGCTGATCTTTCCCATGCCGCCGTCCGGCAGAACACCCGCCAGCACCAGAATCAAAATCACGGTCATCACATAAGAGGTGCCGTAGTCTGCCTTTGCGGAGTTCATGGTGGATACCATAAGCATACAGCCCATGCAGGCGATAATGTCTGCCAGAATAAAGGTTCCGATGATCATTCCCTTCGTGTTAATGGCAGAAAAGCGCGCCGCCTTCACATTCGTTCCCAGCATATAAAGCTTCTCGCCGTAGGTCGTCTTTTTCAGCAGAAACGCACAGACGGCAAACACGATGATAAACACCAGAAGCGGAAATGGCAGAAATCCAAGCACCATGGAATGTCCGATCTCGGTGTAAAGCGCAGGGACGCCTGTCACCGCATACCCCTGGGTCAGCGCTGTGGACAGTCCCAGCCACACGAGCTGCATCGCGATGGTAGCCATAACCGGCGGAATATTCAAAAACGCCACCAGCACCCCGTTGATGATGCCGCCCACGGCACCGATCACCGCTACAAGAAGCAGCGCTGCAAAAATGATGCCTGCCACCTGCCCGTTGCCCATGTCCTCGGTAACATTTGCCGCCATGAAGCGAACCGCCATGATCGCCGCAAAGTCACCCAGAGCCACAAAGGACATGTCGATATTTCCCATGATAAAGCAGAACATGATGCCCAGCGTCATAAGCCCGAACTCTGGAAACTGCATGATGATACTCTTCCATGTGCCCGGCGTCCAGAGGGTCGCGCCCTTTGTGATGCTAAAGAACAGCAGGAGCACTGCCATCAGGGACAACAGCATGGTCGTATAATTGTTTTTATTTGCCCACTCTTTGATTCTATTCATGATGTGCCTCCCCCTCTTCTACTTATTCCGGCGCATAGCCTGCACTGCCGAGATCGTGATGCCGATCAGGATCACCAGGCCGTTAAAGAAATTCTGCCAGTAGGTATCGATGCCCACAAGAAGCATACTGTTGGAAACGACCGTAATGATTCCCACCGCGGTCACGGTTCCGAATACCGAGCCCTCACCGCCGAAGATGGACGCGCCGCCGAGAATAACCGCAGGGATAATCGTCATCTCCTTTCCGGTGAGCGCCTTGGGAATCGACTGGCGCGCCATACACACACGCACCATCCCGATAAAGCCTGCCGCCGCGCCCACAACCGTATAGAGGACGATCTTTGTGCGCTTTACGTTGTAGCCCGCACGCTCCGCCGACACCTCATTGCCGCCGATGGCATAAAGAGCGCGCCCGAACATCGTCTTGTTCAGCACAAAGGACGTGACAATACACATAATGACAAAGGGAATAAACATCGTCGTCATTGTGGAGCGCAGACCCGCGGAGTTTGTCACCTCAAACAGATAGCTCTCCCCCAGATCCCGAAAGCCCGTGGGAAGCTGCGAGGTAATCTCCTTCAGCTCTAACAGTCCCATTGACACACCGGTGAAAAATGTCTGAGTGCCCAGCGTGATAATCATCGTGTTCAGCTTAAAGTTTGCGATGATCAGGCCGTTGAACAGACCCAGCACGGCACCGATGAGAATGGCAAGCACAAAGCCCGCAGCCGCGTTGGTCTGGCACCAGCCGTTGTTCAAACAGATGGTGCAGGAGAGCGAGTATGCCAGAGCTGCAACTGCCGGAAACGACAGGTCAAAGCCCCCGGATACCATGACTGCCAGACAGATCATGGCAAACATGCCGTCTACCACCATAGAGCGTAAGATCGTCACAACCGTGCTGGCCTCGAAGAGCTGTCCTCCCGATACGATCTGTATTCCGATACACATTACCACCAGGACAAGGAAAATCCAGAATTCCGTCCGCCTGGTCATGCGCTTTAACGTTGCTTTATTCATCATTTTCCACCTCCCTAGCGAATAATTTCCAGAATGCCGTCCTCGGAAACAGCATCACCGGCCATCTCACCGACGATGCTCCCCTCCTTCATGACAATGACGCGGCTGCAGTTCATCACGACCTCGGAGAGATCGTCCGAGATGATAATCACCGCAAGCCCCTCGTTTGCAAGGCCATGCACGAGGGCATGAATGTCCTCCTTTGCACCCACGTCCACGCCCACGGTGGGACCGTTTAAAATCAGCACGTCCAAATCGTTTGAGAGCCACTTGGAGAGCACAATTTTCTGCTGGTTTCCTCCGGAAAGAGTAGATGCGTTCTTGCGCACGTCGTCTGTCTTGATATGAAACTTTTCTTTCCATATGTTCGCGTCATCGATGAGCGCCTGATGGTTCAAAAGCCCCAAAGGACCGGAAAGACGCTTTAAGGAGGAGAGCGTAATGTTATCCGCAATCGGCTGCTCCAGGCAAAGCCCCTCCGTAAGACGGTCCTCCGGCACATAGCCGATCTTGAGCTTCTGCGCCTGAATCGGAGATGCAATCCGCACCTCCTGCCCATTCAGGATGATTCTTCCCTCCTTCGGGTGCTCAAGGCCGAACAGCGCCAGTGCAAGCTCCGTGCGCCCGGAGCCCAAAAGCCCCGTAATGCCGAGAATCTCTCCCCCGCGAAGCTCGAAGCTCACATTCTGAAAGCTGCCCTGCAGGCCCAGATTTTCCACCTGAAGCACCGGCCTTTCGCTTACATTTTTTGCCACAAAGCGCTCGTCCGAAAGCTCGCGTCCGGTCATATGGTATGTAAATTCTTTCGGGGTCAGCTCTGAGGTAGGTCCTGCATACACATTTTTACCGTTGCGCATAATACATACATCGTCAGAGATTTCAAAAATCTCCTCGGTTTTATGAGAAATGAACATAATGGCAATGCCCGCGTCCCGAAGCTGCCGCACCGTCTCAAAAAGCGCATCCACCTCTTTTTTCGTGAGGGCGGTCGTCGGCTCATCCATAATGATCAGCTTAGCGTCAAAAAGCATTGCACGGCAGATAGCTACGAGCTGCTTGTCGGCAACGGAGAGCTCACCCATCTTTGCCTGCAGGTCAATCTCATATCCCACCTTTGATAAAGCTTCCTTTGCGGTCTGCGCCCAGCGTTTTTTGTTTACGATTTTTCTTCTTGCGGTAATCTCGGAGTTAATCGCCAGATTTTCCATGACCGTAAGGTTCGGAAAAATAGACAAATCCTGATAAATTACCTGAATTCCCAGACGGGTCGCCTCGGCGGGCGTAATTTTCGAAATTTCCCTGCCCCCAAACGTATAGGAGCCTTCATCTCTGGTATACACACCGGAGATAATCTTCACCAACGTAGATTTGCCGCAGCCGTTTTCACCGGCAAGACACATGACCTTTCCGGGCCGAACCCTGAAATTCACATTGTCCAGGGCTCTGACACCGGAAAAGGATTTACATATCCCTGACATTTCCAGTAAATACTCTGACATCCAAGTACCTCCTCTTTTTCATTAAGTAAGGCAGAGAAGCCCAGCTCCTCTGCCTCATCATTTCTAATCGCTGATCCCTGTCATTATCTATTCGGACAATCCAAACTCTCTCAATCAGAATCCGAAATCGTCTACGTTATCCATAGTAATCGCAATCTGGCCCTCGCCGACAACGATCTTATCCTGAACATCAACCGCGGTATAGCCCTCTACACCCAGATCCGCACCGGATTCAATCGTCTCACCGTTGAACAGCTTCACTGCCAGATTACACATTGCCTGTGCGGTGATACCCGCATCCCAGAGTGCAACGGAGCCTAACGTTCCGTCTGCCAGATAATCCTTTACCTCAAGGGGCATTGCAACGGAAATCGCAAACATTTCCCCGGTCAGTCCAAGCTCCTGAATCGCACGCGCAGCGCCGGGTGCATCGAAGGAACCGGTCCCTAAGATTCCCTTTAAGTCGGGATATTTCTGCTTTAACTCCTTAGTGAGCTCGTAAGCCTTCTCAGCGTCCGAATCGTCGGCAACGCGGGCATCGGGTACAAGCTCCATGTTCGGATATGCTTCCTCTGCGCGTGCAACCGCCGCGTCCGCCCAGTTGTTCTGTGACTCCATCGTCATGGAACCAACCATTGTGATATACTGGCCTTCCTCGCCCATCTGAACCGCCAGCTGATCCATCAGGAATGCGCCCAAGCCGGCCTCGTCAAACGCTTCCACGTCATACGTCACATTTTCCATACCGGAGGCCTCGGTGGCAATTACGATAATGCCTTTATCCATTGCTTCCTTGCAGATAGCCTCACATGCGTCCGGATCATCCGGAGAGAATAAGAGCACGTCGATGCCCTGATTTACTAAATCGGTCATAATCTGTACCTGAGCCGCAGCATCCGTATCCGTAGGCCCCTTATAGATGACCTCGATACCGGTATCCGCCGCCCACTCCTCAACGCTTGCCTGTACATGATCCCACCATGCCTGGCCTACAACCTTCGGCACGAATGCGATCGTCGGAGTGTCACCGCCCGCCGGAGTATCCGCCGCATCGCCTGCGGAATCTCCCGCGTTGTCTGCGGAATCGTCCGCGTCGTCCTTCTGATCATCTGCCGCATCATTTGCGGGAGCGTTCGCATCATCGCTGCCTCCGCCGCATCCTGCCAACATGGTAGCCGTCATCGCTGCGACAAGTAAACTTGCCAGAATTCTCTTTTTCATTCCTTTTCCCTCCTGATATGTATAGTGTAAAAATAGATCTGAACCGAGGATGTCAACCGCCTGCAAAATTGTGTTTGCTCTGCCAAAACTGTTGAACTTCTCTAATTCATATTTCAATGATAGCGTAGTTCAGACAACATTTTCAACAAAAAAATTTAACGCAATTGAATCGTTTAACCATAATTATGAACATTTTTTATCCATCCTGCGCCTGCTTAAATTATCATTATGCACAAAAGGAGGCCGGGCACCAAACATATATTCGCATATGAGGGGAAAACAGATTTTCAGATGTACTCGAATTTGACAAACAAAAAAAATACCGTCAACCTGCTCTACAGCAAATCAACGATACTTTTGCGAGCGATAGACGGGGCTCGAACCCGCGGTCTCGACCTTGGCAAGGTCGCGCGTTACCAACTACGCCACTATCGCATATCCATATTTACTTGTTTGTTTCTGTCGTTTTGTGCCGTGTTCCTTAGCACATTTAGTACTATACATCATACCCATATAAAAGTCAAGCACTTTTTTAAAATTTTTTTAATATTTTTTATTCTTTTTTCATATACTGAACTAAACAGGCATGGGAGGAGCAATCAAGTGAGTCGTCAAACAAAAATTCTTGTACTTCATATGAAGGAGCTGGTATACACTGCCATCTTTCTTGTGCTGGGTGTCATCCTGGTTATTTTGCTTGTCACAATGTTCGGCACGGACAAAAAGGAAGCGCCAGCCACAGGCCCTGCTGCTTACATAGCCGGTGTCTACACCTCTTCCATCGATTTTCAGAACCGCAGTGTGGATGTGCAGGTCATCGTGGATGAAAACCGGATCAAGGACATATCCCTGGTCCATCTGGAGGATACCGTCTCCGTCATGTATCCGCTGATGGAGCCGACCATCGAACAGCTGCGGGATCAGATCCTGGATCAGCAGTCCCTGGACGGCATCAGCTACGAGGCAGAAAACCAGTACACCTCCGCGGTGCTTCTGCGCGCCATCGGGCAGGCACTGGCAAAAGCGGCCCCGTCAGAATAACTGACAGGGCTGCGCTTTTTTCTCGTCGTACCGAAAATTCTCCGGATTTCCGACACGGCAAAGCAATGACCGCACTGCGGAGGAAAAGCATGGCGCTGAAGCGCCCCGCCGCAGATTAAGAATCCTGCAGGCAGGATTCTTTTGTGCTTTCATCTGCAGCTGTTTGGGGCCGGACTGAGAGATCTGCAAAGCATACCTTCTGCTGTATGACGCGCATGGCTCCGGCTCCGGACAGCTATAAGTTCACGAAAATCTCGGTCTCCTTTTTCAGTGAGCCGGCGATCTTCTGATTCTCGTCCATTCTGCCGAAAACCCCGTCGATCTCCGCCGCCAGCGTCTGCATACTGCTGGCTGTGCCGTTCACGCCGTCCACGCCCTCATCGATGGCCCGGGTAATGGAATCGATGGACGCCGCGATCTCGTTGACATTTTCGCCCAGACGGTCGGTTTTCCCCACAAAGTTTTGCATCTCCTGCTCAATAAAGGACGCATTCTTACGATACGCTGCGCCTGCGCTCACAAAGGAGCTGTAATCGGGAAGAATCGACTCGTTCATGTAATTTACTAGGTCGGTCGATTGATCCGCCAAATTGCCCACGGCTGCCGTCACCGAGGCGTTGATCTCCTGGATGCGGTTCGCGGCCTCCTGGCTCTGCTTGGCAAGCTGGCTGATCTCCGTCGCCACGACTGCAAAGCCCTTGCCGGCCTCGCCGGCCCTTGCCGCCTCGATGGACGCGTTCAGGGACAGCAGGTTCGTCTGTCTGGCAATGCTTAAAATGTCGTCCGTCAGGCTGTTGACCTTCGTCACACTCTCGCTCTCCTTAATTGCCTGACCAAGCACCTCCAAAATCTCGTTGACCTTTTGTCCGGTCTGCTCCATGTTCGTGCGGGCCGTATTTTCCAGCTCGTCCGCATGCGCCTTCATCCGCTTGGAGTGTCCGCTGATCTCGGCGGTACTCCTTGCCATGTCCTCCACCTCTTCCTGCACGGACGCGGCGCTCTCGTTGATCAGCCCCACATTTCTGCTCACCTCCGTCATCGTCGCCGCGAGCTCCTCCGTCACCGCAGTCAGCTCCGTCATGCTGCCGTTTGATTTTTCCAGGCTCTCGCTCACCTCCCCGGCAATGCCGTTCATCTGGCGGGAGCTGCTCGTCACCATGCGCAGGATATTTTGCAGTCGTTCAATAAAGGCGTTAATCCCGTTTCCGAGGGAACCGATCTCATCCTCCCCGTAAAGCGCGATGCGCTTCGTCAGATCACCCTCCCTGCGGTCGATGCCCGACATGATATCCTCCAGGGATTTCTCCGTTTTTGCAAGCGAAGAGAGCACCTTGCGCAGAATGGCAAAGAAGGCTGCCGCCACCATGCACAGGCCGATCACATCAATGACCAGATTCGTGATAAACGCACTTCGGTAAACCTCCGAGAGCACTCCCCGCGCCTTGTCGGACGACTGCTTCGCGTGCTCCACCATGCGCTCCACACTGCCGCTGATCGTATCCATCTGCTCCTTTAACTGCGTATTTGCAATGGCAAAGGCCGCCTCGTTCTGCGTGTTCGCGCTGAGCGCCATCATGCAGGCGACGGAATCCCTCGCGCTGCTGTAATTGTTTAAAATCTCCTCGTATGCCGCACGGTCATCGTCGGTTATGTACGGCTGATATGCCGAAAGCTCCTCCTCCAGCTCCTGCTCAAGCTTTCGCACCGACTCAACGATGGAGATCATCGTATCCGAATCGATGGCAACAATATGTGAAAGCGCCAGCTTATGCATATCCTTCATGTCGCTCTGGATATCGGCGAGACGGCTGATCCCCTCCAGATACGTATCTGCGATGGTACTCGCCTCTCTGTTTACATTGCGCAGGCTGAACACGGAAACAAGTCCCAGCAACAGGATCATGATCCCCAGCGCTGCCACGGGAATGAACAGCCAGCCCTTGATGCTTGTCTTTTTCTGTTGTTTATTCTGCTTCATATCGTCCCTCCACTATTGCACGGTCGAGCTTGTGATGCCCGCCACAATCTCATCGAGCAGCTCCTGCAAATCCAGCTTTTCGGGATTTCCCGCCGCCAGCGTATTGCCAAGCAGGGTCGCAGGCTCCCAGAAATTATAGCCAAGGCGCTGGGGCTCGGAAAATTCCGACTGTGCAAGCATCGCCTGGACAGCCACCGCCTCCTGAATCTCGGGGGAGTTCGCCGCATTGATGTTGGAAGGGCCCTGTCCGCGCATCGCAAAGCGAATCTCCTGGTTTTCCTCATTCGCAATGTAATCCGCAAATTTGTGCGCCCACTCCGAATGCTTGGAATAGGGATTGACGGCCATCAGCTTGTAGCCGAAATAGCACGACATCTGTACCTTCTGTCCGTTTACCGTGTAGCAGGGCAGCTTTGCCGCACCGTAGTTATCGCCCCACTGCTCCCTGATCGCAGTCTCGTCCCACACGCCGCTTACGCAGGCAATGATCTTGCCGCTCTCAATGCCGCTCAGCCAGTCGTCGGTTGACACGAAGCTCTTATATTTTGCGATATCCAAAAGCGCCTGTGCCACATCCACACCTTTGATCGCATTTTCGGTGCTGTTCCAGTCGCAGAAATTCGTCACGCCGTCGCTGTTTGCCCCGACGCTCAGCCCGGTCTGTCCGAAAAACGAGTACAAATACCAGCCCGACGACCAGTCCATGGCAAACTGCTTGCCGTTGTCCGCCGCGATTTTAAGCATCCGGTTCAAATCCGTAATATCGCTCTCCGAAAAATATGCCTTGTTATAGTACAGAAAATAGCCGTTGTCCGCCGTGACGGGATACCCGTAAATGTCATCCCCGACCGTCACGGATTCCACCGCAGCTTCCATATTATTTGCGCGGATCTCGTCGGGATTCAAAACTGCCGCGGCGGCACCTCCCGCCACCAGCGCCCGTATATCCCCGTCAACGGTCGTATAAACATCCGGCGCATTCAAAATATCTCCCAGCACATTCGGGCGGCACTGCCCCTCCACCATCGGCTCCCAGTCGATGGTAATGTCCGCCTCCCCGGCATGCTCCGCGATAAAGCGATTTGCAATATCCGCAATCAGCTCCTCATCCTCCTCGCCTGCCCAGACACGCAGATGCACCGCGCCGCTGTCCGCGCCCGGCGTTCCTCCCGCGTCCGTCTCCTGCTGCCCCGCCGCGTCATCCTCTGCATCCGTCCCACCGCTGCTTTTTCCGCAGCCCGTCAGCATGCCCGCAAGCAGCAGTGCAAGGCATACCCCGCAAACATATTTTTTCTTCATTGTATCTCCCCTCTCTCATCCGGCATTCTTTGCTTCTATTTCCATTCAAGCTTTACAACCGCAAGCACCTGATTTCCTTTGACGATAAAGCCGACATTGTCCACGCTCCCGCCTGCGGCAATGCTGCGGTTGTAGTCCTCCGGCGTGATCGTAAGTGTTTTCTGGTTCACCTCAAAATGTCCGCACCAGCCGGACTCCAGCTCAATCCGGTCAGAAAAGGTGAGCACCAGACTCCAGCCCTGCAGCTCTTTTGTCCCGGTATTTGCAATGCGCAGCGCATACTGCTTATAATACGGCTTCTCACCCCAGCCGTTTGACGTGCTTACGCAAACCTCCGCACCCGAAAAAGAGGACTCCAGCTCGACGCCCGTCTGCCCCGGGCCGGTGCCTTCGTCTCCATTCGTACCTCCGCTGCCGCCCGTGCCGTCCGCGCTTCCGCTTCCGCCTGCATTTCCGCCATTGCCTGCACTTCCGTCGCCGCCCGTGCCGCCCGCACTTCCGTTGCCCGTACTTCCCACGGTCGACAGCGAGCTCTGCATCATCTTCACAAACCATTTTCCCGCATCGGAGAGATCCGACAGCTTCCAGCCGGAGGTTTTCGTGCAGTCCGCCTTGAGCATCGCGGACGTTTCCGATTTATTCGACAGATTCCACATACAGCTGCTGATCTTATAGGTATTTAACAGCTTCATCCACTTCCCGGCTTCGCTCCTGTTGATGGCACCGGAGCCGGAGGCATCACAGATGCCGTACTCCGTCACAAAAATCGGCAGTCCCGCCTTTGCCGCCGCCTCCACCTTTGCACGATAGCTGTCCCTGTGCGTATCCGCATAAAAATGAAAGGCATACATGATATTTTTGTATCCCGTGATGGGAGAAGCCGCGGCCCGGTCAACGTCCTGGCTCCAGGTGGGCGTTCCCACAATAATAATGCCGTCCTTATCATACGTCCGAATCGTCTTTAGAATCTGCTTTGCATAGGATTTGATCTGTGACCAGCCCGTGCCGCCGTTCGGCTCGTTGCAGATCTCATAGATCACGTTGTCATAATCCTGATACCGCTTTGCCATCGTTTTGAAAAACGCCTTTGCCTGGCTCTGGTACGTCCGTGGATTGCTGTCGCTTAATATATGCCAGTCAATGATCACATAAAGCCCCAGCTTCTTTGCCGCGTCCACCGCGTCGTAAATTTGCTCTTTGAGCGCCGTCCGATTCGCCGCATCCCCGGTGCAGTAGCCGTTATACTCCGCCGTATACATGGCAAGCCGCACAACCTCCACGCCCCACTCGTCACGCATCGTGCGGAAGGCCTTCTCATTCAAATACTGCGGATACCACGACATGCCGTGGGAGCTGACGCCCCTGAGCTGAACCGCGCTGCCCTTCTGGTCCACCAGCCCGGCCCCCTTCACGGAAAGCTTTCCGTATTTTGCCACCGCCGTCGGAATCTTCGTTTTTACCGCAGCAGTTTTGGCACTGTAGCTGTTTTTCGTTCCCTTTTGAAACGCGCGAATCTTATAGTAATAGGTCTGGTTCGGCACCCTTCCGTAATCACGCCACGTATGCTCCGCTTCTCCGTAAAGCGTCTTTACCTTCTGATAGCCGCTGCTTTTGCTCATAGAGCGGTAAATCTGATAGCCGTCCGCACCGCTCACCGGCTGCCACGCAAGCTTCACGCTGCTTGGGGTTTTCTCCGCCACGCGAAGCTTCTGCGGCGCCGCCACCCTTACGGCCGCCTGTGTGTGCGTTCCTGACTGCAAAAACAGTCCCCCGCACAGCACAAGCATCACTGCCAGGACCAAAAGCAATGCCCGCCGTCTGTTCTTTCCATTTCTATCCATATTCCTCACTTCAATCTTTCTGATCCAAATGAACGCTCCCTGCATCGCCCGCACCTCCGTTGCTGTTCCCTTCGCGACCAGCAGCGGGCAGCACACTAACGGATCTGCCCGTCTCCCTGAATCATATATTTGTAGCTGCACAGCTCCTCAAGCCCCATCGGCCCCCTGGCATGAAGCTTCTGCGTCGAGATGCCCATCTCACAGCCCAACCCGAACTCACCGCCGTCGGTAAAGCGCGTAGAGGCGTTGACATAGACCGCAGCCGAATCCACCGCAGCCGTGAAACGCGCCGCGTGCCCGGCATCTTCCGTCAAAATTGCCTCGCTGTGCCCGGTTCCGTGCGCGCCGATATGCGCAATGGCCTCATCCACATCCGCTACGACCTTCACCGCCAGAATATAATCCAGAAATTCCGTATCAAAATCGTTCTCCCCCGCAGGGGTTCCCTCAATGATCGCCGCGGCAGCCGGGTCGAGCCGGAGCTGGGCCGCCTGCCTTCCCTCTGCCAGCGGCGCATCTACCAGACGCTCCTTGAGCATCGGCAGAAACACAGGCGCCGCTTCCCTTGCCACCAGACAGACCTCCGCCGCATTGCAGACACTGGGACGGCTCATCTTGGCATTCTCCACAATATCCACCGCCTGCTCCAGATTCGCGGACGCGTCCACGAAAATATGGCAGATGCCGGTTCCGGTCTGGATGCAGGGCACCCTTGCCTGCTCCACACACGCGCTGATGAGACCCGCCCCGCCCCGGGGGATGAGCAGATCCACATAGCCCACGGCCTGCATCAGCTCCCGCGCGCTCGCGCGCGTCGTATCCTCGATCAGGCTCACCGCATCCATCGGGAGGTGCTTTGCAGCCAGCCCCTGCTTTAAGGCATGGACGATCGCCGCACAGGAGCGCCATGCCTCCCTGCCGCAGCGCAGAACGCAGGCATTGCCGCTCTTTACCGCCAAGGCCGCCGCATCCGCCGTCACGTTCGGGCGGCTCTCGTAGATGATCGCCACCACGCCCAGCGGACATGCCCGCCTCTCGATCAAAAGCCCGTTTGGCCTGCTGTGGCTCTTTAGCACCCTGCCCACCGGGTCCGGCAGTGCCGCCACCTGGCGGATCCCCTCCGCCATGTCCGCGATGCGCTCCCCCGTCAGCCGCAGGCGATCCGTCATGACCTCTGAGATCGTCCCCTTCGCCGCCGCTACATCCGCCTCGTTTGCGGTCAAAATCGCATTCGTCTCCGATTCCAGCCAGTCCGCCATCGCGTGCAGCGCCGCGTTCTTCTTCTCCGTGTCCGCCTGCGCCATCTCGGCTTTTGCTCCCCTTGCCGCCTCTAAAATTTCCTGTGTCGTCATACCTTTCCCTCCCCGATAAATCTCGTGCCGACCCGCTTGCCGTCCACGATATCGTATAAAATTTCCGGCCTTGCGCCGTTGGCGATAACCATGTCAAAGCCTGCCTGCGTGGCGATGCGTGCGGCGTGCAGCTTTGTCGCCATACCTCCCGTACCAAGAGCAGTGCCGCTTCCGCCCGCCAGCGCCTCGATCTCCGGCGTGATCTCCTCCACCCGTGAGATAAAGCGCGCCTGCCGATCTGTCCTCGGATCGGCGGTGTAAAGCCCGTCAATATCCGAAAGAAGTACCAATAAATCAGATTTTACACACTTCGCCACAATTGCCCCGAGTGTATCGTTGTCACCGACGGAGATCTCCTCCGTGGCGATCGTATCGTTCTCGTTTATAACCGGAATCGCGCCCAGCTCCAAAAGCCGGAACAGCGTATTTTCCAGATTGATCCTCCGCTCTTCATGGTCAAAATCCGCGCCTGTGAGCAAAATCTGCGCCACCACATGGTTGTACTCCGAAAACAGCCGGTCATAGGTGTACATCAGCTCGCACTGACCTACGGCGGCGGCAGCCTGCTTCGTCGGCATATCCGCCGGACGGCCGCCCAAAGGCAGCTTCCCGACTCCCATTCCAATGGCGCCGGAGGAGACCAAAACGACCTCATGTCCGGCATTTTTCAAATCACTGAGCACCTTCACCAGCTCCTCCACATGACGGATGTTCAGCCGTCCGGTGGAATATGCCAGCGTTGAGGTGCCGACCTTTACTGTCACTCTCATAACCAATCCCCTTTCCGGTTTGAAAACCGCTCCCTGAACTCCCCGATCAGGTAAAGCGAACCGCATACCACACATGTTTCTCCCGGCGAAAAAGCCCTGATACGCGCTATCGCCTCGTCCACGCTCCCGCAGACGTCCGCCTTGCCTCCCCCGGCACGTATCCTTTCGCAGAGAGCCTCCGCGGAAAGCGCCCGTCCGCCCTCCGGCGACACGGTATAAATGTGCTTCGCCAGCGGCAGGATCAGCTTTGCCATCTGCCCGTAGTCCTTCTCCGCCATGACACCCATGAAAAAAACGTATGCGTTTTCGCCGGAAAGCTCCCGGAGACTTTCTGCCAGCGCCGCAACACCCGGAGCATTGTGCGCGCCGTCCAGCAGCACCCACGGACGCTCACACACAACCTCCATGCGCCCCGGCCAGCGCGCCTCCGCAATACCGGCAGCGATTCCCTCCGGCGTAAATCCTGCAAGCTTCGCCGCCAGCACACGGGACAGACCCGGCTGTGTGCCCATGTCCGGAAGCGTCACCTGCGTGCTGACGGCTCCGTCCTCATCTGAACACGCCGCCTGCGTGCTGACGGCCCCGCTCATATCCGGACACGCCGCCTGTGTGCTGACGGCCCCGTCCTCGTCTGAAAACGCCGCCTGCGCTTCCTCCCCAAGCGCGCACAGCAGCTGTGCCGCCTCCAGCGCCGCCGCCGCATTTTTCCTCTGGTAGGCACCCTTCATGCCGATCTCATAATGCCAGTCGCCGAACATGCGCAGCTCATACTTGCCCCGCGCATCCAAGGCCCCGCTTATGCAGTACGGAATGCCGAGCATTTCACAGCGGTCCGTGAGCACCTGCTGCGGCTCTTTATCCTGCGCCATGATCACCGCCCGGGTGCCCCGCTTTAAAATACCAGCCTTCTCCGCCGCAATCTTTTCTGTCGTATCCCCGAGATAGGCCGTGTGCTCCAGCCCGATCGCGGTAATCACCGACACAAGGGGCGCCGGGATGCAGTTCGTCGAATCCAGCCGCCCGCCCATTCCGGTCTCCAGGATCACCAGCTCCACGCCCTGCTCCGCAAAATATAAACACGCGATCGCAAGGCACAGATCAAACATTGTGCACCGGATACCCTCTGACACCGCCAGGAGATGATCCAGCCTGAGCACCCTTCTTCCGAGCCGCAGCACGTCCTCCTCCGAAATCCTGGTATGCCCGATCTGAATCCGTTCTGTAAACGACTGCAGATGCGGGGATGTAAACAAGCCCGTCAGCACCCCCTCCTGCACACAGATCTCCCGTAGAAATGCCGCCGCCGAGCCCTTGCCGTTTGTTCCCGCAATGTGGACGGCGCAAAACGCCCGCTCGGGATGTCCAAGCAGCTTCATCAGCTTTGCCGAGCACACCACGCCCGGCGCGTGTCCAAAGCGCCTGCTGCCGCAGATCCGCTCCGCCAGCTCCCCGTAGGAAAAGGACCGCAGTGTGTCATAGCAGGTATCCTCCGTCTGCACGTAGTCCAACCTCTCGTCATGCCTGCCGCACACCGCCCGAAGCTCCTCACAGCGCTGGCACGAAAAGGCCGCGCCCATGCGCACCAGATTCGGGTGCTTCGCAAAATAGCGGTCATAATAGCCCTTGCCGTAGCCGCAGCGCGTCCCGTCCCCGGCAAAGCCCACGAGGGGCACCAGCACAAGCGCCCCCTCCCAGTTCACCGGTGCACTGCCCTCGTCCGGCGGCTCCATCACATGAAAGGCACCCTCGCAGAGGTCCTGCCACCCCCGCACCTCAAAAAATTCCATCACACCGTCCCCGACCACACGCGGAAAGGCCACGCGCCTTCCCGAAGCCCACAGCCAGTCGACAAACGGCCGGATATCCGCCTCGCTGCCCAGCGGCGCGTAGCAGTATACGGCAGCTGCCGCCGCGCACAGTGGATGGGCTTTCAGCGCATCGCATATCCGCGCCGATTTCAGCTCCCGTTCCCGCGGCAAAAGCGTGTCCCTGCACGCCTTTAATTTTTTTCTCAGCACTTGCTTTTCCGTCATGTTCCCGCTCCGTCATGCAAAATTTATTACTGTATTTCCCAAATGTTCCCGCCGTCTCCCGGCTTTTTGCCGCGCCGGCTCAAAGGTCTTCCCGGCCATGCCTCTTTTTTTCTCCCATCGCCCCATGTCCGTCGTGCACCTGACGGTACAGTCCCCTCAGCTTCTCCGTGAGCAGGCTCAGATACCGCAAAAGCGGCTCCGTCAGCATGGCAAAAACGACCATCAGCATCGCACACTGCCCGGAAATGCCGGTGAACGCAAACAGGCGGCCCAGCACTGTCGCACAGATGAGCCACCCTGCGATCACGCCGACAAACATGACCCGGTGCAGCCGCGTCATCGGGGAAGCGACCCGGTACAAAACCTGAAACCCGACGACCGCCACGATAACGCTGCACGCGGTGGATACATCCTGAGCGTTCACCGAAAACTCCCGGCAGAAAATAACCATCGCGCTGACCGCTATAACATCGGTAAGCCCCGCAGGGAGCGCCTTTAAGATCACCTTCGAGAGGAAATTGCCCTGAATGCGGCTTTTGTTCGGCTCCAGTGACAGGATAAAGCCCGGGATGCCGATGGTAAACATTCCGATGAGGGAAATCTGCGCAGGCTCCAGCGGATATTCCCATACCATGCACATGGAAAACAGCGACAGCAGCATCGAAAAAATATTTTTTACGAGAAACAGCGACGCCGTCCGCTCGATGTTGTTCACGACCCGCCGCCCCTCCATCACCACGTCGGGCATCTTCGAAAAATCGGAATCCAGCAGGACAAGCTGCGCCACCTGTGCAGCCGCCTCACTGCCGGAGGCCATGGCAATACTGCAGTCCGCGTCCTTTAACGCCAGCACGTCGTTCACGCCGTCACCGGTCATAGCCACCGTCTCTCCCCGCGCCTTCATCGCATGCACAAGGGCACGCTTCTGCTCCGGTGTCACCCGGCCGAACACCACGTACTTTGCAGCCGCATCCGCCAGCTCCTCGGGTGTCTTTAAGGTCGAGGCATCCACACAGCGCCCTGCATGCGCGATTCCCGCCTGCCGCGCGGCCTGTGCGACCGTCACCGGGTTATCCCCCGACAGAACCCGCACCTGAACGCCCTGCTCCGCAAAATATGCAAAGGTTTCCCTTGCACCGGCCCGCACCGGATTCGAGAGCAGCACATAGGCAAGGCTGTGCGCCTTTCCCGCAAGCGCCCCGCCCGTAAGCTCCCCCTCGCAGGCGGCAAACACGAGCACGCGGCAGCCCGCCCGCGCATGCTCCTCGACCAGGGACGCCTCGGCCCCGTAATCCTCCCTCAGCACAAGCTCCGGCGCGCCAAGCACAAATGTATGGTCTAAAAGGCATGCCCCGGAATACTTTGTCCTCGCCGAAAAATCCTGCACCCGGCTCGCCTGAAATGCCGCCGGTACGTCCCCGTAGTAATTCTGCAGCGCCTCCATCGTCATATTGTCCCGGGTCTGTGCCTTCACGAAGGAGGAAAGCCACGCCTCCACCCCGTTTCCCGCATATTCCTCCCGCACCGGCAGCACCGCATGGACGCTCATGCGCGGCTCCGTGATCGTTCCGGTCTTGTCCACGCACAGCACATTGACCCGTGCCAGCGTCTCGATGCATTTCATATTGTGGATGAGCACCTGCCTGCCCGCCAGCCGAAGCGCGCTTACCGCCATCGCCACGGTCGCCATGAGATAAAGCCCCTCCGGTATCATCCCGAGCACCGACGCAACCATCGCGGTCACACTGTTTTTCAAGGTGCTCCCGCTGACCACATACTGCTGCACGAACAGCGTAACGCCGATAGGTATGATCAAAACACCCACGACCCGGACCAGCCGGTTCAGCGCACGGATCATCTCGGAAAGCTCCCCTTCCTTTGACCGGGTAGCCTGCAGGGTCAGCTTCGAAATATACGATTCCCCGCCCACCTGCGTAAGCCTGGCGATACACTCGCCGGAAACGATAAAGCTGCCGGAGAGCAGCCCGTCCCCCGCACACTTTACAATCTCGTCGGCTTCTCCCGTGAGCAGCGCTTCATTCACAAAAACGCGTCCCCGCTCCACAACGGCATCCGCCGGGATCTGCGCACCCGCCGACAAAATGACCAGATCGTCAAGCACCAGCTCCTCACAGTCAAGCTCCGTTTTCGCACCGTCCCGCAGCACCGTCACCTTTGCACGGCTCATGAGGTTGAGCTTATCCAGCACCTTCTTCGAGCGGAGCTCCTGAAAAATTCCGATACAGGCATTTGACGTAATTACGATCAGAAAGGTCAGATCCCGGAAGGAACCTGCCATGATAAGAAGCACGGCAAGCGTGAGAAAGATCCCGTTAAAATATGTGAATACATTTTCTTTTATAATGTCCCCTGTCGTCTTTGTCGCGGAGGAGACGCTTTTGTTTGTCAAGCCCTGCGCCCGGCGCTCTGCCGCCTGCGCTTCCGAAAGACCGGCCGCGGGATCTGCCGCAAAGCACTCCGGAGTCTGCCCCTCTTCCTGCAACGTATCACACCCTCTTCCTATTTGAATTTTATTATAGTTTTTATAACAGAAAAAAGCAAGGCATGAAGCCCTGCTTTTCTATTCTGTCCAGACTGCTCCTGAACCATATTCTCCTGCAGCCTATACTGCCAGTATTACACCGCCGTCGTTGGCATACATGGAGCTGACACCCGCCGTGTTCACAATGACAATATTTTTGAAATGCGCCAGCTTCTCAATCCGTTCCTTCACGCGCTTCGCGCGGTCCGGACAATTGCAGTGCGCAATCGCCAGCACCTTTTCCTCGCAGTTTTTGGTAACGGCGAGCATTTTTTCCACCATGCTCTCGAGAGCCTTATTCATGCCCCGCGCCTGACCGAGCTGCTGGATCGCGCCGATGGCGGTAGAGCCCATGACAGGCTTGATATTCAACGCAGTCACAAGCGCTGCCTTCAGGTTACTCAGACGCCCGTTTTTGCGCAGTGTCTCAAGGCTTTCGAGCACGAAAAAGGTATTCATATCCGCAATGTAGTGCTCCACCTTCTCAATAATACGCTCGAAGGTCTCCCCGGCCTCCTCATACTCCTGAATCTTCATCCCGATCAGCGTCTCTCCGATGGAGGCGGATTTGGAGTCAAACACATGGATCCTCGTGCGCTTTTTCTCCCCCTCGCTCTCCTGCTGCTCCTCGTAAAGCTCCTTTGCCAGCATGGCACTGTTGTAAGAGCCGGAAAGCTGTGACGAGAGCGTGATCATATAAACATGGTCGTTTTCACCAAAGGCATCCATAAAACGCGCCGGAGGCGGGCATGACGATTTCGGGCTGTTCGGGCTCTCCTTCACCTTCTGCAGAAACTCCAACTGATTAAAGCTTTCGTCGTCCATCACATGATAGTCATCCACATCCAGCTCCAGCGCCACATTCTCATAATGCGGATCGCGTTTCAGCTCATCCGTCAACTCACCGCAACTGTCAATCACAATTTTATAACTCATAGGTCAGCCTCCCAAAATTGGTAGCAGCTCAGTTACCTTCCCTGCTGTGCGCATTCCTTCCCGGAGGACACAGCACACGGGCAGCCTGCCTGCAGCCATACAATCACTATATTATTATACACATTTCGAAAAATTACATAATATTATTATTTTTCCAATATCATGTGGTTTTTATTACTACATAAACGTAACACAAATAGACGGATTTGAAAAGGGTTTTCTGTCATTTTTTATAAATTTTTCACAAGGCGCTGTTCACTCCATGCTCCGCAGCCGGCAGGCCGGGCATGAAAATTCGCAGCGCAAAGCCACGGGGCAGCCGGGCTGCGCCCTGCCCCGGTCATTGCCCGCTAAAATAAATGGTGAGAATGTTCAGATCCGTGTCCGGCACGTAATAGATCTGCGAAATGCCCTCGCAGTATTCCGTGATACGCTGTTCATCAATAAAATAATCCCATGCCTGGTCAAAAAGCTCGCTGTCCGCAAATTTCACCGACACACAGTCCTTTCCCTTGTCGTATGCCTTCCCGAGCTTTGCGCCGATGGCGTCCGCGTCCCACTCATCGAAAAAGAGCTTTTTCTTTCTATAATAGTTGTTCTCGGTGCTCTCGCACAGCTTCACCGGAAAATCCACCTGCAGCGTATGATTTTTTAAAAGCTCCTCGGATGTGATGTTCAGATATGCATAATTGACCTGCGGAGCGTCTCCCGCCTCGCCCTCCGAGAAATCGGCATTGCCCCAGGTCACATCAATATAATAGTAATCGCCGTCCAGCTGCGCAAGGTTCCATGCATGCGGCTGTCCCTGTGCCGTCCCGGTGATGATCACACACGGAATGCCCGACTGCTGCAAAAGATACTGCGTCGCACACGCATAGCCCTGGCAAACTGTCTCCTTCCCCAGAAAAACACTTAAAATATTCTGGTTGTTCTCGGCGGAGAGATCGTAGCCGACCTCCTTGATCAGCTTGCGGTAGAGCACCTCCGTTTTCTCGTAATCACTCTCACACGCAGCCAGCCGATCCAGATACCCGTCGATCACCGGCTGCATCTGGCTCCGGTAAGCCGCAACCTCCTCGGGCGTAAAGGCGTAATTGACCACAAAGCTCACCGCGTAGGGCTTGCCCTTGATGGAAAGCTCGCCGTAGGAGCAGCTCTCCACCCAGAAAATTTCCCCGTAATCCGCGCAGATCGCATTGTAGCAGCTCTTGACGTCCTCGGTATTCGTCGTGGAAAGACGCACGTTGTCCTGGAAATTCATAATGGCATAAAGCATCTCGTCATACACCAGCTGCAGCTTTTTGTCCAGCGTATTGTGTACATAGCGATCGGCGGAGACACACTCCACCAGCTCCAGCTCCTGCTTTACCTCGCTTTTCGAGAGTACCTCCGAAACCAGCTCCTTGCCGCAGCCCCCGGGCAGCACGGCAAGCATCAGAAGCAGCAGGATAAGCACATATTTCCTTTGATCCTTTTTCATAGTTCCTCCAACCCCAAAATTCCTGTTTCCGTTTCCCTCCACCGAATTTTCCCCTCCCGCTACTGCGGTTCAAAGGAAATGCTGTTCTTCGACAAAAACCGCGCCGCCAGTGTATCCCACGCCGCATCAAGAGTGTGGTCCGCGGTAAAGGTGCGGTAGGAAATACCCGTCGTAAGCGTCATGGCACCCTCCCGAAACGAGAGATTGAAAAACATGCCGCCCACATCACCGGCGCCAAGCCCGCAGTCTGCACTGGCAATGGTCTTTTCGGCGTTTGACGGGGAGAGCAGAAATACAAATTTCAGGTAAACCGGCGTATGCCTCCCCCGGATCAGCTCATAGCAGACCGGCCGAACCTGTGAGAAAGGAAGGTATTCGCCGCCGTTAGCCCCCAGCTCTTCCAGCTCCTTTGCATCAAAAAACGCGCGGTTGATATGTCCGTCCACATGGTAGGAAACCGCCCCGTGGATGGTCGCCTCCGCAAGCAGAAAATGGTCAAACAGCTCACTTTTCAGCAGCTGGTTCATAAAGTGCTTCTGATCCTTCAATAAAAATGATTTCATGTCGTTAACTCCGATTTTTAAAATTACAGGACAGCGGTGTCCGCTAAATGTTCCTCATATTATACCACCCTTCCTCCGCTTTGACAAATTTCGGGTCCGAGGTTCAAATACCTCCGGCAGGGTGGCCGTCTGTTCTGTGTATTTCGCAATACCTCTGATCCGTTTTTTCGGAGTCCGGCATGGCCTGTATAAAAAAATCCGTACAGAAATGAAAGGTGGAAAAGGCACCGCACATGTATTGCACACTGCCAGGGACATTACAAAAATGAATTGTTACTTTTCAAACCCGAGCACAACAAGCGCCGCCCCGATAAACACACAGAAATCGGAGCAGTTAAAGACCACCTTCCGGAGCCGCCGAAACCGGACTCCGAGATCAAAGGATATGTAATCCGTTACATATCCCTGCCGCAGGCGATCCCAAAAATTGCTGGCGCCCCCGCCGAGCATGAGGGCAAGCCCGGTCTTTGCCGCGGTGCGTCCCGGCTGGTGCAAAAGCCAGGTAAGCGTCCCTGCCGAGACGCACAAAAGCCCGCCGCTGATGCCCAGCACCGCCCGGGGATATTTTTTTAAAGCGCCGAGCGCCACGCCCGAATTGCGGAACAGACGCAGCAGGATGCGGCCTCCCGCAAGCCTCCGCGTCCCCTGATCCGCAAGCTTCTCCTGCGCGCATTTTTTCAGCGCACCGTCTCCCAAAACAATCAAAAGTGGAATCCCCACAAAACCGGACATAGCTACCGCTCCTTCATATGATAATCCTTATCCGCATCGATCATCGCCAGCATCGCATCCGCAACCACAGGGTCAAACTGTGTGCCCTTTCCCTTCTCAATCTCTTCGCGCACCACCTCCTGGGGAAGCACATCACGATAGCTGCGCCTGGAAGTCATGGCGTCATAGGCATCCGCAACGCCGATGATACGCGCCCACTCCGGTATATCCTCACCGGCCAGCCCGTCGGGATAGCCCCTGCCGTCGTAGCGCTCATGGTGCCAGCGCGCACCGATCAAAAGATTCGGCATCTCCGTAATATGTTCTAAAATCTCCGTACCCACTGCCGGATGTGTCTTGATCAGCTCGTACTCCTCGTCCGTAAGCCGGTCGGTCTTGTTGATGATACTGCCCGGCACGCCGATCTTTCCGATATCGTGAAGCAGCCCTGCACAGTAGATCCCCTCCTGCTCCTGCACCGGCTTCCCAAGCTTTTCCGCCAGCTTTTTCGAATACCCGGCCACCCGTTTGGAATGCCCGTTCGTATATTTATCCTTCGCGTCAATGGTGCCGGAAAGCGTTTCCATCAGCTGCGTCATCAGACGCTCCAGCTGCGCATTTTTCTTCTGCAGCTCTGCGGTGCGCTGGTCCACGTCCTGCTGCAGATCCTGCTTCTGGCTCTCCTGAGAAAGCGCCCTGCCAACCTTCTGAAGCAAAAGCTCCTCCTCGATGGGTACGGTCACATAATCAGAGCCGCCCTGACGCAGCATCCGCACAAGCAGCTTCTGATCCGTCTCCTCCGTGAGGAAAATAACCGGAATCGGCGCAGTACGCGCCGCGCCCTTGAGCAGCCGAAGCACCTCCAGGCCGTCCATATCGCAAAGCTTTCGCTCCAGAAGAATCAGATCCGGAAGATGCCCCTCCATATGCGCAAAAAGCGCCTGCCCGCTCGTCACCGCATGTACCTTATAGCGGCTGTTTAAAATCTCGTCCGCCCGCCTGCGGCAAAGCTTCCCGGATACCGCCACTAAAATCTCCGCGGCAAGCTCCTCCTGGAGCCTGAGCTGGATGCTACACGCCATGGACGCCGCTGCCTCCTTCGGGTCAACGATCAGCTCCGGCGGCAGATAGGTCGCAAGCAGCTGCATCAGCATCGCCTCCCGCACCGGCTTTTTAAGGAAATCCGTAAAGCCCAGCCGCCTGCACGCCTCCTTCGCCTCAAAGCCGGACATGGACGTCTGCATAATGAGCGGCGTATCCGTGTTCGGGTGATCCGTCTCCTCGCGTATCCTTTTTGCGATATCCACACCGTCCATATCCGCCATCTGATTGTCCACGAAAATCATGTGATACTTTCTCTCGTGCACCAGCTGCAGACACTCCGCTCCGGTGACCGCCAGATCCGCCTGTATCATCGTCTGCTTAAACAGCCCCAGCAAAATCTTCCAGTTCATCGGCAGATCATCCGCCAGCAGAATGCGCGCCTGCGGTGCAACCCCGCGCAGGACGGGCGCCTGCTCTTCCTTTTTGTCAAAATCCCGCGCTACAGCTTGCCTCTCCATTCTTCAATAATCTCCTCACATGCCTCGGTATCCAGATCGGAAACCGCCTCGCACAGCCGCTCAAACAGCTTCCCGATCTCGCCCTCGTAACGGTAAGCCTCCATCGCGCTGATGACTGCCTCCATCGCATCCATATCCAGATTTTCGCCGGCGCTTATCAGCTCCGCAAAAAACGTCTGCAGCTCCTCCGTCGAAAGTTCCCGGTCGGCGCTGCTTTTCTTTTCCTCGATACCGCACCACGGCTCCAGAACATCCCGGTAAGAATAATACTTTGCGAGCAGCGCTTCCGTCTCCGCATTGATGGTATCCAAATCCATTGCGTTTCCCGCTGCCTCGAGCCGCTCGGCCGCATCGGCCAGCCGCATCGCACCGATCTGCCTGGAGGCGCTCTTTAAGGCGTGCACCTCCACCGTATAGCCCTTGTAATCCTTTGCGTCCCAGTGGGCGTGGATCAGCTTGCACTTTTTGTCGATGACGCGGTAATACTCCTTGAGCACACTCCAGAAAAGCTTCTCGCTCCCGAGCTTGGAAAATGCTGCCTGGATATCCAGATCGCCGATCTGTGGAAGATCGGCATGCGCCACGGTCTGGGGCTTGAAATCCAGCACCTCGCCTCTGCGTATCTCCAGCTTCTCCGGCGGGAGCCATTTGCGCAGCAAATTCACCATCGTTTTCAGCTCCACGGGCTTCGCAAGAAAGTCGCTCAGGCCCTCCGCCAGAAACATTTCCTGCGCCCCGCCCACCGCGTTCGCCGAAAGCGCGATGATCGGAAGGGACGCATACTCGGGAAACAGCCGCCGGATCTCGTGCGTCGCCTCGACGCCGTCCATCTCCGGCATCATATGGTCCATAAATATAATGTCATAGGGCGCCTCGCTGCGCAGCTTATCGATAGCGGCCCTGCCCGAGAGCGCCGTATCGATGGTCATATGCAGCGGCTCCAGCAGCCCCTCCGTCACCGTCAGGTTGATGGCATTGTCATCCACCACGAGCACCCGGGCATCCGGCGCCAGAAACGTAAAGTAGCGCATCTCCGCATCCAGGTTTTCGGCCACCTCCTCCAGCGTCGTGAGGTCCGCGGGCGTCGCGTCCACAATCTTCTGGGGAAGCTGGAAGGAAAAGGTGCTGCCCACGCCGTAGACGCTTTCCACATGGATGCTTCCGTCCATCAGGTAAAGCAGCTGCTTCGTAATGGCAAGCCCGAGTCCCGTACCCTCGATGTTGCGGTTGCGCTTGCTGTCCACCTGCTGGAAGGAATTAAAGATCTTTTCGATGTCCTCCGGCTTGATGCCGCTTCCCGTATCGGAAATTTCACACATCAACACGATCTCATCCTCACCCCGTTCACGGACGGAGACGGTCAGCTTCACATTTCCCTGGCGGGTAAACTTTACCGCATTATTCAGAAGATTGATCAGAATCTGCTGCAGCCTGGTACTGTCCCCATAGAGCTTGCTCGGCAGATTTTTGGAAATGTCCGTGATCAGCTCCACATCCTTCTCGGTGATACGCGTGCGAATAATATTTAAAACGTTATGGAAAACGGTAAACGGCTCATATTCTACCTTTATGATATCCATTTTGCCCGATTCGATTTTTGAGAAATCCAGAATATCATTGATGATCGTAAGCAGCGCATGGCCCGAGGATTTGATCTGCCGGATATAATTTCTCGCGTTGTCCGGCAGGTCCTCCCGCAGCGCCAGCTCCGCCATACCGATTACCGCGTTCATCGGCGTGCGGATCTCGTGGCTCATATTTGCAAGGAAATCCGACTTCATGCGCGCCGAATGCTCCAGCGCCGCCTTATCCATATAAAGCTGCCTGCCGTGATATGCCATGGAGGAAAGCACGCTCGCCAGAGAATAAAGTGCCTCCGACGCCTGGCGGATATACTCCCTGTCCAGAACCCGCACCTTTTTTACCGCCTCCACATACTCCTCCGGGTCAATGCCGAGACGCAGCGCCATCTTGCGGAAGCGATCCAGATCCGGCGGCTCCGCCAGCACCTGCCCGCCGATAAAGCTTCCAACCATGCGCTCCCCCACCATGATCGGCGCCGCAAAATCCACCAGCCCCGCATGGCAGTCATAATCACAGGAATGCCCTGCCGCCATCGCAAGCTCACCGCCCCGCCTGTCGCAGAGCGCACAGCGAAACTCCCCGATTTTGGTAGAACGCGTGTACTTCATACAAAAATCCGTAAAATTAGAAGGCTGTGTAACCGGAACACCCGATACGTCCGTGGTGAGGGCCGCCATTCCGCTCACACTGGAAAAGGCATCCTGCACGCACTGCAGCGTCTCCACGTTAATCAGCTCTGTCAAAGTTAAAAAATCAGCCATACCCCTCATTCCCCCAAACATCCATTTTCCACGCGCTGTCCCTTCCTACCTGATGATCTCCGCAATCGTCTTTTTCAGGCGGTCGGTATCGATGGGCTTTAACAGATAGCCCCGCGGCTTCATCGCAAGCACCTCGCCGATGCGATCGCGGTCGGATACACCCGTCAGGAATACAACCGGTATATTCTTTGTCGCGGGATTCTCCAGTATCCGCTCATACACCTCCGCGCCGGTCTGCGTCGGCATCTCATAGTCCAGCAGGATAATATCCGTCTTTCGGGTTTCAAGAAATTTCAGGGCAACCTTGCCGCTGATCGCAGTCGCCACGTCGTAATCCTGTCCGATGATCTCCTTCATCATTTTGAGCATGCCGGTGTCGTCATCCACCACCAGCACATGCTTACGCCGCTGCTGCTGCTTAAGTTCCGCCTTTGCCTCCTGCACGGCCGCTGCCGCCGCCGCAAGCGCTTCCTCCAGCGCATCCGACGACGCCTTCTTTTCCGCCTCCGCCGCTGCCTTTTCCTCGTCCTCCTTCATCTTCCTCGTGCGGGCCATCCGGTCGAGATAGTCCAGCAGCTGCTCCTCGATCTGCCTGCCCACCATGCCCTTGGCCCGTCGGATCTCGTGGTTTGCCATATTGGGCATAATGCGCTCAAACTCGGCACAGTTTGCTCCGTCGCCCACCAGAACGATAGGACATTGCATCTCCCGGAGCGCATCCTTGATACGGCTCAGGCCTGAAAACTCATCCCGCGATTCATTGTGCAGACAGATCACCAGCGCATCCGGCTGGTAATACTTCAGGTGCCCCCGGATATCATCCACACGCCTGCTGCAGCTGAGCATTTCGAAGCTGTCATACATCTGCGTAAAAAACTCGTAGATCAGCGTCTTATTCCCGCCGATCAGCAAAAGCTTATGTTTTCCCATTTCTATAATCCGCCTTTCCGCTTCGCGAAAGCCACCGATGGGGTTATGAAA
>CAJUSH010000018.1 GCA_910589045.1 uncultured Eubacterium sp.
AACCCGCCTTTCCAGCTTGGGAAGCTAGCGTTCTACCGATGAACCATATCTGCACGTGCAATATTATTGTACCACACATTTTAAAAAATTCAAGCAAAATCTGCCGGATTTCGAAAAAAAGATTACATCACGGTTACTTTTTCTTAAATGCTTTTTGGTGACCGGAAAATCCGGCCACCCTTTTTACAGATCTTTCATAACGGTTCACACCGCCGCAATATCCACAACCGTCAGCTCCCGCTCCCCGGCCTCCAGGGAGCTCGCCAGCGCGTTTGCGGTATCCATCGCAGTGATGACGTTTACGCCGGTCTCGATGGCGGTGCGTCGGATGAGAAACCCGTCCCGGCTCTTGTCACGCCCCTGTGTCGGGGTGTTGATGACAAGATCGATCTTATGTCCAAGCAGAAGGTCCATGACTGTGGGGGACTCCTGATGGAGCTTGTTTACCCTGCGCGCCTTTACGCCATGCTCCCGGAGGTACTCGGCCGTATGGCGGGTCGCGTAAATCGTGTAGCCGAGCGCCGCAAAGCGCTTTGCCACCTGCGCCGCCTCGGGCTGATCCGCTTTTTTTACGGTGATGATCATCTGCCGGTGCTTCGGCAGGACGATACCGGCCCCGAGGAAGGCCTTGTAAAGCGCCTCATCAAAGCTCTTTGCGATACCAAGGCACTCCCCGGTAGACTTCATCTCCGGCCCGAGGGAAATTTCCGCACCCCGGATTTTCTCAAAGGAGAACACCGGCATCTTGACGGCAAAATAGTCCCCGGCGGGCTGTAAGCCCGGCTCATAGCCAAGCTCCCGGATATGCTTTCCGAGAATGACCTCCGTTGCCAGATCCACGACGGGAATGCCCGTCACCTTGCTGATATAGGGCACCGTGCGGGAGGAGCGCGGGTTGACCTCGATCACATACACCTCGTCCCCGACCGCGATAAACTGGATGTTGATCAGCCCCTTCACATGCAGCGCCTTCGCCAGCCTGCGGGAGTACTCCGCGATCGTCTCCCGCACCGATGCACTCACCGTAGGCGCCGGATAAACGGAAATGCTGTCTCCCGAATGGACGCCGGTGCGCTCGATGTGCTCCATAATACCCGGAATTAAAATATCGGTTCCGTCACACACCGCATCCACCTCCAGCTCCTTACCCATCAGGTATTTGTCCACCAGAATCGGATGATCCTGCCGGATGTGGTTGATAATCTCCATAAACTCCTCGATCTCCTCATCGGAGTAGGCGATCTGCATACCCTGACCGCCCAGCACGTAGGAGGGCCGCACCAGCACCGGATAGCCGAGACGATTCGCCACCTCCTTTGCTTCGTCCGCGGTAAACACCGTACCGCCCGCCGCCCGGGGAATCCCTGTCTCCTGCAAAATCCGGTCAAATAGCTCCCGGTCCTCCGCCGCATCTACGTCCTCGGGCGCGGTGCCGAAAATCGGCACGCCCATCTCCTGCAGGCTCTCTGTCAGCTTGATGGCAGTCTGCCCGCCAAACTGCACTACCGCCCCGTCGGGCTTTTCGATCCGGACAATGTTCTCCACATCCTCGGGCGTCAGCGGCTCAAAATAGAGCTTATCCGCAATGTCAAAATCCGTGCTCACCGTCTCCGGGTTGTTGTTGACGATGATCGTCTCAAAGCCCGCCCGTGCAAATGCCCAGGTTGCGTGCACACTGCAGTAGTCAAACTCGATGCCCTGTCCGATGCGGATGGGGCCGGAGCCGAGCACCAGAACCTTTTTTCTGCCTGTGCGGGCATTTCCGCCATGTCCCGCCGTGCCCGGACGTCCGCCGCCGCTCACTGACGTATTCGAATACGCCGGCTCCCCGGCACCCGCTCCTGCGCGAAAAAGCTCAAGCTCCGCCGCCTCGTCCGCACTGCCGAACACGGAATAAAAGTAGGGTGTCTGCGCCGCGAACTCCGCGGCACACGTATCCACCATCTGGAAGGCCGCGCGAATCCCGTAGCCCTCCCGCAGGCTGCGGATTTCACCCTCGCTCCTGCCCGAAAGCCGCGCAATCACCGAATCGGGAAACTCGATGCGCTTCGCCTCCTGAAGCAGTGCTTCGGTCAGCTCCTCCGTCTCCAGCCGCTCCTCCATCTCCGTCAGGATCGCGATCTTGTCGATAAACCACTCGTCGATCTGCGTGATATCGTGGATCGTCCGGTAATTGATGCCCTTGCGGATCGCCTCCGCAATCACATAGATGCGGCGGTCATCCACAATCCGCAGCCGCTCGATCAGCTCCTGCTCGCTCAGCTGTGAAAAATCACAGGAGCGCAGGCAGTCCACATGCTGCTCCAGCGAGCGGATTGCCTTCATCAGCGCGCCCTCGAAATTATTGCAGATACTCATAACCTCGCCGGTAGCCTTCATCTGGGTCGTCAGCGTATGCTTTGCGGTAAGAAATTTGTCAAAGGGCAGACGGGGAATCTTGACCACGCAGTAGTCCAGCATCGGCTCAAAGCAGGCACATGTCTTTTCGGTGATCGCATTTTTGATCTCGTCCAGGGTATAGCCCAGTGCGATCTTCGCCGCCACCTTTGCAATCGGGTAGCCCGTCGCCTTCGAGGCCAGGGCAGAGGAACGGCTCACGCGGGGATTCACCTCGATGACGCAGTACTCGAAGGAATCGGGCTTTAAGGCGTACTGCACGTTACAGCCCCCGGTAATGCCAAGCTCGGTAATAATGCGCAGCGCAGAGGCGCGCAGCATCTGATACTCCTTGTCCCCCAGCGTCTGGGAGGGCGCGACAACGATGGAATCCCCGGTATGGACACCCACCGGGTCGATGTTTTCCATGTTGCAGACCGTAATGCAGTTGCCTGCCGCATCCCGCATCACCTCGTACTCGATCTCCTTCCAGCCCGCGATGCACCGCTCCACCAGCACCTGCCCCACACGGCTCAGACGCAGCCCGTTGGAGAGAATCGCGATCAGCTCCGTCTCATCGCGGGCGATGCCGCCGCCGCTGCCGCCCAGCGTGTAGGCCGGGCGCAGCACAACCGGATAGCCGATCGTATTCGTAAACCGGATGCCCTCCTCGACGCTCTCCACCACCAGCGATGCCGCCACCGGCTCACCGATCTTTTCCATCGTGTCCTTAAATTCCTGCCGGTCCTCCGCCTTTTTGATGGTCCGGGGCGTGGTTCCGATAAGCCGCACGCCCTGCGCGTCCAGAAATCCGCTCTCCGCCAGCTCCATCCCAAGATTCAGCCCCGCCTGGCCGCCGAGTGTCGGCAGCACGCTGTCAGGCTTTTCCTTTAAAATAATCTGCTCCAGAGTTTTCGCGGTCAGAGGCTCGATATACACCTCATCCGCAATCTCCTTGTCCGTCATGATCGTCGCCGGGTTGGAGTTCACGAGACACACCTCGATGCCCTCCTCCTTCAGGGAGCGGCACGCCTGGGTTCCCGCATAGTCAAACTCCGCCGCCTGTCCGATCACGATCGGACCGGAGCCAATGACAAGTACCTTTTTGATCTCACTGTTTTTCGGCATGATTACGCACCTCCCATCATCTCAAGAAAACGGTCAAACAAATATCCGCTGTCCGTCGGCCCCGGGCACGCCTCCGGATGGAACTGCACCGTAAAAATACGCTTTCCGACATAGGCCAGCCCCTCGTTTGTGCCGTCGTTGACATGCACGAAGGCAGGCTTTGCCACCGTCCCGTCAAGGCTGTCCGTATCGACCACATAGCCGTGATTCTGCGACGATATGTAAACCCTTCCCGTGGCCAGATCCCTTACCGGGTGGTTGCCGCCCCGGTGCCCATACTTTAATCTGCGGGTATCCGCCCCCGTCGCCAGCGCCATGAGCTGGTGCCCCAGACAGATCGCAAAAACCGGCACATCAGAATCGTAGAGCTTTTTCACTTCCTTTATGATATCCCCGCATTCCTTCGGGTCTCCCGGCCCGTTGGAGAGCATGATGCCGTCAGGCGCTGCCGCCAGAAGCTCCTCTGCCGGGGTGTGCGCCGGATAAATCAAAACCTCACAGCCCCGGGCATGCAGTGAGGCTGCGATATTGCTCTTTGCGCCCAGATCCAGCAGTGCCACGCGCCTGCCCTTGCCCTTCAAAACCGAAGGCTCCCCACAGGTAGTAAGCTCCACCACGTTTCCCACCCGGTACTCCCTCAGGCGCGAACACACCGCATCCAGGTTATAATCCCCGTTTGTCGTGATCATGCCGTTCATCGTCCCGTGCTCCCGCAAAAGCTTTGTCAGAGCCCGCGTATCAACACCCGCAATTCCCGGGATATCGTGCTTCTTTAAAAAATCCTGAATATTCCCCTCACAGCGGAAATTGCTCGCCGTCCGGGAAAGCTCCCGCACGATAAAGCCCATAACCCAGGGCCTTTTTGACTCCATATCGCTGAAATTGATGCCGTAGTTTCCGATCAGGGGATAGGTCATCGTCACCGCCTGCCCCGCGTAGGAGGGATCTGTGAGCACCTCCAGATATCCGGTCATGGAGGTGTTGAACACGATCTCACTGATCACCTCCCGTTTGGCACCGACAGCGGTTCCGGTAAAAATATGCCCGTCTTCAAGTATGAGATATGCTTTCATCTTTGTTTTCCTTTCCGGTGAATGCGTTCATTCCAAACAGTAAAAATGCTGCATAGACCCTGATGAGGAGGGCCTATACAGCAACTTCTTCGTTACTCGCAGCGATTTACTTTTTTGTTTCCTGCTTCGGCGTGAGCACCGCCCTGCCTCCCATGTAGGGCTGCAAAACAGCCGGAATGTTCACACTGCCGTCCGCGTTTAAATTATTCTCCAGAAATGCAATCAGCATACGGGGCGGAGCGACTACCGTATTATTCAGGGTATGTGCAAAATATTTATTGTTCTTTCCGTCCCTCACGCGGATTTTCAGGCGTCTCGCCTGGGCGTCTCCCAGGTTGGAGCAGCTTCCGACCTCAAAATATTTCTTCTGGCGGGGAGACCAGGCCTCCACGTCACAGGACTTCACCTTCAAATCGGCAAGGTCTCCCGAGCAGCACTCCAGCGTGCGGACCGGAACGTCAAGGCTGCGGAACAGATCAACCGTATTTTTCCACAGCTGATCGTACCAGTATTTTGAATCCTCAGGCTTGCAGACAACGATCATCTCCTGTTTCTCAAACTGATGAATCCGGTATACACCGCGCTCCTCGATACCATGGGCGCCCTTCTCCTTGCGGAAGCACGGGGAATAGCTGGTGAGCGTGTAGGGGAGCTTCTCCTCCTCGTTGATGGTGTCGATAAACTTACCGATCATGGAGTGCTCGGACGTACCGATCAGATAGAGGTCCTCCCCCTCGATCTTGTACATCATAGCGTCCATCTCCTCAAAGCTCATAACGCCGGTCACCACATTGCTGCGGATCATAAAGGGCGGTACGCAGTAGGTAAAGCCGCGGTCAATCATAAAATCTCTGGCGTAGGAAATCACCGCGGAGTGCAGTCTTGCGATATCTCCCATGAGATAATAAAAACCATTTCCTGCCACTTTCCCTGCTGCATCCAAATCGATACCGTCAAAACGATTCATGATATCCGTGTGATACGGAATCTCAAAATCGGGAACCACCGGCTCGCCGAATTTCTCGATCTCCACGTTACAGGAATCATCCTCACCGATGGGGACATCCGGGTCTATGATATTCGGAATGAGCATCATATTTTTCAGCACCTGCTCGGAGTAGGTTTTCTCCTGCTCCTCAAGCTCCTCAAGGCGCCTGGCAAACGCGGCAACCTTAGCCTTTACTTCCTCCGCTTCCGCCTTTTTGCCCTCCTTCATCAGACCGCCGATCTGCTTCGAGAGCTGGTTGCGCTTCGCCCGCAGATCGTCCGCCTCCTGTTTGGCCGCCCGCGACTTCGCATCCAGCTCAATCACCTCATCCACTAAGGGCAGCTTTTTATCCTGAAACTTCTTTTTGATATTTTCCTTTACCGCGTCGGGATTCTCGCGCAGAAATTTAATGTCAATCATCTCAATTACCTCTTTAATCTAAAGGATATTTGTCTGTCAGCTCTTTTACGATTGCCTTTGCGGCGGGAATCGCGCCCTCGCCCTCTTTGATCAGCATGGCGATCGCCTCCGCGATTTTGTCCATGTCCTCCGTGTTCATGCCCCGGCTGGTGACGGAGGGCGTACCGATGCGGATACCGCTGGTCACAAAGGGCTTCTGCGGATCGTTCGGAATCGTATTCTTGTTGGCTGTGATGTTCGCCTCGTCCAGGAGCTTCTCCACCGCTTTTCCGGTCAGCCCAAAGGGGGTGAGGTCGATGAGCATCAAATGATTGTCCGTGCCGTCGGAAACGATCCTGATTCCCCGGGACTGTAAGCCCTTACACAATGCCTGTGCATTATCGATAATCCCCTGCTGATAATCCTGAAACGAGGGCTGCAGCGCCTCCTGGAAGCAGACGGCCTTCGCCGCGATCACATGCATCAGCGGGCCGCCCTGTATGCCCGGGAAAATTGCCTTGTTGAATTTATATTTGTCCGCTACCTCCTGCCTGCCGCACAAAATCATGCCGCCCCGGGGTCCCCGCAGCGTCTTGTGAGTCGTGGTCGTCACGACATCCGCATAGGGGATGGGACTCGGATGAAGCCCTGCCGCCACCAGACCTGCGATGTGTGCCATATCCACAAAGAGAATCGCTCCCACCTCGTCCGCTATCTCGCGGAATTTTTTGAAATCAATGGTGCGGGCGTAAGCGGATGCGCCTGCGATGATCATCTTCGGCTTACACTCCTTCGCAATGGCCAGCACATTATCATAGTCGATCACGCCCTGGTCGTTCACGCCGTAGGGCACGATGTTGAAATAGGTCCCGGAGAAGTTCACCGGGCTTCCGTGCGTCAGATGTCCGCCGTGGTCGAGGTTCATGCCCATCACGGTATCCCCCGGCTCAAGGCACGCGAACTGTACCGCCATGTTTGCCTGCGCGCCGGAATGCGGCTGCACATTGGCATACTCCGCGCCGAAAAGCTTTTTCGCACGCTCCCTCGCAAGCTCCTCCACCACGTCCACGCAGTCGCAGCCGCCGTAGTAGCGGTGCCCGGGATATCCTTCCGCATATTTGTTTGTCATCACGCTGCCCATCGCGGACATAACCGCATGACTCACCCAGTTTTCGGACGCGATCAGCTCAATATGGCTGTTCTGCCTGTCGCTCTCCGCCTGAATCGCCGCCGCTACTTCGGGGTCAACCGCCCGAATATCTTCCATTGTGTACATATTGTTTCTCCTTTTTTGCATTATTACCCGTCGGTAAAGATATGAGTTCAGCCATCGCTAAGACGCACGATGGCTGAAAGGTTTATTTGTCCCGTCTATTTCTTCTTGCTGCTTTTGTCGCCGCCCTTACTGAAATGCAGACGCATGTCGTACCACAGGTTTGTGGAAATGCATACGGAAGAAAACAGTCCGGCTACGATACCAACCATCAGCGGAAGCGAGAAATCCTTGATGGATGCGACACCCATGATATACAGCAGCAGCACCATGGCAAGCGTTGTCAGAGACGTGTTGATGGAACGCGACAGGGTCTGCGTCACGCTGCTGTCTCCAATCTCTGCCAGCTCATCCTTTGAAACCCGGGCGCGGCCGTGCAGATTCTCGCGCACACGGTCGAATACCACGATCGTATCATTGATGGAGTAACCCAAAATCGTCAGCATAACCGCGATAAACGTGGAACCGACGGAAATCCGCACCAGCGCATAGCTCGCCAGCACGAGCAGAATATCGTGGATCAGCGCGATCACTGCTGCGGAAGCAAAGCGGATATCCTGGAACCGAAACGCGATGTAGATCATGATCAGGATCACCGCGATGATCACCGCAACCACTGCGTCGTTCGTCATCTCGGAGCTGATCGTTGAGCTGATCGTCTGCGAGGAAATCGTATTTTCATCCACGCCGTACGCTTCCACGAACGCCTGATTGAACTTCTCACGCTCCTCCAGGCTCAGGTTTCTCGTCTTGAACACAACGCCGTTGCTGTCCGCAACCTTCTGAACAAAGACATCGGAATCCCCGGTAACCTCCATAACGAGGGGAACCATCTCGGAGTCGATCTGCTCTAACGTATATTCCTCATTAAAGTATACGGTATTTGACGTGCCGCCCGCAAACTCCAGGCTCAGATTCAGCGCGCCGTCGCCGTTTGCGCCATGTACTGCCATGCCGATAAAGCCCGCCGCAACACACACGACCGCAATGATATAAAAAACCGGACGCCGCTTCGTAAAGCCGATCGTCTTGATCTCCTTTGCCTGACCGTAAAACTTCGCATCCTTCACACCGATGCCGTAGAAAGAATATACGACATAGCGCGTGACAAACAGGGAGGTCAGAAGGGAGATTATAATACTGATCGCCAGCGTGTATGCAAAGCCCTTTACCGTGCCGGAGCCCTTCCATGCAAGGATCGCCGCCACGATGAGCGTCGTCACGTTACCGTCAACAATCGCGGAGGTCGCCTTCTTAAAGCCGTCACGCATCGCACCGTACACGCTCTTTCCGGCGGAAAGCTCCTCGCGGATACGTCCGTAGATAACGACGTTCGCGTCCACCGCCATACCGATACCGAGGATGATACCTGCAATACCCGGCAGGGTCAGTGTAATATCAAACCAGTAAATAACCGCAATCGTAAGCGTAGAATAGATGACAAGGGCAATAGCCGCCGCCGCACCCAGCATCCAGTAATATGCAAGCATAAAGATGATGATAAGCACAAGTCCGATGAGCGCCGCCTTGAGCGCGGACGACATCGCCTCTCCGCCAAGCTGTGCGCCTACGACCTGGGACTCCAGCTCCTGCAGCTCCACGGAAAGGGAACCGATACGGATCTGGGATGCCAGCACCTCGGCCTCCTCATAGCTTCCCATATTGGTAATCTGTGCCGTTTTGCCGCTGATCCTGTCCTGTACGGTGGGGCTGCTGATCACTTCATCGTCATAGATAATCGGAAGATTCTTTCCGATATTCGCGCCGGTGACCTCCGAGAACGTCTGTGCCGCCTCATCACTCAACACAAGGTCTACACAAAACGCATTGTTTCCGGTGCTGTCCTTGTAGGTGCCTGCCTGCGCATCCACGATATCGTCACCGGTCATAAAGGTGTTTCCGTCGGGATCACAAAACATCAAAGAACCGGGTGTACCCAGATCCTCCAGAATATCGTTCGCATCCGTCACACCGGGAATCTCCACGCAGATGCGGTCATCACCGCTCTGATAAACCGACGCCTCCGTGCTGTAGCTCTCCACACGCTTCTGCAGCTTATAGCGCGTATCGCTGAGCTGCTCTGCGGTTGCATCCTTGTCCACCACCTGGTAGGTAATGCTGACACCGCCCGCAAGGTCAAGACCCAGTGTTATGTTTTGTCCTGCCCCCCTGCCTGTGCTCGAAAGAATGATCGATGCGTAGTAACAGAATGCTACGACGGCCACCAGCACGACTGACAGAATCGCAATGCTCTTGTTCTTCTTCATGACATGTTTTTCCTCGTATCTGCCCGGCATCCTTTCATCCGAAGCACGCGCGAACCGTTCTCACGCCAGATGCCCCGGCCTGTGCCAAACAGTTACTTCCTTTCTTCTTAATTTATTGTTCCTGCATCAGCGCACGCTAACGCCGCCTGAATCATAATGGCGCATTCTACGCGCTTCTTCTGCAGGGCACACCCGATATCATAGGTATCGTGGATGCTGCCGTGGAAGTTGTACGAATTTGCCGCACAGCCGCCGCTGCAGTAAAACCGCGCAAAACAGCCTCTGCATTTTTCCTTGGAATAGACGTTGCAGGACTTGAAATCACTTACAATCTCCTGTCTCGTCACGCCTTCAAATACGTTTCCCATATAAAACCGGTCGTTTCCGACAAACTGATGGCACGGATAAAGATCCCCCCAGGGGGTCACAGCCAGGTACTCCGTTCCGGAGCCGCAGCCCGATAAGCGCTTTGCCACGCACGGGCCTCCCTCCAAATCTATCATAAAATGGAAGAAATTAAAATCCTCCCCGTTTTTATGCCTGCGCAAAATCTCCTGCGCGAGCCTGTCGTACTCTGCGTAGAGCTGCGGCAGATCCTCCTCCCGGATCGCATAGTCCGCTTCCTCCGGCGCCACCACCGGCTCCACGGAAATCTGCTTAAAGCCAAGCTCCATGAGATGTATCACATCCTGTGCAAAATCCGGATTGTGCCGCGTGAACGTCCCCCGCACATAGTAGCGCTGCTGTCCCCTGCTGTCCGCAAACCGCCGGTACTTCGGCACAACCAGGTCATAGCTTCCCGAGCCGTTGGGGAAGGGACGCATATAGTCATGTACCTCTTTTCGCCCGTCAATGCTTAATACGACATTGTCCATCTCCCGGTTGGCAAAATCCATGATCTCATCGTCCAGACGCACCCCGTTTGTCGTGAGCGTAAAGCGGAATTTCTTGTTATGCGGCGCTTCCAGACTCCGCCCGTAAGCGACCAGGTCTTTTACGACCTGAAAATTCAGGGTAGGCTCACCGCCGAAAAAATCCACCTCCAGGTTCCTGCGGTTCCCGCTTTCCCTGACAAGGAAATCAAGGGCTGCCTTTCCCACCTCGAAGGACATCAGCTCCCGCTTACCGTGATACTCCCCCTCCTCCGCAAAACAGTATTTGCAGGCAAGGTTACAGTCGTGGGCGATGTGCAGACAGAGCGCCTTTACCACGGTGGGCCGGTTTTTGCCAAGCTCCTCAATATAATCCTCATACTCATCCGGCGTAAACAATGCCTTCTGCCCGATCAGCTCACGGATTTCCGCAAGCGCCTCATCGATCTCCTCCGGGGCATAGGCCTGCGACAGCTCCCGTCTGATCTCCTCCGGCGTTTCACTTTCGTAGCGCGCGACCACCTCATACATCAGCTCATCCACGACATGGATCGCACCGCTGTTTACGTCCAGCACAATACGAAAGCCATTGTTCCGATACTGGTGAATCACTGTGTTCGTTCCTTTCTATTATAACATTACATGATTACATGGCTGCTCCCGCCTAAGACCCGGCTTTGAACGGTAGCAAACGACCGTCCGCAGCGCGAACGGTCTCTTTGTAAACCACTTTTCGTACAGGTTACCTGCACTGCTCGCAGGTCTGGTTTCCTACGGTACAGGAGGTCTTGCAGGCTGACTGGCAGGATGTCTGGCACTCGCCGCAGCCGCCCTTCTTTACCGTATTCTGCAGCTTTCTTGTATTTAATGTCTGTACATGCTTCATTTTTTCTCGCTCCTTTCGGCATTCTAGGGTGCATTATAGCACAGTCACCGGCAGAGTTCAATAAGAAGTTTTCTTATTTTGTTCCAAAACCGCCCCGGCAACAGGATCTCTCCTATGAAAAAAAGAGCCGCGGACGGCTCTTTTGGTTACGGTTCACTCCGTGAAAAGTAACCCTTTTTACATTTGATTACTCCTGAGGAATGATTTCTTTCTTATTATATGTTCCACAGTTCTTGCAAACTCTGTGAGGCACCATCAGCGCGCCGCACTTGCTGCATTTTACTAAAGTAGGAGCAGACATTTTCCAGTTTGCTCTTCTTCTGTCTCTTCTTCCTTTGGAAGATTTATTCTTGGGACAAATAGACATTCGGTTACACCTCCTTAATCTTATGATCTGCGCATCATACGCTTTGTCTTAATCGGAACAATTGCGAAATACGTCCAGAAACTGCGCCATGCGGGGATCCAGCTCACCCTGCTCGCAGTCACAGGCCGCTACATTCAAATTTGTACCGCATTTTGGGCAGATGCCCCTGCAGTCCGGCTTACACAAAACCTTTGCGGGCCAATTCACCAGCGTCTCGTTAAAGATCAGCCGATCCACATCCAGCACGCGCTCCTCGTCGATATAAGATGCCGCTTCATCCTGCTCGTCCTCTGCCTCCCCGTCCGTTTCCTCAAGCGCGATCGTCTTATCGATCACAAGGTGAAACGGGTACGCTACCTCCTGCAGGCAGCGGTCACAGGGAATCCGGGCCGTCAGATCCGCCTCCCCGGAAAGCCGCAGCCGCCTGCCCTCCTCGTTGGCGATTCTCAGATCAAACGGTTCACCCGCCTGAATAGGAAAGCTGCCGGCTTTAGACTTCATCTCGGCCATGTCGATATGGACTTTTCTCGTTATTTCCTTATTATTCAGGGAATACAGGTCGGAAATATCTATTTTCATGGTCAGTCTCCTATTCACACTTTCCCTATTATATCCACCCCAAAAACGTTTGTCAACCTATTTTTTGCGCGCCGGCCGATTGCTAACCGATTCAGACTTCGGCTTCATAATTACGGGAGACGCCCTGACACTATTTTACCAGTGCAACCGTCTCACGGGCGATAGCCAGCTCCTCGTTTGTGGGAACCACCCACACCGGAACCTTTGAGTCCGCCGTGGAGATGACTGTCTCTTTTCCGCGCGTGGAGTCGTTTACCGCGTCATCCAGCGCGATACCCAGATATCCGAGACGGCTTACGATCTTGCGGCGCACAACGTTGTCGTTCTCGCCCAGCCCTGCGGTAAAGGCGATGGCATCCACACCATTCATCGCTGCCACATAAGAGCCAATGTATTTGAGCACGCGGTAGCAGAACACGTCCACCGCCATCCTGCAGCGCTCGTTGCCCTCGTCGGAGCCTGCCTGCAGATCGCGGAAGTCCGAGGATACGCCGGAGAGTCCCTGCACGCCCGACTTTTTATTTAACACGTTCAGGATGCCGGTAATATCCAGATTCTCTTTCTTGCACAAAAACTCCATCGCGGAAGGATCGATATCGCCGGAGCGGGTTCCCATGATCAGCCCCTCCAGGGGAGAAAGACCCATGGAGGTATCCACGGATTTTCCGCCGTCAACCGCACAGATAGAGGCGCCGTTTCCAAGATGACAGACGATGATCTTCAAATCCTCGATGGGCCTGCCCATCAGCTCGGCGGTGCGCTTTGACACGAAGCTGTGGCTTGTGCCGTGAAAGCCGTATTTGCGGACTTTGTATTTCTCATAATACTCGTAAGGAATACCGTACATATATGCCTCGGCAGGCATCGTCTGATGGAAGGCGGTGTCGAACACACCCGCCTGAGGTGTATCGGGCATCAGCTCCTGGCAGGCGCGCACGCCGATCAGATTCGCGGGATTGTGAAGGGGTGCGAGGTCACTGCACTCCTCAACCGCCCGGATCACCTCGTCGGTGATACGTGTGGAGCACGCAAACTTCTCGCCGCCGTGCACAAGACGATGGCCCACTGCTCCGATCTCGTCGAGGCTCTTAATCACGCCGGTTTTATCGTTCGTCAGCGCGTCAATGACAAACTGAATCGCCTGCTTGTGAGTCGGCATATCCAGGTCGCTCACTTCCTTCTCGCCGCCCGCGGGCGTGTACACCAGTCTCCCGTCGATACCGATGCGCTCGCACAGGCCCTTCGCCAATACCTGCTCCGTCTCGGAATCAATCACCTGATATTTCAGGGAAGAGCTTCCGCAATTGATTACTAAAACATTCATATCAAACATTCTCCTTTAGGTTCTTCGTAATATCCGTTATTTTTTATTATACCTCTTTTATTTGAAGTGGACAAGTATTAAATCGAATGATACAATGATGAAATACACAGTTGTTTCGCATCCGGGTCACACCTACAAATCATACGGGAGGGCTGCTTTATGAAGGTTTGCGGTATTATCGCGGAATACAACCCGTTCCACAGCGGACACGCTTACCAGATTGCCGCCGCGCGCCGGGCATCCGGCTGCGATTACGTGATCGCAGTCATGAGCGGCGATTTTGTGCAGCGGGGCGCTCCGGCACTGGCCGACAAATACAGCCGCGCCGGGCAGGCACTTTTTGAGGGTGCGGATCTCGTGCTCATGCTTCCGGTGTACGCTTCCACCGCCAGCGCCGAGGGCTTTGCCCGGGCGGGCATCGGGGCATTGATGACCGCAAATATCGTCGACTCCGTCAGCTTCGGCTGCGAGGACCTGTCCGTCTGCTCCAGCCACTACCGCAGCCTGGCCCAGAAGCTTGCGTGGGAGGGCGCGTCCTTTCAGCAGGCGCTCCTTGCGCGGCTCTCCCGCGGCAAATCCTATGCCAGCGCGCGCAGCGACGTCATTCAAAGCTTTGACGAGGGCAGCATCGATATGACCCTGCTGCGAAAGCCCAACAACCTGCTGGCCTTTGAATATCTGCGGGCGATGGAGCGCTGTGACTGCGGTATGGACATTTATCCCGTCAAGCGCCTCGGAAACTACCACAGCACATCCGTATCGGAGGCCTCCCCCGAATTTGCATCCGCCAGCGCCTGCCGCCGGGCGCTGCTCTCCGATTCCCCAGGGGAGCTTGCGATGCTTGAAAACGCCATGCAGATCCCCCCGGACGCCTGCCGCCTTTTAGCAGACTACGCGAACAGCTACCGCTATCTCTCCGAGAACGATTTTTCGCAAATGCTGCACTACAGGCTTATGCTCCACAAAGCGGAGGGCTACCGGCAGTTCTACGACTGCGGCAACGATCTCTCCGCACGCATTGCGGCAAAGCTCCCCTCCTATGAGGGCTTTTCACAGTTCTGCGACGTGCTGAAAAATAAGAGCGTGACCCGCACCCGGATCGCACGGGTCCTGACACACATCCTTCTCGGACTGCCCGCACGCATGCCCGCACCCCTCTTACAGGATCACAGGCTTCCCTATCTTCGGGTGCTCGGCTTTAAAGCATCCGCCGCGCCGCTTTTACACGAATTAAAGCGGAGGGCGGCAGCACCGCTTATCACCCGCCCCGCGCAGGCAAAACGGCTGCTTGACGCGGATGCCTGCGCATATTTTGCGCAGGACCTCTTCGCCGCGGACGTTTACCGCAGTGCACTTCTACACAAATGCGGAAGCTGCTATGAAAGCGATTACCGCAGAAAAATACAGATTATATGACTTTGGAGGTATGACATGGCCGGTTCAACCTATGGAAAATTATTCACGATCACAACCTGGGGGGAGTCCCACGGCGCGGGCATCGGCGTCGTTATCGACGGCTGTCCCGCCGGACTCGCCCTGGATACATCCGATATTCAGGCATATCTGGACAGGCGTAAGCCTGGACAGTCCAAATTTACAACACAGCGGCGGGAGCCCGACTCGGTTGCCCTGCTCTCCGGGACCTTTGAGGGCAAAACCACCGGAACGCCCATCTCCCTTGCCGTGTACAACAAAGACCATCACTCCCTCGACTACCGCGATATTGCTTCCTTCTACCGACCGGGACACGCGGACTACACCTTTGACGAAAAATTCGGCTTTCGCGATTACCGCGGCGGCGGACGCTCCTCCGGACGTGAGACCATCGGGCGCGTTGCCGCAGGCGCCATTGCCGCTAAGCTCCTCGCCCAGCTCGGCATCGAATGCCACGCCTACGCCACCTCCATCGGCCCCGTGCACATCGACCACGCCCGCTTTGATCTGGCAGAGTCCCTGCGAAATCCCGTGGGAATGCCCGATACCCGGGCGGCAATGGATGCGCAGGCGCATCTTGAGGAATGCATGAAACGGCAGGATTCCTGCGGCGGCATCATCGAGTGCACGATCACCGGGATGCCCGCCGGAATCGGCGAGCCCGTGTTCGACAAGCTCGACGCCAGCCTCGCCCGGGCGATGCTCTCCATCGGCAGTATCAAGGGCTTTGAGATCGGCGACGGCTTTGCCGTGGCTGCCGCAAGCGGCAGCACAAACAACGACGCATTCACCATAAAGAACGGCACCGTCACAAAGCGGACCAACCACGCCGGGGGAACACTCGGCGGTCTCAGCGACGGCTCCCCCGTGGTCTTTCGCGTCGCCGTAAAGCCCACGCCCTCCATCAGCAAGCCTCAGGCGACCGTCGACCGGGCGGGCAATAAGATCGACGTATCCATCAAAGGCCGCCATGACCCGATTATCGTCCCCCGTGCCATCGTCGTCGTGGAGACGATGGCCGCCATTACCGTGCTGGATCTGCTGCTGGCAAACATGAGCGCAAGGCTCGACCGCATCCGGGCGTTTTATCACAGGACATCGGATATCTGATATATCCCACTGCAAGGGCGGATCAGGAACTTTCACCCATTAGCGACGTGCACCGCAAGGCGCACGAAAAAGCCACCGGCCTCTCTGCCTAAGAAGCCGGTGGCTTTTTGCCGCATACAGGAAATCTTCGGATATCCTGTGCAGTCAAATACCCCGCCGCAAGGCGGCGGGGCATCGCATATCTAGCTGATCCGGGCCGTCTCCTTCATCGCCACGGAGCACGCGAGGTCACCCACTACGTTGCAGCAGGTCGCACCCATATCGCAGAGCGTGTTGATGCTGATGTAAACACCCATCACCCCTGTGGGCAGCCCTGCGATCGCGGCGAGCGCCGCAAAGGACGCGATCGCACCGCCCGGCACACCGGGCGTCCCGATGCTGAGCAGCGTATTCGACAGCAGCACGATGGCAAGCATCCCGAAATGAACCTCCACGCCGCAGGCATTTGCAAAAAATACGATCATAAAGGACATGAGAATGGATACCGCGTCCATGTTAATGGTCGCGCCCAGCGGCAGCGCCAGGGAGGAGATCTCATTTGGTACCTCCAGCTCGTCCGCACACCGCTTGCTGATCGGGAGGGTTGCAGAGCTTGAGCACGTTCCGAAGGCATTCAGCGCCGCCGGCATAATGGTCATGAAAAATCTCTTGACGCTGCATTTCCCAATCATCCGCACAACAATCCCGTAAAAGATAAACATATAGCCGAACATCGCCAGATACAGCGCCAGCAGCACCTTGCCGAGCGCAAGGATCGTCTCGGTCCCGTTCGCGTAGATCACGCCGGAAATCGAGCAGAACACGCCAAGTGGCGTAAAGTACATGACAACCGTGATGATCTTGATGGAAATCTCGTTGATCGCCTCCGCCAGCTCCACCACCGGGTCTGCCTTCTCGCCCACCGCAAGACAGGTGATTCCGATGATAATCGCAAACACAAGCACCTGGAGCATATTCCCTTCCGCAAAGGATGCGATGGGGTTTGCGGGAATCAGGGACTGCACCGTATCAAGCAGGCTCGTAAAGGGCGTTGCCTCCACGTTGGACTCGATCATTTCAATGGTCACGCCGCTGCCCAGCCCCAGAGCCTTCGGCAAAAACAACCCGATCAGGCTCGCGATCAGCGTTGTGACCACATAGTAAAGCACGCTCTGTCCGCCGATCTTACCGGTTGCGGATACACTTCCGATGCCCTTGATGCCCACGATCAGCGAGCAGAACACCAGCGGATAGATCATCATCCGCAGTGCATTCATATACAGGTTGGTGATCAGCGTGATCACCGGAAGCGCCCAGTCAAAGCGTCCCGGCATCAGCAGCCCGAACACAATTCCCAGGAGCAGGCCTGCAAAGATCGCCAGCGTAATGTGCAGCGAATGACTTTTCTTCGTTTGTGACATTTTCATATCCTCCGTCAAATTTTTTCACCGCCTGGCCTCGCGCTTCCCCTCCCGCAAAAACCGGGCCGGCATCCTAGGACAGCTTATGCAAGGCCACGCAGTTGGGCTTATCTACCTGGATCGGCTTGCTGTCCATGAGAAAATAATTATGCTCATAATTTACCTTGAAGGTGCATATCTCATTATTTTCGTGATTTAAAACGATAAAGTGCCGGTTATCCGGTAATACGCGGATCGACTTCGGGAATTCCCCGCTGATCCGGCTGTTGCAGTTTAAGGTCAGAAGTCCCGTCTTCTGATCGATATCGTAGATGACCGCGGAATTGACACCGGCGTTTGCGACGTAGAGATGCTTCCCGTCCGGCGAAATCGTCATCGCCGTTGCGCTGCAGATATCGTCGTCATGCGGGTCCGTCGTCGTGATCTCCTGCAAAAAGTCAAACTCCGGCTCCCCATGGCGCTCCTCGTAGCGGTACACATTGACACAGTTGCGCAGCTCGCAGAGCACATAGGCAAACCGCCCGTCGTTGGAAAAGCGCATGCTCTTCGGCGCGGAATCGATCTGGCAGTGCAGAATATCCGTATTGCGCATCTTCCCGGTCTCCCAGTTCACATGATAGAGCTTCACATGATCCAGCCCGCCGTCCACCGCGCACAGGTATTTCTGATCCGGCGTCAGACGCACACAGTTCACGTGGGGACGCGAGCTCCGCTCGGCGATACAGCGGCCCATACCCTTGTGGAACACGCCGTCCGCGATTCCCATGATACTGCCGTCCTCCGGATTTAAGCGCATGAGCGCCACACGCCCGTCGTGATAGCCGCCCACCATGATATACTGGTCATCCTCCGAGATATCCACAAAGCAGCCGCGCATCCCGCCCGTCCACTGATGATTGATCTTTTCCAGATCACCGTCCGGCAGAATACGGAATGACTGCACACCCTCATCCGCGATGGAATACAGGTATTTCCCGCTGTGGGAAACGACCAGGTAGGAGGCGTTGTTGATCGGAATGACCTTGCGCTCCTTCATCGTCCCCTGCTCCACATCCAGGTCATACAGATGGATGCCGATGCTGTTCTCATAGGTGTACGTTCCCACATATGCTACATATTTGTCCTTACTCATTGCTCATCATCTTCCTTTCTTCGTAAGATATCATATGTGTCAAGAGGGCCGCCCAGATCAATCCAAAGCTTTTGCTTCGGATGCGGCGCACTCGCCTGTTCCACTCCGTTCTCATCTACAATCCGCCGGACGGTCACTTCGATATTATCGCCGTTCGGCTTCATCACCTCGATGGTCTCCCCCACCGAAAATTTATTGCGCTGTTCGATTCCGTAAAGCCCCTGCCCGTTCACGGCCCCCACAATGCCCAGGTACGTGTATTCCTTCACATAGGTATTGCTGTCGTAGATCTGCGTCTTATCATCCGGCTTCCCGAAGAAAAATCCGGTTGTAAACTGCCGGTAAGTACAATTTGAAATCTGATCCAGATACCACGGCAGATGCTCCCTGTAAAGCTTGGGCGACTTCACATAATCGTCTATCGCCCTGCGGTACGTCCGTGCCACCGTCGCCACATACAGCGCCGTTTTCATTCTGCCCTCGATCTTGAAGCTGTCGATCCCCGCATCTATCAGCTCCGGTATATATTCGATCATACACAGATCCTTGGAATTGAAGATGTAGGTGCCGCGCTCATTCTCATAGACCGGAAAATATTCCCCCGGCCGCGTCTCCTCCATCACCGCATATTTCCAGCGGCACGGGTGGGTACAGGCACCCCGGTTGGCATCCCTGCCCGTAAAGTAATTGGAAAGCAGACAGCGCCCCGAATAGGAAATACACATCGCACCGTGGACGAAGGTCTCGATCTCAAGCTCCGGCGGTATGTGTGCCCGGATCTCCTTTATTTCTCTCAGGGACAGCTCCCTTGCCGAGACGACGCGCTTTGCACCCAGACTCTGCCAGAACAGATAGGTGCCGTAATTTGTATTGTTCGCCTGTGTACTGATGTGGAGCTCCATGTCGGGCAGTACCTCCCGGGCAATCTGAAACACACCGGGGTCGGAGATGATCAGCGCGTCCGGACACACGTCCCTTAGCTCCTCAAAATAAGCCCGCACCCCGGCAAGATCGCCGTTGTGCGCTAAAATATTGGCGGTCACATACACCTTCACACCGCGGGCATGTGCAAATGCCACGCCCTCCTTCATCTCCTCCAGCGTAAAGTTTTTCGCCTTCGCACGCAGTCCGAAGGCCTCCCCGCCGATGTAAACGGCGTCCGCGCCGAAAACGACCGCGATCCGCAGCACCTCCAGGCTGCTCGCCGGAACCAAAAGCTCAGGTACTCTCATGTCCTTCCTCTCTCCTAACGATACTGTTCCAAACCCTCCCGTCCCACGGGAAGCCGGTCCCGCCAGCCGCCCCACGCAGGCCCGTCCGCACATCCGCCTTTGCCCGCCGTGCCGCTTATGCCTTCACGCTCACCGCCGCGCCGTCGCCCACGGCAAGCACCGTGGTTTTCAGGCACGCGTGGTGCGTCAAGGTATACAGATAATCCCGCATACGCCTGTGGATCGTGCGGTTACGCCGCGTCACCGCAAAGCGGGATTCGATGATTTCTCCGTCAAAGAGCACGTTGTCGGTGATCAGCACACCCCCGTCCTCCAAAAGCTCCACGATATCCGGCAGCAGCAGCGGATACTGCCCCTTTGCCGCATCCATGAAAATCCAGTCAAAATGCGCGCCCTGCGCGCGCAGACCAGGCACGATGCTGCCCGCATCCCCCGCAAGCAGGGTGATCTGCCCCTCTTTTCCCGCACGGCGGAAATTTTCGCGCGCCCTTGCAATCCGCGGCTCCCAGTTCTCAATCGTTGTGATCCTGGCTGCCGCCTGACCGTACTGCGCCATCAAAAGCGCAGAAAACCCGACGGCAGTTCCGATCTCCAAGAGACGCTCCGGCCGCTTCAGGGCCAGCAGTACCTTCAGGAGGCTCTGCATATCCTTTCGGATAATCGGAACGTCCTGCGCGAGCGCTTCCGCCTCCAGCGCATCCAGAAACGCACCGTTTCCGGACTCCAGTGAGGAGAGGTACGTCAAAAGTCGTTCGTCCACAATCATTCTTCCGCCTCTTCTTCCTCGGGCGGCACGAGCGCCGCCATCAGCTCCCTGGCCGTCATCGACGTATTCACCGTGTAAACACCCGGCTCCTCCTGAAACCCCGCGAGCTTTGCCTGCAGGAAGAACAGTCTCGCATCCCGCACCAGACCCTTTTCCTCCAGAACCTCCGCCAGATCGCCCATTCCCATATCAGCCGTGACCTGCACAAGCATGTCCGTACCATCGCCCTTTGAAACCGCCGGCTCCGTGTACACACGATAACCGAAGTCATAGCATTTCAGCCCAATCTGATAAAGTCCGCAGACGACCAGCACGCTCAGCAGTACGGTAATACTGATGCTGAGCACCCGCAATACAATTTTGGTCATAGCAACCTCCTATCGTTACGGCCCGCCCTTTTACCTGCCCGCAACGGAATCCGGCCGATTAAAAATCTCCCTGATAGCAACTGCCCAAAAAGTCGGTGTCAAAATCCAGATTTTCCATAATCGTCCAGTTTACCCGCTGAAACATGCGGCACAGCGCCAGCTCCGCCGCGAGAAATTCCTGCACGAAGGGGTTCTCCCTGAGATCCCCGTTCTGCTCCTCCACGCGGTCAATCTGTTCAAACAAATCCTCTGCGCCGCTGCTTTGCAATGCATACCAGTCCGCGCGAAATTTATCAATGCGCTGCTGCAGTCCCGAAAACTCGGCCACCTTTGCCTCGGCCTGGCGGAAGCGTATATACTCCTCACTGCTTTTCATGGCTGCCACGAGCTGCTCCAAAGCAGCCTCTATACTGTTTTGCCTGTTCTGTTCATCCATAAGCTACTCTTTTCTGTCGTTACTGTTCACTCCGCATCCGGTGACGGGCAGTCTGAACATGAAGCCTTGCGCCGCGAAGTCCAGGCTGCTGTCTGAGTCATGTTCTCCCGCAGCGAATACCCTCGCTTCGCCGGGGCAGACGCTGCGTACCGGGGCACGCATCGCCCGGGTGTGAAAAGTAACCTTCTGTCCATGTTAAATAAGGTAAAGAAACGCTACACCTCCATGATGATCGGGATGATCATCGGACGGCGCTTTGTCTCCTTCCACACAAAACCGCCCAGCGCATCCTTGATCTCCTGCTTGATCCTGCCCCAGTCGGTCACACCCTTATCCGTCAAATGCTCCATCGTCTCATTCAAAACGGCCTGTGCGTCGTCCATCAGATCCCCGGCGTCCCGCACATACACAAAGCCCCGGGAAACGATATCCGGCCCGGCAAGCACCTGCCCGGAGCCGCCCTCTAAGGTAAGCACCACGATGATGATGCCCTCCTCCGCCAGTATATGCCGGTCTCTGAGCACGATGTTTCCCACATCGCCCACACCGAGACCGTCCACCATCACGTCGCCCACATGAACCTTTCCGGTCACCTTTGCGCCGTTTTCATCCAGCTCGAGCACATCGCCGGAATTGATGATCAAAATATTGTCCTTCTCCATGCCAAGGTCCCGGGCGATCTTCGCCTGTGCCATGCGGTGCTTGTACTCGCCGTGAATCGGAACCGCATACTTCGGGTGCAGGAGGGAATAAATAAGCTTGATATCCTCCTGACAGGCATGTCCCGACACATGGACGTCCTGAAAAATGACCTCCGCGCCCTTGCGGGCAAGGTCGTTAATCACCTTTGAAACCGCCTTCTCGTTGCCCGGGATAGGATTCGAGCTGAACACGATGGTATCGTTGGGCCGGATGCTCACCTTGCGGTGCGTACCGTTCGCCATACGCGAAAGCGCCGCCATGGACTCGCCCTGACTTCCGGTCGTGATGAGCACGGTCTTTTCCGGCGGATAGTTTTTCAGATGCTCGATATCGATAAGCGTCTGATCCGGTATATTGATATAGCCAAGCTCCGTGGCGGTGGAGATGATGTTCACCATGCTCCGTCCCTCCACCACAACCTTTCTTCCGTGTTTACATGCCTGGTCGATAATCTGCTGCACCCGGTCCACATTCGACGCAAAGGTGGCAACAATGATCCGGTTGTTCGGATGCTCCTCAAAAATATTTCCAAGCGCCCTCCCCACGGTCTTTTCCGACATCGTAAAGCCGGGCCGCTCGGCGTTTGTACTGTCACACATGAGCGCAAGCACGCCCTTTTTCCCGATCTCGCCAAAGCGCTGCAGGTCAATTGCGTCACCGAACACCGGTGTATAATCCACCTTAAAGTCACCGGTGTGCACAACCGTCCCTGCCGGTGAGTAGATTGCCAGCGCCGCCGCATCCTGGATACTGTGGTTTGTCTTGACAAACTCCACACGGAAGCACCCTGCGTTGATGTGCTGCCCGTACTTGACGATTTTTTTCTTGACCTTCGAGAGCAGGTCATGCTCCTCGAGCTTATGGTCGATAATCCCCATCGTCAGCTTTGTCGCATAGATCGGCACGTTTACCTCACGCAAAATATAGGGCAGCGCGCCGATGTGGTCCTCGTGTCCGTGGGTAATAAAAAATCCCTTAACCTTGTCGAGATTTTCCTTCAGATACGTCACGTCGGGAATGACCAGGTCGATTCCGAACATGTCGTCCTCCGGAAAGGATAAACCGCAGTCCACAACAATAATACTGTCCTCATATTCAAAGGCAGTAATATTCATTCCAATCTGCTCTAAACCGCCTAAAGGAATGACTTTCAACTTTTTATTCTGTTTTTCTTTCTTCAAATGAAACCTCCTAAATAAAATACCGGCACGCGCCGCGTTGCGCCGCCTGCCATATCGTCGGAAGGCATTTCAAAATACTTCGTACCGGCCTTTCTGCCTTCCTCCTGTCGGATATAAAGCCTGCCCGGGGCGCTAGACGATCTCCACGTCGTCCATCATCTCAGCGAACACCTTTGCAAGCGCGTTTAATTCCGTGTCATCCTCCACCATATCGTAGGTGGATTCCCCGTCCGATTCGATGGTTTCCTTCATAATATAACAATCACAGTCCCCATCTGCATCCTCGGTCACCAAAATATAGTTATATCCGTTAATCTTCGTCTGCTCTAATACATAAAATTCGACACTTTCCCCGTCTACCGGGTCTTTGAACTCGACCTTTTCCATAAGCGACCTCCGTATACGCTACTGCGCGCGCTCCTCCTGCTCCCTCATCGCCTGCGCATCCATATAGCCCTGTAAAATAAAAACAGCTGCAAGCTCGTCCACATATTCCTTTCGTTCCTGACGGCCAAGGCCCGCCTCCATCATTGAACGGTCTGCGGCAACCGTCGTAAGGCGTTCGTCCCAAAGCGTCACCGAAAGCCCGGTCCGTTTCTCAAGCAGCTCCTTAAATTCCTTTGTTTTTTCGCAGCGCGGTCCTTCCGTACCGTTCATATTCTTCGGGTAGCCCAGCACCAGATGGCCCACCTCATACACCCCGATCAGCTCCTCAATACGCGCAAGCGTCTGGCGCATCCTTTTCTCTGATTTTCTGCGCACGATCTCCACCCCCTGCGCGGTAATCCCCAGAGGGTCGCTGACCGCCACACCCACGGTTTTCGAGCCGAAATCCAATCCCATGATCCGCATCATACACCTGTCATCACATAAAATTCTGCCTGATGTAATCGTCAAGCAGCTCCTCCACCAGCTCGTCCCGCTCCACCTTCATGATCAGGCTGCGTGCATTGTTGTGGCTGGTGATATAGGTCGGATCACCGGACATGATGTAACCCACGATCTGGTTCAGAGGGTTGTAGCCTTTCTCCGACAGAGAGCTGTAAACGACCTCCAAAACGTCCCTTACCCGAATCTCCGGTTCCTTTTCCACTTTAAAAAATTGTGTCTGGTTCTTATCCTGCATAATTCCACGTCCTTATATGTGCTTTGTGGCTGCCGGTTTTCCTCGCAGCATCTTCTCTCTTTTGTTCCGTATCGCAAGCACTACTCGGTATTATTTTAATATAGTTGTGTAAAAAATTCAACCTTTATTCACGAATGGTTACTATTCACGGCTCGGGAGCCGCTCATAGTAACGATTCGGGGCGATATTGAGAGTTTTGCTTCGCAAAAATCGCCCCTCACACCTGAATCATGTTCTTACGGACTGCGCAGTAAATGCGCATTCCTGCCCCGTGAAAAGTAATCACGAATGACATAAAGGTGCCCCGACTCTTCCGCCTGCGGATGAAGCATTTTTCCTGCAACGCCCGTAAACAGCCGGTTTTTGAGCCCGGCTTCCCCCGTCCCCGGCGCACACGCATATGCCAGCTTTACATACTCCGGCGTAAAGCCTGTCATATAGGTCTGCCCCCCGATGCGCGTCTCCTCCTCGAAGAGAACCGTTGTCTGCCTTCCGATATAATAGTCCCGAAATGCCCGCGACTGCTCCTTTTCCATTGCTAAAAGCACCTGGCTGCGCGCCTTTTTTACCGGCTCGCACACCTGGTTTTCCATGCGTTCGGCCCTTGTGCCCCGCCGCTTAGAATACTGGAACACATGCATTTCATAAAAGCCGATACGCTCTACAAACCGCCTTGTCTCCTCAAACTCCTCTTCGCTTTCCCCCGGAAAGCCCACGATCACATCCGTCGTGATCGCCGGATGCCCATAAGCCTCCCGCAGAAGCCCGCAGCTCTTCTCGTATTCCGCGGTCGTATATTTGCGGTTCATGCGCGCCAGTGTCGCATCGCACCCGCTCTGCAGTGACAGGTGAAAGTGGGGGCATACCTTAGGAAGCCCGCGCAGCCCCGCGACAAAATCCCCGGTGATGATGCGCGGCTCCAGGGAGCCGAGCCGGATGCGCGCAATGCCGGGAACGCCGTGCACCATGCGAATCAGCTCCAGAAGCCCGAACTCCTCCCCCGCCCCGTAGGAGCTCAGGTGAATGCCGTTTAATACAATCTCCCGATACCCGTTTTCGGCCAGCGCACACACCTCCTCATATACATGCGCAGGCTCCCGGCTGCGTATCCTGCCCCGGGCATAGGGTATGATGCAGTAGCTGCAAAACTGGTTGCAGCCGTCCTGCACCTTCAAAAAGGCGCGGGTGTGCGAACCGCCCGCAAGTATTCCAAGCTCCTCATACGCCTGCGCGCCGTCATTGATATCGACCACGCCCGACACCGGCTCACGCTTCGCAAAATATTGCTCCAGCAGCGGCACAAGCTCTGCCTTTTTATTGTTTCCGATGACGATATCCGCCGACAGCCCGTTCTTTTCGTCCGCCCCTGCCGTCTGCACATAGCAGCCCGCCGCGACGATCACCGCATCCGGATTTTTGCTCCGCGCGCGGTGAAGCATCTGGCGGGATTTGCGGTCGGCAATGTTTGTGACCGAGCACGTATTGACGACATAAACGTCCGCCTCCTGTGAAAAATCCACAAGCTCGTAGCCCGCCGCCGCAAGCATCTGCGCCATCGCTTCCGTCTCGTAGGAGTTTACCTTGCAGCCCAGATTATGAAGCGCTGCTCTCCGTTTTCCCATTCCATTCTTCACACTTTTTTTATCCTTTTTTTATCTTTTAATCAGTTGACTTTTCCAGAGAAAAACGGTACTATGTCTGTAAACAAATCCCGCAGCCGTCCGTTGCCTGTCTCTGGACAGCTGTAAAATTTCAAGGAGGTTTTAATATGAAAACAGTACAGATTTCTCTGAACTCCATCGACAAGGTGAAGTCCTTCGTGAATTCGATCTCACAGTTTGATTATGACTTTGATCTGATTTCCGGAAGATACGTGATCGATGCGAAATCCATCATGGGTATCTTCAGCTTGGACCTCTCTAAGCCCATCGACCTTGCCATCCATTCCGGTGACAATACCGACGAGATCTTAGAAGTGATCAAGCCGTACTTAGTGGACTAATCTGTTGTACATCCAAGTCGTCGCCCATGGGCGGCGATTTTTTCTTACCATACGGCAAAAAACAATACGCACACTGCGGCGAAAGTAACCGGCCCCGCTTCCCGACTCACTTTTTTACAACAAGCGCCCTCGTCGTCCCACCCTTCTGCAGCGATATCCTCCGCTGCCTTATCCTTCTGCAACGATATCCTCCGCCGTCTCGATCGCCCGGCGCATCATCTCGTCAATCGTCGCCGCCAGATGCGTCTCCGATTTTTTAATGGATTTCAGGTTCGGCTTTGTCACCGGATGCTTTGCCACAAAGATCGTGCAGCAGTCCTCAAAGGGCAGAATCGACGTCTCATAGGCGTCAATCCGGTTGGATATATCCACGATCTCCTGCTTATCAAAGCCGATTAAGGGACGGTACACCGGAAGCGTGCACACCTCGTTCGTCGCCAGAAGGGACGGCATCGTCTGGCTTGCCACCTGTCCGATGCTCTCCCCCGTAATCAGCCCCAGACAGTTGGACGCCTTCGCGAAATGCTCCGCGATCTGCATCATGTAACGGCGCATAATAATCGTGAGCTGATCATGCGGGCATTTCTCATAGATCGCGAGCTGTATCTCCGTAAAATTTACCACATGCAGGCGAATCGGACCGCTGTAGCGCGCCACAATCCGTGCCAGGTCCACAACCTTTTCCTTTGCCCGCTCGGACGTGTAGGGCGGCGCGTGAAAATAGGTCGCCTCCAGCCGCACGCCCCGCTTTGCGATCATATATCCGGCCACCGGGCTGTCAATCCCGCCCGAGAGCAGCAGCATCGCCTTTCCCGCCGTGCCAACCGGCATACCGCCGGGGCCTGGCACCTCCGTGGAATATACATTGATGTGCGAGCGGATCTCCACGTTGATCTGCACCTGCGGCTTATGCACGTCCACACGCAGCTGCGGATAGCTTTCCAAAAGCTTCTCCCCCAGCGCCGCCGCAAGCTCCATGGAGGTCATGGGGTAGTTTTTGCGGGCACGCCGCCCGTTCACCTTGAAGGTGAAATTTTTCTCCCTGCAGGCCTCTCCCACATAAGCGACGACCGCCTCCGCAAGCTTTTCAAAGCCCTCATCCTCCAGGCGCACCATGGGGCAGATACCCACGATGCCGAACACCTTTGTCAGGGCGTCCATCAGCTCCTCATAATCGTAGCTGCCCGCCGCCTCTACATACATGCGCCCGCTCTCCCTGCTCACATGAAATTCACCCTCCACGCGCTTTAAAGCATTCTGAATCTGCGAGAGCAGCGTATCCTCAAATACATGTCTGTTTTTTCCCTTCACGGCGATCTCGCCGTATTTAATCAAAAATGCCTGATACTCCATAGCAAAATACTCCTAACCCTGTCCGTCAAAATTTTCGTATACGGCAGATGCGCCAAAAACCGGCATGTTCGTCCGCTGATCCGTGAACCTCATCGGGAAAAACGGCCATACAACACCAATGCAAAAATCAGCATGCCTGTCCGCTGATCCGTAAGCCTCATCGAAAAGAACGGCCATACAACACCAATGCAAAAATCGGCATGCCTGTCCGCTGATCCGCAAGCCCCCGCCGGGTCAGCGCCTGCGAAACCGCCGAAGCACGGGAAGCAGCTCCCCGAGCTGCCCCAGCACATAATCCGCCTCCTCCCGGGTGCTCTCCATCGACATGGAAAATCTGATCGTCGCATCAAGAAGCTCCCGCTTCACGCCGATGGCCTGCAGCGTACCCGAAATCGCCGGATGATTGGAGGAGCACGCAGAGCCGGAGGAGACGTAAACGCCCCGCTCCTCCAGTGCGTGGAGCAGCACCTCGGCGCGAATCCCCGCAAAGCTTGCGCTCACGATATGAGGCGCGCTTTTTTCTCCGTCCCCGCCGTTTAAGGTCACGCCCTCAAATGCGAGGAGTCCCCGGGCAAAATGCTCCCGCAGCCCGTAAAGGTGCGAGACCTTTTCGTCAAAATTTTCGTAAAGCTCCTCTGCCGCCGCACCCAGTGCCGCAATGCCCGCCACATTTTCCGTGCCGGAGCGCATGTTTTTCTGCTGCCCGCCGCCATGGATAAAGGGCCTTATTTTTGTTTTATCCTTAACGTACAAAAACCCGACACCCTTCGGCCCGTGGATCTTGTGACCGCTCACGGAGAGCATGTCAATCCCCATGCGCCGCGGATAGATCCGAAGCTTTCCAAAGGACTGAATCGCGTCCACATGGATGAGAACGTTCGGATTTTTTTCACGAATCAGCTCCGCCGCCTGCGCAACCGGCTCGACAGTCCCGATCTCGTTGTTGACATGCATGAGAGACACGAGAACCGTATCCTTTCGCACCGCCTCCTTGAGCGCCTCCAGCGACAGAACGCCCGTCCCATCCACCGGAAGATAGGTCACCTCAAAACCAAGCTCCTCCAGAAAAATGAGTGGATTGTAGACCGAAGCATGCTCAATGGCGGTCGTGATGATGTGCGTTCCTGCCCGCCGGTTCGCAAGCGCCGTGCCAATCAATGCCAGGTTATTGCTCTCCGTACCGCCGGACGTAAAAATAAGCTCCTTTTTGTCCACCTTCAAAATATGCGCGAGCTGCCCGGCAGCCGTCTTGATATACGCCTCCGCCTCCATGCCCTTTCTGTGAAGCGAGGACGGATTGCCGTAGTCCTCCAGCAGAATCCTCTGCATCAGCTCTGCTGCCCGGCGGCTGCACCGGGTGGTCGCCGCGTTGTCAAAATACACTTCCATGATTTATTAATTCCTCATTTAATTTTCCCATTCCCATAGCCCGTGCGCATACGATCATGCATCATCCTGCATCTCAAGTACCAGCATGAGCATAGACAAAACCGCAATCGACGCCGTATCCGTCCGCAGAATCCGCTTTCCCAGAGAGATCACCGCCGAGCCATCCCGCAGCGCATCGATCTCCTCCGGCGAAAAGCCGCCCTCCGGCCCGATAAAAACACTGATGGATTGGGTGCCCTTTACCTGCGCAAGCATGTCTGCGGTCGCTGCCATGCCCTCCTCGTTTTCGTAGGGCACGAGCCGCAGCCCGCATTTTGCCGCGTAGTCTGCCGCCTGCGCAAAGCTCATCGGCGGATGGACACGCGGAATGATACTGCGCTTTGACTGCTTTGCGGCACTGCGGGCGATCTCCTGCCAGCGTGCTGCCTTCTTTTCAGCCTTTTTTGCGTCCAGCTTCACCACACAGTAGCGCATCGCTACGGGAATGATCTCATAGACCCCAAGCTCCACCGCCTTCTCGATCACCGTCTCCATGCGCTCGCCCTTTGGGATTCCCTGAAACAGATAAATTTTCGCCGGAAGCTCCGTGTCCCCGATATCCGACTCCAGAATATCCAGGAGAACCGCATCCTCCTCGAATGCCGCGATGCCGCACAGGTAATTTTTCCCTCCGGCACTGCTGATGCGCACGCGCTCGCCGCGCTTCATGCGCAGCACGTTTTTAATGTGGTTCACATCCGTCCCCACAATGCGCACCTGCCCTGCACCTGCCTGCGCATCCTCCACGAAAAACTGATACATGACTACTCCTTTTTTACGGTGATGCTCACCCACTCGCCCTGATACGTAATCTCTGCGATGGCAAAGCCCGCCGCCGTCAGCGCCGACGCCACCTCTGTTTCCTTGAAATCGATAATCCCCGAGGTAATGCATATACCGCCGGCTCTCAGGCAGGAAAAGAGCACGTCCGCCATTGGTACAATCACGTCCGCCAGAATATTCGCCACCACGATATCGTATCCGCCGCCCACCATCTCCCGCAGCGCGGCATCGTCGATGAGATTTCCGCAGTAAAACGTGCCCAGGTCATGGGATAGATGATTAACGTCAAAATTGTCCCGGGTGGAGGTCAGGCACGCCTCGTCGATATCCGTACCCACCACGGCTCCCGCGCCAAGCTTCAGCGCTGCGACAGACAATATCCCGCTGCCGCAGCCCACGTCCAGCACCCGGTCCCCCGCCTTCATATATTTGCGGAGCTGGCGGATACAAAGCTGCGTCGTCTCGTGCTTGCCGGTCCCGAAGGAAATGCCCGGATCAATCTCGATCATGACCTTTCCCTCATCCCCGGGCTTTCGCTCCTCCCAGGTAGGCTTGATAAGAATGTCGTCCAGATAGAAGGAGCCGAAAAACTTTTTCCAGTTGTTGATCCAGTCAATGTCCTCCGTCTCCCCGGCCGTGATCACCGCCGCACCGATGTCCGTATACTGCCGCAGCTCCTCCAGACCCAGCATCACCCGCCGCAAAAGCTCCTCACGCTCCTCCCTTGCGGCCTCGTCCACGTCCAGGTAAAACGTTACCTTGCTGCTGCCGTCGTCCTCGCCCAGCTCAGGCGGGAAATCAATAAACATCTCGCCCTGCTCCTCGGCGGTAAGGGGCACATGGTTCTCGATCATCGCGCCCGCAATGCCAAGCTCGTCCAGCATTGCGACAATCAAATCCTCCGCCTGCGTGGTCGTCTCTATCGTGTAGCTGTTCCACTTCATATTATTTACCGCTCCTTTGCCGTAAGATCAAAAACGCCCCGACCCATAAAACAGTCAGACGCCATAAAAGCCGTCTCCCCACAGTTCTTAACATCATATCAAAAAAGACACGGTTTTACAAGGCTTGGTTTTTTATTTTGCAGGATTCGGGAGCAGGCTGATCAAAAGCCTGCGTTTCCGTCAAAAAAATCAGAAACGCAGGCTTACCGCAAACTTCTATATCCCCGACAAAATATTGAGCGTATCCGCCACACCGGTGCATGCGCTTTGCACACCGCCTGTCACAAAAAAGTGCTTTGTCCAAAGCATTGATTATGTTTACACAATCAACTCATACGGCAAAACGGCTACCGGTATCATCACGCCCGACAGCCGCCAAAGTATCTTATTTCTTTTCCTGAAAATCCCGTATCACGCCAAGCGCCGGGAGTACATTGCCGTCGTAGTCAAACAACGCCTGGTTCGCCCACTCGTTTCCGCAGGGACCGGCGTCGTGTATGTACGACAGTGAAGCAGGTGTCGCCCAGCCGCTTCCCGGCACCGGAATCCACGCGGGCTCCCACCAGAAAAAGCCCCGGGCACGGCCCCCGGACACCGTCTCCATGCGCTCCATGAGTGTTTTCATGAAGTCCGCCTGACCCTCCCTTGTCATGGGAAATTCGATTTTTTCCACAAGCCGGGGCTTTGTGGCGTAGCCCTTCCGCTCCCCCTCGGGAAGCTTTTCATATGCCTGATAGTCCTCCATTGTGTAGCCCATGGACACCTCGGCAATGATCAAATCCTTGTGGAAGCGCTCTGCCATATCATTCATGTTTGCAATCAGCTCGTCCATCGTGCCGTGCCAGAACGGATAATAGGACAGACCGATCACGTCAAAATCCTCCCCTCTGGCGACGTAATTGTCAAACCAGCGGCGGTACAGCTCGTTCCTGCCGCCGTTGTCCAGATGGATCATAACCGGAATCGACGCATCGCTTTTTCGCACCGCGCGGATGCCTGCGCTGACAAAGCCCGCGATATTATCATACTCAAAAATCCCGCCGTCCACATCCAGCCGTCCGTCGGGCCAGAGCAGACCGTTGGAAAGCTCGTTTCCCACCTGCACCATCGTGACGTTGACGCCTTCCTTTTTGAAAAGCTCCATCGTTTCGTATGTGAAGTCGTAAACGGCCTCTGTCAGCTCCTGCGTGCTCATGCCCTCCCATGCCTTGGGCTTAAACTGCTTGCCCGGGTCAGCCCAAAAATCGCTGTAATGAAAATTTAAGAGCACGCCAAAGCCTTTTTCGCTCACCCGCTTTGCGATGGCAAGCGTTGTGGGAACATCGTTTTCCCCCGCACCGTAGGATTCGTGTGACGCATTCCACGGGTCGTTCCAGATGCGGAGCCTTACGGCATTTACGCCGTAATCCTTCATAATATCCAAAATGTCACGCTCCACGCCTCCGTCAAAGTATTTTGCGCCGAGACGCTCCAGCTCCAGCAGTGTGGAGAGATCCATTCCTTTTATATAGTCCATGCTTTCTTGCTCCTTTCGATTTCCCGGCCTTTTCCTGCGGAATATCCGCTGCATGTACTGCCCGTTCCCACAGCGAAAGCCGGACCATCCGTTAAAATCAGGCTGCCATGGTTCTGGCAAACGGCGCACTAGTCAAAATCGAACTTTGTGAAACGCTCGTACATGGCGCCGTAGCGGAAGCGTACCATCTCGTTTTTCTTGAGCACATCTTCTTCCGTGCCGCGGTACTGGCAGCGGATGCAGCTGTAGACGCCGGTATCCTTATTGTAAAACATATCGATATCCAAATCCCTCATAAAGCAGGAAGGACAGCGGAAATTTAATTTGCCTTTTGCAAGCTGAGCCATGTCGCAAATACCTCCTTATCCGAGATTTTCTTCTTGTATCCGAGCTTGAACATCGGGGAAAACGCGTAGCCCTCCTGGATGTAGCCTTCCGCCCCGCCGCTCTGAGTCAGTGACACCTTTGTCTCAATCTGGGGAATGACCGCGCTGACCTCACTCGCATCAGCAAGCGCGTCCTCTCTGCAGCGGTACTCGTAGCTGATCGTCTTTTCTTCTGCGCCCCTGCACGCTAAGGTAATGCCCGTCATATCCTCCGGATACTCGGTCGTACCGTAGCAGGCAACCATATATTCATCCAGCGTAACCTCCGCATCCGGGTCGCTCATCTCCAACATCGTCCGCTCGATTTTAATATTGGATGCCCCCTCCTCGAAATACTCCTTCGTCTGCAATTTTACGGTCAGCCCGGAAAATTCGATCTCCACCGGGTCAAGCGTCAGAATCCTTGTCCTGCCCTCCTGGGAAAAATGCGCGTGGGTCGGCGTGAGACAAAGGTCAACCTCCTCGCCGTTGTAGCATAGCTTCGCGCTGCGCACGGTTCCCTCACCCGCATAGTGAGTAAAATAGCCCGCACGGTATTTCTCCTGAATCAAAAACGGATAGGACGCATCCTGCACATGCTTCGTGCCGATACCGACCGGCCACTCCAGCTTTGCCGCGTAAGGGCGCAGATCCACGATGGCGCCGCCCTGATCCATGTTGACACAGGCGCGCATAAAGGGATCGCAGTACCAGAAAAGCTGCTTGTCGGAGCCGTAGAGAATATCACGCCAGAGCGCGCATTCCGGCTCGGTGTAGCGCTTCTCCCCGGTCACGCCCTTCTTCTTGCGGTAATAATCCGCGAACTCGGACATGGTCATGTCGATAAGCTTGCCCTCCTCCTTAAGCTTGCCGTAGTAAGCACAGCCGTCGGTGTAGGATTTCAGCAAAAGCTCATAGGGCTGCTCCCAGCGGCCCATTTTATTCATCCAGCCGGGCCCCACAAACATCATGTTGTAGGCGTAGCCGTTGTTGTATTTTTCCAGATCGCGGTACTGGTCAATGAGATTATATAAATACGGGTATTCCCATGTCTTGGTGTCATAGATCATGCCCCGCAGCACATTCTGGGGATGCGTGCCGAAATTGGAGCCGTTTCCGTCGTAGCAGGCGATAAGGTCCCTCGAAAGATGGGGGATCGCAACGATACCGGAATCCTCCGCCTCGTTTGCCGCCGGCGCATGGGTATTCTGCTTTGAAGGAATCCAGGGCGCCCACGGGCCCCCGTCAAAAAGGGTATACCAGGAGTTGTTGCACGTATGATACGCCTTCGGACCTTCCTCCCAGCAGGTAGCTACCGCGCACTTCACGCTCGGATAGGTTTCCTTTATATAGTTGGTCAGATCCGCGTCCATATAATAGGAACCGGTGGACTCGGGGTAAAAGCCGAACTTCTCGTAAAACTTACCGAACACGTCGTCCACGATGGCCTTTTTATCCTCCATGGAAAACATCCAGATGCAGAAATCCTTTGTCTGATACTTCTCGCGAAACTCCTCGCAGGGAAGTCCCAGCAGGGACAATGCGATCTCATCGCCGTATTTCTCGTGGTCCGCCTGCGCCAGCGCAACCGCCTCCTCGTTAAACAGCGACGCATAGGTCATCTGAATCGTGACCTTCAAGCCATGCTCATGGGCCAGACGCTGCTGGGTCTTAAAAATATCCAGCGATTCGGTGATCAGCGCCTTGTCCCCGATATCCTCTTCCTTGCCCTGTCCGGTCACGGTCGCAGAATATTCCGGTACCATCTCCGGCCTGTGAATGACATTCAGAATCATTGGTTCCATAAATACCCTCCTTTTAGGTTGTATCCCATATCCGCGCAACGCCCTTATTTCCTGTTGCGCAATCGGTTGCTCATATGGTTAGTATAATACAAGGGCCGTGTCATGTCAATCCAATTTTTTAACTGCTGAAAGCCATTTCCGGGCTGCTGGTTACTATTCACGGCTCGAGAGCCGCTCATAGTAACGATTCGGGGCGATATTCAGAGTTTTGCTTCGCAAAAATCGCCCCTCACACCTGAATCATGTTCTTACGGACTGCGCAGTAAATGCGCATTCCTGCCCCGTGAAAAGTAACGGCTGCTGGTTACTATTCACGGCTCGGGAGCCGCTCATAATAACGATTTTCCGGACGGTCTGCTTTGACCGTTTGAAAACCGAAGCCCCTTCCCAATCTGCTGCCTGCGCGTCGATTCCCTGTGCGCAATCCCACCGGCAGGCATGCCACCCCCAGCTCCCCTGCCCCTCCTTTATACTACTGCGTCGATTCCTTGAGCACGATTTCATAAGGAAGCAGCCGCCGCGGCTGTACCTCCCCGCCTGCGATGACGTCCATGAGCGTCCGGCAGGCCGCCATGCCAAGCTCCCGGGCGCGGAACGAGATGGCAGTGACGGGCGGCATATTATTTTCCAGCAGGCTTCCGTTATAAAAGGAAGCGAGCTTCAGCTGCCCCGGCACCTCCACTCCCGTCTCCCGCAGTGCCCTCAGCACGCTGTTCGCCACCGCATCGTCCATACAAAAAATCGCGTCCACGCCAAGCTTTAACAAATCCCGCACCGCCGCCTCGATGCGCACCGGGTTGTCCACGCCAAGCTTTAGCAGCGCCGGATTGATCTCCTTTCCCAGCGCCTCGTAGGCATCCAGAAAACCCGCCAGACGCATTTTGGTCACCATATGCGTCTCGTTGCCGCCGATCAGCGCGATCCGCTCCGTCCCCTTTCCGAGCAGCACGTCGGTCAGCTCCCGGCAGGCACTGCGGTGGTCGTGATCAATCTGGATCACCCCCGGATAGTCGCTGCTTCCGATCGTCACAAACGAAATTCCCCGCTCCAGCAGAAACTCGATCTGCGCATCCTCCACAAAAGAGCACATCAAAAGCACGCCGTCCGCCTTCCGGTTGTCAATGATGCGCGCCAGCGACGAAATATCCTGATTATCACAGATGGACAGCAGCACGTCGTAGCCCGCCGCGCCGCTCACCTTCTCGATGCCAAACAGGCATTCCTGGAAAAAACTAAGCTCCGACATGCCGTAATGCTCCGGCATAACCACACACAGGTTGTACGTCCGCGACTGTGCCAGCCCCTTCGCGATCAAATTCGGCCGGTAATCATGCTCCGCAATGTAGGAAAGCACCCGCGCCCGCGTTTCCTCCCCGATGCGCCCCTTGCCGGAAATTGCGCGGGACACCGTCGTCTTTGAAACGCCCAGCGCCTCCGCCACATCCGCGATCGTAATATTCTTTTTCTCCTCAAGCTCCATAGATGCCTCCCTGCGCAATCTGCGCAACTTTTCTCTGTCATGCCGCGCAGCGCCGGAAATACAGGAAAAATCCTCTCGGCTACTTCTCCTGCTCCCGGATCATGTGCTTTACCACATCTACCTGATTACTGATATGCCTGCGGATCATATCGATCACCGCATCCTTGTCCTTCGCCAGAATCCCGCGGTAGATCGCCTCGTGCTCATCCAGAAGCTGCTGATGGTTTTCCGGATTTTTCAGATATTCCACACGGTAACGGTACATCTGCTCCCTGAGATTGTTGAGCATACTGATCAGCTTCGGATTGTCCGTTGCCTGGTAGATCACGTCGTGAAATTCCACATCCGCCTGGGCCATCCGCTTCAAGTCCCCGGTCTTTAAGGAGTGCTCAAAGTTTTTCATATTTTTGCCAAGCTGCGCGATCTCCTCGTCGGTAATCTTATCGCACGCCACCTGCACGGACAGCTCCTCCAAAGCCTCCCTGATTTCCAGTACATCCTGCATATCCTTCTCCGTCATACCCGCGACAATTGCGCCCTTCCTCGGAATAGTAATGGCCAGTCCCTCCTGCTCGAGCATGCGGATCGCCTCACGGATCGGCGTGCGGCTTACACCCAGCTTTGACGCCAGCTGCAGCTCCATCAGGCGCTCCCCTGCCACCAGGTCTCCCTTTAAAATCGCCTCGCGTAAGGTGTTAAACACCACATCCCGCAGGGGCAAATATGCATCCATATTCAGCTCCAAATGCTCCGTCATCTCTTTTTCTCCTTCGGTATTACATTATAAGGCCGCGTCACATAAACCTGCCGCGCCAGATTGCTCCCGCGAATAGACTCCTTTGCAGCCACCGCCCGCTCCTCCGCCTCAAAAATGCCAAAGACGGTAGGCCCGCTGCCGCTCATTCTTGCGGTAATCGCACCCTGGTCCAGCATCATCTGCCTGATCTGCGTGATTTCCGGGTGCATCGGTACGGTCACATGCTCCAGAACATTTCCCATATGATGCGAGAGCGCCAGAAGATCCTGCCGCTCCAAATCCGCAAGCTGCGCATCGATGGGCGGATGCTCCAAATGCCTGCAGGCGTCAAGCGCCTGATAGACAAGCTTCGTAGATACACTCACCGGCGGCTTGGCGATCAGAATGTGACAATCCGGCATCGGAGGCAGCCTTGTGAGCCGTTCCCCGATTCCCTCCGCCAGCGCTGTGCCGCGCATCAGGCAATAGGGCACGTCCGCGCCGAGCCGCAGCCCGTACTCCATAAGCCGGCTTCTGCTAAGTCCCAGCCGGTAAAGCTTATTCATGCCGAAAAGCACGGCCGCTGCGTTCGTGCTTCCGCCTGCCATGCCCGCGGCTACCGGAATGCACTTGTGAATGCGCAGCTCCAGGCCGCCGACCTGCGGAAAATCCTGCTTCAGCAAAGCCGCAGCTTCGTATGCTATATTATGTTCGTCTGTAGGCAAAAAATTCAGATTTGACGTCAGCGAAATTTTATCGTATCTGCTCTTTCGGATCGTAACCCAGTCAAACAGATCGATGGTCTGCATGATCATGCGCACCAGATGATAGCCGTCCTCACGCACACCGGTCACATCCAGACCCAGATTTATCTTTGCCAGCGCCTTGATATGAATTACGTTCATACTCCTCCTGCACGTCCCAAAAACGCTCCCCATATCTTTCTATGGAGCTGCGCCCGGACCATTCCGCCTGGAAATTTTTTTGATGTATTTTGTATACAATACTTTCTTCTATGTTACATTCTTAAGAAAAAAAAGTCAACCGCAGACTTTATTTTTTTAGGCGCTGCGTCGATATAGCATATAAGGATAAAATTACCATCATGTTACGATTCACGGCATACGAAGCAGATACGCACTCCTGACCCGTGAACAGTAACATCCATCACAATTTCGGTATTCCGTCGACTTAAACGTACTATTTACAACTTACCGTATTTTCTTTATAATACAGTTGTAAAATTATGGCAGTGCAGATTTTGCACTTTCGCCAAAGACCGCCGGAACGGATACCGGCAAAAATACGGGCAGTGCCCGAAAAACCAAGGAGGGTAAAAAAATGAGTGTAAGTTCAGTAGGAACAACTACCGCCGCCGCTTATACACAGCAGGCAGCCACCACAAAAGAAGCAAAAGAGTCAACCAGCACCAGCAGCGCAAAGAAGAATCAGGATACTGCCGCTGTCTATGAGAAGAACACCGCAAAGACCGGCTATACCAAAAAATCCAACTCTGCGATCGTCGCTCAGATGAAGGCGGATGCCGAGCAGCGCACCTCACAGCTCAAGAGCCTTGTAGAGAAAATGATCTCCAAGCAGGGGCAGACATTAGCCACTGCTGATGACATGTGGTCATTCCTTGCAAAAGGAAACCTCAAAGCAGATCCGGAAACCATCGCACAGGCGAAAAAAGATGTTGCAGCTGACGGCTACTGGGGCGCAGAGCAGACCTCTGACCGTATTCTTTCCTTCGCAAAGGCATTGGCAGGCGACAACCCTGACAAGGCAGAGGAGCTGTTGAATGCGTTCAAGAAGGGTTATGCTCAGGCAACCGGAACCTGGGGACGGGATCTTCCTTCCCTTTGCTCCGACACCTATGACCTTGTGGAGGAGAAATTTAACAAGTGGATGAACGGAACAGAAACCGAAGGCTAACACAGCCCTGATGCAAAATCGGGCATAGCGTTGCATTTGGAAGCCTGGGTTGCCGCAAGGATAACAGTCAAGCCCGCTGTACTGCAAGGTTTTGACAAAGATCAATGAGACGGTACACTAAAACCGTAAACCGACAAGACTGATCAACAGTCCCCAAAGCACTGCCAGAACATACAGCAGACAGATAATGGCCATATTCTGTCTGCTGTTTTTATTGAGCCGGAACAAAATCAGAAGCCCGACGCCCGCATTTGCAAGCAGCCCCGCCATCATCATCCCCGCGCCGATAATCCCGTCCACATACAGGCTCGTAATCACCACGGACGCGGCACAATTTGGAATGAGGCCCACCAGCGCCGCCGCCATCTGTCCAAGCAGCGGCTCATTTGAGAAAAACCCGGCCAGCGTATGCTCGCCGATCCATGCAATGAGCAGATTCAGTGCAAAGGAAATGAGCAGAATATAGATAAAAATCCTGACCGTATGCTTACAGGCAGACACAAAAACACCGTCCTCGCAGTGGCAGTTCTCCTCCTCGCATACCGCGTGTATATTCATCTCCACATCCCTCCGGCGCAGAACGAAATGCAGTCCGAGCTCCACCGCAAAGCCGCTGACCATCGCGATACCAAGCTTCGTCCCGAGTATTTTTAAAATCGTGAGCACCGGGATCGACTCCGAAAGCAAAATCGGCAGCATCTCGTCCGACGTGGACAAATAGATCGCGATCAGTGTTCCCGACGTAATCACCCGCCCCGCAAACAGACTGGAGGCCGCCGCGGAAAACCCGCACTGGGGAACCACACCAAAGGCAGCTCCCCAGAGAGGACCCGCCTTATCCACAGCACTGATCTTCTTCACAAGCGTACTTCCCGCCCGATGCTCCAAAAGCTCCATCAATAAATAGGTGACAAACAAAAATGGCAGCAGCTTTACACTGTCAATCAAGGTGTCCATCACTAGCTCCAACATGCAAAACCTCCCCAGCATTTCCTCTCAAACCCGCGCTGTCACGGCAAATACCGAAATTCACAAAAACCATGCCGCAATCACGCCGGCGCATCCTTTGGACTGCGCGTAACCAGCACCGTCTCGATCCGCTTCTTATCCATCGATAAAATCCGAAACTGCACGCCCTGTGCACCCTCAAAGCACTCTCCCTCCTCCGGGAAATGCTCTAAAAGCTCCAGCAGAAATCCGCCCAGCGTATCGGAATCCTCCGATTCATATTTCACACCAACAAGGTCACAGAAATCGCCCAGGTTCATGGAGCCGCTCACGCGGTACTCCCTGCCCTCCTCCACAATCTCATAATCCTCTTTTTCGTCCATGTCATACTCGTCACGGATCTCACCGACGATCTCCTCCAGCAGATCCTCCATCGTGATCAATCCTGCCGTCACGCCGTACTCATCCAGCACGACCGCCAGATTCACCGCCTTTTCCTTCATCTCCATGAAAAGCTCATAGGTATTTTTATACTCGTAGGTAAAAAAAGGCTCCCGCATAAGCGCACGGATGGAAAGCTCCTCCCTGCTTCCCTCAAAGGCGAGCACATCCTTCATGTTCAGTATACCGATCACATTGTCCGTTGACTCCTCATACACCGGAAGCCGTGAATAATAGCTGTCCCGGTAAATAGCAAGAAGCTGCTCATAGGTACTGTCCACATCCACAAAGCACATGTCAATGCGCGGGATCATGACCTCCTTTGCCTTGTCATCTCCAAAGTCAAAGAGGTTGTGGATCATGTCGCGCTCCTTGTCCTCGATGACGCCGCTCTCCTGCCCCACGTCCACGATCGTGCGCAGCTCCTCCTCCGTCATGGCACGGACCTCCTCGCCCGGACGCACGCCAACCAGACAGAGAAAATGCTGCGCCAGCCAGTTCACCACAAAAATAACCGGTGTGAGCACCGTCATCAGGCACTGTATAATGCCGGAAAATTTGAGTGACAGCTTATCTGCCCGCAGCGTTGCGATGGTTTTCGGTGAGATCTCACCGAAGATTAGTATGAGAAGCGTCAAAATACCGGTGGCAACGCCCGCAGCCGTACTTCCGAACATCCGCGTCGCCAGCGTTGTTGCCAGTGAAGCGGATGAAAGGTTTACCACATTGTTTCCGATCAGAATCGCACTGAGCATCTTGCCGGAATTTTCCGTAATATCCAGTACGCGCTGTGCGCGCTTATCGCCCTCCTGCGCCAGGGTGCGCATGTAAATCCTGTTTGCCGTCGTAAAGGCGGTCTCTGCCGACGAAAAAAACGCCGACAGGCAAAGCAACACGATCAGTATCAATAGCTGGGCAATATCTGAGCCACTCATAAAAGCCTCCTACTTATTATCATTCGCAGCAGACCGAAGCCCTCTGCTGCCGCAATCATTTCAAGCTTGCATTGGATTATCATATCATACATTTCAAATCGCTTCAATCCCTTTTATTTCCGCGGGCAGCGAAGGAAATATCCATAGTCACGCGGATATCGGACAGCTTCACTATACGGCTCCCTCCCAGCATCGCCCGCCCCGGTCCCGCCAGCGGCTCCCGGGGATCAAACACGGTCAGAAGCTGGGGGCCTGCCGGCGGCTGGTACCAGGGCTCGTGTGCAGCGTATGGCATGGCGATCTGCAGAAGCTGCGCCTCCCTCCTGCTTTGCTTCGCCTCATTCACCTGCGCCTCCATATCTTCAATGATCCAATCCAGCTCCTGTGCGGTGATATTCGCAGGATACTGGCGAAAGCAAAAGAGTGTCACCGCCTCCCTCGCATATAGCTTCGCCGCATCGTCCGTCAGATCAAAGGCGAGCGCAAGCAGGCGCTCAAACTGCTCCTGCAGCTGCAGCGTATCCACGGCAAGAGAACCGTCCTCATACGCCGTCTCCACAATATCCATCAGTGCATCCTCATCAATGCGGTCCATCTGCCGGTTGATGGCAGCCCCGCTGACGCGCTGTGCGATTAGGCTCTGAATATGCAGATCCCGTCCCAAAAACAGACACACAAACAGCGCTGCAAACAAGATACAAAAATCAGTAAGCTTCATATTTTATAGTCCCTCCGTACTGTACGCTCACCGTCCGGTCCGGAATCATGGCAAACAGCGTAAAGCCTGCCTGTCGTCTCACAGTGATCCGAAAAAAATCGCCACGCGAGAGCAGATAATCTGCACCCGTCCCGACCTGCTCCCAGATCGTTTCCTCGTCATAAAAGGTCTCACAGCGCACATACGCATCCCGCTGCTCGTCATAGACATACTCCGGCTGCTCGTGCAGAAGCGATATCTCATACACCGCATTTTCGGCACAGAGCGCGGCGTAGAGGCTCCTGAGCATTTCACCGCTCACCAGTCCGGTATTGCACACACTGTCCACAAAATGCGTGGCCTCGGTCAAAAGATAAAGCTGCTCCGCAGTCTTTGCCCGCTCGTTCATATAGATGAGCGGCATCCCAAACATAATGGCCGCCGCCACAAAAAACGTACACACCCTTCCGAAAATATCATTCATGCTCTGCCTCCCACAGCAGCTCCCCGGGCAGCAGGATATCCTGCTGCCCCGCAAACATCGCGTCCACGCTGCGTCCGGCCAAAAGCATCAGACTCACCGCCAGCGCAAACAGCGCCGCCGCTGCCGCCATATGCAAGCCTTCCGTCACATGCTCCATTTATTTCCCCTCCCGGCTTCGAATTTTGCCTTCCTCCTACTGCTGGACAAAGGAGAGTCCGGTAATCGTCCCGTTGGCATCCCGCACGACGGCGCCAAGGAATCGTCCCGTGGGATTGATGTAGTTGCTGTTCGTGGCAACCTGCGCACTCTTGTAGTCCAGCGCGGACGAGCCCTTCAGGCTCCCGTCCGCATCGTTAAACTGATAAATATAGTAGCTCGTGTTCTTCTTTGTCTGCACCTTGACGCCCAGCATCTCGTCTCCGAACTTGCGGATGACATTGATAACCTCACTGCCGGAAACCTCCGTATTCTCATACATCATTTTGGACGTGTCCGCAAATTCCGCCTGCAGCTCGTTGATCTGTCCCGTGCCGCTGCTTGCGGTATCGCTCGCCTCTCTTGCAATATAAAAGCCAAGGCTGATAATAATGCAGGTGATAATAATCCCCGCCGCCATCATCAGGCCCTTCAAACTGTTCTCCAAAAAACCACTCCTTCCTCTCAATCATAGCTGCCAAAGGCCGGACGCGATGCCCCCCGGCTTTTGAAAGCATCGTGCCTTCACATGCGTGCTCCCAATCGCTATACCATTTTGGAAGCGGCACATCAGTACGAGCCAAGCTGCGTCAGTCCCTCCAGCACGAAGGGCACGATCATCCACAGCGCCAGCACCGCTACAAAGGGAAGAAACGCAATGACCCTTGCAAGCGCTGCCTTCTCCCGCTGCGCGGCCTCCTCCTTTTTCCTGTACTGCTCCATGTCATAGGCGCGCTCGCCCTCTATGTCGTAAAACGCCTGCGCCACCGGAATCTCGTCACAGGCAATCAGCGCGTCCACCAGCTTTTTTACCGCCTCGCAGCCAAGCTCCTCCTTCAGCCTTTCAAGCGCCTCCCGCCTGTGGTATGAAAAATCGTCCACCGCCCGCTGAAACGCCTTGGAAAATACCAGGGAAAAGCACTCCATCCAGCGCAAAATCTCCTCCACCGTGATCTGCCTGTAGTTCATGACAATCAAAATCAGCGTTTCAAAGCGCATCGTCTCCTCCATCTTCCGGCACTCCACACGCGCCTGCAAAATAATGACCCACGCATCCGGCAGGACATAGCCCGCGAATGCGCAAAGGGGCACTGCCGCAAGAAGCGTTCCTTTCGCACAGGAACCGCCAAACAACAGGCTTCCGCCCGCAAGCAGACCAAAAAGCAGCACCAGCCCCGCCGCGGCCAGAAGCTTTTTCACAAGAAACTCCCGAATATTCCCGAAGCCCTGCAGCACCTTGAGCACCTCGTTCTTTTTCAAATAGCGGCTGTAATGGCGCGCAATATGCCGATCGATCAGCGCCCGCACGGCAGGCAGCGACAAAAGCCGCTTCTCAAGCGCATCCCCGCCCACGCCCGGGGCGCTCGGGTACTGCAGCTCCTGCACAAAAAATGCACAGAGCAGCGTCAGGAAAAAGCAGACCGTCAAAATCGTAAAGCCATATGTGCCGCTGTAATAACGGTTCAGACCCTCGCTGATCGAACGGCTCCACCAGCGGATCGGAAGCGTAAAGAAAAACGGAACGAAGCAAAGAGCCGTAAGCCCCAGAAAGGCGTAATGCCCCTCCTGCCTGCGCAGAAGCTCGATGCGCACCTCCTCCTTGATATAGCGGATGTTGTGTGCAAACAGGGAAATCCCCCGAAGCTGCATATCCCCGAATGCCCGTATCGTCCGGCAAAGCACAAACAGCAGTACAAAATAGGCGTTCTTTGCATCCCGCGCATAGCGGCCTGCCTCCTCGGAAAACGCATCCGCCCCGAGCTCCTGCATAAGTCCCATGACCTCGTGCTGCAGACTGCCCTCGCAGCCCGCTGCGCTCCTTTCAAGTGCCTCCGATAAATCCTGACAGCGCCCGTACTGCTCCAGAAGCCGCCCGAAAAACTGCTCCTGTCCGGCAAGCAGCTTTTCCTCCGACTTCCGCTCCCGCCGCCTTTGCACAATCAAAAGCCACAGCAGGGCAGCGACAAGATTCAGTCCTGCATTAAATATCAGCAACGCGAAACGCCTCCTTTTCCTGCGCGCTCATCCAGCGCTCCATATCCCTCCGGGTCGCAAGCGGCAGACGATTTTTTCTTTCGTAAACGCCGTCCTCGCACACGATCAGATCCAGCAGCTCATAGCCCTCCGGCGCCCGCGGATTCTCACAGATCTGTGTGATGCGCTCGATATAGCGTCTGCCCTCGCGGTCCAAATGCAGGTGTACGTCAAAATTGACAACATTCACCACCTGCTCGGCGGCGACCCGCTCGCTCGAAAAGCTGCCCTCCTTTAAGAGCGCATTGCGCAGCGACAGAATCAGCGCCCGGGTCGTCTTCGCATGGTGGGTAAACAGTGTAAAGAGCGAGCCGGTCTGACCGCTCTCCACCATCCACGCCGCCACACGGGCCGAGGCGACCTCACCGATGATGCTCACTGCCCCGTCCGTCTTTTTCTGCAGCTCCAAGCCTTCCCAGCCGCCGATGCTCTCCGTCTCCCGGAAGGTCACGATATTGCGCGCGGGATACCAGCGCCGCAGATGGAGCTCAAAGGCAAGCTCCAGCACACGCAGCGTGTACTCCGGCGGAATGCTCTCGACCAGGGCCATGAGCAGTGTCGTCTTGCCGCAGCCCTGCATGCCGGTGATCCCGACGACCCGGCAGCCCTTTACGAGCCACTGCAGAAGCTCCAGCGCCGCAGCTGCCCCCGGCTGCTTAAACAGGGCAGAAAGCTCACGTTTTCCGCCTGCACCGAGCTTCCGCACGAAAAACATCCAGCTCTCCGCAAAATCCGGACGCGCCACCACAACGCGGGAATGGTCCGCCATCTCATGTACGATATACCCCCTCGCCCGCGAAAGCTCCCCGGGCTGCTCAAAACGGCAGACATTGCGGCAGATGCGCTCCAGCTCCCTCTGTGACCGGAAATCCAGAAACTCCAGATGCACGCTGCGCCCCTCATAAAACATCCACACGCTGTGATAATCACCGGGCGGTCCCGACACGCCGCCGGAGACGCCGTCGATATTCATGTCCCGCAGCTCGTCAATGATCCCGAGCCCCTTATAGGCACTGTATATTTTCCATGTTAAAAGCTCCAGCTTTTCCACAAAGGAGAGTGCCCGCCCCCGTCTGGCATAGACCTCCAGTATCTCTGCCTCACGGATGCGTCCCTCACCCCGCAGCAGGCCGTTTTCCTCCACGAGAAAATGCATGGCATCCTTCCCGTGCTTTTTTCTGTAAATATAGAGCAGGCGGTCAAAGAGAAATTCCGCATTTTTCTGCTCACGCTCCCTGAAATAGAACACCTCGCCCATATTCTGCTCCGTCAGAGAAAAAAGCTTCAGCAGGCTTTCCTGCAAAAATTCAAGCACATAGGCCTTTGCCTCATCATCCCCTACCCCGCAGCGGGCCAGATTTTCCCGCAGCTCCCTTTTCTGCCGTGCAAGGCGATTCAGCTGCGTCTCATTCAGGTTCATCTCATAGAGATTTTCCCGCAAAATGCGGTTGACGTGCTCCCCGGTGCGGCGCACCATCGCTTCCAGGCCAAGCGCATCCTCCTCGTCCCTCCAGCGTACATATCCCTCACGCTCTTTAACCATCCCTGCCCGCCTCCACGATCAGCCGCACGGACCTGCCAAGCTCCCTGGCAAACTGCTCCTCCCGCTGTCCGCAGCGCCCCCGGAAGCTCTTTTTCAGAAACGGCTCCAGACGTCCGCGCGCACACGCCTGTGCGAACAGCGGGTTTGCCGGCAAAAGACACATCTGCTCCTCTTTCGTGCGGTAAATGCGCCGCAGATTCGCGGCATTGTACACCTGCTCGTCGTCGTAATTTGCCAGAAGGTACACCAATTTCCCGCTGCAGCGGAAGGGGCTGGCAAAAAACTCCTCCAGCTCCTTTTGACCGCCGGCAAAATTCACAACGACCATATCCGCCGTCTGCGTCAGCTCATCCTCCAGCACCTTCCTTCCGTGTCCGACATCGATAAAGAGCAGATCGGCATATTTTTCCATGCGAAATGCCACCCGCCGCTGCAGCGCAAGCGACTGGCGGGGATACAGCTCCGGCTTTTCCCGCATGCCGCAGGGCAGACAGAACAGACGGTAATCAAAGCAGGGCAGCAGGCTTTCCCGGATACAGCTCCAGTCCAGTCTGTTATGCTGCTCCTGTCGGATCAGGTAGTCCATTCCCTCAAGGACATAATAGGTGCTCTCCTCCTGAAATGCCGGACGTCTTTCCCACGGTGAAAAAAGCAGCTCCAGATCCCCTCCGCCGGATTTCAGCTGCATGCAGAAAGTACGGCCGCCCTTTTGGAGTGCGTAAAAGCCCGCCACCGCCGCCATGCTGCTGGTCGCTCCGCATTCGCTGCTCGCGCCCCAGAAAACGATCCTCATGCGCACTCCCCCTTCCTGGCGCGCTTAAAGCTGCGCCAGATGACCGAGGATTCGCAGCAGGAGAGCGCCCGGCAGATTGCCACCAGCATTTTTTCAAAGGGCATCGAGATGCGCCCGAAGCTGTGATAGCCCTGATACTGCATCGCCAGACGGCAGGAAATGTCCTCCTCGCAAAGCGGCAGCACGTAGGAATCCACCACAAAGCAGTTTTCCTCCTGCAGCATCGCAAATACCCGGCGCGCACTCACCGCCTCCGGACAGACGTCGCGCAAAATGACGTTCATCGGCAGCGCCGCACGCTTCATCAGATCCCGGTAGCGGGATACCTGCGCGACGGCGCAGTCCATCACCAGATAAATCTCCTGGCAGACGCGCAGCGCCTCGTCGGAGGGCCAGACCCCCAGATCCACGAGCAGGTAATCGCACGCCTTCTCCAGCCAGCGCTCCGGCGGCACAAGCCATTCATAATCAATTTTTTTGTAGGTGATCGTTAGCAGCTCCTCCGCCGGGGAGGGGATGCAGTAATGCATCGCCTGCTCATAGGAATTGTCCACTACACAGACACGGTGCCCCATGTTCTGCAAAATAGAAGCAACATAAATACAAATGTCCGTCTGGCATGCGCCAAACAAACCGATGATTTTCTTTTCAGACAATCGAATACCTCCGTAGTACGGTTGTCTTACTGTGGGAAAAATTTGCCGAACGGCAATCGTCGGGCTCTGCCGGGATCCGGCAGAAGCCTGCATCATATACGAAAAAAAGATATGCTGATTATAGCATATCTTTTTTGTTTGTAAAGGGATTTTATAAAAATTTAAGATTTGCAAAAGCTATCGCAAGTATAAAGACCGCTCAAAAAATCATCCCACAATCGCCGACAAATTCTCCAAAATTCCCTGCGCCGTCTTTGAATTGTTCATCGAATACACATGGATATTCGTAATACCGTTTGCGATCAGGTCGATGATCTGGTCGGAGGCGTAGACAATACCCGCCTGCTGCATGGCATCCTTGTTTGTCCCGAACCGGTCTACGATATTGATGAAGCGCTCCGGCATATTGCAGCCCGAGAGCCGAATCGCGTTTTTCATCTGCGTCGCGCGCGTGATCGGCATAATTCCGGGAATGATCGGCGCCTCGATCCCCACCTCCCTTGCGCGGTAGAGAAAATTGTAAAAAATATTATTGTCAAAAAACATCTGTGTCGTCAAAAATTCACAGCCCGCGTCCACCTTCTTTTTCAGGTTGCGGATATCCTCGCTTTTGTTCTCCGCGTCGGGATGCCCCTCCGGGTAGCAGGCCCCGCCGATGCTAAAGCCGCCAAACTCCCGGATCGTCTCCACCAGCTCGGACGCGTAGTGATAGTCCGTGAACGGCTCGCCCTCCATCCATGCAGGCCGGTCGCCCCGAAGCGCCAGCACGTTTTCCACGCCGGCAGCGCGCATATCGGTAAGCGCCTGCTGAATCGAAGCCTTCGTTGCACCCACACACGTCAGATGCGCAATCGCGGGAACATCGTACTCCTTTTGAATTCCCTCAGCGATTGCCAGTGTATTTTTACTTGTGCTTCCACCCGCGCCGTAGGTCACGCTCATATAGCTCGGACGCAGCGCGGCCACGTTGTAGGCCGCGCGCCTCACGCTCTCAAAATCCGCGTCCGATTTCGGCGGAAACACCTCAAAGGACAGGGTGATTTTCCCTTTTCCCAAAATAGTATTCAGTTTCATCTGTTAATCCTCACTTTTCAGTACAATTCCAAGCTCATCCAGCTGCTTTACGTCCACAAGACCCGGCGCGTCACTCATCAGGTCGGAGGCATCCTTCACCTTCGGGAATGCCATGACGTCGCGAATCGACTCGGCGTGCACCATGTGCATAATCATGCGGTCAACGCCGTAGGCCAGCCCTGCATGGGGCGGCACGCCGTAGGAGAACGCATCCAAAAGAAAGCCGAACTGCTCGTGCGCCCGCTCCTTCGTAAAGCCCAGCACCTCAAACATTTTTTCCTGAATGTCATTCTGATGGATACGGACGGAACCGCCGCCAAGCTCAGTGCCGTTTAAGACGATGTCATACGCCTTTGCCCGCACACTGCCCGGGTCGCTGTCGATGTTCGCCCAGTCCTCCTCCATCGGCATCGTAAAGGGGTGGTGCATCGCCACAAAGCGTTCCTCCTCGTCCGACCACTCCAGCAGCGGAAACTCCGTTACCCAGAGGAAATTGTACTGGTTTTCGTCATACAGCCCAAGCTCTTCTCCAAGCTGCAGACGCAGCGCGCCAAGCACGTTCCAGACGATCTTGTGTTTGTCCGCCGCAAACAAAAGCAAATCGCCTGCTTCGCCGCCCATCCGCTCCACAAGCGCCGCCAGCTCCTCCTCCGACATAAATTTTGTGAAGGAGGATTTGTAGCTTCCGTCCTCATTGATGCACAGATAAGCAAGCCCCTTCGCGCCGCAGCCCTTCGCGAACTCCACCAGCTTGTCGATCTTCTTGCGGGGCATCGCGCCCTGTCCCCTGACGTTGATGCCGCGCACGGTTCCGCCCGCCTCTAGGGCGCCGGTAAACACGCCGAAGCCGCATTCCCTTACCACATCAGAAACGTCGCACAGCTCCATCCCGAAACGGGTGTCCGGCTTGTCGCTTCCGAAGCGGTCCATCGCCTCCTGCCAGGACATCCTCGGCAGCGGAAGCGCGATGTCCACGCCGATGGATTCCCTGAATACATACTGCAATAAGCGCTCGTTCACATCCAGCACGTCATTGATATCCACAAAGGAAAGTTCCATGTCCGCCTGCGTAAACTCCGGCTGCCGGTCCGCCCGCAGATCCTCGTCCCTAAAGCACTTTGCGATCTGGAAATAGCGGTCATAGCCGCTGGCCATCAGAAGCTGCTTGAACAGCTGGGGCGACTGGGGCAGCGCATAAAAATGCCCCGGATGCACCCTTGAGGGCACAAGGTAATCCCGCGCGCCCTCCGGCGTGGACTTGCAGAGGATCGGCGTCTCGATCTCGATGAAGCCCTCCTTTGCCATAAATTCGCGCATCAGCGTCAGCACGCGGCTGCGCAGCATCAGATTTTTCTGGATATCGGGTCTGCGCAGATCCAGATAGCGGTATTTCAGCCGCATCTCCTCGTTTGTTTTGCTGTTCTCCTCGATCTGAAACGGAGGCGTCTCGGACTCCGATAAAATCCGAAGCTCCTTCGCGATCACCTCGATATCCCCGGTCTTTAAATGCTCGTTGACGGCGGCCGTGCGCTTCTGCACAACGCCGGTCACGGCGATGACAAACTCGCTGCGCAGGGTCCCCGCCTTTTCAAAGCCTTCCCCGCCGATCTGCGGCTCGTCAAACACAAGCTGCAAAATACCGCTTCTGTCCCGCAGATCAATAAAGATCAGGCTTCCCAGATTTCTTCTCTTCTGCACCCAGCCCATCACGGTCACAGTCTCACCGATATTAGCGCCCGAAACCTCCGTACAGCGGTGGCTCCTGTGCATTCCCTGCATTGATTCACTCATTTTCCCGTTCCTCCTATTTTTCAGAAGTTATTTCAAAAAATACTCCGTATTTTGCCTGCTTCCTAATCCGCAAAAAATTCTTCAAACTCCTGGTAGCCCTCCGCGCCCAGCTTTTCCTTCTGGAACTTTTTATTTTTATTCATGCGCACAACGAGCACCTGCTTTCCCGCGCTCCGCTCCGCCTGCGCCTTTGCGATCACCTCCGGAAGCTTTTCGGGCGGATAACCCTTCTCGATGAGATACGCCTTTTTCTCCGGCTGCTGCGGGATCTGAAAGTCCCTCTCCATGAGCAGCAGCACGATCCGCTCAAACCCGATGGAAAAGCCGCAGGCCGGCACATCCTTTCCGGTAAAACGCCCGATCATCTTGTCGTAACGCCCGCCGCCGCCGCAGGCCGCCCCAAACTCGGGCATAACAATCTCAAAGATGGTGCCCGTATAGTAGCCCATGCCCCGCACCAGCGTCGGGTCAAAGATCAGGTCAAATTTAGCCGTCTTTGCCGTCTCCACCGTGTCGATGATCTCCTGCAGATTTTCGTACACGCCCTGCTCCAGAAAATCACCCAGCGTCTCTGCCAGATATTTCAGCCCGTTGTCCGCCGCCTTCACGCCGTCAAAGAGTGACAGATAGGTTTCGATCGCTTCCGGGGCAAAGCCCGCCTCCCGCAGCTCCTGCGCAGCACCCTCACGGCCAATCTTGTCCATTTTATCTAAAATGATGCATACCGTGTCAAAGGAATCCTCCCCGAAGCCGCTGTAGCGCGCCATCGCCCGCAGCATCCGCCGCTCGTTAATGTGAATTTCAAAATTTTCAAACCCGATCCTTCCGATAGTAGTGGTGGTCGCCAGAATCAGCTCAATCTCCGCGAGGTTTCCCGGCTCGCCCAGAATGTCGATATCACACTGCATAAACTGGCGGTAGCGTCCCCTCTGGGGCCTGTCCGCACGCCACACATTCCCCATCTGCAGCGCCTTGAAGGGCGCGGGCAGATCGTTCCCATTGTTTGCGTAAAAGCGCGCCAGCGGCACCGTCAGATCATAGCGCATGCCGAAATCCACAACGTCCGCTTCCTCCCTTGCCTCCGCAAGCTTTAGCTTCTCGCCCCGCTTTAAAACCTTAAATATAAGCTTCTCGTTCTCGCCGCCCTGCCTGCTGGAGAGATTTCCGATGTTCTCCATGCACGGTGTCTCGATCGGTGTGAAGCCAAAGCTCCGGTATGTCTCCTTGATCACGCCCTGCACATAATCCCGGATCTGCATCTCCTGGGGCAGAATATCCTTCATGCCGTTGACCGGCTTTTTTGCCAATGCCATATATTACCTCCTGTTGTGAATCCCACAAACCCTCTCTTGGACTATTATATTTTTGTCGAACCAAAGAGTCAAGAGAAAATCCACATACATAAATACGTATTGAGAAAGCATGATCCAATCGCATCAATACCGCAATCATTTTGCCCTGCGGCCGGCCCCGTTTAGCGTTGTCCCGTCAAATACAAACGTGCAGCTCTTCATTTTTATCATAATGATCCGTTTCGAACCGCACACCCAAATTTGCATCCGGTTGGCGTCCCCGCACTTCCACCCAGGGCGGTCTCCCTCAATTCATAGGGCAGGGAGCGTCCCGCCCGGTACATTGCATCCGCCATCTCATCAAAAGGAACCGGGTGGAAAACCCCGCTCAGCGCCAATTGCGCACAGGTAAATGCATTTGCAACGCCAAGCCCGTTCCTGCTCTGGCAGGGCACCTCCACTAATCCGGCAATGGGGTCACAAGCCAGACCCAGCAAATTGGAAAGCGCCATGCCTGCCGCATAAAGACACGCCTCCGCGCTCCCGCCAAGCATCTCCACCGCCGCGCTCGCCGCCATCGCGGACGCTGCGCCGACCTCCGCCTGACATCCCGCCTCCGCGCCGGATACGGAAGCGTTGCGCATCAGCAGATAGCCCACGGCCGAGGCGTTCAGCAGACCGTTTTTTACCGTCTCCTCCGATAGACGGCAAGTTTCCTGCAGTGAAAACAATACGCCCGGTACAACACCGGACGAGCCCGCGGTTGGCGCCGCCACGATCAGTCCCATCGCCGCGTTGGTCTCCAGCACCGCCATCGAATACGCGATGGCCCGGGAGAGCGCCTCCCCGCAGAGCCCGCCATCCGCCTGTGCATGCTCATAGACGCGCCTTGCCTCTCCTCCGATCAGCCCGCCAATGGACTTTTTCGGATCCGAGAGCGGCTGCTTTGCCGCGTCCTTCATAATTTCCAGTGCCCTGTCCAGCCGTCGGTCGATTTCCTCCTCCGGGCTTTTGCCGGTCATGATCTCCCGCTGCTTCATCACCCCGGAAATCGGCATCTGAAATTCTCCGCATAATTTCAGCAATCCTTTTCCATTTACAAAATCCATTCCAAAGCCTCCTTTTTCAGGGTATTAAACTGCTTCGCAAGATACGGCCTAAACCTGAATCAGCATAATGTCCTGCACACCGGCATTCTCTCTGATCTCATCCAATGTCTCGTTCGGAATTGGGTCATCCGACTCCACAACCGTATAGGCAATACCGCCCTTATCATCTCGAAACAGCCGCATAAATGCAATGTTTGCATGATGCATGCTCAGGCACTGCGTAATATGGGAAACAACGCCCGGTTTATCGATCTGGCGGACGATAAGCGTGCTGTACTCCCCGGTAAAATCCACTTCGATATTGTTGATCCGGACAATTCGCACCTTTCCGCCGCCGACCGACTCTCCCCGGATACTCTGCCGCTCCCCGTTCTCCCCTTCCAGAAAAATATCCGCCGTATTCGGATGTGTCACGGAATCATCCTCACCCAGGGTAAACCGATACTGTATTCCCCGCTCATCCGCAATGGCAAATGCATCCCGTATCCGCCCGTCGCTCGTGTCAAACCCGAGAATCCCGCCAAGCAGCGCCTTATCCGTCCCATGTCCGGAGCCGGTTTTTGCAAAGGAACCGTACAGAATAAACTCCGCCTTCACAATTTTCCCCGAAAACAGCTTTTTCGCCAGCAGCGCGATGGACACCGCCCCCGCCGTATGCGAGCTGGACGGACCGATCATGTTCGGCCCGATCACATCAAAAATACTGATAAATTTCATAGCGCCTCCTTCCTCCTTCATCCAATACATGTTATCCGTTCTGCCGTACTCATTTTTTTATCCGATACAATCCCTGAAAACCCGCAGGGCATTTAAATGTGTAATTTTATCGACCTCGTCGGCGGTAAAAACGGTGTGCAGGGCTTCCTCTATCATCGGCATCCCCGAATAATCCTGAAATTCCAGCGTGCATTTAATCCCGTCAAAATCGGATCCAAGCGCCACCGCGTCAATCCCTGCTTTATCCGCCATATATACTGCATGCCGCAGCAAATCGCTGATCGTCGTGCGGTTGCTCCCCGGCGTCAGAAAAAAGGACGCAAAATTTAATCCCGCTACGCCGCCCGTTTCCCCTAATGCGCGCAGCATCTCATCCGTCAGGTTCCGCGGAACGTCACACAACGCACGCGCATTCGAGTGGCTCGCCACAAACGGCTTTTTTGCGTGCCCTGCCACATCCCAGAAGCCCCGGTCGGACAGATGAGACACATCCGCAATCATGCCCAGCGCGTTCATCTCCTCCAGCACCGCAAACCCAAAGGGCTTCAGCCCCTGTTCATCCGTGGAACCGTTCGGAAAACCCAGGCTGTTTTCATAATTCCACGTAAACGTAAGCAGGCGCACGCCCTTTTCGCAGCATTCCCTCACACGCTCAATTTTTCCGTCCAAAAAAACGGCATCCTCCACGGTCAGCAATGCCGACACCTTTCCCGCCGCCTCATTTTTTGATATATCGGAAAACATATGCACCGGCGCCAGCAAATCCGCATTTTTCTGCAGCTCCCGCTCATAGCATGCCCGCTCCTGCTCAAAAATTTCATACGGAGACTGCCCGTTATACCCAACTCCGTCCGGGGTCGTCTCAATGTAGAGCGCAAAGCATTGAAGCAGGGCATCCCCCTTTTTCATTTTCTCCAAATCTACGTGCAAATGATTCGTGCGAAGCCCCGCCTCCTCCTTCTCCATCCTGGCAAGGCATCCGATCGTATCGCAATGTAAATCTACAAATTTCATGCTCTGCCCTCCTCCTTATCAAAGCATACATGCGAAGTACCCCTATTATAACAACTACCCGGCTGCATTTCCACTGAAATTTCATACAGGTGTTCTTTTTCAACGGTTCTTTCGGCTGCTGCTCTTTGATTATCTATTGCTGTCGGCTGGTTTAATTACTTTGGCGGCTCTTATTCAGAGGGATATATATAGCGTCTGCTCATAGCACTTACAATCCCGAAATAGCAAATATAAAAAGCCACAATGCACGCCCCAAACTCACCCGTTAATTTGAGCAGAATATTATTCAAAGAGGCTGGCAATATGAAGTTCATTTTTCCATTCAGCAACGGTACGCAAAATAAAATAATCAATACCGCCATGATCATTGGCGCGGACAATTTAATTGCGATCTGCTGATTCACAAGTCTTGCGATCTGCTGATCGCTTTTTCCCATACAGCGCAGGATCTGATTGCTTTTTGAATGTTGCCTGATCTCTATCATCTGCTGCAATGATAGTATGGAAAAATAAATAACCAGAAACACGATACAGATGCTTATTTGCGAAGCTCCCATCCACTGGCGCATAGCCGTATCAAAAAGCTGAAATTCCGGCTGTAAGATCAGCATTCCAGTTATAAAAGAAGCCCCGGAAAACAAAAGGCATATGCAAAAAACAGCATGAACGATAGCAGCCGTTTTGAAATTTGATGTTACATTTGCAATAATATATAGCCTGTTCTTTTGATATATCCTAACGGATTTCATCCGCCTGCACGCATATAAATAGCCAAACGCCCATTTGTAAAAAGCAAAAACAGCTATGAGCAAAGGGATTGCTGTAACAGATACGGGATAAACAATATAAGCTTCCGGCAAAAAAGCAATGCCACAAATGCAGCCAATGAAGCATACAAAACACAAAAAGAAAATAATGCCCCATTTTTTATAGTTTCCTGTATTTTTTACGCCCTGACTGCGGTTTCTTTCATACATCAGTTCCCGTATTTCCAGCTTGTCCAGGCGCTGCTTCAGCCGAAAAGAACACACTGCTTCAATCAGGCAAAAAAGCAGAAGCGTATAGCACATGCTCTTACCGTAAAGAATTCCGCACTGTTTCATTTCATGCAATGGCTCACGGAAATACCAAAATCCATATATGGAAAAGCCTGCTGCTGTTCCTGCCAGATAACAGAAACAGCCAATCACCAGAACTTCGCATAGGAATAACCGGGTTAATCTCTTTTTTCCCATACCTAATAATAAATAGCTTGCAAGCTCTTTTGCCCGCTGCTTTAGCAGAAATAAGTCTATATATCCAACTAAAACTATTTGAATGGCTGCTATCAACAATGGCAGAG
>CAJUSH010000019.1:0-48433 GCA_910589045.1 uncultured Eubacterium sp.
GCAGCGTGAGCCTGAATATCGGCGGTGTGGAAATTTCGACGGGGGCGGTTGATGCGAGGTCTGCGGCGGCTGTAGTGGAGTCGGGGGCAGCCGAAGCAGCGGCAGAAGGCGGCTCCTCCGTGGACGTATCCGTATAGATTAGACATGGCAGGCGGCGCGTGCCGACACATGAAAGCAGAGGAGGAATGAAGCAATGAATATCGACAGTATCGGGGCATTTACCCGGGAATGGATGCCGGCGGGCGGCGGGACAAAAAGCGTACAGCCATCCCCTACGGCGGCGGATTTCGCGGAGATGATCCGAAAGCTTGCGGGGCCCAAGATGCTCTGGGAGGAGCAGATGCCTGAGCAGGTGCAGGAGAACGCGGCGTTTGACGACACCGATGCGCGGGGCGTTCTGGCATCGGGCACACGAAAATGTTAGAAAATTAAATTTCTGACACCTTTCCGTATATTGATTGCAGGGCCGTCAATAGCTGACGGCTTTGCATGAATCTGCGGGGAGGTGTTCTTTTGCTGTGATAATGTGGAAAAGATAGCATGACATTTTTTTTGCTTTGGCTTATAATGGATACATGTCTTGAAAAGGAGATGGATATCAATGGATACACAAGCCGGGGAGCAGAAAAATCCGCTGGGCATACTGCCGCTGCCGAAGCTGCTATTAAAATTTACGGTTCCGAGCATCATTGCGATGCTCACCAGCGCGCTTTACAACATCGTCGACCAGTTTTTCATCGGAAACAGTGTGGGGGAGCTTGGGAATGCGGCGACCAATGTGGCGTTTCCGCTGACAACCTGCTGCATCGCCATTGCGCTGATGTTCGGTGTCGGCGGCGCGTCCGCGTTTAATCTGGCAAAGGGTGCAGGCGCGGACGATGAGGCCGCCTGCTATATGGGGAATGCCATCACGGGGATGCTGGTGCTCGGGGCGGCTGTCATGGTCGTTTCACAGCTCTTTTTGGAGCCGATGCTGCGTGCGTTCGGCACGCCGGAACGTGTGATGGACTATGCCGCTGTCTATGTGCGCATCACATCGCTGGGCTTTCCGGTGCTGATTTTCGTGAGCGGCGGCGGGCATCTCATCCGCGCGGACGGCAGGCCGCAGATGTCCATGATCTGCAACCTGACCGGGGCCGTCATCAACACGATACTGGACGCGATTTTTGTGTTCGGCCTGGGGCTGGGCATGGCGGGTGCGGCGTGGGCGACGATTATCGGACAGTATATTTCCGCGGGGCTGGCAGGCTACTGCCTGCTGCACTGCCGCAGCATCCGGCTTCGCCGCAGGCACTTAAAGCCGGAGCGCAGATCAACCCTTACCGTCATGTCGCTGGGCGCGGCACCGGGTACAAACCAGCTTGCAATGATGCTGGTGCAGCTTGTCATGAACCGTTCCCTGACGTATTACGGCGCGCGCAGCGTTTACGGGGAGGAGGTTCCGCTGGCCTGCGCCGGAATTATCACAAAGGTAAACCAGGTGTTTTTTTCCTTTGTCATCGGGCTTTCCCAGGGTCTGCAGCCCATCGTCAGCTTCAATTACGGAGCGAAGCAGTTTGTGCGGGTGCGCCGTGCCTATCTGGTGACGGTGAGCATCGGCTTCGGGATTTCCGCCGCCGCTTTTTTGATTTTTCAGCTTTTCCCGGAGCCGATCATCGGGCTGTTCGGCGACGGTTCCCCGGAGTATGTGGCCTTTGCGGTGAGCTATTTCAGGGTATTTTTATTTTTTACCTTTCTGAACTTTGTTCAGCCCATTACCTCGAACATGTTTACGGCCATCGGGAAGCCGAAAAAGGGTATGTTTTTGTCCCTTACCCGCCAGATCCTCTTTCTGCTCCCGCTGCTCGTGGCGCTGCCTCTTGTCATGGGAATTGACGGGATTTTGTACGCGGGGCCGATTGCGGACGGACTGGCGGCCGTTGTCTCGGCGCTGTTCATTATGCGGGAGCTGAGGCAGGCAAAATATGTGGAGGCTGCATAGATGCGGGGCAGAGGATTTTGTGAAAGGGGTGTCCTGTCAGGGGACTTTGCGTGCGAATGGGAGAAAAGGTGACTATCTTACCATTTTTTTTCAAAATTCCACAAGAAAAGGGAAGTTAAAACCATTACAATGTAAATATCACAAGCGCGAACCGTTTCGTTGACAGGATGTTTTGCGCAGGACAGCTATTTTATGAAGGAGGATACGAAAAATGGCAAAGAACAGATACATTGGTGATTATCCGGTCATCGGAATCAGACCCTGCATCGACGGCAGAAGAGGGCCTTTGAAGGTGCGCGAGTCTCTGGAAGAGCAGACGATGGGCATGGCAAAGGCCGTGAAAAAATTATATGAGGAAAATCTGAAATATTCAAACGGCGAACCGGTAAAGGTGATCATCGCCGATACGACGATCGGGCGTGTTGCCGAGGCAGCTGCCTGTGAGGCAAAATTCCGCAGGGAGGGCGTAGCCGTTACCCTGTCCGTAACCCCCTGCTGGTGCTACGGCGCGGAGACGATGGACATGAACCCGCTGACGATCAAGGGTGTCTGGGGACTCAACGCAACGGAGCGTCCGGGTGCCGTTTATCTTGCATCCGTGCTCGCTACATATACACAAAAAGGGCTTCCGGCGTTCGGTATTTACGGCAAGGACGTTCAGGATGCGGACGATTCCACCATCCCCGCGGACGTTGTTGAAAAGCTTCTGCGCTTCGGACGTGCATCCGTTGCGGCGGCTACTATGAGGGATAAGTCCTACCTGCAGATCGGTTCCCAGTGTATGGGTATCGGCGGCTCCATCATCAACCATGATTTCTTCGAGGAATATTTAGGCATGCGTGTGGAGTCCGTGGATGAGGTTGAGATCCTTCGCCGCATGGAGGAGCACATCTACAACGAGGATGAGTACCAGAAGGCACTTACATGGATTAAGAAGTACGCAAAGCAGGGCTTCGACAAGAACCCCGATTTCGTAAAGAAGTCCGACGAGCAGAAGGAGAAGGACTGGGAGTTCACCGCAAAGATGGCGGTTATCATCGAGGATCTCTATCAGGGCAATCCGAACCTGCCGGAGGGCTGCGAGGAGGAGTCCGTGGGACACAACGCGATCTGCGGCGGCTTCCAGGGACAGCGGCAGTGGACCGACCACTGGCCGAACTGCGATTTCCCGGAGGCGATCTTAAACACCTCCTTCGACTGGAACGGTGCGCGTGAGCCTTTCACACTGGCAACCGAGAACGATACGTTAAACGGTGCCGGCATGATGTTCATGAACCTTCTGACGAACCGTGCACAGATGTTCGCGGATGTTCGTACCTATTGGTCAGGGGATGCCGTAAAGCGTGTGACCGGCTACGAGATCGAGGGCAAGGCAAAGGAGGCGGATGGCTTTATCCATCTGATCAACTCCGGCTCCTGCTGTCTGGACGCATCCGGCGTATGCGTGGACGAGAGCGGTGCTCCGACCATGAAGAAGTGGTTTGACGTGACCGACGAGGATATTGAGAAGATGATGGCTGCCTGCGAGTGGTGCCCTGCCGACAACGGATATTTCCGCGGCGCCGGATATTCCGCGCGCTTTGAGACAAAGACCGAGATGCCTGCAACCATGATCCGTCTGAACATCGTAAAGAACCTGGGCCCCGTGCTCCAGATCGTGGAGGGCTGGACGGTTGCTCTGCCCGATGAGGTTTCCGACGCGCTGTGGAAGCGGACGGATTACACATGGCCCTGTACCTGGTTTGCTCCCCGCACCGACGGCGTGGACGGCTCCCCGTTCAAGACCGCTTACGATGTGATGAACAACTGGGGCGCAAATCATGGTGCCATCAGCTACGGACACATCGGTGCGGATCTGATCACCATGGCATCTATGCTGCGCATTCCCGTATGTATGCACAACGTTCCCGATGCGGACGTATACCGTCCCACCGCATGGAACGCGTTCGGTGCAGACAAGGAAGGACAGGACTTCCGCGCATGCAAGGCTTACGGACCGCTGTACAAGACGATCCGCTAGTTACCGAAACCAAAATAGAACGCCCTGCCATACGCTTCGACGGCGGGCGTAATTAGGAGGACATGAATATGTTAAAAGGAATTCCCCCGATTCTCTCACCGGAGCTTTTGAAGGTTCTGGCTGAGATGGGCCACACGGATGAGCTGACCATCGGCGACGGCAACTTTCCGGGCCACTCCTTTGACACCCCGGTGATCCGTATGGACGGACACGGTGTGCCGGAGATTTTAGATGCGATTTTGCATGTGTTTCCGCTGGATACGTATCCGGATGCAAACGGCGTAATGGTTCCCCCGTGCACACTGATGGCAGTGGAGCCGGGCGACGATGCAAAGACCCCCATCTGGGATACCTACAAGGAGATCGTCGCGAAATATGACGAGCGCGGCGACAAGTGCTTTGAGGAGATCAACAAGTGGGCGTTCTATGATAAAACCAGGGAGAAATCCAGGGTTGTGATCATGACCGGTGAGACGGCGATCTACGCGAACATCATTCTGCGCAAGGGCGTTGTAATCAACGGGTAAGGCCGGAGCGAAAGATGGCTGCCGTTCACGGGGCGTGGAGGGCAGCATAGAATAGCAATAGAAAAAGAGACAGGAGATTCGGAAAGCCTTCCGAACCCTGTCTCTTGTCGTATAAAAACCTGTCCTAGCCGATGACCGCGCGGTTCTTCTCGGAGAGAAACCGCAGAAATTCCTGCTCCGGCAGGGGCTTTGAGAAGTGGAAGCCCTGTATGTAGCTGATGCCGAGGTCTGCCATCGCCCGGTACTGCTCCTCCGTCTCGATTCCCTCGGACACGATTTTTAAATTCAGTCCGTGGATCATCTGTATGGTGGCATCCATCACGTACTTTGCCGTGTGGTTCTGAAAATATGCGTTTGTCATTTCCTTGTCAAATTTCACAATGTCTACCGGCATTTCCATAATATAGTTCAGATTCGACTGCCCGGTTCCGAAATCGTCCAGGGAGAAGCGCACGCCGTAATCCAGGAGCTGGCGCATGTTCTTGAGCAGCGTTTTCTTTGCAACGATGGAGGCGGTTTCGGTAATTTCCAGGTTGATGAAATCCGCCCGCAGTCCGTTTCTTTCCATGATGCGGATGTAGTCTTCCGAGAGCCGTTCGTTGGAGCACTGTACGACGGAAAGGTTTACCTCGATGTAGTGCAGGCCGTAGGTCCGGATATCATTTTCACAGATAAAACGGCACACCTTGTCAAATACGATCTCCCCCAGCTGCGCAATCATGCCGCTTTTTTCGGCAATATCGATGAATTTGTCCGGCGGGACGAGGGCACCGTGGTCGTCACGGATGCGGACGAGTGCTTCCGCCGATGTAAACCGCTGCTCCCCGGTGGAGTAGATGGGCTGATAGAAAACCTCCACCTGATCGTTTGCCATCGCATTCGAGATGAGCTGTTCGATCTTCTTCTCCTCGTGCATTGCCAGGGCCAGTACGTGGCCTACCTGCTTGAACTGGTTTACCGCCAGCTCCGCATCGTTTCGTCTGACGTATTTGATCAGGGCGAGCAGGTTGTCCACGCTGTCGACGATGCCGGAATCGGGAATGTAGATCAGGTCGGGTGTCACGAGCACATCTGCGTCTTTTCCCCAGCGTTCCGCGAAGCGTCCGCGGATGTCTGCCACGTCTGCGGCGGCCTTTTCGGGCGATTCGTAGAGCAAAAGCAGCTCCTTATCCGTATTTTTAAAGAGCAGCGCATCCGTCATGCCGGAAAAGTAAGCTAAAATTTCCATGCGGGCGGCTTCCTCCGAACCCGCCCGGGACGTCTGGAAGGACGAGGGCAGGATCGTGACGGAGATCAGTGAAAAGCGGCTTTCCATGGCATAAAGCTGGGACGCATACTGCAAAAAGGCGCTGTGGTTAAACAGGCCGGTCTGACGGTCGAGGTTGTTTCCGGGATTTTCCAGCTTCAGATAGATCACCATGACGCCGATAAAGCTGGCATAGCCAACGAGAAGAATCGTGGGGTTGAAAAATTGTACGGCCGCGGAGAGCATCCACGCGCCCATCCAGATGCAGACGGCCTCCCGGCGCTTTGGGGTGACCTTATCCTTTTCCGTGCGCATACGCATTCCGAGGATCAGGATCGTCAGCAGGGCGCAGGCGTAGGTTGCGTTCGCGCTGGGACCATAGCTGTAAAGCACCGAACGGCCTGCGTCATAGTAATACCGGATTGGGAGCAGATAGATCAAAATGAAGCCGGTGAAGGTAAGCAGCCGGTAAGGGCGGGCGGCCTTCTGGTAATCATGTTTCTTTTTGTAAACGTCCGCACAGATATAGAGCAGCGTAAAATAGGAGACACTGATCAGTGTGACGAGATAGGTTTTGCAAATAAACCGTACAAGAAGATCCGGGAGTGTCGCGTCATAGACAATGGCGACGCAGGAAGCGATATCAAAGCAGACACATGCGATTGACATGTAAAAGATTCGCTGAAAGGCTTTGCCTGTTGTGAGATTGATCGTTTTCTGACTTTTATAAAAATAAAGCAGAATGAGCATGGAAAAAAGTCCGCAGCACTGTACCTGTATCGGCATGTGATAACCTCGCTTTCCCGGCACCGATGAAAAAGGCGGCGACATAGGCTTCCGTAATCGGAAGTGTATTTAATCATTATACAATACCTGACCCGCATTCTACAACCGAAAAACGTACTTTTTTCATTGCCACGATGGGTGATTTATGGTACACTACTGCCAATGATTTTTTACGGACAGGAGGAGATAAAAAAATTGGAAAGAACATCGGGGAATATTTTGGAATTTCGTCATCTCTCGCGCACCTTTGAGGATGGCTTTACGGTAGTAGATGATTTTAACCTCAGCATTAAGCGCGGAGAATTTGTTACGTTTCTGGGGCCCTCGGGATGCGGAAAGACGACAACCCTGCGCATGCTCGCGGGCTTTGATGCACCCACGGGCGGCATGATTCTCTTAAACGGTGAGGACATCACGAAGCTTCCGGCGAACGAGCGGCCGATCAACACGGTCTTTCAGCGTTACGCGCTCTTTCCCCATTTGAATATTTTTGACAATATTGCCTTCGGGCTCAAGCTGAAAAAGCTGCCGAAGGCCGAGATCCGCAGGAAGGTTCGGCGCGCCCTGGAGATGGTAGATCTGGAGGGCTTTGAGACGCGGACCGTCCGGACGCTCTCGGGCGGGCAGCAGCAGCGCATCGCGATCGCACGGGCTATCGTGAACGAGCCGCAGATCCTGCTGCTTGACGAGCCGCTTGGCGCACTGGACTTAAAAATGCGCAAGGAGATGCAGCTGGAGCTGAAAGGGATGCACGAAAAGCTGGGTATCACCTTCATTTACGTGACGCACGACCAGGAGGAGGCGCTTGCCATGTCCGACAAGATCGTCGTTATGGCAGAGGGAAAAATCCAGCATGTCGGAACCCCCGAGGATATATATAATGAGCCGAACAACGCCTTTGTGGCGGATTTTATCGGTGAGAGCAATATTTTTAACGGCATTATGACAGGCCCTTTTCGGGTGCGCTTCTGCGGTGCCGAGTTTACATGTGTGGACGACGTCTCCCACGGGACGATGGTGGACGTGGTCGTGCGCCCGGAGGACATACTGCTTACGGAGCCGGAACAGGGCATGATCACCGGAAAGGTCATCAGTGTGATTTTCAAGGGCGTGCACTACGAGATCACCGTGCAGTCGGGCAAAAACGAGCTGGTCATCCAGTCTACGAAAAAGGCGCAGATCGGTGCGCGCGTCGGGATTTGCGTGGAGCCGGAGGGCATCCATCTCATGCAGGCGGAGCACTCCCTGAACAAGCTGGAGTCGGGTGTGGACGAGCACTACCGTCTGACGGTGCTCGACGGCGTGCTGGGCTGTGACGTGAAGGCACTGATCCCCGGTGCGAAGGAGGAGGGCGGCGTGGTCTATGATGCCAACGGCAACGAGGTCGATCCGGACAGGCTCAAGGTCATCCTTGCCATAAAGCCCCGGGACATCACGATGAGCGACGACAAGAACGCGGGCGTGGTGTGCGGGCATATCAGCAACCTGATCTATATCGGGGATCACTACCGTTATGTGGTGCGCACCGAGGAGGAGATCGATTTTATCGTGAGTGACGAATACCTCTGGAACATGGGCGATTATGTGAGCCTGATTATACCGGAGGATAAGATAAAGCTTACCTTGAAGAAATAGGGGGGAGGAGTATGAGAGGATTGCGTTTTTCGAGAAAGCAGCTTGCAGTTCCCTACGGAATTTTTCTGACCTGCTTTGTTGCCCTGCCCCTGTTTGTTATTATTTATTATGCGTTTACCGACGGTGAGGGGCAGCTTTCCTTCGCCAATCTCATGGGCTTTTTCACGAGCCCGAACACCATCGGGACGCTTTTGTACAGCTTCGGGCTTGCGGCTGTGACCACGGCTGTCTGCCTGCTTCTGGCGTATCCGCTGGCGTATATTCTGGCGCAGAGCGAGTGGCGGCAGAAAAATGTGATCGTGGTTATGTTTGTGCTGCCCATGTGGATCAATTTTACGCTGCGCATCACGGCACTGAAGGAGATTTTAACACTGATTGAGGGAAATCTGGCGTTTTACCCGTTCTTAAATTCCGTCATCGGAATGACCTATGATTTTCTTCCGTTTATGATTCTGCCGATGTACACGACGCTGTGCAAGCTGGACGGCAGCCTTTTGGAGGCGGCGACGGATCTGGGCGCGGGCCCGGCGCAGGTATTCTGGAAGGTGACGCTTCCCCTGTCGGTGCCCGGTATTGTGAGCGGCGTGGTTATGGTATTCCTGCCGTCCATGACAAATTATGTGGTGCTGGATATGCTCTACAACAGCACGTATATTATGGGAAGCCTCATCGGAAGCTATTTTGCGGCCTATGACTGGCACAGCGGATCGATGATCGCCCTTGTGCTGCTGCTTATCATATTGATTTTCACACTGGTTACGGACCGCTACTCGGATGAGGGCGTAGGGAGAGGAGGTGCGCTCCTGTGAAGCATTCCATACAAAAAAAGCGTCTTGCCCGCATGTATACGGGGCTTTTGCTGCTGTTTATCTATCTGCCGATCCTCATATTGTCCGTATACAGCTTTACCACGTCGACGACCATCGGGGCGATCCGCGGGTTTTCCCTGAAAAATTATGTGACGCTCTTTTCTGATGAGGGGCTGCGGAGCATGATCCTCGGGACACTTTTTCTGGCACTTGGCTCTGCGGGTATCGCCACGGTGCTGGGGACGCTGGGCGCCGTCGGCGGCTTTTATGCAAAGCCGCTGACAGGCGGCTATATCGGCGCGTTAAACGAGGTTCCGGTGGTGAACGCGGATGTTGTGACCGGGTTTTCCGTCTGCATCGCCCTTGTTGTCGTGTGCGGGATTGACAAGAGCACCTTTGTGCCGCTGGTTGTCGGGCATGTGGTGCTCTCGGCACCCTTCGTGTATCTCTCGGTTCTGCCGAAGCTAAAGCAGATGGATCCAAGCCTTTACGAGGCGGCAATCGATCTGGGCGCGACACCCGCCCAGGCGCTTACAAAGGTGGTGCTGCCCCAGATTGGCTCCGGTATTGTCTCGGGCTTTGCGCTGGCGCTGACCCTCTCGCTGGACGATTATTTTATCGCGAGCTACACGAAGCCCGCAACCTTCGACACGATCAGTACCTACGTCGTGAATGCCACAAAGGGCTCACAGACACAGATTAAGACGGCGCTGTGGGCGCTCTCTACGGTGATTTTCCTTGTCGTGGTCCTAGCGGTGATCGGCATGAACCTCGCCGCGAAAAAGCGTGCCGCACTTTTTGTGGTGCTGGTCGGCATGGGCGTCTGTATTCCCGGGGTGCGGGCACAGGCGGCGGACGATGTGACGCTGCTTCGCATCTGCAACTGGGAGGAATACATCGACCTGGGGGACTGGGAGGAGGATGAGCGCATCGAGCTGGAAAACGGTGCGGAGATTTTCGGTGAAAATCCAATGTACGAGGATTTTGAGGAGTGGTATTACGAGACGACGGGAGAGCGCGTGCGGGTCGAGTACTCCTGCTTCGGGACGAACGAGGATCTCTACAATCAGCTGACGCTGGGGGATACCTACGACCTGGTATGCCCTTCGGATTACATGCTGATGAAGCTTATCTCGGAGGACATGGCGCTGCCCTTCTCCCGGGAATTTTTTGACATGGAAAAGGAGACGAACTATTACACCCGGTGCGTCTCGCCCTACATTGCACAGGTATTCCGGGAAAATGAGATCCGCGGCGAGGCATGGGAGAAATATGCGGCGGGTTACATGTGGGGTACAACGGGGGTGCTTTATAACCCGGAGCAGATGAGCGGGGAGGAGGCCTCCACCTGGGCGGTGTTTGACAATCCGAAGTTTTTCCGCCAGGTGACCTTGAAGGATAACGTGCGGGATACTTATTTCGCGGCACTTGGTGCGCTGCGGGGAGGGGAGCTGACGGCTCAGGAGTTCCTTGACGCGCCGGACTACAGGGAGCGGCTCGCACAGATGATGAACGATGTGACACCGGAGACGATCGGCCAGGTGGAGCGCCTGCTTCAGCACATGATGGGAAACGTCTATGCGCTGGAGACGGACAGCGGAAAATCCGACATGGTGACCGGGAAGATCGCAGCAAACTACCAGTGGTCGGGGGATGCGGTTTTTGCCATGGACCAGGCCGAGGAGGACGGGGTTTATCTCTCCTACGCGGTGCCGCGGGAGTGCACGAACCTCTGGTTTGACGGCTGGCTCATGTTAAAAAAGGGGATCGGCTCCGACACGAAGAAGCAGGCTGCGGCGGAGGCATTTGTAAATTTTGTGTCCCGACCGGACAATGCGGTTCGCAACATGTATTATATCGGCTATACGTCCGCCATCGCAGGCGGGGAGGACGATACGGTTTTTTCCTATATTAACTGGTGCTATGGCGCCGATGACGGGGAGGAGGCGGCTGCCTATCCGCTGGACTACTTCTTTTCAGCGGAGGGCGAGGACTATACGGTGTATGCCCCGAAGGAGCAGATCGGCAGACAGCTCTACGCGCAGTACCCGTCGAAGGAGGTCATAGAGCGGACGGCGATCATGGGCTATTTTGACGAGGAGGAGACGAAGAACATCAACCAGATGTGGATCAACATCCGCTGCTTTCACGTCTCGGACGTGCCTGCGGGTGTGTGGGCGCTCGTGGCGGCGCTCGCCGTGCTTCTTGTCTCGGCGTATGTGCACCACCGCAGGGGTCAGATGTGGAGATAAGGCAAAAAATGCAGGAAGCGTGGTGAAGAGATGAAAACAGGACTGGTTTTGGAGGGAGGCGCGATGCGCGGCATGTACACCGCGGGCGTGCTGGACGTATTTCTGGAGCAGGGCATCTGCTTTGACGGCATGATCGGCGTCTCGGCAGGGGCTCTTTTCGGGGTCAATTTTCTGAGCGGGCAGGCGGGACGGGTCATCCGCTACAACAAGCGGTTTAACGGGGACCCGAATTATCTGGGACTGCGCCCGCTGCTTCGCACCGGAAATATTGTGGATACGGACTATGCGTTTTACAGAGTACCGCGAAAGCTGGACGTCTTTGACGACGAGACGTACAAACGGTCGGGGGTTCCGTTTTACGCGGTAGTTTCAAACGTGAAAACCGGAAAGCCGGAGTATATCAGGATTGAGAGCGTGTACGAGCAGATGGATGTGCTGCGGGCATCCGGTTCCATGCCCTTCGTGTCCCGGCCGGTGCAGGTCGGGCGAAAGCTGTATCTGGACGGGGCGATCACCGACAGCATTCCCTTTGAAAAATTTCTGGAGATGGGCTACAGGCGGCTCGTCGTGGTGCTCACAAAGCCGGAGGGCTATGTGAAAAAGCCCGTGCCAGCCGTGGCTGCGCGGGCTGTCTACGGGCGCATGTATCCGAAATTTGAGGAGCAAATCCGCAAGCGGCACGAGATGTACAACCGGACGCTCCAGCATTTAAAAAAGTGCGAGGCGCGCGGGGAGGTGTTTGTGCTGCGCCCCAGCGTGAAGGTGGATATCAGGCGGATCGAGAAAAACCCCGATAAGCTGCAGGCGCTCTACGACGTGGGCGTAGGGGATGCCCGGGCGGCCAGGGAGGCGCTGCGCGAATGGTTACAGTTTACTCCGTGATCAGTAACGGACAGCAAGCAGCCATGTTTACATGGAACCCCGACGAATGGGGGTACAGCAGGGCATAGCTGGTTCAGAACGCTTCCCGGTACTCGCTTGGCGTCATGTCCATATACTGCTTGAAGCAGCGGCTGTAGGTGAGTGTGTTTTTGAAGCCCACCTCAAGGGCGACCGCATGGATTGGCAGCTTGGAGTAAGTTAAATATTCCTTAGATTTGTTGACGCGGTATTCGGTTAGGTACTGGTGCAGCGTCTGACCGGTGTGCTCCTTAAATATTTTGCAGAAATAGTACTTGGAAAAGCTTACCTCGGCGCAGAGGCTGTCGATGGTGAGCTCCTCCTTGTAGTGCTCGTCGATATAGCGCAGCACCGTATTCACGACGGTCTGCTGAACCGGTGTGAGGAGCCGGGCCGCGTTGATCTCCCAGGTTACCTGAATCAGCTCATGGATGATCTGATGGAGCAAAAAGCAGGACTGCATCTGGATGTAGATGCTCTGCGTGTAGTCCAGGCGGCAAAGATCTGTGAAATAGCTGGAGATTGCGTGGAGTGGCGTGATTGGGATGACGCCCTGGGAGTCCCGGATCATATTGTAGTAGAGCTTCGCGTGGGTTCCGGTAAAGACGACATAAAAATAACGCCAGCCCGGGGTGGCCCTGGAAAAGGAGAGCTTTGTGTTGCAGTTGGAGATGACAATATTTTCCTTATTTATATAGCGGACATCCTTGAACTTGGTGTACTGCGCAACGCCCTCCAGCACATAAAAAATGACAAAATTCGAGTAGCTCTGTTCAAAATTCAGATGCTTTTCGTTGGAAAATCCGCATTGGAGTACCTGGAAGGGGAGCGAGATGGATTTGTCATGCAGTGGATTTGCTTTTGTAACATACTTTTTCGGAAGATCTTTTTGTTGCATTTTCATAATGGTTCCCTCCACCGGAAACGACCGGTTTTGTGTTTTTTGCTAAAAAAATCGTGTTCTTACATCAAATATAGCACACTTTTTACGAAAAAACAATATTTGATGCTGAAAACACAAGATTTGATATTGAAAATGAAGGTATTTTAGGGTTAAGTAGAGGTACAAGACAAACGCAAGAAAGGAGTAAGGTTAAGGTGAGTGAACAAAATTACATTCTTGAGCTGAAAGATGTGGTTAAAACCTTCGGCGGTGTAACGGCGTTAAACGGTGTTTCGTTCCAGCTGAAAAAAGGCGAAATCCATGCGCTCATGGGTGAGAATGGTGCGGGTAAATCTACATTCATTAAAGTGATTACCGGCGTTCATCAACCGGACAGTGGGATTATGCTTTTAGAGGGAGAGCGGATTGCCCCCAAAAGCACGATTGATTCCGCGAAGATGGGAATTGCTGCGATCTATCAGCACGTAACCGCGTTCCCGGATCTGTCCGTGACGGAAAACATTTTTATGGGGCAGGAGATCAAAAACAAGCTGGGCATGTACGACTGGCGTCAGATGCATAAACGGGCCAAGGAGCTGATCGAGCCTTTGAGCAAGGAGATCGACGTGACGAAGCCGATGGGTTCCTTAAGTGTAGCGGCACAGCAGCTGGTGGAGATTGCGAAGGCACTTTCAAGGGATGCACGAATCCTGATTATGGATGAGCCGACGGCGTCGCTTTCCTCCAACGAGTGTGAGGAGCTCTACACGATCGCGGAGCGTCTGCGCAATGAGGGGGTTTCCATTATTCTGATCTCCCACAGATTTGAAGATATGTACCGTCTGGCGACGCGGGTTACGGTGTTCCGTGACGCACAGTACATAGGCTGCTGGGACGTGGATAAGATTTCCAACCAGAAGCTCATCGGTGCGATGGTAGGACGTGAGCTGGATCAGATGTATCCGGAAAAGACGGCGAAGATCGGTGAGACCGTCTTAAAGGTGGAGCATATTTCCAAGGAGGGCTATTTCAAGGATATCTCTCTGGAGGTAAGAAAGGGTGAGATTTTAGCCCTGACCGGACTGGTCGGCGCCGGGCGTACCGAGGTGTGCCAGACGATTTTCGGAATCATGAATCCGGACAGCGGAACGATTACATTAGAGGGAAAGCCGATTCAGGTGAAGAGTCCGGTGGAGGCGTTCCGGTATGGCATCGGCCTGCTGCCTGAGAACCGGCAGACCCAGGGGCTGATCAACGAGCTGCCCATCTATCAGAACGTATCCTCCGCGGACATGAAGCATTTTGCAAAGGCGAGCATGATCGACGAGAAGGCGGAGATTCAAAACGCGATCGATCTGTGTCAGCGGATTTCCCTGAAGGCAAAGGATATCAGCGCACCGCCGTCCTCGCTTTCCGGCGGTAATCAGCAGAAGGTCGTATTTGCAAAGCTGCTCAGTATGCCGTTAAAGGTATTGATTTTAGACGAGCCGACCAAGGGTATCGACGTCGGCGCAAAATATTCGATTTACGAGATTATGAACGAGCTGGCTGCAAGCGGCTACGCCATCATTATGGTTTCCTCCGAAATGCCGGAGGTGCTTGGTATGGCGGACCGGATCGTCGTTATGAAGTCCGGGCATGTTTCCGGTGAGTTTGAGGGCAGCGAGGTATCACAGGAGATGCTGATGGCAGCATCGCTCGGCGAGCAGAGAAAGGAGGCCAGCGCATGAAAAAAATAATGGGATATCGGAATATCGGCCTTGTATTCGGCTTGATCGGACTTATGGTGCTGGCGGCAATCATCACGCCGTCCCTGTTTTCCTTCTCGGCGCTCATTTCCATGCTGCGCAACAACGCGGTTTACGTGTTCCTTGCCATCGGCATGATGATCGTGCTGGTGACCGGCGGTATCGACCTGTCAGTCGGCTCGACGCTGGCGCTCTCGGGCGTGGCATGTACGTCCCTGATGAGCAGCCATATGGACGTTCCGGCTGTCGTATGGGTACTGCTCAGTATAGCAATCGGTGTCATCTGCGGCGCGTTTAACGGTTTTGTGGTAGGTTATTTAAAGGTCGTTCCCATGATCGCAACCCTGGGTACGATGTACATTTACAGAGGCTTTGCTTTCCTGCTATCGGGCGGACAGTGGTGGTTCCCTCACCAGATCTCCCAGCCCTATCAGGATTGGGCTGCAAAGAGCATCGCAGGCATTCCCGCCATTCTCTGGATTGCGGCGGTTGTATTTATCGGCGCGGCGTGGTTCATGGGCTACCGCACGAGCGGCCGCAGAATTTACGCGATTGGAACAAACGTGGAGAGCGCGCAGGTCGCAGGTATCAAGGAGGCACGGATCCGCTTTCTGGCATTCGTCATCTGCGGTGCACTGGCAGGCCTGTCAGGAATGCTCTACACGGCAAACTATGCGCTTTGTACCTACAGTATCGGTGACGGCTACGAGCTGCAGGCGATCGCCATCTGTATCCTGGGCGGCGTGAGCATTACCGGCGGACGCGGAACCGTGGACGGCGTTTTGATCGGCTGGCTGATGATGAGCTTTATCACGCAGTTTATCAGTCTGCTTCCCGGCCTGTCCGTTTGGCAGCACGCACTGCAGGGCGCGATCATCATCGTTGCCGTATTCATCAACATTGCAATGACGCGTTCTTCTGAGAAGCGTTTCCTGAAAGAAAGGGGGGCACTGCTCTGATGGCTGGCGAAAACAAAGGAACAGTCAGGGATCTGACTGTAAAAGATAGTTTTAAATTAAGCAAGTTTCTGGTAAAATGGGAAATGATACTGGTCTACATACTGCTTCTGATCAACATGATCCTTGCGGTTGCAAGACCCGAATTGTACTTCAATATTGCTACGATCCAGTCCATCATCCAGTCCGGACTTGACTTATCACCCATGGTTATGGGTATGGTATTTATCCTGCTGCTGGGCGACATTGACGTTTCCATCGCTTCCGAGATGGTGCTTGCGGGAATGGTGACCGGTATCCTCTGCGATAACGGTATGCCCGCTGTCGTGGCAGTTTTGGCGGGAATCGTTGCCGGAGCAGTCTGCGGCGCGTTTAACGGTATTCTGGTCGGTTATGTCAAGATGCCTGCGGTTATCGTGACGATTTCCACATCCATGCTCTTCCGCGGTATCGTGGAGATCATACTGGATGTAAATTCACTGAAGAATTTCCCGGCGTTTTACAATGCCATCGGCTGGAGAAATTTAGGGATTATCCCGATCTGTATGATCCTGTTTATAGTCATCACGATTGTGTTTTACTTTATCCTGCACCGTTCCACCTTTGGACGGCAGCTCTACATCGTTGGAAATAATCCGACGACGGCGACCTATTCCGGTATCCGTGTGGAGCGCTTAAAGCTCATCGTTTTCATCATCATGGGTGTGATGGCAGGTATTGGCTCCATCTTTTTCGTAGGACGTATGGGCGGCGGTCTTTCCTCCTCCATGGGTACGGGCTACGAGATGGACGTTATCGCGATCTGCGTACTCGGCGGTGTCTCCACCAACGGTGGAAAGGGTAAGGTTTACGGGCCCTTCATCGCGACCTTTATCATGGCATTTTTGCTTTACACCTTAGGTCTGGTGGGCGTAGATGCAAATACACGTAAGATTGTAACCGGTATCGTGCTGCTTATTGCGGTACTGATCCCGAACCTGAACAAGCAGTTTTTCGCGGACATCCGCGGCAAGTTTGCTTCAAAATAGCTGAGGTATTCCGCGGACCTGCGGGGCTGCGGACTAAAAGGCGCTATATGCAGGGCTTAGAGCACCCTGTTTATAGATAAATAAAGCGGTTCTTTACTCGAGGAGAATCGTGAGAATTAAAGGAGGATATAATTATGATGAAGAAACTTTTAGCTCTGATGCTCAGCGTGAGCATGGTTGCAGGTTTAACCGCCTGCGGCACAACGGAAACGGAAACGGGTACACCTGCAGATGATGCAAATGCAGACGCACCCGCAGACACACCGGCAGACAGCGGCGACGACGCAGATGCGCCCGCAGACGGCGGCGACGATGCGGAAGCACCCGCAGCAAACGGAGACGGCAAGCATGTGTTCATGTTCAAGTCTACCGGTAACAGCTTCGGTGACCTGATGTTCGAGGGCTACGAGGAGTACATGACAGCACTTGGCTATACGGTTGAATACGACAGCCCGGCTGAGACAACCGTAGCAGCTCAGGTTCAGATGTTAGACGAGCTGATTACACAGGGTGTATCATCCATCGTTATCTCTACCAACGGCGATACCGGATATGATGAGGTATTCCAGAAGGCAAAGGATGCGGGTATCCCCATTGTTTCCATCGACTCTGAGGCAAGCGTAGATTATCGTCTGGCACATATCAATCAGGCAGAGACACAGGATATCGGTTCTTACTTAGTACAGGCTGCTACCCTGATCACACTTGGCATTGATTATCCCGGAGACGGCAAGATGGAGGAGACTCTTTCTGCTGAGTTAGCAAACTACTCCGGTGACGAGATCGTTCTCGGCGTTCTTTCCGCAGGTGTTGATACACCCGTACAGAACAGCTGGATCGCAGCAATGGAGACCGAGCTTGAGAAGGATATGTACAAGGGTAAGGTTAGCCCGGCCCTGGACAAGAAGTATGGTAACGACGACCCCACCGAGTCTACGACACAGGCAAACGCTTTCGTAGCAGAGAACAAGGTTGACTGCATTATCTCCCCCACTACGGTAGGTATCGCAGCAGCAGGACAGGTATTGAAGTCTTCTAACAGCGAGATTAAGCTGACCGGTCTTGGACTTCCTTCCGAGATGCAGTCCTTCATGCCCGGCAGCGCTTCCGACAACGCATTCGATTCCGTATGCCCTTACATGATGCTGTGGGATGTTATCCATCTTGGAGCAGTTGCAGGTGCGGCAATTGATGCGGCAATCAACAACGGCTGGACAGGAGCTGACGGTGAGACCTTCACCATGAACGCATTCCGTGACTATGCAGAGGAGGAGTACTCTGTTTATACACAGGGCGACGGTACCTTCGTATTAGCGGGAACACCTTACGTATTCTACAAGGACAACATGGCTGAGTGGATTCCGGTTCTCTAATTTATATTGGATGGTTTCTATAATCTCAAAGTATTTTACTTAAAGTATTTTGGAGCAAAAAAGGGGCTGCGGCTGCAGCTCCTTTTTTGTATCCGGAAATGCCTGCGAATGCTTGCTTCGCGTGCTGTCAAAAAAGGGCCTGCGGGCATAAAAATCAGCGCGATGGTAGAAAAATACGACCTCACGGCGTATGGCGGGACCATTGAAAACCGCCGCTTTTTTTGTTTTGCTTAAAAAAGACGATTTTACGGTAGCTTTTACTGTAACGTTTCAGGTGATTTTAGGATATAAGCTATGACAGGAAACGCGGGAGGTATGAGATGAAAAAATTAAATGTTGTGGCAGTTACGGGTTTTGCCATGTGTTTTATGGCGATTCTCTTTGGAATCGCGACGAACGGGGGAATTGCAACGATCTGGAATTTTATCCACGGTCCGTCACTGGTCGTGACGCTGGGCGGCGCGCTTTTTGCTACCGTGACCACCTCGGATTCCTTTGCGGATTTTATTGACGGCTGCAGGGGCTTTGGCTATGCGTTCCATACGCCCGGGAAAGACCCCCAGGAGGTTTCCGAGCAGGTGCTGAAGCTGGCGGATGTGGCGCGCAGGGAGGGTCTGTTAGCGCTGGAGAGCAGCGGTGAGCAGATGGAGGATGTCTTTATGAGCAAGGGCGTGCGCCTGATCGTGGACGGCACGGATCCGGAGCTGGTCAAGGATATTCTGGAGACGGAATTTTTACATAAGGAGGAGCAGAACCGAAAGCGTGTGCGCTTCTGGCAGGATCTCGGCTCGGCGGCTCCGGCTTGGGGTATGGTGGGGACGCTGCTTGGACTCATCAATATGATGAAGTCGATGGGCAGTGATTCCTCCGCAATCGGGGCGGGCATGTCGCTGGCGCTCATCACGACGCTCTACGGCTCGGTGATTGCGAACTGGGTCTGCATTCCCATCGCGCGTAAGATTGAGAAAAACGGCGACCAGGAAAGCCTTGTCATGGAGGTGACGCTGGAAGGGCTGCTCTCGATACAGGCAGGGGAAAATCCTGGGGTCATCAAGGAGAAGCTCAAGGCAGTATTCAATAACGGCGCGGACGGGCCGGAAGAGGCGCAATAACAGCCCGGCATTCGGATTTGATGCTGCGATGCGCAGCTGAAATCCATTCTTTCCTATTGCTTTTTCCATTCCATTCTGGTATGTTGGATATACTAATGTATATTTGAGGTGATCATTCAGAAGGAGGAAAGGGCAGGAGAGATGGATATTTTTGGATTACTCACCATGTTAGGAGGTCTGGCGCTCTTCTTATACGGCATGCACACGATGGGTGAGGGGCTTGCAAAGATGGCGGGCGGCCGCCTGGAGCAGATTCTGGAAAAGCTGACGGGGACGCCCCTTCGTGCGGTGCTGCTGGGTGCGGCGGTGACTGCCGTGATTCAGAGCTCCTCCGCCACGACGGTTATGGTGGTGGGCTTTGTTAATTCCGGCATCATGAAGCTGTCCCAGGCGGTGGGTATTATCATGGGCGCGAATGTGGGGACGACCGTGACCTCGTGGATTTTGAGTCTGGCCGGAGTGGAGGGGGAAAGCTTTTTCGTCCGGATGCTCAAGCCCAGCTCCTTTTCCCCGGTGCTGGCGCTGGTGGGCGTTGTTTTTCTCCTTTTTCTGAAGGATGAAAAAAAGAAGGATATCGGCACGATTTTTCTTGGGTTTGCGGTGCTGATGTTCGGTATGGATACGATGAGCTCCGCGGTAAAGCCTTTGGCTCAGGTTCCTGAGTTCACGCGGCTGTTCACGGCCTTTGAGCATCCGCTGCTGGGGATGCTTGTCGGTGCGGTTGTGACTGCGGTCATCCAGAGTTCCTCCGCCTCGGTGGGCATCCTTCAGGCGATGTGTGCCACCGGCGCGGTAAGCTTCGCCGCCGCGATCCCGATCATTATGGGGCAGAATATCGGAACCTGTGTGACCGCGCTGCTCTCGGGCATCGGTGCCAGCAAAAATGCCCGCCGCGCGTCGTTGGTACACCTGTATTTCAACCTGATCGGGACCGTACTTTTTATGGCGGTTTTTTATACGTTTCATGCCGGTTTCCAGTTTGCATTTTTAGAGCAGGCGGCAAATGGTGCGGGCATCGCCGTTGTGCACAGTATCTTTAACATTGCGGCGACGGTTGTACTGCTCCCGTTTTCAAAGGGGCTGGAAAATCTGGCGGTGCGCACGATCCCGGATGCGGCGGACGACTCCGGGGAAAAAAGCCGCAAAAAGAAACGGGATGCGGGGCTTCGCTTTCTGGACGAGCGTTTTCTGGAGCGGCCTTCCTTTGCGGTGGCACAGTCGAGACGGGCGGCACTTTGCATGGCAAGGCTTGTGGAAGAGGCGCTGTCGGATGCGCTGCAGCTGAACGACACCTATGATAAGAAGCAGTACAAGCATGTGTGCGAGCTGGAGGAGCGGGCAGACCGCTACGAGGATGCCCTTGGGACTTACCTGCTCAGGCTGTGTGCAAAGCCGCTCTCCGAGCAGGACAACCATATGGTGACGACGCTGCTGCACGGAATCGGTGATCTGGAGCGCATGGCGGACCATGCCCTGGGGCTGGCGGAGAATGCAAAGAGAATGCACAAGGAGGACGTGCATTTTTCCGGGAAGGCAAAGCAGGAGCTTGCCGTGTTCTCCCGGGCGCTGCAGGATATCTTAAAGCTGACCTTTGCGGCTGTCGAGGAGGAGGACGGAGACGCGGCGGCCTGTGTGGAGCCGTTGGGTGAGGTGATTCATGATCTGAAGGAGGAGATACGGGCGCGGCATATCAAGCGTCTCGCAAAGGGAAAATGCACGATCACGCTGGGATTTGCGCTCACGGATTTCGTGACAAACGGGGAGCGGATCGCAGATCATTGCTCGAATATCGCGGTGGCCCTTATCCAGATGGATGAGACGAGCCGGGAAGCCCACAAGTATCTGGGGCAGGTACGGGCACAGGACCCGGTTTTTGCAAAGCGCTACGACAGCTACAAGGAGCGCTACGCGCTTGATTCCCGCGGGCAATGAGCAAAAATGGTCATGCGGAAGCCATTGCCTGACGGATAAGGGGCTGTGCGCCGACGGCGCGGCAAAGGCCTCTCTTTGGGTGATATGGCAAAATTGCACAGAAATCCCATGCGGAAAACGTATTTTCCGTGTGGGATTTTGTGCATGTTTTTTTGCTTGTCTGCGGCGTTTCGGCGTAGACAAAAAAAGGTTTTATTGGTATAATTTGGATGTAATTATCATATTATGATAATTTTTTACAAAGCTTATAACCGAAAAGCAGGCATAAAGAAATGGTTGCGTTACCTCACTTCATACGAAAACTGGGAGGAATTTAACAAGATGGAAAATCAATTAGTATGGAAAGAGCAGTATTGCATAGGCGTGCCGAACATAGACAAGGCACATAAGCGGCTCTTTTCGATTGTGGGACGGCTGATGAGGCTGGTTGAGGAGGATGAAAAGGATGAACATGCCTGTGTGGAGGGCATCAAATATTTTAAAAATTATGCCATAAAGCACTTCGCAGAGGAAGAGGAGTATATGCGCTCCATCAATTATGAGGGCTATGAAACGCACAAGCGGCTGCATGAAGGTCTGCGGGATAAGACGCTTCCGGCACTTGAGCAAAACATGGAGCGCTCCTTTTATTCCGATGAGTCGGTGAGTCAGTTTTTAGGCGTGTGTATGTCGTGGCTGACCGGGCATATTATGGTGGAGGACCGCGCGATCGTCGGAAAGGTGACGAGCAGATGGAGCGGTGAACAGGATGGGAGTGTCAACGAGACGCTCGAGCGCGGGCTTGCCGATATTATAAAGCGTGTATTCAGTATAAAGGCGCGTGTTTTTAACAATCACTACGCCGGGGAGAATACGGTCAAGGCGGTTAATCACAGGCTTGACTATCTCACTCCCGAGGGAAATCGTCTGCGGATTATTATTTCCGTGGAGGAGCAGCTGATCGTGAATACGATGCGCAGATATATGGGCGTCGAGTGTACCCGGATTAACAATACGGCGGTGGCTATGGCCAGACAGATGGATAAGCAGGTATTAAGGCTGCTAAAGGACTATTTTCCGGAAACGGAAGGGATTTACCGCCTGCAGGAGGAGGCGCTGATCAGTACGAGGGGTATGAAGTCGCTGTTTGCGGTGCGCTGCCCGCAGTACAGCCTGCTTCTGGACACAGGAATGGGATATTTTACGTTTTGTGCGGATGAGCTGGGAGCAAATAAGAGATAGCTTGCAAAAAAGGATTTATTTCGACCCCGACCCGGTCACTGGTTTGATGACGCAGCCGGGGTCGTTTTTTTGCTGCTGCTTTCGATTTTCAGACTGCTGTTTCGCCTTACAGATGCAGGCTACCTGTTCATAATCGGGGAGATAACCGGTTTTCTGTCCTTATCCAGCAGCGGTGTCATGCCGCCGGCATATCCGTTTCTATGAAATATGTAATTCACACCGGTCTCGTTATCCATCCAAATTTCCATAACATTCACGGCTCCCTGTGAATAAACCTTCTCAAATCTTTCTTTTTTACCCATTTTATTTACCTCCAGAGATTTAAATTATGGTAAGAATTACTATGTAGCAGTTTACTATATTTCACTGAACATTTCAAGGCACAGCAAAACGGAAAGCTGTCTGTACTGTGTACACAAGGTTACCGGTCACGGAGCGAACAGAAGCGTATGCAAAAATAGTAACACATCTTTCTATGATGTGGTATAATCAAAAGACAATGGAGATAACGATAAAAGAACCGATCAATCATACGGAAAAGATAATATTCGGCCGCAGGCTTGCGCTTTCGTGTGACCCAAAGCCCGCCGCAGTCTGGCGGCTGTTAGGTATGACGGGGGACGGGGACGAAGGGCTGCGGGCGATTTACGAATCCGAGCTTGCCGAGCTGCGGGCGCTTGGGGAGCCGCGTGCTCTTGTGCAGGCAATGTGCGGAAGCGACGTGCCTGCCGCGCGGGACAGGGCTGTGTTTGCGCCGGGGGAGGAGTTTCTGGCGGTACTGCTTTCGGCTGGGGCGGCGGGAAGCCGCCGCGTGCAGGAACTGTTTGCGCAGGGGGAGCATCTGCGTGGACTTCTGGCGGACGCGCTGCTTAGTGCCTGGGTTTTTGCGGCGGATGAAATGCTGCGGGGACTGCTTGTGGATTGGTGTAAAGAGAACCGCCGGGGCATTTCCGGGCGGCTGGAGGCACCGGGGGATGTCCCGACCGGGACGATGCGGCTGATCTGTGAGAAAATGGAAGGTGAAGCCCGGGCGGGGGTTTTTATGAGTGCATCCGGTATGCTGGTGCCGGAAAAGTCCATGTGCTATCTTCTGGCACTGGACGGGCACTGCGGAAGGTTTGCCGCGGGGCCTGACTGCGGGCGCTGCGGGAAAAGGGACTGTGGGATGAGGCGATGGAAGAACGGCGCCGGCGAAGGTGCGCCGCGGGAGAGAGGCTGTCATGGAAGCGACAAAAAAAGCGTTGCGGATAAAAGCCGCGGATAAGAAGCCGGCTGTGAGCCGGGAGCAGGTTACGGAGCGGAACGGGACACATGGACTGCCCGTCAACGGACAGGGGCTTCGTATGGGCTATACTACCGGAAGCTGCGCTGCGGCTGCGGCTGCAGCCGCGGCGGACATGCTCCTTGGCGGCGGGGATGTGGAGCAGGTGCGGCTTATGACGCCGAGGGGAATCGAGCTGCTTTTGGATATTGAACACATTGTCCGGGAGGAAAAACGGGTGCGCTGCGGGGTACAGAAATACGCGGGTGACGATCCGGATATTACGGACGGTATTTATGTTTATGCAGCTGCGGAGCCGGTACAGGAGCGGGGAGTCCATATCGTTGGCGGCGCCGGTGTGGGGCGGGTGACGCGCCCCGGTCTCGACCAGCCGGTTGGCGGGGCTGCGATCAACCGCGTGCCCCGGCAGATGATCACACAGGAGGTCCGGCGCGTTATGGCTGCGGCGGGCTTTGAGGGCGGCATCCGCATTACGGTTGAGATACCCGGGGGCGAGGCGCTTGCGGCGAAAACCTTTAATCCACGGCTCGGTATTGAGGGCGGGATTTCGGTGCTGGGCACCGGCGGCATTGTGGAGCCCATGAGCGAGGAGGCGCTAAAGGATACCATCCGCGCCGAGCTTTCGGTGCGGCGCGCCGAGGGAAAGCGGGACGTCGTGCTTGTGCCGGGCAATTACGGCCTGGATTTTTTGCGGAAGCAGGGGCGCTTTGCGGCGGATGAAGCGGTGAAATGCTCGAATTTTATCGGGGATGCGATTGATATGGCGGGTGATTTGGGCTTTGAGCGGCTGCTTCTGGCCGGGCATATCGGAAAGCTCATCAAGCTTTCCGGCGGCATTTTTCAGACTCATTCCAGGCAGTCGGACGCCCGTCTGGAGCTGCTCGCCGCGGCAGGCATCCGCGCCGGTGTGCCGGGGGATACGCTGCTTCGGCTTCTGGAGTCGGCAACTACGGAGGATGCGCTTGCGATTTTGGACGGGGAGCGTTTTTTAGAGCCGGTTATGGCAGTGGTGAAGGAGCGGATTCGGTTTCATCTGAATGCGCGCGCGGCCCGTGGGATGGAAGCCCGTGCAATTGTGTTTTCCAATGTGTACGGCGAGCTGTAGATGAGGGAAAGCGAGCGTGCCGGCGGACGGTAAGGCGAGGGGACAGGGAATGGGAAAGAAAATTGTAGTATTTGCAGGAACAAGTGAGGGGCGCAGGCTCGTGGAGCGCTGTGCGGCCCGGGGCAGGCAGGTCGTGGCGTGCGTCGCCACGGAGTACGGGGAAAAGCTCATACCGATGCACCCCGGCGTGCAGGTGCATATGGGACGGATGGACAAGGCGCAGATGGAGGTGTTTGTCCGTCGGCAGCGTCCCTGGATCGTAGTGGATGCCACACACCCTTACGCCCGGGAGGTGTCAAAAACCGTGAAAGCGGTCTGCGGGTCGCTTGGCGTGGAATACGTGCGGCTGGTTCGCTCTTCCTGCGAGGGCAGCATTTCGGATGCGCGTCTGCACTGGGCAGATGACGCGGGGCATGCGGCGCAGCTGGCGGAGGGGCTTTCGGGCAATATTTTTCTTGCCACGGGCAGCAAGGAGCTGTCGGTGTTTGTCGGGCAGATCAGTGATTTTTCCAGAATTTACGCACGGGTGCTCCCATCGGAGGAAACGCTGGGGATCTGTAAGAGCCTGGGGCTTTCAGGCAGCCAGCTCATCTGCATGCAGGGGCCTTTTTCCGAGGAATTAAACCGCGCCATGTATGCGCATGTGTCCGCAGGCATTCTCGTGACAAAGGAGTCGGGGGACGCGGGGGGCTTTCTGCCGAAAATCCAGGCGGCCCTTACGCTCGGTATGGAATGCATCGTGATCCGCAGGCCAAGGGAGCGGGGGCTTTCCTTCGAGGCCGTGTGCGGGCGGCTGGGCATCGGCGGCGAGGAGGGAGGCGCTGCGGATGCGGCCGGGGAACGGGAGCTTTTGCTGGTCGGCATCGGCATCGGCACCCCCGACGGCATGACCGGGGAGGCCAGGGCAGCGCTCGCCGGGGTTTCGGTTATTTTCGGGGCGAAGCGGATGCTGGAGGCGGTGCAGGGATTTTTCGGGGAAAAGGTGTGCTTTTATGAGGGCGGGCGGATCGCCGCTTATCTGCGGGAGCACCCCCGGGTGCGACGTGCGGCCGTGGTGCTCTCTGGCGACGTGGGCTTTTTCAGCGGTGCGGCGAAGCTGGATGCGCTTTTTTCCGGGGAGGGCTGGCAGGTGCGCCGCATCTGCGGCGTCTCGTCGCTGAATTATTTTGCGGCGAAGCTGGGGGTGCCCTGGCAGGATATGAAGCTGTGCAGTGCCCACGGAAGGGAGGCGGGTCTTCCTACGCAGATTTTGCGCAACCGGCGGGTGTTTTCCCTCTTTAACGACGGTGCGCAGCTCGTGGAGCTGGCACGGAGCCTGCCGGACGAGGCGCTTGCGGGGGTGCGGCTTTTTGTCGGCTTTGACCTGGGCTATGAGACGGAGGAGATCTGGCGGGGAACGCTGGGGGAATTTGCATCCGAAAAGCCGCGGAAGGGACTGTGCGTGGCGCTCTTTGAGAACGGGCAGGCGGACGCGACGGTTACGGGAAGCCTGAGGGACACGGCGTTTTTCCGCGGGGAGGTTCCCTTGACGAAGGAGGAGATTCGCGCGGTGTCCCTCGCAAAGCTGCGGCTGACCTCGGATGGGGTCTGCTATGATATCGGGGCGGGCACCGGCGGTATGACGATGGATATGGCGCGCTATGTGACGGACGGCAAGGTGATTGCCTTTGAGAAAAACCCTGCGGCGTGCGAGCTGATCTGGGAGAACAGCCGCCGTTTTCTCGGCGGACGGCTTACGCTTGCGGAGGGGAGCGCGCCGGAGGTGCTTGCAGGCTATGAGCCGCCGACCCACGCCTTTATCGGGGGAAGCGGCGGCAGGCTGAAGGACATTGTGGAGACGCTGCTGGAGAAAAATCCCGGGGTGCGTGTTGTAATAAATGCCATCACGCTTGAAACGCTGGCCGAGGCGACCGGGCTGCTTGGCGCGCTTGCGGTGAAGGATGTGGAGATCGTCTCGGTTACGGCGGCAAAGGCGAAGCAGGCAGGACCGTATCATCTGATGGAGGGCATGAATCCGGTATATATTATTTCTTTTACCGGAGCCGGGGGAAAAGCCCTGACGGATGTGTAAGGGGGCAAAGGGATGCTTTGGCAGGGAAGGACGGGCTGATGCATGCCGGGTACATCGGCGGAGCGTGGGACAGGGATGTGCGGCGGAAGGGAACGAAAATGGAAGAAAAAATCATGATGCCGCGGCTTTTGCTGGGGGCGCCCGGCAGCGGCAGCGGGAAAACGATGCTCACGATGGGGCTTTTGGCGGCGTTCGCGAAACGTGGACTCAGGCCCTTTGCGTTTAAGTGCGGGCCGGATTATATCGATCCCATGTTTCATACGCGGGTGATCGGGGCACCTGCAAAAAACCTGGACGGCTATTTTACCGGCGAAGAGACGACCCGGATGCTTTTCGGGGAAAGCTTTGCGGGGCAAACGTGTGATCTTGCGCTTATTGAGGGCGTGATGGGCTACTATGACGGCGCGGGGCTTTGCACGGACCGGGGCTCGTCCTTTGAGCTGGCCCGGACGCTGCTGGCCCCGGCGGTGCTGGTGGTGGATGCGAGGGGGCTGGGACAGTCCGTGCTGGCGTTGGTGGAGGGTTTTGTCAGGCACCGGGCGGACAGCCGCATTGCGGGGGTGGTTTTTAACCGGATGAGCGCGCGGGTGTACGAGGTTATCGAGCAGCAGGTGCGCGCGCTTGGTATCAGGCCCCTTGGGTATGTGCCTGTGCTTTCCGGCATGGAGCTCAAAAGCCGCCATCTGGGGCTGGTGACGCCGGGGGAGCTTTCCGATTTGCGGGGTTATGTGGACGAACTGGCGCAGGCGGTGGAACAGACCGTGGATCTGGACGGGCTGCTCGCACTTGCGGGGAGCGCACCGGCTCTTGCGTGGGAAAAGCGTGAGCTGCCGCGGCTCTCGAAGCCGCTGCGCGTTTCCGTTGCGCGGGATGAGGCGTTTTGTTTTCTCTATGAGGATAACCTGCGGTATCTGAGGGGGATCGGCGCAGAGCTTTCCTTCTTTTCTCCGCTGCGGGATGAGAGACTGCCGGAGCGGACGGATGTGCTGCTTTTCCCCGGCGGTTATCCGGAGCTTTACGCGGGGCGCCTCTCCGAAAATTCGAGGATGCGCAGTGCCGTCCGGTCCGCACTGGAGGGTGGTGCCTTTGTTCTGGCGGAGTGCGGCGGGTTTTTGTATCTCACAAAGGAGCTGGCAGATCTGGACGGCAAGGCATACCCCATGGTAGGGTGGATTGATGCGCGCTCATTTCGGACGGAGCGCCCGGGCCGCTTCGGTTATGTGGAGCTGATGCCGAACGGGGGCGGGGAAGGAATCCGCGGGCATGAGTTCCACTATTATGATACAACCGGAAACGGCGGGGATTTTACCGCAAAAAAGCCCTTCCGGGATATTTCCTGGACGTGTATGCATGCATCGGTGCGGGGGCTGGCGGGATTTCCGCATCTGTACTATTACAGCAATCCGGCCTTTCTTGCAGAGCGGCTGGAGGCGTTTATTTCCGTAGATAATGAAGAAAAGAGCCATGCCTGCATGGATATTTGACGGATGGGGCGAGGCGGCGGGTTTCTGACGGATGCAGGTCGGGAAGCATCGCACGCCGGGTGAGGAGTGAAATGTTGGTTTTTGTATTTGGCGGAAGCGGCAGCGGAAAATCGGAATACGGGGAAGCGCGTGTGCTCGCTGCGGGAAGGATGCCCCGTTATTATGTGGCAACGATGGAGCCATCCGGTGCGGAGGCAAAAAAGCGCATCCGACGGCACCGGCAGCTGCGGCAGGGCAAGGGCTTTGAGACGGTGGAGTGCGCCTGCCGGATTGATAAGCTGCGGCTTCCTGCGGGGGGTGCGCTGCTCATCGAGGATTTGTCGAATCTTATCGCAAACGAAATCTGGGGTAAAGGGGGCAGGGGATTTTCACCGGATTTGGCGCGGCTTGCCTGCGACGGGATTTTTCGTCTGGCAAAGGAGCACGCGCTGGTGGTTGTGGTAGGGAACGATATCCACCGGGCCTGCGGAATGCTCACCCGGGAGACGGAGGCGTTTTTGCGGCTGCTGGGCGAGGCCCATGCGCTTCTCGCGGCGCAGGCGGACGAGGTGACGGAGGTTGTCTGCGGGATTGCGCTGCCTGTGAAGGGACTGCCGGGCGCGCAGGAGGGAGGAGCGGCGATGCGTCCGTGAGGTTATCGCCGGTTTGCGGAGGGGCGGTTCGGATGTGCGGGCGGAGGAGAAAGGAGCCGCCGAGGGCACGTTTGGCATGTGATTTGGTTGTGAGGATATTTGGTTATGAAAAAGCTGTGGAACAGTCTGGTGCTGGCATTTGCGATGTATTCGAGTGTGCCTGTACCCCGGGCTGACTGGGAAAAAGAAAATATGCGTTTTGTGCTCTGCTGTTTTCCTCTGGTGGGGGCAGTGCTGGGAATGCTCACCTACGGGTGGAGCATTGTGTGCATTTACCTTCCGGTGGGGCAGCTCTTGCGCACGGCAATTTATGTGCTGCTTCCGGTGCTTGTCACCGGGGGGATTCATCTGGACGGATTTCTGGATACCTGCGATGCGCTTCATTCCTATGCGCCCAGAGAGCGGAAGCTGGAAATTTTGAAGGATCCACGGGCGGGGGCGTTTGCCGTTATCTGCGGTATCTCGCTGTTTGTGCTGAATTTTGGCTTGTGGTCGCAGCTGTCCATGCAGGGCGTGCGCAGCCTTTCCATGGGGTTTGTCATCAGCCGCTGTCTAAGCGGCTGGTCGGTGGCAATTTTTCCCTGTGCGAAGGACACGGGGCTGGCGGCGACCTTTCAGGATGCGGCACACCGGCATGTGGTGGGGGCTGCGTGCAGTGTGGAGCTGCTTGCGGCTGCTTGTTTTGCGTTTTATGTTGAGCCTGCGGGGGCAGCGTGTATGCTGGCGGCGGCATTGGCTGCACTGCTGTGGTACTATTTTATGTCCCGCAGGCAGTTCGGCGGTATCACCGGGGATTTGGCGGGCTGGTTTCTGCAGGTGTGTGAATGCCTGATGGCTGCTGCGGTTGTGGCCGGGGATATGATCTGGTTTTAACCGGGAAAGGACAGGGAGCTTTATATGGTTTTGGTAGTTGGCGGTGCAGACCAGGGAAAATATGCATTTGCAAAATCCCTGTCGGATGATGTGGTGAGGGATTTTCATGTGCAGGTGAGGCAGTGCATGGAACGGGGAGAGGACCCGTGGGAACTGATGCGCTGTGTGCTGGCAGAGCACCGGGAGAGTGCTTTTACGCTGGCGGAGCTGGGATGCGGACCGGTGCCGGAGGATTCCTTTTTGCGGGAATACCGGGAGACGGTTGGGCGCATCTCCTGTGCGCTGGCGGCGGAAGCCGGGGCAGTGTACCGCGTATGCTGCGGGATCGGAGTGCAGATCAAGTGAGGTGTGCCGGGAAGGGGACGCGGATGGAGCGGGAAGCGTTGGGCCGGAAGCCGGAAACGAGGAGATTATGAGTATACACGGCGGTGATATTTACAGAAATGTGGGGGTTGTGGATTTTTCCGCGAACTGCAATTGCTACGGGATGCCGGAGGAGGTGCGGCGCGCCGCGGAGCGCGGCGTGGAATATGCAGAGTGCTATCCGGATCCCGAGTGGGAGGCACTGCGGGAGGCGATCGCAGGCTGGGAGGGCGTAAGTCCGGAGCAGATACTGTGCGGCAACGGTGCGTCCGAGCTGCTGATGGTGCTGGCGCGGGCGCTTTGTTCCCGGGAGACGCTGCTGCTTTGTCCGGGCTTTTATGAGTATGAGCGGGCACTGACGGCGGCCGGGACGGGTATCCGCCGGTATCGGCTGACGCGGGAAAACCGCTTTTGGCCAGGGGAAGGCTTTCTGGAGGAGCTGGAGCACACGACGGCGGATTGTGTGATATTCAGTAACCCTAACAATCCGACCGGGCGCGTGCTCGCGCCGGATTATTTGAAGGAAATGGTTAGGATTGCGCAAAGGCGCGGCATCCGGCTGATCGTGGACGAATGCTTCCTGGGCTTTCTTGCGGAGCCGGCGCGATACAGCTGCAAAGCATATATGGACGACTGGGACGGGTTGGTATTGCTGGGCGCGTTCACAAAAACCTTTGCCTGTGCGGGGCTTCGGATCGGATATCTGATCGGTTCGGACAAGGGGCTGCTGGAGGCCTGCCGGCTGCAGCTGCCCGCGTGGAACGTGTCTCTGCCGGCAGCCTGTGCGGGAATCGCGGCCACGCGTTGCGGGGAGTGGCTGCGAACCTGTGCGGCGAACATTCGTAAGGAGCGGGAGTGGCTGCGCGCAAGGCTGGAGGAGCTGGGCTGTGAGCTGGTTCTGGGGGAAGCGAATTTTCTCTTTTTTAACGCCAAGCCGGGGCTGTATGAGCACTGCTTAAAGCACAATTATCTGATTCGGGATTGCAGTAATTATCGTGGACTTTCAGAGGGGTGGTACCGCGTGTGCGTGAGACGACGGGCACAGAACGAGGGGCTTGTGCGCGTGATGGGACTGCGGTGTGATGAAAGAAGATGAAGAAAGGGGTTATTCATGGAAAAAGAAGGAGTGGGCTACGCATATTTTCCGCTGTTTACGCGGATGGATGGCACGCATGTCCTCGTGTTCGGCGCGGGAATGATTGCGGCGCGCAGAGTCGCGGCGCTTGCGGGGACAGCCTGCACATTGACGGTTGTTGCGCCGGAGTGCGGGGAGGAGATGCAGCAGCTGCTTGCGGCGCACAAAGAGCGCATTACTTACCACAGGGACGTTTACCGCGGCGGCTGTCTGGCAGAGGAGGATATGGATTTTGTGCTCGCCGCCACGAGTGATGCGGCGGTCAACGAGGCGATTTACCGCGAGTGCCGTCATCGGGAAATACCGGTGAATGTGGCCAGTGACCACCGGCTGTGCAGCTTTTATTTTCCGGCGACGGTGGAGGAGGACGGTATTTTGATCGCCATCGCATCCACGAATGCGTCGGAGCATTCACATAAACGTGTAAAGGAGTTGCGCGAGCGGATTGAGCGGGCGCTTGCCGGGGACGCCGGATAACCGCTGCTGCAGGGAAAGCAGCGGAGTAAGGCGAGCTTCGCCAGGAAATGAAACATATGGAAAGGACACACGAAAATGGTACAGAGACCGAGACGGCTGCGGGGCAGCCATTTGTTGCGAAATATGGTACGGGAGACGCGCATGAGCGCGGACTCCCTGATCTACCCGATGTTCATAGCGGAGGGATCGGGGGTGAAGGAGGAAATTTCCTCGATGCCGGGGCAGTACCGCTACAGCATCGACACGATGGACGGGGCGTTTGAGGAGCTTCGGGCGGCGGGTGTTTCCGCGGTGATGTTTTTCGGAATTCCGGCGCACAAGGATGAGGTGGGGAGCGGGGCCTATGACCGTGACGGCATTGTGCAGCGGGCACTCCGTCATGCGAAGGAAGCTTATCCGGATTTTCTGCTTGTGGCAGATCTGTGTATGTGTGAATATACATCCCACGGACACTGCGGGATTCTCTGCGGCAGGGAGGTGGACAATGATGCGACGCTTGCCTACCTGCAGAAAATTGCGGTGTCGCAGGCACAGGCGGGGGCGGACGTGATCGCACCCTCCGACATGATGGACGGAAGGGTCGCGGCGATCCGCGCTGCACTGGACGGGGCTGGATTTTCCAATATTCCGATCATGGCCTATTCCGCCAAGTTTGCATCCTCCTTCTACGGGCCGTTTCGGGATGCGGCGGACTCGGCGCCCGGCTTTGGCGACCGCAGGAGCTACCAGATGGATTTCCACAACGCCCGGGAAGCGAAAAAGGAGATTTTGCTGGACGTGGAGGAGGGCGCGGACATGGTGATGGTGAAGCCGGCGATGTGCTACGGCGACCTCATCCGGGCGGCAAAGGAGCTGACACATGTGCCCGTGGCGGCGTACAGCGTGAGCGGGGAGTATTCCATGGTAAAAGCGGCTGCTGCGGCCGGCTTTATCGACGGGGAAAAAATTATGTGTGAGATGGCGGCGAGCGCCTATCGCTCCGGGGCGGATATCTATATTACGTACTTTGCGAAGGAGCTTGCAGCTTGTATGAAGGAGGGGAAGATCGGATAATGGCAGCAATCGAAAAGTCGAAGGAATTATTTGAGGAGGCGAAGCGCTTCCTGCCGGGAGGCGTCAATTCGCCGGTGCGCGCGTTCGGTTCCATCGGCTCCACGCCGCGCATGATCACACGGGGCGCGGGGGCATGCATCTGGGATGAGGACGGCAACGAATACATTGACTATATCGGTTCCTGGGGGCCGATGATTTTGGGCCACAGCTACCCCGCGGTGCTGGAGGCAGTGATGGATACCTGCGCAAGGGGACTGAGCTTTGGCGCGGCGACAAAAATCGAGGTGGACATGGCAAGGCTCATCTGTGAGAGCATTCCTTCTATTGATATGATCCGTATGGTCAATTCGGGAACGGAGGCGGTGATGAGCGCGATCCGCGCGGCCAGGGGCTTTACCGGGCGGGATAAGATCATCAAATTTAACGGCTGCTACCACGGGCATTATGACGGGCTTTTAGTGCAGGCGGGCAGCGGTGCGATGACCCAGGGCGTGCCGGACTCGGCGGGTGTTCCCGCAGGGTGCACAAGGGATACGCTCACGGCCGTATACAACGATCTCTCCTCCGTCGAGCAGCTCTTTTCCCGGTTTCCGGAGGAGATTGCATGTGTCATCGTGGAGCCGGTCGCGGCAAATATGGGCGTGGTTCTGCCGGAGACGGGATTTTTGGAGGGGCTGCGCTACCTCTGTACAAAATACGGCGCGCTGCTTCTCTTTGACGAGGTGATCACGGGCTTTCGCCTGTGCTTCGGCGGGGCACAGGAATATTTCGGCGTGCGTCCGGACCTGAGTGCTTACGGGAAAATTATCGGTGCCGGTATGCCCGTGGGGGCTTACGGGGGCAGGCGTGAGATCATGGAACGGGTTGCGCCGCTTGGCCCGGTTTACCAGGCGGGTACTTTGAGCGGCAATCCGGTGGCGATGGCGGCAGGCTTTGCGCAGCTTACGATTTTGAAGGAAAATCCCTCGTACTACAGCCAGCTCAACGAGCGGGCGGATATTTTTTTCCGGAAGCTCGCGATGGCGGTGGAGGCTGCCGGAGCGCCCTGGCAGGTGAATCATATCGGCTCGCTGGGAAGTCTCTTTTTCACGGCGGAGCCGGTGCGCGATGCCGTAAGCGCAAAGACCTCGGATACCGCGGAATATGCGCGCTACTGCAACTATATGCTGGATCACGGTGTTTACCTTGCTCCGGCGCAGTTTGAGGCGATGTTTGTTTCCATGGCGCACACCGGGCAGCAGCTTGACCGGACGGTGGACCTTGCGGTGGAATATCTGTGCGGGGAAGGGCCGCGGACTGCATGAGGTGCATCCGGGAGCAGAAGCAGATGGCGGGTCGGTGCGCAGGCGGCAACAGACTGCGGGAAGTGCATGAAAAAGCCCCGGGATATCCCGGGGCTTTTCGAAACCGCTGGTTTTGTTATTTTATTCGATGATGCGCATCAGTGCATCTCAAACATTGCCATGCTGTCGTCGAGCTTGTTGGAAATGCCCTTGAGGTCAGTTGCATTGCCTGCGATCTCGCTGATGATTCCGCTGATCTCCGTAACGGAAGCGGAGGTTTCCTCCGTGCTCGCCGCATTCTCCTCGGCGATCGCCGACAGATTCTGCACGGTGTCTACGATGCTTGCGCGAACCTCGTTGACCTTGTTGGTTTTCTCTGTCACGTTGTCGATCATGACGAGAGACTCATCAACGTCATTGAGCAGGTGTGTAACCTGTGTGCCGGTATTGGAAACGTTCTCGTTCTGAAGCTCCATAATTTCTTTTACTTCGTTCATGCTGGCAACCGCCTTGTCGGAATCCTCGATGAGGGAGAGAATAATGCCCTCGATCTGTCTCGCGGATTCGTTGGACTGCTCGGCAAGCTTCTGGATCTGTGCCGCAACGACTGCGAAGCCGCGTCCCTGCTCGCCTGCGCGGGCCGCCTCGATGGACGCGTTCAGTGAGAGGAGGTTGGTTTCCTCCGCAATATTTGTAATCAGCGCGGTGGCCTCTTTGATTTTCTGGGCCGACTCGTTGGTGACATTTGTCTGCTCGTAAATGATGTTGATGGATTCGCTGGTCTTTTCGTTCGTGCTCTGCAGCTCGTTGAGTGCCTTGATCGCTACCTCGCCGCGTTCCTTGATGGAATTTGCGCGATCGTTGAGCTGTGCCAGCTCGTCGGCCGTCTCCTCGATCATATTGCCCATGAGGATGATGTGCTGGGTAGCCTCCTGCGTCTCCTCCGCCTGGGAGCCTGCGCCGATGGCAACCTCGTTGACTGCCTTCTCCATCTGATCCACATGCTCGCTGGTCACGTCGGTCTTTTCGCGGAGCTTATCCGATGCCTGCAGGAGAATGCCGCTGTCCTCCTTGATGGAGCGGATCATGTCCGCTAAGTTTTCTTTCATCTTCTCGATGGCGCGGCAGATATCTCCGATCTCGTCCTTTTCCTTGAGCAGCCGGTCCTCAAGACGGATGTTCATCTTTCCTTCCGAGAGCTGCGACAGTGCCGTCACGCCTTCCTTCAGGTGCCTTACCATCTTGTTGACCGTGACATAAATAAGCGCGGAGCAGATGATACCGACGATGAAGACGAGGGCAACAATGAGAAGAATGATCCGCATGATCTGTCTCTGTGCCTCTGCACGGGGCTGTCCGGCAAACACCATGCCCACCGTTTCCTGTGTCTCGAAATCAAAGAGGGGTATGTAATAGCCGAAGTATTCCTGATCCGCCACAACGGCGTCGGTGGCAAAGAACTCCTCGCCCTTGCCAAGTACGTTTTCAATCGCCCGGGGGCCGGCCTTGGTGCCGTTGATACGGTTTCCGTTCTCGTCGACGACGGAGGTCATGTACCGCGTGTCGCCGTAGAAAATGGTGACATCGATGTTCGTGGCTTCCTTGATGCCGTCCGCAAGGTCGGGGGTCAGGGAGATGTTGAAATCACCCTTTACCAGCTCGTTGTTTTCATTGAGGGTGTAAGGCTCGTTATTTAACTTTCTGAACGTGGAACGCACGGCGATGGTCGTCGCCCGCAGACCGCTCTGGATATTTTCCGTCAGCACGTTTGTGATCTGTTTCTGTCCCACAAAAATAATGACTAGTCCAAGGAAAACAAGTGGTAAAATTGCAACTAAAAGAATTTTTTGCTTTAGTTTCATCGTGATGCTCCTCCAATACACTATATTTACTTTAAACAACACTGTAATCATTATAGCACACCTGAGGGTAAATACCAGAAGAAATTATCGTTATTTTCGTTTTTTGCCTGGAAATCACCGGCAAAGAATATTTTTCACATTTTTTTTCAAAAAGCAACAAAAGTGAACCGGATTCTGATATACTGAGTATATCTCAGGCATATTTTACAGCAGACAGGAGAGTACATTGGACCAGTACGAAAGAGCAAGAATGAAAAAGAGGAGAAGCGAGCGGATGCGGCTGTTTGCGGCCTACGCCGTTTTGCTTGCGGTGGCGGCCGCCATGGCATTTCTGCTTTGGGGCCGGTACGGGCGAAGGGAGACGGGTGTGGCGGCGCAGGCCGGCGCTGCGGAGCTTTTTTCCATGACGGAGGGCGCCGCGCAGGTGCGCGAGGTGACCCAGATGGAGCGGCCGCAGCTGGACGTCCAGCTGCTGACGATCAACGAGTATTCGAGGCCGGGGGTCACACTTTCGCAGGTGCGGGGCATTGTCATTCACTACACCGCAAACCCGGGCACCTCGGCGATTGCGAACCGGAACTACTTCGAGGGGCTTAAGGACACACACGTCACGAAGGTGAGCAGCCATTTCATCATCGGTATCGAGGGTGAGATTGTGCAGTGCATCCCCTGCGGCGAATGGGCGTATGCCTCCAATGAGCGAAATGAGGACACGATCTCCATTGAGTGCTGTATTCCCGACGAGAGCGGCGTATTCACAAACCGCACTTACGACTCGCTTGTGGAGCTTACATCGTGGCTGTGCTTCCGCTACGGGCTGACGGAGAAGGATCTTCTGCGCCACCACGACATCACAGGGAAGAACTGCCCGAAATATTTTGTGGAGCAGCCGGGCGCATGGGACGCGTTTCGGGAGGATGTGGCAGATTATATGGAGAAAAAGAGGTCGAATGAATAAAAATTATGAAGCAATCTGTAAGGGGGAGGAAATCCGCGCAAACCTGATCGAGCTGAAACGGATCTGCAAGGACCCGGAGGTGGCGGCGGGGCTTTTGGAGGGCGAGCTTGACCCGGCCGTCATTGCGGCACTGCTCGGGAGCGACGACGCGAAAATCAGAAAAAACGCGGCGCTGCTCATCGGCGAGCTGGGGGCGCAGGAGGATGTGGAGGCGCTGTATGCGGCGTATGAGCAGGAGACGACGCGCTTTGTGCGCAGCTCCTACCTCACGGCCCTGAAAGCGCTGGATGTCTCGGATTATATCGACTCGCTGCAGGCGCGCTACGAAAGGCTTCTGGCCTATGAGCCGGCGGAGGAGGAGAAAAAGCATGTGGACGAGGAGCGGGGGCTTTTGCAGCAGCTCCTGGCACAGGCGGGGGCGCTCAAAGCCCACCGGTTTACCGGCTGGGAGAGACGAAGCGACGTGATCTTCACGACGGAGCAGATGCTGCGTGAGCCGTTAAAGCGCATGGTGGAGCAGCGCGCGAGAAACGGGCTGCAGGCGCGGCTGCATCCGATGGGTGTCATGGTGCGCACGACGGAGCTTGGCGCTCTGGCGAAGCTTCACGCTTATCGGGAGCTTTTACACGCCCTGAATGTGCGTAGCACCCTCGCCGGGACGCCGGAGGAGCTTGCGCGGGCGCTGCTTGCCTCAAACCTGATGGAGCTTTTGGAGAAAAACCACGAGGGCGGCCCGCCCTTTTACTTCCGGGTGGAGCTGCGGGGCATGCTGGAGCGCGGGGAGAAGAGTGCGCTGGCAAAGGCGCTGGCAAAGGAGCTGGAGCAGCAAAGCGGCGGCAGACTGCAAAATTCTACGTCGGATTACGAGGTGGAGCTGCGGCTTTCACGGACGAAGGAGCAGAGCTTTTACCCGTGTCTGAAATTTTATACGATAGACGATGCGCGCTTTTTCTGGCGCACCCGTACGATCGCCGCGTCGATGCACCCCTCTCTGGCGGCGGGGCTGACGGAGCTGGCGCGCCCGTATCTTACGGAGGACGGGGTCGTTCTGGACGCGTTCTGCGGGGTGGGGACATGGATGATCGAGCGGAACCTGTGCATGCCCTCACGCGACAATTACGCGGTGGATATTTTCGGCGAGGCCATCGATGGTGCGAAGGAGAATGCGGCGGCCGCAGGCATCCGCTGCAATTTTATCAAAAAAAATTTTCCGGAGTTTACGTCGAAGCACGGGATGACGGAGATTTTTGCGGATATGCCCAGACGGGGAAAACGGACGAAGGAGGAGTGGGATGCCTTTTATTCGGACTGCTTTGCGCAGTTTGAACGGCTGCTGGTGCCCCACGGACACCTTTTTTTATATGCCAACGAGACGGGCTTTATAAAAAAGAACCTGCGTCTTAGAAAGGGGCTTACGCTCCTGCGGGAGTACGTGCTTCACCCGAAGGAGGGCGATGCGTTCTATATTATAGAAAAGAGATAAAGGGATTTTTAGCACGGGCGGCATCATCTGCATACTATAATACAGATTGTAGGATGATCCGGAGGAAAAAGGATGGAGCTGCCTGTACTTTTGATACCCTTTGCGGGCACGGCGCTCGGTGCCGCAATGGTGTTTTTTATGAGGGAGGGCGCAGGTGTGCGCACGGGAAAGCTGCTCTCCGGCGTCTCGGCGGGCGTGATGCTGGCGGCATCCGTGTGGTCTCTTCTGCTTCCCGCGCTTGCGCTGTGCGGGGAAAAGCCCTACCCTGCGTGGGCACAGCCCCTGGCCGGATTTCTGGCCGGCGTTTTGCTTTTGTGCGGGCTCGACGTGCTGGCGGCAAAGCTGCACGCAGAAGAAAACAGCCGGTTTTTCGGCGTGGAGCATGAGACGGGCATGATGCTTTTTGCGGTGATCCTTCACAATATCCCGGAGGGCATGGCGGTGGGCGTGGCGTATGCGGGGGCAGTGGGCAATCAGGCAGAGGTTTCCATGGCCGGCGTGATTGCGCTTGCCGTGGGGATCGCGATTCAGAATTTTCCCGAGGGGGCGATCGTGTCCATGCCCCTTCACGGTGCGGGAATGAAAAAGGGACGTGCTTTTGTCTGGGGAGCACTCTCGGGCATAGTGGAGCCGATCGGCGGTGCGGTGATTATTGCACTTACTGCCGGTAAGGCTCCTTTTTTGCCCCTGTTTTTGTCGTTCGCAGCAGGTGCCATGTTTTATGTGGCCGCGGATGAGCTGATTCCGGCGGCCTGCACGGGTGAAAACTCCCGCATCGGGACGTGCGGGGCTGCGGCGGGCTTTGCGCTCATGATGGTTTTGGACGTCGCGCTTGGGTAATGGATGCGTTACTGATTACAGAATCAGCAGTAACCTGTATGAGCGCCGTGTATAAAAATTCCGAAATACGGTGTTGACAAACAGATATCAAAATGATATCATTCAAGTATCAAAACGTAAGGAGGAAGCTTTTTATGAAGGAAAAAATTTTAAACAGGAGCAAAAACGGAATGCTGATGCTGATCCTGACGGTTCTGCTGTACGTGCTGGCGTTCGTGGTCATTGTGGCAGGGAAAGGCATGCAGGAGGGCAGCGCGGGGACGGTACGGCACACGCTTGGCGTAGTGCTTGTGGTTGTGGGTGTGCTCTATGCTGCGACGGGCTGGATTCTCTTTTGCGGGCTGAAGGTGTTAAAGCCTCAGGAGGCGCTTGTGCTGACGCTGTTCGGAAACTATGTGGGTTCGTTAAAGGAGCCGGGCTTTTATTTTGTAAACCCCTTTTGCAGCGGGGTCAACCCGGCGGCAGGCACGAAGCTTAGCCAGAGCGGCGACGTAAAGCCAGGCGGGGGGAAGCTCCTGCAGCTTGGCATGGATGGTGCGAATGCCGAGCTGCATGCGGCCTCGGTCGGAAAAAAGATTTCCTTAAAGGTCATGACCCTCTCCAACAGTCGTCAGAAGATCAACGACTGCCTGGGAAATCCGGTGGAGATCAGCATCGCCGTGATGTGGTGCGTGCGGGATACCGCAAAGGCCGTGTTCAACGTGGACAATTACAAGGAGTACCTCTCTCTCCAGTGCGACAGCGCGCTGCGGGAAGTGGTGCGCGTTTATCCCTATGACGTGGCGGAAAACGTAGATACGACCGGGGACGGACAGGCGGACGAGGGAAGCCTGCGGGGCTCCAGCGAGGTGGTGGCGGAGCGCATCCGGGCGGAGATCCAGAACAAGGTTTGTGACGCCGGGCTTGAGGTGCTCGAAGCGCGTATTACCTATCTGGCCTATGCGCCGGAGATCGCGGCGGTGATGCTGCAGCGTCAGCAGGCGTCAGCCATCATCGACGCCCGCAAGATGATCGTGGACGGGGCGATCGGCATGGTGGAGATGGCGCTCTCACGTCTCTCCGAGCAGGATGTTGTGGAGCTCGACGAGGAGCGCAAGGCGGCCATGGTGTCAAACCTGCTTGTGGTACTGTGCAGTAACCGGGATGCCCAGCCCGTAGTCAACTCCGGAAGCCTTTACTGATGGCGGACGGTTCCAAAAAGCAGGTGCCGCTGCGCCTGTCGGCAAAGCTTTACAATGCCATTGCAGCCTGGGCAGAGGACGATTTTCGTTCCGTCAATGGACAGATTGAATATTTGCTGACGGAGTGCGTGCGCCAGCGCAAGAAAAACGGCAGGCCCGTCCCGCATAACCTGGACGAGCCGCCGGAGCTTGATATCAAATAAAAAACGGACCGTTTTTTTATGACGGTGAAGACACAGGCAAAACGGTACGCGCAGTAAATGCGCGGCCCGGGTTTGAAAAGTAGCATTAGCTGCGTTACTTTGTACATCTTTAATAGAAATTATGTGGCGGTTCGGCCCTTTTTCGTGTATAATGATGATTATATGAGGAGGGCTTGACCGTGACACATTTAGAAAAAGCAAAGGAGCTGCTATATCAGGGCTATCACTGTTCACAGGCAATGTTCGGTGCTTTTGCGGAGGAGTTCGGACTGAACGCGTATACTGCTTTTAAGCTGAGCACCTGCTATGGTGCGGGCATGCGCCGGGGCGAGACGTGCGGCATTATCAGCGCAGGGCTGATGGTGCTGGGTCTTGCCTTCGGCTTTTATGACGTTGACGACCGGGAGCTGGAGGTATATGGCAATCAGAAGACGAGAGAGTACATTGACCGCTTTGAGGCGCGGGTGGGGAGTATTCGGTGCAAAGATATTTTAAAGCACAATTTCGGGACAAAGGAGGGCGCAGCGGCGATCAAGCAGGCGGGCCTGGTGGTGAAGCGCTGTCCGGATGTGATGGAGACGGGTATTTCTATTTTGGAGGAAATGCTTTCGGAGCGGGATTCGGTTGTGGCGGTGGGGCAGTACCGTGACGAGACATCGGATGTCTGGCAGGAGACGGAAGACCCGGAGGATGAGCGGGAGCTTCGCCGGATGATGAAGCAGACCGGGAAGCGCCGCCATTTCCGGCAGAATGTCACCCGGCTGATCGGAGAGCACGATGCGCAAATTGCCTTTATCCAGTTTGATATCCGGGACTTTAAGATTATCAATGACCTCTACGGCGAGCATTTCGGGGATGAGGTGCTCTACAACATTTCAAAGCAGCTCCAGAAGGTCTGCGGGGAGGGACAGTACTTTATCAATCTCCAGAGTGATGTGTTTATGGTGGTGACTGCTTACGGGGCACAGCGGGATCTGGAACAGTTTATTGACCTGCTGGACGACCGGCTCTCGATGTTTAGGGACCTGGAGCTGCATTTTTCCTTCGGCGTATACACGGTCAGCGATCGGGGCATGGATTTGCGCCAGATGGAGGGACGCGCGTCGATGGCGCGCAAGGCGGCGAAGGAGAGCGTGGTCACGAACGTGGTCTTTTACAAGGAGCAGTTTAAGGAGCTGCTCTACACCCGCAAGTTTATCGAGGAGAGCATGAAGGCGGCGATAAGCGGTCATCAGTTTCGGATGTACCTGCAGCCGAAGTACAGCATCCGGGAGCACCGGATCGTCGGTGCGGAGGCGCTGGTGCGCTGGGTACACCCCCAGCGGGGCATGATTTTTCCGGATGAGTTCATACCGATCATCGAGGAAAACGGGTTTATCCGAAACGTGGACTATTTTATCTGGGAGGAGGCGGCGTATTTTATCAGGCGCCTCGGGGAAGCGGGCATTACGGACTGCCCTATTTCCGTGAACATGTCCCGGGTCCATTTGCAGGATGATCTGTGCAAGGAGAAGCTGGAGCAGGTTTTGCAGGAGACCGGCATAGAAAAGCGGCTTTTGGAGCTGGAGATCACGGAGACCGTGGATGACCAGCAGATCAGCAAGAAGGCGCAGGAGCTAAAGGACGAGGGCTACAAGCTTCTGATGGACGATTTCGGGAGCGGCTATTCGTCCCTGAACATCCTGCTGGAGACGCCCTTTGACGTGATCAAGCTTGACCGGAAGTTTGTGGGGAACATGATGCTCTCCGAGCGGGGCAAGGTGATTTTGGCGCAGGTGGCGACCATGGCGGAGAAGATCGGGCTGGGACTGCTTGCGGAGGGCGTGGAGACAGAGGAGCAGGCACAGGTGCTGCTGGGGCTTGGCTGCAATCTGGCGCAGGGCTATTTCTATTCAAAGCCCATGCCGACAGAGGAATTTTACGAGCAGCTTTTGAGAGAGCGGAAGGGCAGGCAGGAAGCGGAATAAAAAATGCGAGGGTTTTCCCTCGCATTTTTTGCGTGCATTAAACGATTTTGCGTTTTGAAATATAAACCGGGTAGGAGGACGTTCCCTTGACCTCTTGATTGGCGGTGATCGTAACGTTCTTGTCCGTGATCAGGTATTCCGCGGTAACATTCTCGGAGATGACGGTATCCTGCATGAGAATACAGTTCTTCACAACCGCACCCTTTGCAATCTTCACGCCGCGGAAGAGTACGCAGTTTTCCACGGTACCCTCGATGACGCAGCCGTCGGCAGCCATGATGTTTTTCACCTGTGCCGAAGCGGTGTAGCGGGTCGGATTGTCGTCACGCACCTTGGTGTAGATGGAGTTGCCCGCGAAGAGCGCGTCCGCGTTTTCTTCCTTGAGCAGTGCCATATTCTCGTCGAAATAGCTCTTGATGCCGCTGATGAGTGCAACGTAGCCGGTGAACTCGTAGCCCTTTACCAGAATCCGGTCAAGGCTCGGAAGCAGCACGTCACGCTCGTAGTAGGTGATGCCGCGCACGCTGGCATCCTCGATCTGTGTGATCAGAAATTCGCGGTCTACGATGTAAATGTTTAAGGACTGGTTCTGAACGCCTACATCAAGCGCGTTGATGTGGATTTCGTTGACACGCTGATCCTCGTCGATCTGTAAGGTGTAGTAGAACTCGCCGCTGTCCGTGCGGGTGTCGCTTGCGCGCTTGCTAAAGTCGGTCCTGCAGTACAAAACGGTCACGTCGGCACCGGAGGCCTCGTGGGCCGCGATTACGTCTGAGAAGCGGATGTTTGCCGCGACGTTGGAGTCTGCCATGACCACGTATTTTTCCTTGGAGCTGCGCAGCAGCGGGAGAATGTTGGCAAGGGCCTCCACGCGTCCGCTGTACACGTTGATGCTCTTCTCGGAGAAGGGCGGGATAATGTTTAAGCCGCCGTTTTTGCGGGTCAGATCCCACTCACGTCCGCTTCCCAGGTGATCCATCAGCGAGCGGTAGTTCTGGCGCAGCACGATGGAGATGTTGTCGATGCCGGAGTTGACCATGCTTGAGAGCAGAAAGTCGATCATGCGGTAACGGCTTGCAAAGGGAATGGAAGCCATCAGGCGCTTGGACACCAGCTCGGGGACAAGGGAATCATAACTGTTGGGGAAAATGATACCCAACGCATTTGCATTAGAACTTACCATTCTTCTTCACCATCCTTTACATTATTTCTGACCATTGCGTTCGGTCCTATTTTCGCGGACTTGCCGATGCATACGCCGGAGGCGACGGTTGCCACGCCCTTTTCCTCGGCGGTGGGCATTGCCCCTACAACGGCATGCTCGTCAATCGTGACGTTCTCGGCGACGATGCAGTGCTTTACGATTGCACCGGTGCGGATGGTCGTGTTGCCCATGATGACAGCGTCCTCGACAACGGCGCCGGCCTCTACCGTCACACCGTCAAAGAGGATGGAGTGCTTTACGCTGCCCTTGATCTTGCAGCCGTCGGTGATCATGGAATTGGAAACCTCCGCGCCCTCGCTGATGTGGTGGCCTGCCATGCCGCTGTTGCGGCTGTAGATCTTCCAGTTTTCGTCGAAGAGGTCGATGCCGGAGTGCTCGGGGTCGAGAACCTCCATGTTTGCCTCCCACAGGGAGCTGATGGTTCCCACGTCCTTCCAGTAGCCGTCGAAATGGTACGCATACATCTTGCGCCTGTCGCGCAGCAGGTTCGGGATGATGTTGTTTCCGAAGTCGTTCTCGGAACTGGGGTCTGCGTCATCCTCTAACAGATAGCGTTTTAAGATGTCCCAGTTGAAGATGTAGATACCCATGGACGCCAGATTTGACTTGGGCTCCTTGGGCTTCTCCTGGAACTCGGTGATCTTGTCGTTCTCGTCCGCAACCATGAGTCCGAAGCGGGATGCCTCCTCCCAGGGAACCTCCATGACCGCAACGGAAAATTCAGCGTCCTTCTCCTTGTGGAATTTCAGGAAATCGCTGTAGTCCTGCTTGCAGATCTGGTCACCGGAGAGGATGATGACGTATTTCGGGTTGTAGCGCTCGATAAAGGATATGTTCTGGCAGATGGCGTTTGCCGTGCCCTTGTACCAGTCGGAGCCGGATGCCTTCTGATAGGGCGGGAGTACATGCACGCCGCCGTGGAGACGATCCAGATCCCAGGGCTGTCCGTTTCCGATATATTCGTTTAAGATGAGCGGCTGGTACTGTGTCAAAATGCCGACCGTGTCAATTCCGGAATTTACGCAGTTGGAAAGCGGAAAGTCGATGATACGGTATTTGCCGCCAAAGGGAACGGCAGGTTTTGCAAGCTTCTCGGTTAAGGCATATAACCGGGAGCCTTGTCCGCCAGCTAAAAGCATGGCAATCATTTCTTTTTCCATTAAATAAAAACCCCCTATTTTTTTTGTTGAATGCCGGCAGAGCACGCGCGGCATCAGCTTTCTTTATTTTACCATATTTAAAAAAAAATGGTAGTGCGGATGCAATATTTTTGTGCAAAAAACAAGGGAAAATTTTTGCCGGGATGCTTTACGAAAAAATTGTTTTGTATTAACATGGAAATAACGCAAATTTTCGGATGACTGCCGGATGACGGCAGGACGAGAGTATGATGGAGTGGCTATGAGGGAAAAGAAAGACAAGATCCGTCTGCATGTTTTGGGTGCACGGGGAAGTGTGCCGGTGGACGGGGAGGAGTACCGGGTATTTGGAGGGGCGACCTCCAGTGTGTATGTGGAATGGAACGGCGCGTGCATCCTGCTGGATGCGGGGAGCGGCCTGCTGCGCTTAAAGGATGGGAGCGTCCGGAGGGATACGCCGTGGCATCTGTTTTTTTCCCATTATCATGCGGATCATCTGATAGGGCTGCCCATGTGGAAGCCTCTCTACGACAGCCGGTTTCGGATGTGCGTATATGGCACGCATTTCCAGATGCCGCCGAAGGAGGCGCTGGAGGCTCTGATGCAGGATCCGATCTGGCCGGTGGGGACGGCGGTGTTCCGGGCGGATATCAGCTACCGGCAGCTTGACGGGCCATATACGCTTCCGGACGGCGGGCCGACGGTGGAGTACATGCGTGCAGCCCATCCGGGCGGCGTGGCCGTTTACCGCTTCAGCGCAGGGGGGAGGCGTATCGTTTACGCTACGGACTGCGAGCTGGAGGATAAAAATGGAAAAGAGTTGAAAGATTTTGCAGAAAATGCCGATATAGTGATATTAGATGCACAGTATCTTCCGCAGGAGTACGAAGGTTGTCGGGGCTTCGGACACAATGCGATGGACCGGGCATGCAGGCTTCTGGCGGATTTAAGGCCGGGGATGGGGCTTTTGTTCCATCATGCACCGGAGCATGACGATGCGCTGCTGCTTGGGCTTGAGGTGCAATATCAACAGGAAAATGCGAACATACGGTTCGCCCGTGCGGGGGAAGTAATCACACTATGACTGATGAAAAGATACAACGAATCCTAAACCTTGGGATCGCTTTCTCGAAGGAGCGTAGCAAGGAAAGGCTCCTGGATCGTATTCTGGAGGCGGCAATGGATCTGACTGGCTGTGACGGCGGCACGCTCTACACGAACAACGGCTCGGAGCTGGAATTTAACATTATGATCACGCGATCTCAGGGCATCCACCAGGGAAGCGAGGGGGATGCGATCAACATGCCCCCGGTGCCCCTTACGAGGAGCAATGTCTGTGCCTTCAGCGCCCTTGAGCGCAGGCTGATCAATATACCGAACGTCTATGAATGCGCGGAGTACGATTTTTCCGGCCCGAAAAAATACGATGCCATGACGGGCTACCATACAAGATCCCTTCTTGTGGTGCCCATGGAGGACGACAAGGAGAACGTCATCGGGGTAGTGGAGCTGATCAACGCCATGGACGGGGAGGGGAACATCATTCCGTTTCCGGAAATGGACGAGAAGATTCTGCATTCCCTCGGCTCCCAGGCGGCGATCTGTCTCGTAAATATCAGCTATTCGCATCAGATTCAGCACATGCTCAATTCCTTTGTGCAGGTGATGACCACGGCCATTGACGAGCGCACCCCCTACAACGCCAACCACACAAAGACGATGGTGCAGTATGCGGGCCGCTTTATCGACTGGCTCAACGATCAGCCGCTCTCCTGGAAGTTTTCGGAGGAGGATAAGCAGATGTTCCTTCTGAGTGCATGGCTGCACGATATCGGAAAGCTGGTCATCCCCCAGGAGATCATGGATAAGCCCAGCCGCCTTGGGGCGAACGGGCCGCGGCTTTTGAACCGCCTGGAAAAGATCGGGCTGATGACGCGGATCGCCGAGCTGGAGGGGACGCTCTCCACAGAGCAGAGCAAAAGCCGCTTTGAGAAGCTTGCCCAGGCAAGGAAGCTGGTGGAGGAGGTTAATACCGTCGGTGTTCTGACCGATGATTACCGCGACCGCATTCTTTCGCTTGCCGAGGAGGTCTACCAGGAGACGGACGGCAGCATACGGCCCTGGATGACACCGGAGGAGCGCGATCAGCTTCTCGTGCGCAAGGGAACGCTTACGGCTGCGGAGCGGGAGATTATGCAGCAGCATGTGGTTATGACCGAACGGATGCTCATGCAGATGAATCTGGAGGGCAGCTACAGCAAGATCCTGCTGTGGGCGAGCCAGCATCACGAGCGTCTGGACGGCACGGGCTATCCGAGAGGGCTTACGGCAGACCGGCTTAGCATGGAGTCGCGGCTGCTTATGACCATTGATATTTATGAGGCTCTGACTGCCAGGGACCGTAAATATAAAGGCGCGATACGGACAGAGGATTCCTTCGCGATCCTCCGCCGCATGGCGGAGAAGGGAGAATTGGATCGGAACATAGTTGATTTGTTTGAGGAGAGCGAAGCATGGAAGCTTTCGAATTAAAAGAAAGGAGTTCTATGGAAATGAAAAGGAGAGGAAATTTGAAACGAATGCTGTGCGTGCTTGTTGCATGCACGCTGGTGCTTGGAATGTGCGTCACGGTTTACGGGGCGGTTGCCAGAGCCACTACGATGCGGCTTGCGGCGACGACCGGCTCGCGTGTGACGCTGAAAACCATAAGCGGCAGCACACGCAGGATTACAAAGGGCATGCGCCTTTACAACGGCAATGTCATCGAGACCGGAACCGGCAGCTATGCCTACATCAGTCTTGATTCCAGCAAGGCAGTGAAACTGGATGCAAATGCAAAGGTGCAGGTGCGCCAGGACGGGAAGCAGTTGAAGCTGCTTGTCAGCAAGGGCAAGCTTTTCTTCAACGTCAGTGTTCCGCTGAAGGCCGGTGAGTCCCTGGATGTGCAGACGTCCACGATGGTGACCGGTGTGCGGGGCACCTGCGGCGTGATCGAGGCGGTAAGTGCTGATACCGCAAGCGTCTATCTTCTGGAGGGAGAGCTTTCGATCAACTGGAAAAATCCCGGGACGGGAGAAACCGAGCCCGTGTCCTTAAAGAGCGGCGAAAAGCTGACGCTTTCCAAAAATGCCGCACAGGTGCCTGTCGCCGAAGCGCTTGCACCGGAGGATGTTCCCGCGTTTGCGGCGGAGGAGGTTGCAAAGGATACGGCATTGCAGCAGAAGATCACGGAGATGGGCGGCCCCGACGTGACAAAGATCATCGAGACCGTTTCACCGAGTCAGCCCAGCCAGCCGGCACAGCCGGGCACACCCGGTCAGCCGAGTGAGCCGGGCACACCCGGTCAGCCCACACAGCCGAGTGAGCCGGGCACACCCGGTCAGCCCACACAGCCGAGTGAGCCGGGCA
>CAJUSH010000019.1:48533-55396 GCA_910589045.1 uncultured Eubacterium sp.
ACACAGCCGAGTGAGCCGGGCACACCCGGTCAGCCCACACAGCCGAGTGAGCCGGAAGAGCCTGAGAAGCCCGAACAGCCGGGCGGGCCGGAAGAGCCTGAGAAGCCCGAACAGCCGGGCGGGCCGGAAGAGCCTGAGAAGCCTGAACAGCCGGGCGGGCCGGAAGAACCCGAGAAGCCTGAACAGCCGGGCGGGCCGGAAGAACCCGAGAAGCCTGAACAGCCGGGCAAGCCGGGTGAGCCGGAAGAGCCGGGAGAGATCAAGATGCCGGAATGGGATTTTACAAGCGGTGATATCGTGCTGCTGGAGATGGATCAGCTTGCAGCAGACAAGAAGGATGTAAAGACGGAAATCGAGAATGCATGGAACACAAAGGATATCGTGTATGTCAAAGGCGGTTCAAGCGGAACGACAAACCAGATCGTACTCAATGACCTCAGCATCAACAAGGGCAAAACGCTTGTATTTGACGCGATGACAATCTCAGGTCAGTCATGGACCGTCAGCGGCTCCCTCTACATCGGTGAGAGGGCCAGCCTTCAGCTTTCTGGCAGCATCAAGGTCAATGAGACGGGTACCGTTTATGCATTCAGCACTCTGAAGGCGGATAAAAAAGAGGGCGAGGGAAAGATTCTGCTCGGCGGTTACGGTAAGTTTGAAGAAACCTCCAAGCAGACCTCCTAGGAAATCAAAAGACATATGAAAAAGACAAATTTATTTCGCCGGCTGGCGGCAGGTCTTGCGGTTGGCATTCTCTTTGCGGGCCTGATGCTCGGAAATGTCCTGTACACCCAGGATCAGATGTTTTCGGATATGATCTGCCAGCAGCCGGTGCCAAAGGATGGGGAGATTGTCCTGATCAACATCGATCAGGCAAGCCTCGATGCCCTCGGTCCCTTCGGGGACTGGGGCAGGGCTCTGATGGGGGACGTGCTCGCCATCTTAAATGAAGATCCGCAGACGGCCCCGGCGGTTGTTGCACTGGACGTACTTTACGTAGGTGCGTCGGATGATCCGGAGGGTGACGCTTATCTTGCCAAGATGGCGGGGACGGGTGTTCCGGTAGTGACTGCCTGCGCGGGCACCTATGACACGACGTTAGTCACACAGGAGGACGGCAGCTTTTACATGGCGGACGGGCTGGTGGCGTTTGACGAGCCTTATGCGGCGCTGAAGGAGAACAGCTACCAGGGCCACATCAATTCTATGTTTGATCGGGACGGCATCCTGCGCCACGGTATCTGGCAGATCGAGCTGCCGGGCGGGGAGCTTGTGCCCTCGTTTCATCGGAAAATTTATGAGCTGTACTGCGCATCGAAGGGGATCGCGGCGGATACCGTGCCATTCTGCGACAGCCGGGAATGCTATTATGTGCCGTTCCAGGGGAATCCGGGGGATTACAGTGACGGCTACGGTGTTATTGATCTTTTGGACGGGCAGATCGACCCGTCTGTCTATGCCGGAAAAATTGTTCTGATCGGCCCGTATGCAGCGGGTATGCAGGACGATTTTACGACGGCGGTTGACCATGCCACGAAGATGTACGGCATCGAGTACCAGGCAAACATGTTGGACGCGCTCATTCACGGGCGAACGATGCGGGAGGTGCCGGGGCCGTGGCAGGCGCTGCTGGTGTTTGTAGTAAGCATCCTCTGCGGCATGTTTTTCTATCGAAGAAAAATGCTTCCCGCGACGCTTGTGCTTGCGGGGGCGGTCGTTTCTTATATCGCGATTTGTTTTGCGGCAGCAGCAGCGGGGCTGGTGCTTTCACCGCTCTACCTTGTTGCGGCGGTTGTCGTACTCTACGTCGTCAGCGTGGCGGGAAATTATATGCAGGAGACGCTTGAGAAGCGCCGGGTGACGGCGACCTTCGAGCGCTATGTCGCGCCCGAGATCGTATCGGAGCTTCTGCGGGAGGGATCGGATGCCTCCGCACTGGGCGGAAGGCTCTGTGATATCGCGGTGCTCTTTGTGGATATCCGCGGATTTACCTCTATGTCAGAGCTTATGAACCCGGAGGAGATTGTCGAGATCTTAAATCGATATTTAACTTTAACCAGCTCCTGCATCTTCCGGAATACCGGAACCCTGGACAAATTTATCGGCGACTGTACGATGGCGTTTTGGGGTGCGCCCCTGCCCCAGGAGGACAGCATCTACAAGGCACTAAAGACGGCCTTTGACATGCGGGAGGGCGCGATGGAGCTGCAAAAGGAGCTTCAGGAAAAATACGGGCGCACGGTCGGATTCGGAATCGGTGTCCACTACGGCCCGGCAGTCGTGGGGAATATCGGTGCGAAAAACCGCATGGATTATACGGCGATCGGAGATACGGTCAATACTGCCTCACGGCTGGAGGCAAATGCGCCGAGCGGCATGATCTATGTGAGCCGCGTGGTGGCGGACGCACTGGAGGGCCGCGCAGAATTTACATCCCTCGGGGATACCATTTCCCTGAAGGGCAAGGCGGCGGGCTTTGAGGTGCTCCGGGCGGAGCGGCTGCTGTAAGGGCGGCGCTTTTGCTTCGGAATTGCGGAGGTATGTGATATTCAGGGGAATTTCATACGATACAGGGAGGAGAACAAACATGGCAATAAAAAAAGGACTTTTTGCGGCGGTTATGTCGGCAGCTATGCTGATCGGAGGCTTTGCTTCCGCGCAGGCGGCGCAGACGGCAGCGGATGCGCCAAGGGCACAGGCAATGGTGTCGATTTCCGGCATGACAAGTGTCACGGGCGGTCGTATCTGTATGGTGGATATGGAGAACCATTCCGTATGGATGCGGGAGAAAAAGAATGATTATACCCTGTTTGCAGGTGTGCCGGGCAGTGCCGGGTATGCGGACGGATCGTTGGCGGAGGCGCTTTTTAACGAGCCCTGGAGTGTGGCTGCCTACGAGGGCGGTTATCTGGTCAGCGATTCGGGCAACCATGTGATCCGTCAGATCCGCAGTGAGCAGGTGACGACCTTTGCAGGCGTGGCAGGTAAGCCCGGAATTGTGAATGCAAAGGCATCAAGCGGCGCGTCCTTTAACCGCCCCACCGGCCTGGCTGTCGGTGACGACGGCACCGTTTATGTGGCAGATACCGGTAACCACACGGTTCGTGCCATCGATCCAAAGGGGAATGTGACAACACTTGCCGGGGCGGCGGGCGAGTCGGGCACGAAGGTTGGAAGCTATGCGGCGTCGCGGTTCTGTGAGCCGACCGGACTCTTTTACAGCAAGGGCGTGCTCTATGTGGCGGACTCCGGCAACCACCGGATCTGCAGCATTGCGGACGGAAAGGTAAAGGTCGTGGCGGGAAGCGCATCCGGCGAGGAGGGAGATTCGGACGGGAAAGCGCTGCAGGCGGCACTTTCCAACCCCCAGGAGATTGTCATCTACCGGGGCGTGCTCTACATCGCCGATACGGGCAACGGTTGCATTAAATGCTTAAAGGACGGCAGGCTTGAGACGGTCCTGACGGCAAATTCCAGGCGGGAGGGCAGGATTCCCGCGCAGCCCCGGGCATTGATGGCGCGCAACGGTTACCTGTATCTGGGCGACATGTTTGCAGGGGACCTTTACCGGATTAAGCTGTAGTTTTTTGAATCTGAAAATGAAAAAAAGGCTTGAACCTGAAGCCTGCTTTAGGGGTATAGTAGACATATCAAGATAAATCATGTGAAGGAGGACTATTATGCTTTATAAGGATTTTCAGGGGATGAAGCTCTCCGCGCTGGGGCTTGGTGCGATGCGCCTGCCGTTAAACGGTGAAGGTGATGCGGATATCAATGTGGCGCTGACGGAGGAGATGGTTGCCTGTGCGATGGAAAACGGTGTCAACTACTACGATACCGCGTGGGGCTACCACGGGGGAAATTCCGAGCTTGTCATGAGAAATGCGCTGAAAAGGTATGACCGTGACAGCTTTTATCTGGCGACGAAGTTTCCGGGCTACGACCTGTCGAACATGCCGAAGGTGAAGGAGATTTTCGAGAAGCAGCTGGAAAAATGTCAGGTTGATTATTTTGATTTTTACCTGTTCCACAATGTGTGTGAAATGAATATCGATGCCTACCTGGACGACGGGAAATATGGCATCTATACGTACTTATTGGAGCAGAAGAAAAACGGGCGTATCCGTCATCTGGGCTTTTCCGCCCACGGGAGCGTGGAGGTCATGAAGCGGTTTCTGGATGCCTACGGGAAGGATATGGAGTTCTGCCAGATTCAGCTCAACTATGTGGATTACGAGTTTCAGAATGCAAAGGGAAAGATTGAGCTGCTCAATTCCTACGGCATTCCGGTGTGGGTGATGGAGCCGCTGCGGGGCGGCAAGCTGACGAAGCTGCCAAAGGAGACAGGCGAAAAGCTGCGGCGCATGCGGCCGGACGAGACGATCCCTGCCTGGGCGTTTCGTTTTCTGCAGAGCCTGCCGGAGGTTACGGTGACGCTTTCCGGCATGTCCGATTTGGAGCAGCTAAAGGAAAACATCGGGGTATTTTCGGAGCCGGCACCTCTCTCAGAGCAGGAGATGGATGCGCTGCTTGATGCGGCGCGCGGCATGATTGGGAATACGCTTCCCTGTACGGCGTGCCGCTACTGCACGTCCCACTGCCCGAAGGGGCTGGATATTCCGCATCTCATCTCGCTTTACAACGAGCATTGCTTTACCGGGGGCGGCTTTCTTGCGCCGATGGCGCTCATGGCGGTGCCTGCGGAAAAGCAGCCGGCTGCGTGTGTGGGCTGCAGAAGCTGTGAGGCGGTCTGCCCGCAGCAGATCAAGATCTCCGAGGCGATGGCGGATTTTCAGGCGAAGCTTGCCATGTAGCCTGCCACGGACCGTGACATGACACAGACGGGAATTTGGGCGGCGGGGGCATAGCATGAAAAGAACGAGGGCAGTCCGTGAGAATGTGATTCGCTTATATCTGATGAGCTTCGAGCGAAACAGCGCCTGAAAAAGCTGCGGAATCTGATACAATAGACACATAAGCGAAAAGAAAGCGGAGTGCTCGAGCATGAATGCGTTTCCGATAGAAGATATGAGCAATATGTTCATTGAACATTCTTTTATCATCAATAATTTTGTGGTTATGGTGGGAAAACAATTGAAAGACTCATTATGCCGCGTTCTTGGTGATGGCGTCCAATACCAATGGCGCGAAAATGACGATCACATCGTTATACCGGATGTTTCCATCAATTGTAATACAAGAGACAGAAACAATGTTTCATTGACAGGTATCCCGCGGATGATCATGGAAGTGATTTCGGAGTCGACAGAAACGTATGACCGTGGTGAAAAAATGGAAGTTTATCAAAAAGTCGGTGTATCGGAATACTGGCTTGTTGACTGGCGGAAGAAAGAGGTTGAAATATATCTGAATGATGGACGGGAGGACGGAACGACATATTTCTATTTGTATAAAACTGTTGCGGAAGAAAACAAGAAAGAACTGCAGCTTGTTATGTTTCCGAATCTGAAAACTGATTTTGATGAATTGTTTCATTTATAATGAAGGAGGCCGGGCAAAAAATTTAAAACTGCCTCATTGCATCCGTCACAGTATGGCATTATAATTCTGCCGGGAGGTGATACATATGGCGAACGAGGATAAAAAAGACTTTAATGCTATGCTGAACGATAACAAGGATATGCCGAAAATCCAGATCATTACAGATGAAAAGAGTATTGAAAAATATGGTGGAAACAGGATGTACTTCGCACCGCCAATCGATTATGATCAGGCGATGAAACAGGTTCCTTATGGCAAGGTCATCACTGTGGGGAAAATCCGTGAATATTTTGCCAGACAAAATCAGGCTGACTTTACAGAGCCGATTACAGCGGGAATATTTGTGTCTATTTCGGCATGGGCGAGCGAGCAGCGTTCTGAAAATGAAACGCCTTACTGGAGGACCTTAAAAGCAAATGGAGAATTAAATCCAAAATATCCAGGCGGCATCGAAGCGCAGAAATTAAAACTGGAAGCAGAGGGGCATGTTGTTATTTCAAGGGGAAGAAAAAATATCAGATATTTTGTAAAAGACTATGAGACAGTACTTTTTGAAATTTAACCTGTAAGGCAGGAGGCATATTTTTATGAAATCTATGATCATTTATGAATCCACCCACCACGGGAATACAAAAAAGCTTGTGGATGCAATTGCAAAAAAGCATCCTGTGGAGACTGCCGGCATTGAAGAGGCGAAGTCCATAGACCTGTCAGGATATGATATGGTGGGGCTTGCCTCCGGGATTTCTTTTGGAAAGTTCTACAGACGTATGGAGGAGTTTGCCATAAAAATCCCATCGGGCAGCCGTGTGTTTCTCCTCTATACCTGTGGAAATCCAAGTGGAGGGTATGTGAAGAGCATTACCAGAACGCTCGAATCAAATGGGGCAAGGGTAATGGGAAGCTATGGCTGCAGAGGTTATGACACCTATGGCCCGTTCAAACTGGTCGGCGGTATTGCCAAAGGGCATCCGACCGAAGAAGAGATTCGTGGTGCCGTAGCATTTTATGATAAAATAAGCGGGGGCTTCCTATAAGAGTGATATTAAAACAAGCATCCTCAGGAGAAAAGCTTTGACGAACCGCCGGAAAAGCTAAATGACAGCCGCACGAACGGTGCGAACAAGCAGGAGATCACAAAACGATTTCCTGCTTGTTCGTTTCTGCGCATAAACAAAAAACGAACAAATGTTTGAAAAAATTACAAAAATCTCTTTACGTCGTACATATGGTTGTGGTATGATAATACGGACGTTTGGCGTGGTTGTTTTAGGCCCGGCGGGAAAGCGCACTTCCCCCGGGGACTTGCGGCGCGGGCCGGGAAATGGGAAGCTGCGCTGAAAATATGTAGAAAGAGGGAC
>CAJUSH010000020.1 GCA_910589045.1 uncultured Eubacterium sp.
AAATTTATTGATACATGTGTTTGTCGTATGCCGTAACAGGCCGTTCGGGCATTTCTCCGGACGGCTTGTTTTTTTTCATGTATTTGGATATAATTTAAAAAGGTTTCTGTGGGATTTTATTGTTTGCAATAGTAGTAAAAAGGTGTGGAAAGATGAAACGTATGATAAAAATAGTATGTATTTTTTTCGGTGCTTTTGTTATTGCGGGTATGGTGCTGATCGCTTCGGCGATGGTGGCGATTCATCGGGGCGCGAAGGGAAGAGAGACGGCGGAGGATATCCCGGCGGTGGTGCTGGGCTGCCAGGTGAAGGGCGAGAAGCCCAGCCGGATTTTAGGCGAGCGCATTGACGCGGCATTTGCATATTTGCAGAGTCATCCGGAGGCGGTCGCCGTTCTCTCCGGCGGCCAGGGGGAAAACGAGGGCATTTCCGAGGCGGAGTGCATGTATCGGGAGCTGACGGCGCGCGGCATAGAGGGGGACAGGCTTTATCGGGAGGACGGCTCCACCAATACGCCGACAAACCTGAAAAACTCCTGCGCGATTTTGGAGGAGGTGCTGGGAGGGAGTAACTGGGAAGAGAGCCGTGAGATTGCGCTGATCACGAGTGAATTTCACTGCTACCGCGGATGTGTGCACGCGAGGCAGGAGGGCTTAAGCCCGACGGCGTACGCCGCAAAGACCGCAATGCCCTATGTCATCCTCTTTTATGCGCGTGAGGTGATAGCGGTTGTATATACATGGTTTTTCCGGAGATAGGCGCTATGCTCTTTGGGGACCGGTTTCATACCGGAAAAACATGGCTGTGAGCTTGCTTCTTTTTACCTGTTTTGGTAAAATGTAGATAACTGTTTTGAACCAGGGTAATTCTAAAACACCATTTTATAAGGAGAAGATACAATGAACGAGGTATATGCAAAGTTAGTAAAATGCTATGAGAGCGTAAAGGCGAAGGTTGATTTCACCCCGAAGGTGGCGCTGATCTTAGGCTCCGGTCTGGGCGATTACGCAGATCAGATTGATATTTACGCGACGCTTGACTACAGTGAAATCGAGGGCTTTCCGGTTTCTACGGTGCCGCTGCACAAGGGCCGCTTCGTGTTCGGCCATGTGGAGGGCGTTCCGGTTGTGATTATGCAGGGACGTGTACATTACTATGAGGGCTATTCGATGACGGACGTTGTTCTGCCGACCCGTCTCATGAAGATGATGGGTGCGGAGGTGCTCTTTTTGACAAATGCCTCCGGCGGCATTAAGCAGGGCTTCCATGCGGGAGATTTTATGCTCATCAAGGACCACATTTCCTGTCTGGTTCCTTCACCGCTTCTGGGTGAGAATATCGAGGAGCTCGGTACGCGGTTCCCGGATATGAGCCATATTTATGACGAGGATTTGCAGCAGATCGTGAAAAAGGCTGCCTGCGATCTCGGTATTCCCTTGAAAGAGGGCGTTTATATTCAGCTGACCGGGCCTGCTTATGAGTCACCGGCGGAGATCAACATGTGCCGTATGATGGGCGCGGATGCGGTTGGTATGTCCACGGCGTGTGAGGCACAGGCCGCGAACCATATGGGAATGAAAATTGTTGGCATTTCCTGCATTTCCAATCTGGCGGCAGGTATTTCCCCGAAGCCCCTGACCCATGCGGAGATTACGGAAACTGCGGATGCGGTGGCTCCCATGTTCAAACGGCTGCTTACCGAATCGATCAAAAATATTGCAGGAACATGCTGAGATTTTGTCCGGGGGAAAGAAAGGACCGGCAGTAAACATAATACGCAAAGCAGCCGGGCTGTGCAGGAGACAAAGGAGCGGGCCGATGCCTGGGATGCGGTGCAACAACTGTTAATTGATTTGCAGATAAGGAGAAAACAAAAAGCAAGATGAATATTCGTTTTTATAATGCAAAAATACTTTGTCTGAAGGATGATCAGGCGCGCGCATACGAGTGCGTGGAGGGCGAGCTTTGGGTGCGGGGAGATTCCATCGCATATATCGGTGACGGTTCGGATACGGAAAATGTGCTGCAGGCGGGTGGGAAAGTTTCCTGGGACCGCGAGATCGATGCCAGCGGAAAGCTGCTCATTTCCGGCTTTAAAAATGCGCACACCCACACGGCTATGACGTTTCTGCGCTCCTATGCGGACGACCTTCCCCTGCAGAGCTGGCTGAACGAGCAGGTATTCCCCCGGGAGGGACAGCTCACGGAGGATGATGTATACTGGCTGAACATTCTCGGAATCATGGAATATCTGACCAGCGGCATCACGTCAAACTTCGACATGTACTTTTTCCCGCCGGTGGATGCGAAGGCGACGGTGGACACAGGCTACCGCACGGTGCAGACGAGTGGCCTGAACAACTACGGCGGTACGGTAGAGCTTTTGGAGGAAAACTATCATATCGTCAATGAGATGAGCGACCGCACCGGCTTTATCGTGGGCTTCCACGCGGAGTACACGACGTCCATGGAGCTGATGAAGGGTGTGGCGGCGCTGGCAGAGAAGCTGAAATCCCCCCTGTTTGTCCACAATGCGGAGACGAAGCTGGAGGTGGAGGAGTGTAAGGGGCGTTACGGAAAGACCCCCACACAGCTCACCGAGGAGCTTGGCATGTACGAGTACGGTGGCGGCGGCTATCACTGTGTCTGGTTTGAGGACGCCGATTTTGAGATCTTTAAAAAGCGCGGGCTGACCGCGGTAACGAATCCCGCGTCAAACTTAAAGCTTGCAAGCGGCATTGCACCGATCAACCGGTTTTTGGAGGAGGGCATTTCGGTTGCCATCGGAACCGACGGACCGGCAAGCAACAACTGTCTGGACATGTTCCGTGAGATGTTTCTGACTACCGGCCTTGCGAAGGTCAGGGAAAATGACGCAGCGGTGGTGGGCGCAAACGAGGTATTTTATATGGCGACGACGGCGGGCGCACGGGCCATGGGCTTAGGCGACTGTGACGATTTGGCGGTGGGCAAAAAGGCGGATCTTGTCATGATCGACCTCATGCAGCCCAATATGCAGCCGGAAAATAACCTGGTGAAAAATCTGGTCTACAGCGGCAGCAAGCAGAATGTGGCGATGACGATGGTAAACGGGCGGATTCTCTATGAGAACGGGAAGTTTGACATCGGATTTGACCCGAAGGAGATTTACGCGAAGGCGAACGCGATCATCGGGCGCATGAAATAATGCGGAGCCGTCAGGGCAGGGCCGGCTTACAGGATATTCGCGCCTTGCCTTAAACGGCCGCGTCAATTTTTTTGAGAGGTATTATGAACGTTTTATTTATTCACCACAGCTGTTTTATCGTGGAGCTGGACACAAAGGTGCTGGTTTTCGACTATTTTAACGGTGACCGCGTGAACGGCTATACGTTCCGGGGAACGCTTCCCGTGTATGATGCGGATACGCCGATGTACTTTTTTGCGAGCCACAAGCACCAGGATCATTTTGACATGGATATTTACCGGTTCACGGAGCGCTATGAGAATATCCGCTATATCATTTCAAAGGACGCGAAGCTAAGCCCCAATTTTCTGAAAAAGCACGGCATCGATCCGGCTGTGCGGGAAAAGATCACGTATGTCACGCACAATGAGGAGTATCAGGTGGACGACATGAAGATACGAACGTTTCTTTCCACGGACGCGGGCGTGGCGTTTGCGGTGGAGGCGGACGGAAAGCACATTTACCATGCGGGGGATCTGCACGACTGGAGATGGGAGGGTGCGGGCGACCTTGTAAACGGCAAGATGGAGCGCGGCTACCGGCACCAGCTTGCACGCATGTCGGAGCTGTTTTTCGATGTGGCGTTCGTGGTCCTGGACCCGCGTCTCATGCAGCACAGGTTCAGGGGCTTTGACTATTTTCTGAAAAATGTTTCGGCAAAATATGTGTTTCCGATGCACTGCTGGCAGGAATTTGGCATTGTTGACGAGTATTTGGAACGTATTGCAAATCCGGCTTTTACAGGGCGTATTATGCGTGTGGAGCATGAAAACCAGATTTTTGAACTGTAGTGCGGCCTTTACGGGGCAGTTGTGCCTGTGGATGCGCGCGGCTCACAGGTGATTGGGGCTGTTCCTGCTGCGGGTAAAGCCGGCAGCCGGGATAGCACCGCACAATTTCGGAGCGATTGAAAGGGAAGCATAGGACATGAAGGTAACGATATTTACGGACGGTGCTGCACGGGGAAACCCGGAGGGTCCCGGCGGCTACGGTGCGATTCTGCGCTGCGTGGACAGCCGGGGCGGTGTGCATGAGAAGGAGCTCTCGGCGGGATACAAAAAGACGACGAACAACCGAATGGAGCTACTGGCGGCGATACGCGGACTGCAGGAGCTGAACAAGCCCTGTGAGGTTGATCTGTACTCGGATTCCAAATATCTGACGGATGCGTTTAACCAGGGCTGGATTTATAACTGGCAGAAAAAGGATTGGGTGAAATCCGATAAAAAGCCGGTGAAAAATATTGATCTTTGGAAGGCGCTGCTGGCGGCGATGGAGCCGCACCGGGTCCGGTTTTTCTGGGTTAAGGGACATGACGGACACCCGGAAAACGAGCGCTGTGATACGCTTGCGACAACGGCGGCGGACGGCGATCTGCTGCTTGAGGACGTGGAGCTCTAGTGCGGTACCGATACATTTTTCTTTACAGAAGCGCGGCGCTGCATTATAATAAACAGTTGGAAATGAAACGGCTCTGGGCGTGTATATGTTTTTCGTGCAAGGTGTTTTCAGTGCGGGCTATACGCCGGGCGGTTTAAAATAATTAGCGAATAAAATACAGACAGGAGGTTTAGCGATGACTGCGATTATAGGAAGCTTTTTAGAGTATTTACTCATTATGGTCATTCTGGCGGTAATCGGTATTCTGGGCGTTTTTGCCGGAAAAAAGCTGCGGGAGAATAAGGATGCCAAAGCTGCGGCAATGGCTGCCGGCGAAAAGCAGGAATAAATTTCAGCAGCTGTTTTGGGCCGCGGCAGATTTGCCGGAGAAATTTGCAGGAAGGAATACAATTCTACAGGCAGGATGCCCGTATTTCTGCAATTGGCTCTGATTTTGGACAGCTGCAGGTTTGGAGGAGACAACGTGAAGAAGAAATACGGCGTAAATGAACTGCGCAAAATGTATCTGGAATTTTTTGAGAGCAAGGATCATCTGTGTATGAACAGCTTTTCCCTGGTGCCTCACAACGACAACAGCCTGCTGCTTATCAATGCGGGCATGGCTCCCTTAAAGCCCTATTTTACGGGGCAGGAGATTCCGCCGAAACGGCGTGTCACCACATGCCAGAAATGTGTGCGCACCGGCGATATTGAAAACGTGGGAAAGACTGCGAGACATCTGACCTTTTTTGAGATGCTTGGCAATTTTTCCTTTGGGGATTACTTTAAGCATGAGGCCATCGCCTGGTCGTGGGAGTTTCTGACAAAGGTGCTGGGACTGGAGGAGGAGCGGCTATATCCTTCGATTTACGGAGAGGATGAGGAGGCATTCAAAATCTGGAATGAGGAGATCGGCATTCCCGCAGACCGGATCACCCGTTTTTACCGCGATCCCGAGACAGGCGCCTGTGACAATTTCTGGGAGCACGGCGCAGGTCCCTGCGGTCCCTGCTCGGAAATCTATTATGACCGGGGTGAAAAATACGGCTGCGGCAGCCCGGACTGCAAGGTGGGCTGTGAATGCGACCGCTTTATGGAGGTTTGGAACAACGTGTTCACCCAGTTCGACGGCGACGGACATGGCGGCTATGAGGAGCTGGAAAATAAAAATATCGATACCGGAATGGGTCTGGAGCGTCTGGCAGTTGTCATGCAGGAGGTGGACTCCGTTTTTGATATCGATACAATGAAGGCGATCCGCGACCACATTTGCCGTTTAAGCGGGAAAACCTATCAAAGGGATGCGCTGGATGATATCAGCATCCGGCTGATTACCGATCACATCCGCTCTACGACGTTCCTCATTTCCGACGGTGTGATGCCTGCAAACGAGGGACGGGGCTATGTGCTGCGCCGGCTCATCCGGCGTGCGGCAAGGCACGGAAGGATGCTTGGCATAGCGGGCACGTTTATGGCAAAGCTGGCAGGCACGGTTATCAGTGAGAGCAGGGACGGCTACCCGGAGCTTGAGGAGAAGAAGGACTTCATCTTTAAGGTGCTCACCCAGGAGGAGGAGCAGTTTAACAAAACCATTGATCAGGGCCTGAAGATTCTGGCAGACATGGAAACGGAGATGGAAAGCTCCGGCACAACGGTGCTTTCCGGTGAAAATGCGTTCAGACTTTATGATACGTTTGGCTTTCCTCTGGATCTGACTGCCGAGATTCTGGAGGAGAAGGGCTTTCGCATCGATCAGAGCGGCTTTGATGCCTGCATGAAGGAGCAGAGGGATAAGGCCCGTGCAGCCCGCAGGGAGACAAACTATATGGGTGCGGACGCGACGGTCTATGACGAGATCGACCCGGCAGTTACGACCGTATTTGTGGGTTATGACAGGCTGTCTGCAGAGTCGGAGATTACCGTGCTCACCACGGAGAGCGAGCTGGTGGAAGCACTTTCCGAGGGGGTAAACGGAACTGTGATTGCGGAGGAGACGCCCTTTTATGCGACGATGGGCGGACAGATCGGCGATACCGGCGTGATAAAGACTGCCGGGGGCGAGTTCCGGGTGAACGATACGATCAAGCTTAAGGGCGGAAAGGTCGGGCATGTGGGAGTCTGCACCAGGGGTATGATCCGGGTCGGCGATACGGCACAGCTTTCCATCGACAGCTCCCGCAGGGCAAAAATCTGTAAAAATCATTCCGCGACGCATCTGCTCCAGAAGGCGCTCCGGGAGGTTTTAGGCACGCACGTGGAACAGAAGGGCTCAAATCAGGATGCAGAGCGGACACGCTTTGATTTCTCGCATTTCTCTGCCATGACAGCGGAAGAGCTTGCGCAGGTAGAGAATATTGTAAATGCGAAAATCAGTGAGGCGATTCCCGTCGTGACGGATGTAATGACGGTCGATGAGGCTAAGAAGGCCGGCGCGATGGCATTGTTCGGTGAGAAATACGGTGAGACGGTGCGCGTGGTTTCTATGGGGGACTTCTCAAAGGAGCTCTGCGGCGGTACGCATGTAACGAATACGTCTGACATTAAGGCGTTCAAGATCGTTTCCGAGTCCGGTGTGGCGGCAGGTGTGCGCCGTATCGAGGCTATTACCGGCGACGGGGTATTCGCATACTATGATGTGATTGAAAAGCGTCTGGAGGAGGCCGCGAAGCTCTTAAAGACGAACCCTGCCGGCGTGGTGGAAAAAATTGCACATCTGCAGGCCGAGATTAAGACGCTGCACGCCGAGATTGAGTCCATGAAGTCGAAGGCGGCAAAGGATTCGCTGGGCGATGTGATGGATCAGGTGCAGGAGATTGGCGGCGTGAAGCTGCTGGCGACGAAGGTTGAGGGCGTTGACATGAACGGCTTGCGCGACCTTGGCGACCAGCTGAAAAACAAGCTGGGCGAGGGTGTGATTCTGCTCGCATCCGTCGCGGATGCAAAGGTGAACCTTGTGGCGATGGCAACCGACGGTGCGCAGAAGGCAGGTGCCCACGCGGGCAACCTTATCAGGAGCGTCGCATCGCTTGTGGGCGGCGGCGGCGGCGGACGCCCGAATATGGCACAGGCCGGAGGCAAGAACCCGGCAGGCGTGGAGGATGCCTTGAAGGAAGCGGCAAAGGCACTGGAAGGGCAGCTTAAGAAGTAAGGCATGGTTAAGCCGCGCAGAGCCTGCCACAGCGAAGTGCGGGCATCTGCCTAGGAAGCGTCAACTTTTTTTCCTTTGTGCCTTGACGAACTGAAAATATATGGTATAATTATCTGAGTGCAATTAGGAAATTTATGCCTTACAGTTGATATGCAGTTACAGTCTGGCTTAGGATTTTGCGTTTACCGCAGCGTCCGTAAGAAAGAATTTCGGTCCGGAAGAATCCGGTTCCTTTGCCGGGGGCAGATGTTAAATGCCCGACGGGGCAGACACGGAACCGTATTCCTTAGCAGTTCTGTCGAAGGCTGAGCTGCTATGATATGCACAATTTACAACTGGAGGGAGGTTAGGTTAAGAGTGTCTAGTGTAACAGTTAAGGAAAACGAGACTTTAGATAGCGCTTTACGCAGATTCAAGAGAAACTGCGCAAAGGCCGGTATCCAGCAGGAGATCCGCAAGAGAGAGCACTATGAGAAGCCCTCTGTAAAGCGCAAAAAGAAATCTGAAGCAGCTAGAAAGCGTAAATATAACTAATCCGGTTATGAGCAAAAACCCCGATGCAGACGCATCGGGGTTTTGTGCAGATGCGCAGCGGGAACATGCTTCCGCGAGTGGCGGAGATGCGCATTTATGGCTGCGGGCACTGACGGAAAGGATTTCCGGCAATGCTGCAAAGGAATTGGAGTCCGATATGCAATTTGTATAAAAATTTCAAATGATAGTCATAATCCCTCTTGTCTACTCATATAGTGAGGTATGGACAAGGGGGATTTTTTATGCTGGAGGAACAATTGGTGAAATTATTTCCGTTACATATGCGGGAGAAGCTTGCGCGGGCGGGTATCGACCAGCGGAGATTAGAGGAGATCCGGGTGCGTGCCGGACAGCCGCTCATGTTTTTGCGCGGCGACGGGGAATATTTTTTTGGGTCGGACGGCAGGCTCGTGGAGGATATGCGCGAGGGCTACCGTATGAGCGGACGGGATTTGGAGGAGATGGTGGGCTTCCTCTGCAGCTATTCCATGTATGCCTACGAGGAACAGCTTCGGATGGGCTATCTTACACTGCGGGGCGGCCACCGCGTAGGCGTTGCGGGGGAGGCGGCTTTGCAGCAGGGAAGGGTTGCCCGGCTGCAGCATATCTATTTTCTGAATATCCGGATCGCACATGAGAAAAAGGACTGTGCGCTTGCGCTGACAAGGGCGCTGCGATGCGGCAGAGATATTTACAATACACTTATTCTCTCACCGCCGGGGGTCGGCAAAACGACCTGTCTGCGGGATGTGATCCGTTTGCTCTCCTGCGGCGACCGGGAACACGCGGGCCTGAAGGTGGGTGTGGTGGACGAGCGCTCGGAGCTTGGCGCCGGGTATCTTGGGATCCCGCAAAACGACCTTGGCCCGCGGACGGACGTGCTGGAGGGGGCAACAAAGAGCGAGGGGATCTATATGCTGCTGCGTTCTATGTCGCCTCAGGTTATCGCGGTGGATGAGCTTGGGACAAGGGACGATTTTGAGGCAGTGACACGGGCTTTCCACAGCGGGTGCCGGCTGATCGGGACGATTCACGGGGAGAGCCTGGAAAGCCTTGACCATATTTCCGGTTTTTTAAACTGGAGCGGGAAGGGCGAGATCGGACGCTTTGTCTTTTTGGAAAAAAACGGGACGGGCAGGCGGCGTATGCATGTGTATAACAGTCGTCTGGAACAGGTGGGAGGCGGTGAGCTGTGATGCTGAAGGCTGTGGGCTCCGGTGCGATTTTGCTTGCGTCAATGGGCTATATGTTTTCAAAGGAAACCGAATTTTCGGAGCACAAAAAGCAGCTGGAGGAGTTCGCGATGCTGCTGTCCTTTTTGCGAAATGAGATTTGTCTGCTTCGGCTGCCGCTGGAGCCGGCGCTTGAGCACTGTGCTATGCATGTGCATAATCCGTATCAGGATCTGTGCATACGGATGGGGGAGGAGCTGGGACAGCGGCAGGGGAGTGCACCGGAGCTGTGGCGGGGATTTTTGGCAGGGAACCGGCGGGAGTTTTTGCTGGACGACGAGGAATTTCGTTTGCTTGCGGAAGCAGGGGAGGTGCTCGGTATGGGGAATGTGGAGTTCAAGGAGGAGCTGTTTGCGGTGTATGAAAAGCGTCTGGAAGGGCTTCAGGCTTCCTACGAGACAAGCCTGGAACGGCGGCGGCGCGTCAGCCGGTACGGTACATTGCTTGCGGGAATTTTTCTGATTCTATTATTCATCTAATTTATGTGGAGGCAGCTGCGGGGTATTTCAGCAGCTGCGAATGGAGAAAGCTATGAGTGTAAATATGATTTTCAAGATTGCGGCGGTGGGTATTCTGGTCACGATCCTCGGGCAGGTGCTAAAGCACAGCGGGCGGGAGGAGCACGCCTTTTTGATCAGTCTGGCGGGGCTGGTTTTGGTGCTCTTATGGGTGGTGCCTTACATTTATGAGCTGTTCACGACAATGCAGACGCTATTTGAACTTTAGGAGGAAGTCAAAATGCGAAGCATTTTTTAAATTGATTTCCGGTGACATGTCCGTGAGCAGAAGCGAGCGGGCGCTATATTGGTCTTGGGAGGAAGGCATCAGGAGGCGCATATATGAATGTTGTACAGTTGTCTTTGTTTGCGGTGGCGGGTGTGCTGCTGGCTATTGTACTGAAAAAGGAGCGTCCGGAATATGGTATTTTGCTGAGCATTGTTGTATGCATCTGCATATTTTTCAGCGTGCTGGGACGTCTATCCATCCTGCTGGAGTCCGTGAACCGTCTGCGGGAGCTGGCGACGATGGATGCGGGCTATTTTCGGACAGTCTTAAAAATGATCGGCATCACCTATGTGGCGGAGTTTGCGGTGAATCTGTGTAAGGATGCGGGTTATTCTACGGTTGCCGCACAGATTGCCATGTTTTCCAAAATATCGATCCTGCTTCTGGCGCTTCCGGTCATCGAAGCGTTTCTGAATCTGATTGCGACGGTGGTGGCATGATGGGGCGCGGGGGATGGCGGTGCATCTGCCTGATAATGTTCTTTTTGACGCTGTGCCCGGGGACGGTGCAGGGGAGCGTGCAGGAAACGAAGGTTCCTGCCGGTGCGCCGACCGAGCGGAACGTGGAAACAGGCGGTGCACAAACCGGACAGATAACGACCGGGAGGCAGGAGAACGCGGATGCGGGACAGGCAGAGGCCGGGGCGGTGGGTGATGCGGATAGTGCGCAGGAGACAGATGGGACAGGTGACGCTGCAAAGAAAGCAGATGTGGATCAGCTGACAGACGAGCTTGTGGATGAGCTGGAGCTTGGGGAGATGGAGGATTTTCTGCGGGAGCAGGATATGGATTCGGACGTGAGCTTTACCGGGCTTTTGAGGGGCTTTCTGTCCGGTGAGGAGCAGGCTGACTTCGGGAAAATCCGGGATTGGTTTGTTTCACACAGCTTCGGGGCCTTGCAGAAAAACAAGAGCTACCTCGCACAGATGATTATCCTGCTGCTTGCGTTTGCGATGCTGCAGGGCATATCCGGCATTTTTGCCGACTCGTTTTTGTCGGATATCAGCTTTTTGGCGGTGTATTTCCTGTTTTTGTACAATGCCCTTCGGATTTTCGCGTCGATGCAGGAGATTGTCTATGACTGTATGAGCAAAATTGCAGATTTTACGCTGCTCGTCCAGCCGGTTTTCTGCATGGCAATGATTTTTTCTTCGGGGATCAATTCGGCGAGTCTCACCTATGAGATGACGCTGCTCGTGCTCTACCTGGTACAAAATTTACTCCAAAAGCTTTTGCTGCCGCTCGTATTTCTGTTTCTGATCACGCAGTTTGCAAATTTTGCCTGGAGGGAGGAGCATTTTTCGAGTCTGGCAAAGCTTCTGGAAAGCGGTGTGGGTCTTGCACAGAAGGTGCTTGTGACCTTTATTCTTGGCATGAATCTGATCCAGGGCATGGTGGCACCCGCCCTCGATCAGCTGAAAAAAACGGCTGCGATCCGCACGGTTGGTTTAATTCCGGGGCTTGGCGGGGCGATGAACGCGGTCAGTGAAATGCTGCTTGGTACGGGGCTTCTGATCAAAAACTGCGTGGGGGTAACGGTCATCGTACTGCTTATTGTGCTCTGTGCCAGGCCGCTTCTGGAGATTGGCATTCTGGCGTTTGTCTACCGCCTTTTGGCGGCGCTTTCGGAGCCGGTGACGGACAAGCGGATTTCCGGTGTTCTGGATGCGCTGGCCCGGGCGGGCATGCTCTATGTGAAGCTGGTGCTGACGGCGATTCTCATGCTGTTTCTGACGGTAGCGGTGATTTGTGTGGCTACAAGTGTTGCGCGGTGAGAAAGGAGGCGCTATGCAGACATTGGTGGACTGGGTGCGCTCGGTTCTGATTTTATATTTTCTCATGATGATCATGCTCTATTTTACCGCAGGGGATTCCTATAAAAAGTTTATCCGTTTTTTTATGGGTCTGGTACTGGCACTGACCCTGCTCACGCCGCTGCTGCGGCTCTTTGGACAGGAGGAAACGCTGCTTGCGGGTATTGCCTACGAGTCGTTCTGGCAGGATATGGAGCAGGTACAGATGGATTTCGGACATTTGGAGGAGACGGAGTCCGCAGTGTACCGCAGTCATTACGAGCAGGCGCTGGAGGAGCAGTTTCTGGCGGATGCGAGGGAGCGGCTGCTGCAGATTCAGGATATCTCGGTATCCCTGAATGAGGACTACGAGTTTGACCAAATACGGATTAAGGAGGGGCTATACGGTGACGGCGAGGAGCTGAAAGGATATCTGACAACCGTGTATGGTCTGGAGGAAGGACAGGTGGTAGTACAATGAAATTTGATTTAAAAAAGCTGAATCTGAGGGATAAGCATACGTGGCTGGTGCTGGGGTTGTTTGGGGCGCTTCTGCTTGTCATCGCGATGCCCGGAGGAAGCCCGCAGACAAAAAATACGGCCCTGGGGACGGACGACATTGCGTTAGAGCCGAAGGAGGATAAAGAGCAGGAGGAGCGCGAGGGAGACGTCATTACACAAATGGAGCGGCGGCTGGAGGAGACGCTTTCCCTGGTGGACGGCGCGGGGCAGGTGCGTGTTATGATCACGCTCAAGGATAACGGCGCGAAGGTGGTGGAGAAGGACACCTCGCGTCAGACGGGAGAAGGGCTCTCCGGCGGGGGAACTGCGGATATTTCCGAGAGCAGTGTGTTTGAGCGGACCGACGGGGGAGAGCGTCCCTATGTGTCCAACGAGCTGACGCCCCAGGTGGAGGGAGTGCTCGTGGTGGCGCAGGGCGGCGGAAATTCTTTGGTAAAACAAAATATTTTGCAGAGCGTAATGTCATTATTTCCGCTTGAGGCACATAAGATTACAGTAGTCAAAATGTCGATTCAGGAGGATAGCGACCATGAAAATTTTTAAGAAAAACCAGATAATCATCACGGCATTGGCATTGATGATTGCTGCGGCAGGTTACGTCAGCTATACATATGGAAACGAGGAAGACCTAACCGCGGCGACAAGTCAGGAGATTACAGAGGATACCTACGATATTTCCGGGGAGGATGCACTGCTGGAGAACGAGATTTTTACGGATACGGAGGACCCGGCCATGGATGTGGCAGCAGAGGACGGGTCGGAGGAAGCAGGGGAGAACGGTGAAAAAACCGAGGAGACGAGTCTGGAAAATCCCGGGGAGACGGTGCTTACCGGAACGGTTGTGGAGAATGTAAATTTTGCGGTGGAGATGAAGATGAACCGCGAGCAGGTGCGCTCCGAGAATAAGGAGAGCCTGTTGGAGATCATCAACAGCGATACGCTCTCCGATGCACAGAAGCAGGACGCCATCGATAAAATGGTAGCGCTCACCGACATCGCGGAGAAGGAGGCGGCTGCGGAGATGCTGCTGGAGGCCAAGGGATTTACAGATGTAGTGGTAAGCATCAGCTCGGATGGCAGCGGCGCGGATGTGGTGCTTGACATGGGCGAGATAACGGATGCAAAGCGCGCGCAGGTAGAGGATATCGTTTCCCGCAAGGCGGGAGTTGCGGCGGAGGATATTGTGATTACGCCGATTGCGGCGAAATAGTTACTGACAGGGTTCGGACAGCAGTTTGGACTTCGCGAGGCGAGTTTTTATGTCCAAACTGCCGGCTGCTGGTCACGGAGTGAACCGTAACCTCAATTGTTACGGACAGATGCCCGGTTTCCAACTGCGCTCTTGACAAAATTCAGTCTGACTTATAAGATAAATGGGTAAATATGGAGATGCGGAGGAACATTTTGTGGCAGACTTAAAGAAGGAAATTGAAAAGCGGCGCACGTTCGCGATCATTTCCCATCCCGACGCGGGAAAGACGACACTTACGGAAAAATTTTTATTGTATGGAGGCGCCATCAACGAGGCTGGCTCCGTCAAGGGAAAGGCGACCGCAAGGCACGCGGTTTCCGACTGGATGGAGATCGAGAAGCAGAGAGGAATTTCCGTTACCTCATCGGTGCTGCAGTTTCATTATGATCATTACTGTATCAATATCCTGGACACACCGGGGCATCAGGACTTTTCGGAGGATACCTACCGGACGTTGATGGCGGCGGATTCCGCAGTTATGGTCATTGACGGTTCGAAGGGCGTGGAGGCGCAGACAAGGAAGCTTTTCAAGGTGTGTGTGATGCGCCATATCCCGATTTTTACATTTATCAATAAGATGGATCGCGATGCCAACGATACGTTTGAGCTGCTTGACGAGATTGAGCAGGAGCTTGGCATCGCGACCTGTCCCGTTAACTGGCCCATCGGCTCCGGAAAGAGCTTTCGGGGCGTTTATGACCGGGACACAAGGAGCGTTCGTATTTTTTATGACACACGTAAGGGCACAAAGGAGGGGGAAGAAAAAATCATTCCCATCGATGCGCCGGAATTAGAAGCGGAAATCGGGGCAGACTATAAAAAACAGCTGCTTGATGAGATCGAGCTTTTAGACGGTGCCAGCGCGGAGTTTGATCAGGAGCTTGTGACAAAGGGCGAGCTTTCACCGGTGTTTTTCGGCTCGGCGCTGACAAATTTCGGCGTGGAGACGTTTTTGCAGCACTTTTTGCAGATGACCTACGCGCCATTGCCGCGGAAGTCAAATGTGGGAGCCATCGATCCCTTTGCCGGTGATTTCAGCGGCTTTGTGTTCAAGATCCAGGCGAATATGAACAAAAACCACCGGGACCGCGTAGCCTTTATGCGGATCGTGTCGGGAAAATTCGATGCGGGCATGGAGGTATTTCATGTGCAGGGCGGACGGCAGATCAAGCTCTCCCAGCCGCAGCAGATGATGGCGCAGGAGCGCAAAATCGTTGAGGAGGCCTATGCGGGGGATATTATCGGATTGTTTGACCCGGGCATTTTTTCTATCGGGGATACGCTCACTACCGCAAAGGAGAAATTTGAGTTTGAGGGCATTCCGACCTTTGCCCCGGAGCATTTTGCGCGGGTGCGGCTCGTGGATTCCATGAAGCGCAAGCAGTTTGTGAAGGGCGTAAACCAGATCGCGCAGGAGGGTGCCATCCAGATTTTCCAGGAGTATAGGGGCGGCATGGAGGAGATCATTGTCGGCGTGGTTGGTGTCCTGCAGTTTGATGTGCTGAAATTTCGGCTGGAAAATGAGTACAATGTTGATATCCGGCTGGAAAACCTGCCGTATGAGCACATCCGCTGGATCGAAAACAAAGAGGAGATTGACATGGACAGGCTCACCGGAACCTCGGACATGAAGAAAGTGATGGATTTGAAAGGGAACCCGCTGCTGCTGTTTGTGAATGCGTGGAGCGTCGGCATGACGCTGGAGCGAAACGAGGGGCTTGTGCTCTCGGAGTTTGGCAGGGCTTAGATGCGGCGTGCCCCATTTGCAGCCGGAAAGGCTGTCACATTTTATGAAGCAACAAAGGCATACAGGAAAAAAGTGACGGTGAAGATCGATGAGCCGTTGCGGGAAAGGAGAATTTTTATGGCAGTCATTCAGGTAACGGAGGACAATTTTGACGAGGTAGTCATGAAGAGCAAAAAACCGGTGCTGTTGGATTTTTATGCGGACTGGTGCGGCCCGTGTAAGATGATGAGCCCCATTGTGGAGGAAATTTCCGAGGAATATGCGGATACTTACGTGGTGGGAAAGGTCAATGTGGACGAGGAGCCGGCTCTGGCGCTGAAGTATCAGGTAATGAGCATCCCGATGCTGGTGACGATGAATTACGGCGCTTTTTCGGAAAAAAGCATCGGCGCGGTGGACAAGGAGACAGTGCTTGCGCTTTTGGAGCGGGCAGGGCAGGTAAAATAGGTTTTCGCAAAACGCTTGACGGAAAAACAGAGAAAGGCTATAATGAGGACACCCCGCTGTGGGTGTTCTTTTTTGTAACTGTTTTCCCTTCGGTTTCATAGTTACTTTTTTCATCTTTTTTAAAATCCCTGTTGACATTTGCATAAAATTGTATTACTATATCTACAGAAACGAACGTTTGTTCACGAACAGATGAACGAAGAATGTTGATTTCGGAAGGAAGAGTTCCGTAAATATAAATATGATAAAAGGAGAATAACATGGCAGACGACAATAAATTAAAAGCATTGGATGCTGCGATCTCGCAGATTGAAAAGCAGTACGGAAAGGGCTCGATTATGAAGCTGGGGGATCCTTCCGTGGCGATGAATGTGGAGACGGTACCTACCGGCTCTCTGAGCCTTGACCTGGCGCTTGGCCTCGGGGGACTGCCGAAGGGACGTGTCATTGAGATTTACGGGCCGGAGTCGAGCGGTAAAACGACGGTTGCCCTTCACTGCGTGGCGGAGGTGCAAAAAAGCGGAGGCATCGCGGGCTTTATCGATGCGGAGCATGCGCTGGATCCGGTTTATGCGAAAAATATCGGTGTAGATATTGATAATCTGTACATATCCCAGCCGGATAACGGGGAGCAGGCGCTTGAGATCACGGAGACGATGGTGCGCAGCGGCGCCGTGGATATCGTGATTGTGGACTCGGTTGCGGCGCTTGTTCCGAAGGCGGAGATCGACGGCGATATGGGCGATTCCCATGTGGGACTGCAGGCGCGCCTTATGTCGCAGGCGCTTCGAAAGCTCACTGCCGTGATCAGCAAGTCAAACTGTATTGTTATTTTTATCAATCAGCTCCGTGAGAAGGTGGGTGTGATGTTCGGAAATCCCGAGACGACCACCGGCGGGCGTGCGCTGAAATTTTATTCGTCCGTACGTCTGGACGTGCGGCGTATAGAGTCGCTGAAGCAGGCGGGAGAGGTCATCGGAAACCATACCCGTGTGAAGGTCGTGAAAAATAAAGTTGCACCCCCCTTCCGTGAGGCGGAATTTGACATTATGTTTGGTAAGGGTATTTCAAGAGAGGGGGATATCCTTGACCTGGCGGCAAATATTGACGTGGTGAACAAATCCGGTGCATGGTATGCCTACAACGGGGAGAAGATCGGACAGGGGCGTGAGAACGCAAAGCAGTTTCTGGCGGACCATCCCGAGATTCGTGCCGAGGTTGAGGCAAAGGTGCGTGCGCACTATGGCATCGGTGAGCCGCTGCCGGAGGCAGAGCCGGAGACATCTGCGTCTACGGATGCTGCGGCGAAGGGGAAAAAGGAAACGACCGGGACTGCGGATGCTGCGGTGAAGGGTTCAAAGGAGACGCCCGGGGTTTCCGGCGCTGCGGAAGCCGCCGGTGCTGCGGAGACACCTGCAGCGGCCCCGGCAGAGAAGCCGGGCAGAGGCAGGCCGAAAAAGGAGAAGGAAAAGGAGTAATCCGCGATGGGTGCTGGTGTAATGGTGCAGTCTGTGGAAATGCTTGCAGGCGGAAAACGACGGCTGGTTTTGGATAACGGTGAGGTCTGGATACTGTATCGGGGTGAGGTACATAAGCTTGAGCTTGTGGAGGGGACGGTGCTTTCGGCCGGACAGTATGAGACGATCCGCACGGAGCTTCTCGGCAAACGGGTAAAAAAGCGTGCGATGCACTTGCTTGAGCGGATGGACCGGACGGAGGCACAGCTTCGCAGGAAGCTCACGGAGGGTGAATACCCGCCGGATCTCATTGAGGCTGCGATCGATTACGTCAGGAGCTATCATTATGTGGATGACGCGCGCTACGCGGACTGCTACGTGCATCTGCACGGCGGAACAAAAAGCAGGGGAAGGCTTTTGATGGAGCTGCAGAATAAGGGCGTCGACCGGGAGGTTGCGGAGCAGGTATTAGCTTCCGGGGATGACGAGCGGGACGAGCCTGCGATGATCCAAAGCCTGCTTGAAAAGCGCCGTTATGACCCGCAGGAGGCATCGCCGCAGGACAAGCGGCGGATGTACGGCTATCTGATGCGCAGGGGCTTCAAAAGTTCGGATGTCTGCAGGGCCCTTGAGAGCCGGTAGCTGTTTTGGAATGATATTTGCTGCTGTGTGCACCGGAGGGGTGAAATATAACCTTGTTTTGCATTTATCTTGACATAAAAAGTGAATACGAACTTGACATAATGTACAAGAAAGGATAAAATTTATATGTTGTAGTTATGACAGGTGTATGAAATTTATGTTATATGTACAATGAAAATTTAATAAGGAGGTGCTCCTGTGACAGTAAGTATTGCAATACTCATAGTTGCTGTCTTGGCTACCTTGGTTGTCACTGCGATTGTGACGGTTGTTATCCTGAATCAGCTTCAGCAGAAGAAAGCGGATTCAAAGGTCGGCTCCGCAGAGGAAAAAGCGCGGGCGATTATCGATGATGCCGTAAAAACCGCAGAGACAAAAAAGCGTGAATCGCTCCTGGAGGTTAAGGAAGAGTCTATTAAGACGAAGAACGAATTAGACCGGGAGATCAAAGAGCGCAGAGCAGAGATTTCGCGTACCGAGCGAAGGGTCGAGCAGAAGGAGTCCAATCTGGACAAAAAGCTCGAAGCTATTGAGCGGCGTGAAGCGAGCTTTTCAGCCAAGGAAGAAGAGATTAAGAAGCAGAAGGCAGAAGTCGCAAGGCTGAGTGAACAGCGAGTACAGGAACTTGAACGAATTTCAGGTTTAACCTCCGAGCAGGCAAAAGAATTTTTATTAAAAACCGTTGAAGATGATGTAAAACTTGACACTGCAAAATTGATTAAGGAAATGGATATCCGTGCCAAGGAGGAAGCGGGCAAAAAGGCGAAGGACTACGTAGTGACTGCAATTCAGAAGTGCGCGGCGGATCATGTGTCCGAAACTACGATTTCGGTCGTTCCCCTTCCCAATGATGAGATGAAGGGAAGAATCATTGGCCGCGAGGGCAGGAATATCCGTACACTGGAGACGCTGACGGGTGTGGATCTGATTATTGACGATACACCGGAAGCAGTTATTCTCTCCGGCTTTGATCCGATTCGCCGCGAGGTGGCGCGAATCGCATTGGAAAAACTGATCGTGGATGGACGTATTCATCCGGCAAGAATTGAGGAGATGGTAGAAAAGGCGCAGAAGGAAGTCGATGCGATGATCCGTGAGGAAGGTGAAGCGGCAACCCTGGAGGTTGGAATCCACGGCATTCACTCCGAGCTGGTGCGTCTCCTGGGACGCATGAAGTTCAGAACCAGTTATGGTCAGAATGCGCTGAAGCACTCTATCGAAGTAGCACAGATTGCCGGTCTTTTGGCGGGTGAGGTTGGTGTAGATGTGAGAACCGCGAAGCGGGCCGGTCTTTTACATGATATCGGAAAATCAGTAGATCATGATATGGAAGGATCACATATTCAGATTGGTGTGGACTTGTGCCGTAAGTACAAGGAATCACCGCTTATTATCAATGCAGTAGAGGCGCATCACGGTGATGTGGAGCCTCAATCTTTAATTGCATGTCTGGTTCAGGCCGCTGATACGATCAGTGCGGCACGGCCGGGTGCAAGGCGCGAGACATTGGAAACATATTCTAACCGCTTACAGCAGTTAGAGGATATTACAAACGGTTTTAAAGGAGTTGACAAATCTTTTGCTGTTCAGGCAGGACGCGAAGTTCGGGTAATGGTAGTTCCTGAACAAATCAGTGATGATGATATGGTTATTCTGGCAAGGGATATTTCCAAGCAGATTGAATCTGAGTTGGAATATCCGGGACAGATCAAGGTAAACGTCATTCGTGAATCAAGAGTGACGGATTATGCAAAATAAGCCAGAGATGACTTTTTGTAAAGACTGATTCAACCGGGCGTTAGGATTGTATCCTAGCGCCTTTTTCAACAGATAGGAAATTCCATTGGATTTCCGGATATAATTTAATGGATTACGGAGGGATATATGGAAAATCAAATTAAGAGAGTCGGGAGAACTCTGAGATGCAGCGGAACAATCGTAGATTTTTACAGTGATACGATGCAGATGCCGGATGGCAAGCTCGTGGAGTGGGATCTGGTTCATCATCGAAAAGGTGCGGCTGCGGTGGTTCCGGTGATGCCGGACGGGAAAATTCTTATGGTGCGCCAGTTCCGCAATGCACTTGACCGGGTGACCATTGAGATTCCGGCGGGTGCACGGGATTCAACAGAGGAAGAGACGGTCGTTTGTGCGTCGCGTGAGCTGGAGGAGGAGACCGGCTACCGCAGCGACGAGCTGGAGTTTTTGATTTCGCTTCGCACAACGGTAGCGTACTGCGACGAGTTTATAGATGTATATGTGGCGAAAAATCTCGTGCAGACCCATCAGAACCTTGACCCGGATGAGTATGTGGAGCTGGAGGCGTTTGACCTGGATACGCTCTGCGACATGATCTATGGGGGCACGATTCAGGATGCGAAGACGGTTGCGGCATTGATGGCGTACAAAAACCGTCTGGGTTAGAATAAATCCATACGGCATATAAAATTTCATACGGCATAAGATAGTTCTAAGGAAGAAAAAGGGGACTGTCAATGTCACAGGCACGGGAGCTTTCCCTGAGACAGCAGTTGTTTATCGGATTTTTAGCCTGCTTTTTTGCAGGCATTTTAATGGCAAATTTTCTTGGGGCGGATATTTTTCAGGAGAACGGCAGTCTGACCCGTTATTACCTGAAGCAGCTGCAGTATGCCGAGATCGAGCCGCGGCAGCTGCTGTGGCATGTGTGCGGGAATCGTCTGCCGCTCTTTTTTGCCTTGCTTTTGCTGGGAAGTATCCCCAGAGGGAAGCTGGTACATGCGGTGTTTGTGGCGTGGAGCGGCTTTGCCTACGGGTATTTTTGCGTCATGACGATCTGCGGCTATGGCGCGCGGGGACTGATTCTTTGTGTCGCGGCACTTTTTCCGCAGTTTCTTTTTTATGTTCCGGTATATCTGGGGCTGGTAGAGCTGGCTGACGGTCGTGACAGGAACCGAAAGGGCTTTCGCTATCTGCTTGCCGTGCTGCTGCTTTTTTCCGCTCTTTTGGCGGGAATATTACTGGAATCTTACGCAAATCCGATGATTTTACAAAAAATGTTAATTTTTCTTTAAAATTTGTTACGCTTTGTTTGCATTATCTGTAATATTTTGGTATAGTAAAGACAAAATTTGCCGATTAAAGGTTTTGAGGAGTTTCGGGCAGATATAGGGGTAGCGTTACATGAACAATGAGATTGATGCATTTGTCGGTTACATGCATGAGAACCGGCAGACCTCCGGCAACACGGAGGCGGCATATGCAAGGGATTTGCGAAAACTGACGGAATATTTGAAGGAAATAGGTGTGACAAGCTTTGCGCAGGTGGACAGAAGGGAGCTTGCCGATTTTCTTTTGATACTTGAAGCACAGGGGCGGAAGGCCAGCACCATTTCACGCTTTATTGCCAGTGTAAAAGCATTTTTTTCGTGGCAGGTGGGGCAGGGAATACGGTGTGATAATCCGGCGAAGGGCTTGAAGGCACCGAAGATCGAGAAGAAGCTGCCGGAGATTTTGACGGAGGCTGAGATCGGGAGGCTTTTGGAGCAGCCCTCATCCGCTGCGCCAAAGGAGCTTCGGGACAAGGCGATGATGGAGCTTTTGTATGCCACGGGTATCCGTGTGTCGGAGCTGATCTCGCTGAATCTGTCTGACGTGAATTTAAAGCTTGAATATCTTGTGTGCAGAGATGCGCATAAGGAACGGACACTGCCCTTTGGCACGACTGCAAAGCATGCGCTGGAAAAATATCTCGAGGAGAGTCGTCCGCAGCTCGTGGAGGATGCAGCGTGCACCCTGCTCTTTACGAATTGCTCGGGTGAGCCGATGAGCAGGCAGGGCTTTTGGAAGATCGTGAAATATTACGGAAGGCAGGCCGGACTGACGGGGGAGATCACACCGCACACGCTGCGCCATTCCTTTGCGGCGCACCTGCTGGGAAACGGGGCGGATCTGAAATCGGTACAGGAGCTGATGGGACACTCGGATATATCGACAACGCAGGTATATATGCAGCTGTCAGATCGAAAGATCCGGGAGGTATATAAAAATGCACACCCAAGAGTGTAGAACACGATAGAATCATAGAAGTAAGGAATCATTGCTATGAGCGGCTCCAGGGCCGTGAATGGCAACAATGAATCAAACCGGGGCGTACTTTTGACAGGTAAAGAAATAAAGAAAACTGTGACGGCAGAGAAGCGTATAGAAAAAACGCAGCGTTTCAGAATCACACGAAGGTACGGCTGACGGGGAGCCTTTGCTCTGTCGGATGCGGAGTGCGAATACGAAACGGCTGCCGGGAAATGCAGAAAGGAGAAATGAACTGATATGGAAAGCAGAGTGACAGGACATACAGGATTGATGGCGCTTATAGGGTCTCCGGTGGAGCATTCCGGGTCGCCGGCGATGTACAATTACAGCTTTGAAAAGCTTGGGCTTGATTATGTGTATGTCGCGCTGGATGTCAGGGAACATGAGGTGAAGGATGCCATTGCGGCGATGCGCCTGTTTGGGATGAAGGGCGGCAATGTGACGATGCCCGATAAGACCGAGGCGGCAAAGTATATGGATGAGCTTTCGGAGGCGGCACAGATCATCGGTGCCGTCAATACGATCGTCAACAACGACGGAAAGCTGACCGGGCACATTACGGACGGGGAGGGCTTTGTCAATAACCTGAAGGATCATGGGGTCGATGTGAGGGGCAAGAAGATTACGGTGGCAGGCGGCGGTGGAGCCGCGACTGCGATTCAGGTGCAGTGTGCCCTGGACGGAGCGCGTGAGATCTCGATTTTTAATAAAAAGGATATTTTTTTCGAGCGGACGCTGAAAACGGCGGACAAGATCCGAAAGGCAGTGGACGGTGTCGTGGTCAATGTGTACGACCTTGACGACACGGCGAAGATGACGGAGGAAATTCAGTCCAGTGATATTTTTGCAAATGCAACGATCGTCGGCATGAAGCCCCTGGACAATGAGAGCGTGGTAAAGGATTTGTCCGCATTCCATGACGGACTGGTGGTTGCCGATGCAGTGTATCATCCGCAGGAGACACTTCTTCTGCGCCAGGCAAAGGAAGCGGGCTGCGTCTGCGTGCCGGGCAAGGGAATGCTGCTGTGGCAGGGCGTTGCGGCGTTTAAGCTGTTTACCGGAAAGGACATGCCGGTACAGGAAGTGAAGGAGAAATTTTACAGCTAGATGATAAAGCCCGTTAAACAACCGGAACATGGATCTGCTGACCCGGGTGGGTTGCGGTGTATCTAATGTATCAGGCCGGGCTTGACTGGAAAGTTTTATATGGAGCAACATACAGGCGGCATTTTCTGTTCCTTGCATTTGAGAAGGAAACAGAAAATGCCGTTTTTTCGCAATGCGGAGGAAAGGAAGTATGCCGCTAAAGTGCCGCGCCGTGCGTGTGCGCCATAGCGCACACTTTGTTCCATGCGTAAAAATCTTTTTGGTATGTGTAACCTCGTCACTGGAAACGGTGCTTATCTGTATGAAGGGTCAGGTCATCTTTGCGTGAAAAGATGAGTATTCCCGGGATTTTTGTCCAAAAATGAAAAGGAAGGAGAAAAAAGCCGTGGATGATGAGAGAATTGTGGAGCTATATTTACTGCGGGACGAGGCGGCGATCAGGCAGAGCGCCGGAAAGTTCGGCATGCGTCTGCGCGCCTTGTCTTATGGAATTGTCGGTGACCGGCAGACTGCCGAGGAATGTGAAAATGATACCTACCTGGAGGCGTGGAACCGAATCCCGCCGCATGAGCCCAGAAGCTATCTGTACCCGTTTCTTGCCCGGATCGACCGCCATATCTCTTTGAATTGCTGCCGTGACCGCAGCCGCTTAAAGCGCAGTGCATTGATATGTGAGCTGAGTGCGGAGATGGAGCAGTGTATTCCGGCACCCGATGATGTGGAATGCCGTATCGACGATCTGGCATTTGCCGAAGCAATCAACGGTTTTCTCGCTTCACTGGGTGAAGAAAAAAGGAATCTGTTCATTCGCCGGTACTGGTATCTGGATTCGGTAGCCGCTATCTCGAGGCGCTTTGCTTTTTCGGAGAGTAAAGTGAAAACGATACTGTACCGGTGCCGCAGACAGCTTCGGACACATCTGGAAAAGGAGGGATACATGCTATGAGGGGAAATGAACTTTTAGATAAGATGGGGTTGATCGATCCGGCCTATGTGGAAGCAGCGGATCAGTGGCCTGCCCGCAAAAAATCCGGCGGGTGGAAATGGGTGGCCTGCCTGTATCTGTTATTTACAGCGTCTTTGTTTTTCTGGCATGGCACAGGCTCTCCGCAGGACGAGGTAAGCGCTGACGACCCGCCGCATGTTGTGGTGGGAGACAGAAAATTTTACATTTCACCACATCTTTTCGTTACCGATGAATTGCCGGAAGGGTTTGCGCAGGCCGGAACGGCGGACATTGCAGACGGCTATAAAAATTGCCCGTACTATGTGAATCCGGATGTCCCGGAGTGGATTTATGTTTGCCATGAGGTAAATATAGACGGTACGGCTGATGAGACGGGTACGCTCATAAACACACCGCCGCATGATGCCTATGTCCGCTATGTTGATGCGCGGCTGCGGGGCAGGGATTTGATCTGCTATGACGGAAGGTACTATATTTCCCTGTGGAGTGCGGAAACCGGGAGCGATGTGACGAAAGCATATTTCGACAGCTTCGAACGTCCATATAAAGTACGGATCGAGGGGAACGCGCCGGAGGGCTTTGTCTTTGTGGGAACCGCGGAGTTTTCCGGGTATGATACCGTTCCGAAGGGAAGCCTTGCAAGCAACAAGGAAGCAGCCCGCGTCTATTCCAATCCGGATGACCTGAACGTCATTTTCGTGGAGACCCACTGGTTTACGGCGCCTGACGAAGGCGAGGAGGAAGAAAAACGGCACGACGGCTTTGATGTGTATATTCTATATGACTGTCCGTTTGATGAGAAGGGATGAAGCATAGAACTCTGCCTCAAGGCGCTTCTTATTTGTTGCACAGGAACTTTAAAGAAACGTCCTGTACGGCAAAAAATCCCGGCGTTTTCAGACGCCGGGGTATGTTCTTTGCTATTTTTTCTTTGCGTAGCTGATGATCTCCTCACAGATTTCAAACTCTGACTTGCCGTCGGTATGGATGATGATATCGGCGGCAGTCTCGTATTTGATTCTGCGCTTTTCCATCAGATCGGAGATGAAATCCACGTTTTTATTGTTTTCCAGCAACGGCCGCTCGTGGCTGCCCCGGACACGCTCTAAGATCGTCTCCGGCTTTGCGGTGAGAAGGATAACCTTGCCGTTTTTCTTCATTTCGACTACATTTTCCTCGCGCATGGGTACGCCGCCGCCGCAGGAGATGACCACACCCTTGCGGGACTGCAGCTCCCGGAGCAGCCCTGTCTCCAGATTCCGGAAATATTCCTCACCGTGCACCTCGAAAATCTCGGAAATACTCATTCCTTCGCGCTCGGCGATGACCTGATCCATCTCGATGACGTCCATGGCAAAGACGTTGCAGAGTGCACGGGAGATCGTGGATTTTCCGGAGCCCATGAAGCCGATCAGCACAATGTTGTAATCAAAAAGCTGGTTGAACTGGATTTTTTTGCTGTTCAGCAAAATCGTTTCGAACACGTCCATCATGTTTTCCGTGTGACGGTTGCCCGCCATGTGGCTGAGAAGAAGCTTGCGGTTGTGCTCCTCTACCTCGGGCTGTACAATTGCAAGGTTTTTTTTTCGCTTGTAGGTTGTGATATCTTCAACGATGCGGTAGCGCATGCACAGCGCGTCAAGAATAATTTCATCGCACATTTCCAGGTTTTCTCGTAAGTAATCTAATTTGCTCATAGTGTATCCCTCTGTCCTTGAGAATATTTTGCCGTGTCACAAAAAGACATTGCACGCATGGTCTTTTTACCCGCGGCATGAACCTATAAAATTATACAAAAAAATACGAAACAAGACAAGTAGTTTCTTCTTTGTGCAGCAGGAACGGCTTCGTGCTCGTTACTTGCTTTTTCATAAATTCAATAAAACGTGTGATGGCGGGAATCTGGTAATGGTTTTTCAGCCAGGCCATAAAAACCTGATGGGAGAGGGACATATCGGAAATCTTGAGCGTGTGGATCCTCGAAGGGTCGAGGGAGTCCACCTTTGCCGTGATCGCAATGCCGAAGTGCTCTGCGACCAATGCCATAATGGCGTTTTCGTCCGGACATTCACACACGATGTCCGGATGGATTTTTAAGCGGCGGTACAGATCCTGGGTATAGCTTCCAAGACCGGAAAAGCGGTTGTACCCGATGACCGGATAGCTGCACAGCTCCATGATGGAGGCTTCCTCATATGCTGCCAGCGCGTGGTCTACGGGTACGATCATGATGATTTCCTGGCTGAGAATCGGGAAAAATTCCAGATCCGGCTCGTAGTCCACAAAGGAGCAGAAGCCCACGTCGAGCTGCCCCTTTTTGATTCCGTTTAAAATGCTCGAGGTCTGATCCTGATGAAAGCTGAAGGTAACGTTGCGGTTTTCCTCAAGACTGAGGAAGGCGCGTGCCATGCGGGGCATGTAGGAATTTGCCAGCGGAAACACGTAACCGATATCAATCCGGCCCCCGGCGCCCGAGAGCTGCTTCATCTTATAGACCGCGATGTGGCATTCATCTAAAATGCGGTCCACATATTCGAGGAAGAGACCGCCGCTTTTTGTCAGGGAAATGCCCCGCCCGTTTTTTTCAAAGAGCAGAATGCCAAGCTCCTTTTCAAGGGCCGCAATCGCGCGGCTTAGGGATGGCTGGGATATGTAAAGCTCCTCCGCAGCGAGGTGATAGTTTTCGGTGCGGGCGATGGTCTGGAAATACTGCAATTGATTTAATGTCATAGGAGAACCTCCTTGTCTGTTGTGTGAACTGGTGGGACTGATGGCATATCCGATTCGCCACTCAAGCTCCCCCGCAATGCAGAATGAGGCGTTTGCAAAGCTGGGCTATGATCTGGCATATCTGGCTTTTGAGATTGATGCGGATGAGATTGAGGATGCGGTGAAGGCGATCCGCACCCTGAAAATGCGCGGCTCCAATGTGTCCATGCCGAATAAAACAATTGTTGGACAGTATCTGGATGAGCTCTCCCCGGCGGCCGAGCTTTGCGGCGCAGTCAACACGATCGTGAACAAAGACGGGCATCTGACCGGACACATCACGGACGGCATCGGATTTATGGCTTCACTGAAGGATAACAGCATCGACCCGATCGGGAAGAAGATGACGATCGTGGGCTGCGGCGGCGCGGCGACCGCGATTGAGATCCAGGCGGCGCTCGACGGTGTGGCGGAAATGTCTATTTTTAATTTGAAGGACGGTTTTTTCGAGCGGGGCATCAAGACGGTAAAGAAGATCAACGAAAAGACAGGCTGCCGGGCGACGCTGTACGATTTGGCAGATCTTGACCAGCTAAAGAAGGAGATGGACTCCAGCTACCTGTTCGTAAATGCTACCGGAGCCGGTATGCATCCCCTGGAGGACGTATCCGTTGTGCCGGATCAATCTTTTTTCCGCCCGGAGCTGATCGTGGTGGATGTTCCCTATTCGCCCCTTGAGACAAAGATGCGCAAAATGGCGAAGGAGGCAGGCTGCAAGACGATGAATGGTCTTGGAATGATGCTGTTTCAGGGCTCTGCTGCCTTTGAGCTTTGGACCGGGACGCCGATGCCGATCGAGCATATGAAGCAGATTTTAAACATCAGCTACGACGATTAACCGGAAAGCACAATGCCCGTGAACGAAGGTGAGCGGGCGCTTTCTGACATGAGAGAGGAGATAAGCTATGAATAAAAAATATGTTCCCAGTGCGCTTGTACTGATGATTTTCTTCCCGCTTCCGGATACCGATAAGAGTGCGGGCGGGGCGAAAAAGGAGGGGCTGATCGAGAGCTTAAAGCACACGAGATTTTCCGTCGAGTCGATCTCGATGATCCTCATTGGATTTACCTGCACCGGCACGTTCCAGCTCTGGTTAAACTGTGCGCAGAATTATGCGAAATCCATCGGCTGGGAGGACCCGTCCATCATGCAGACGTTTTATTCCACCGGAACCATCCTTGCGCTGATCGTTACGGCGTTCCTCACAAGAAAGATCAGGGATGTGCGTTTTATCCTTGTGTATCCGGTGATCTGCCTTGCGACAATCATAGCGGTTCTGGTGGCACCGTCGCAGATGATGTGTACGGCAGGCTCGTTTTTGATCGGCTGGGCCGGCGCAGGCGGACTGCTGCAGATCGCAACCTCCGTGTGCAACATGATATTCCCGAAAATCAAGGGAACGGTGACGGCGCTTGTCATGATCGCATCCTCCCTGTGCAACTACACGATTTTGACGGCAGCGTCAAAGATGACGCCCTCGTCGGTTATGGTCATGAATATTGTCCTCACCGGGATCGGAGTTGCACTTGGCCTGTTTGTAAATCTCAGATATGAAAAAATGGTGGCTGACGTAGAGTAAGTGCCGGACCCTTTGGACGCCGGCGCACTGCCGGCTGTTTCTTACGGAGCGGCCGGCAGCCCGCTTCGGCGGAAAGGAAATAGCCGCAGCAAAAATGGTTGCGCCTGCGGACCGCGGCATTTAAAATGGAAAGAAATCAAACGACTTCAATAATGATTTAAAGATGGAAAGGATGAAAGCTATGACACCAGTAAAGGTTAGAAACATTGTAATCGGCGAGGGGATACCCAAAATCTGTGTCCCCATCGTCGGAGTGACAAAGGAGGAGATCATCGCTGAGGCGAAGACCTTTGATTCGATTCCGGTGGACGTGGTGGAATGGAGGGTTGACTGGTTTGAAAACGTATTTGACACAGAGGCAGTCATCGGCGTATTAAAGGAGCTGCGGGAGGTATTGGGGGAGACCGCGCTTCTGATGACTTTCCGCACCTCCAGGGAGGGCGGGGAGAAGGCGATCGATGCGGAGGCTTATGCGGCGCTGAACATTGCGGCGGCAAAGTCCGGCTACACAGACCTGGTGGATGTGGAGGTGTTTACCGGGGACGCGATCGTAAGCCGTATCATAAAAGAAGCCCACGATGCGGGTGTGAAGGTGGTTGCCTCCAACCATGATTTTGACAAGACACCGGAAAAGGATGATATCGTCGGCCGTCTGCGCAAGATGCAGGAGCTCGGCGCGGATATCCCCAAGATTGCGGTGATGCCCCAAAATAAGAAGGACGTATTAACGCTCCTTTCGGCGACCGAGGAAATGTACAGTACTTATGCAGATCGGCCTATCATTACCATGTCCATGGCGGGAACCGGCGTGATCAGCAGGCTGTGCGGCGAGGTGTTCGGCTCGGCACTGACCTTTGGAGCGGCGAAAAAGGCATCTGCGCCCGGACAGATAGGCGTGAACGACCTGAATACGGTGTTAAATGTGCTTCATAGCGCAATGTCATGACCGGTGAAGGGTGCGTGCGGACAGCGGGAAAGACGGCTGAGGCGTTTTTCCCGCTGCCGCGGCTGTGCCGGAACCGGTTTCGGGATACTGTTTTTCGTGGAGGAGGGATTTTATGAAGGCGGTCAAATGGCTGGATGATAATCTGGAGGAGTTTTTGCTTGTTGTATGCCTTGTGCTTATGACGCTGATCATGGGGATTCAGGTTTTTTCCCGCTATGCGCTTGGCATGTCGTGTCCTGGTCGGAGGAGCTGACACGTTATCTGTTTATATGGAGCGGCTTTCTCAGTGTCAGCTATTGCAGCAAACGGTGCCTGTCCATTAAGATCGAGCAGTTTGTGGCAATGTTTCCCCGCAGGGGACGTGCGGTTTTCAAGGTTGTGAACCACACCTTCGAGCTGATCTTTGTTTTCTATATGATTCCGTTCGCCTATCTTTATATGATGTCGGCGGTAAAAAGCGGACAGGTGAGTCCCGCCTGTAAAATCCCGATGTACTACGTTCAGGCAGCGCCTCTTGTAGCATTTATTATGGTAGCGTTTCGAATCTTACAGTGATGGGTCATTGAGTTTCGAATTGCAAGAGGTGAGAATGTGTACGATCCGGCACACCCGGAGCGCAATACACCGGAGTCATTTATCGAAGCAAACAGTACCTTTTCACCGATTTTGTTTATTCTTGCGGCTTCCACGGCCTTTTCCCGTGTGCTGACGCTCATGCAGGTGCCCCAGACGGTAAGCGCGTTTATTTTGGGCCATTTTTCAAATACAGTCGTGATTTTACTTGTGATCAATCTGTTTTTGCTGATCGTCGGGATGGTCATGGATACGACGCCGGCGATCCTGATTCTGACGCCGATCCTGCTTCCCATCGTGGAGGGCATCGGAATGAACCCGGTTCAGTTTGGCGTGATTATGGTGGTCAATCTGGCCATCAGCTTTGTGACGCCGCCCATCGGAGTCAATCTGTTCGTGGCAAGCTCGCTGACCGATGTGCCCGTCATGGCCATCGCAAAAAAGGCATTGCCCATGATCGGCTTCTTTTTGGCGGCACTGCTTCTGCTTACCTTTGTACCGGCAGTTTCGCTGTGCTTTTTGTAGGAGGGAATTTGATGAGGAAAAAAATATTAGCCGGCGTGTGCATGGCATTTCTTTTGGCAATTCCTGCGGCTTTGGCCGGCTGCGGCGCATCCGGGGAACAGCGCTACGCGTGGCCGCTGGCAACGGCGAGCCCGGAGGATACGGTATCCGGGCGTGCGCGGCGCCTGTCTATGAGAGCATCCGGGAGGCAATCGACGGGGAGATTTATGAGGCGTATATGGAGTAGCGCTGCTTTTTAAAGTACAGGCTTTACAATCCGGGAAAAAACCGCAGGTATTGTGACAAACGGCAGATCCGAAAGCTCCGGATAACGCAAAGGAATAAAAGCAAAAAGGTGTAACGTCTCAGATCGTTTGGATGAATGTGAGACCTTACACCTTTTTCGTATGCAAAGCGATGGTACTAGTTCGATTCCGCAATCTCATAGATCAGCCGCTCGGACTCCTCCCATCCGAGACAGGGATCCGTGATGGATTTTCCGTAGATATGGTCGCCGATCTTCTGGCAGCCCGGCTCCAGGTAGCTCTCGATCATCACGCCCTTTATGAGCGTTCGGATGGCGGGGCAGATCTGGCGGTTGTGCATAACTTCTTTGACGATGCGCACCTGCTCCTCGTATTTTTTGCCGGAGTTGGAGTGGTTCGCGTCGATGATGGCGGCAGGATTTGCGAGATCCCGCTCCGCATACATGTTTGCAAGACGGATAATGTCTTCGTAGTGGTAATTTTGCACCGTGTTTCCATGCTTGCTCACGGCGCCGCGCAGCACGACATGAGTCAGCTTGTTTCCGCTTGTCTTCACCTCGCAGCCCCGGAAGGTAAAGTGGTGGGGGTGCTGTGCGGCGTAAACCGAATTTAACATTACAGAGAAATCCCCGCTGGTGGGGTTTTTCATTCCCGAGGCCACGTCAAAGCCGCTGACGGTGAGCCGGTGCTGCTGATCCTCCACGGAGCGCGCGCCGATGGCCACATAGGAGAGCAAATCGGAAACATATTCCCAGTTTTCGGGATAAAGCATCTCATCGGCGGGGGTCAGCTCGCTCTCCTCCATCGCGCGAAGCTGCATTTTGCGCATGGAGATAAGACCTGCGATCATATCCGGTGCCTTTTCGGGGTCGGGCTGTGAGGCAATTCCCTTATAGCCGTCCCCGGTGGTGCGGGGTTTGTTGGTATAAATGCGCGGGACGAGCAGCAGGCGGTCCTTTACCTTTTCCTGCACCCGGGCAAGGCGGTTTACATATTCGCAGACCGGGTCCTCGCTGTCTGCGGAGCACGGACCGATGATGATTAAAAAGCGGTCATCCGTTCCGGTTATAATATTGCTGATCTGTGCATCCCGTTCTTTTTTTATGTTTGCCAGCCGTTCGGACAATGGATACTGTGTTTTTATTTCGCTGGGGGAAGGAAGCCGGCGAAGATAAGTAAAACTCATTTTATGCATCTCCTTTTATCAAGTGTCGTTTTTTCTATATGATAATAACTGAAAATAAAATATCTGTCAATTGCTTGCATGGCACAGGGAAAACAGTTATACTGGGATTATTGTTCACATCAAAAGCCTGGACGGCTGCCAGGGATGATTGTTTTTGTCGGCAGGAGGAGGTTCGGATATGTATTATGGTGCCTTGAAAAAAACGGATATTGCCAACGGGCCGGGGGTGCGGGTATCACTGTTTGTCTCCGGCTGTACCCATTGCTGTAAGGAGTGCTTCAATCCGGAGACGTGGGATTTTTCCTATGGGGAGGAGTTCACGGACCGGGTGAGGGCAGAGATCCTCAAAGCGCTTTCGCCGGATTATATACAGGGGCTTACGATTCTCGGGGGCGAACCCTTTGAGCCGGAAAACCAGCGCGGGCTTTTGCCGCTCTACCGGGATGTCAGGGAGCATCGGCCGAAAAAAAGCATCTGGGTGTACACCGGCTATACCTTAGAGCGGGACCTTCTGCAGGAGAGCCGGGCGCGCATCAATATCACGGATGAGATCCTCTCGATGGTCGATGTGCTGGTGGACGGTGAGTTTCAGATTGAACGGAAAAATATCTCGCTGAAATTCCGGGGATCGGAAAACCAGCGCCTCATCCATCTGCCCCGGACACTCGCCCAGGGCCATACGGTTCTGCTTTCGGAGGATGAGGTTTGAGCGGGGGACATGAAGCACTGTGCAGCGATTCCGGGAAAAACGGAAAAAGAAATCGTAGCATTTTCCTGCTGTTTGTAGTATAGTATGATGCGGATATATCCGTGAGCCGGGTGATTTGCCGGAAGGCGTTGTCTGTTTGGCAGAAGTATAGCCGATCGTCCGGCGGATGCGTACGCGTTCGGGTATAATAGTTTGATCGAAGGAGAAAGAAAATGGTTAAGGTTGTGAAATTTGGCGGCAGCTCCCTCGCCAGCGCAGAGCAGTTCAAAAAAGCAGGAGCGATCATCCGTGCCGACGAGTCACGCAGATATGTAGTGCCCAGTGCACCCGGAAAACGGAATCCGAAGGATACGAAGGTGACAGACATGCTCTACGAGTGTTACGGTATCGCCAAGGCGGGAAAGGAGTTTTCCGGCAAGCTCGGGAAGATCCGGGACCGCTATGATTCCATTATTAAGGGTCTGGATCTGAAGCTGTCACTGAATGAGGAGTTTAAGACCATCGAGTCAAATTTTAAGAACAGGGCGGGCACCGCTTATGCGGCGAGCCGCGGCGAGTATTTGAATGCCATTATCATGGCGGCATATATGGACTGCGAATTTATCGATGCGGCGGAGGTCATCTTTTTTGACGCGGAGGGCAATTTTCTCTCCGACCGGACGAACGAGGTGCTGCGTGCGCGGCTGGAGGGCGTAGAGCGTGCGGTGATTCCCGGCTTTTACGGGGCGGAGGAAAATGGCGTGATACATACGTTCTCCCGCGGAGGCTCCGATATCACCGGCTCCATTGTGGCGCGTGCGGCGCGTGCGACGATCTATGAGAACTGGACGGACGTATCGGGCTTTCTCGTATCCGATCCCCGCATCATCGACAATCCGGCGGTCATCCATACCATCACGTACCGGGAGCTGCGGGAGCTTTCCTACATGGGCGCGGGCGTGCTGCACGAGGATGCGATTTTCCCGGTGCGCAAGGAAGGCATTCCCATCAATATCCGAAACACGAATGCGCCCCAGGAGCCGGGCACGATGATCGTGGAGAGCACCTGCCACCAGCCGGAGTATACGATTACGGGTATAGCCGGGCTTCGGGATTTCGTGGCGGTCAATGTGGATAAGGATATGATGAACTCCGAGGTCGGCTTTTGCCGGAAGGTGCTTCAGGCGTTTGAGGACCACGAGATTTCCATTGAGCACATGCCCTCCGGCATTGATACGATGACGGTGTTCGTCCAGAGGCATGATTTCGAGGGCAAGGAGCAGCAGGTGCTCTCGGCCATTCATCGCTACGCCTCGCCGGATGCGATTGAGATCGAGGGCGATCTGGCGCTTGTCGCGGTAGTCGGGCGGGGCATGAAGTCCACCCGGGGAACGGCGGGCCGGATTTTCTCGGCGCTGGCCCATGCACAGATCAACGTCAAGATGATAGATCAGGGCTCCAGCGAGCTGAACATTATCATCGGTGTCAGCAACGACGATTTTGAGCGCGCGGTGCGCTCCATTTACGATATTTTTGTGGAGACACAGCTTTAAGAGGATGGGGACGGGATGGCGGGCAGTTTTCGACAATTTGTCGGTTATTTGCGATATTGTACGTCTAAATATGCAAAAAAAGACTGTTTTTGCAAAAAAAGTGGTTGATAAGATGACCCTTATTTTATAAAATAGAGTTCAAAGACAAAAACCAATTCTAGTGAAGGAGTGAATTGACTATGGATGCAGTGCAGGATGTGAAACGACAGAAAAAGGTCGGGAAAAAAGGGCTTGGTATTAAGGGAAAGCTGATTTTTCTGGCGGGAGTACCGGTACTTATAGCAGTTATTGTGATGCTTTTCTTTTCGATCAGTGCAATCAGGGACGGCATGCAAAAGGAGGTACTGACAGGACTGGAATCCTTGGGTCATGCGGTTGAGGGAGCCTTCGATGCGCAGGGTGGTGAACATGATTATGAGTACATTGACGGCGATATATACAGGAACGGCGTAAACATGACGCCGGGAGAGGGTGCGCTTGATTACTATACGGCGGATTCAGAGGCGTACATAACGCTTTGCTACGGCAAGATGCGTGTGGCGAGTACCCTGACGGACGAGGAGGGAAACCGGCCGATCAACACGGAGATCTCCGATGAGGTGTGGGAGGCCATGCAGCGCAAGGAGATTTACCATACAACGGATATCGATATTCTCGGCATAAACTTTTACGCGGTATATCTGCCGCTGCAGAATCCCGACGGGACAGTTGTGGGAGCACTTTTTGCAGGACAGCCCAGCGAGGAGGTGGAGGAGTACATGAACACCAAGCTGCGCACGATGATTATTGCGGCGCTTGTTGTACTTCTTGCATGCTGTCTGTTCGGATTTTTTGTCGCGGATTCCATTGCGAAGGCACTTGTGTCGGCATCGGATGTACTGGCGCGTATGTCCGAGGGCCATCTGAATGTGGTAGTGCCGGAGAACGTGATAAAGCGTGGGGACGAGATCGGGTATATGGGTGAGTGTGCCCACAATCTGGTTGAAAAGCTGCGTGAAATTGTAGGAGAGCTGAAGGATTCCTCCGACAAGCTCAGCCAGTCCGGCCATACGCTTGACGAGATGGCAGGGCAGTCCTCTGCGGCGGCGGACGAGATCAGCCGTGCGGTGGAGGATATCTCAAAGGGTGCCGTATCCCAGGCGGAGGAGATCGAGACGGCTTCCCAGGAGATCGCTACGATGGGCGAGGTTATTGAGAACATTGTGATGAATGTAGGCAATCTCACGGATACGTCTCAGACCATGAGCGCGGCAGGAGATGCTTCTTCCGTGACCATCCGGCAGCTGGGCGAGGCAAATGACCGCACGACGGCGGCAGTTTCACGTATCAGTGAGCAGATCCGTATGACAAATGCATCGATCGAGAAGATCGGTGCGGCGGCATCGCTGATCACATCGATTGCTGACCAGACGAGCCTTCTGTCACTGAACGCTTCCATCGAATCAGCCCGTGCAGGCGAGGCCGGAAAGGGCTTTGCAGTAGTTGCGGGTGAGATTCAGAAGCTGGCGGTACAGTCTGATGAGGCGGCGGCGGAGATCCAGCAGATCATCGATACGCTGCTTGCGGAATCTGAAAAGACGATGGTAGTCATGAAGGAAACGGAAGGCCTGATTGCGGAGCAGTCGAAGAAGCTTGACGATACCCAGTCACGCTTCAGCGAGGTGAGCGACGGAATCAACGTATCCCGTGAGGGAACCGATGTGATCCGCGACAACGCAAGCTCCTGTGACAGTGCAAGGGCACAGGTGGTTGACGTGATTTCCAATCTCTCGGCGATTTCCGAGCAGAATGCGGCTTCTGCGGAGCAGACGACTGCTTCGATGGAGGAGCTGAATGCGACCATCAATATGCTTGCGGAAGCGGCGGGCAGCTTAAAGAAGCTTTCCGTAGAGCTGAACGAGGACATGGATTTCTTTAAGATTTAATTTTTTATCGAACAGGCTTTCTGCTGACAGTCAGGAGCACATCCCCGGGCAAATGCCCGGGGATTTTTTTTCACCAAAATCTCCTCTTGACACTTCTGTTTTATTGTGCTATAACCGTATTAACACAACTAATACACGTAGAACAAATAATACATTTCATAAACAGCTGTGCGTATTTTTTCGATTGCTGCCGCGGATAGGCAGGATATGTGTGAATCAAAGCGTCGGACGGGAAGCGATATATGGGACGTATGGATTCGAATGGTTGTGAAAGCGTAAGAAGGAAGAAAGGAAAAGCAGATCACAGGGAAAGGAGGTTTTTAATTGTATGGTACAGCTAAACTACCGTGATTCCAAGCCGATTTATGAGCAGATCAAGGAAGGGCTGCGCAGGCTGGTTATTACAGGGGCGGTTTTGAAGGACGAAAAGCTGCCAAGCGTGCGGGAGCTTGCCGGTGAGCTTGCGATCAACCCGAACACGATACAGCGGGCTTACCGGGAGTTGGAGGCAGAGGGCTACATTTACACGATTTCGGGCAAAGGAAGCTTCGCGGCAGAGCAGGCGGACGTGAATGTAAGGAGGAATGAGGAGTTGTTGAAGGAGTTTGATGAGATCGTAAGGGAGCTGCTGTATTTGGCAGAGGATAAGGAAGCTCTGATCAGGCGTATTGAAGAACTTGCAAAGGGAGGGGAGAGCCAATGATCCGTATCACAGATGTGGTAAAAGACTTTGATGGGTTTCGGGCATTGAACCATTTGGATATGCATGTGCCAGAGGGCGCGATCTACGGATTGGTAGGGCCAAACGGCGCAGGAAAATCCACGATTATCCGTCATATCACCGGCGCTTACCGGCAGGATGCGGGCGAGGTGAGGATTGACGGGCAGGAGGTGTTTGAGAACCCGGAAGTGAAGAAAAAATTTGCCTATATACCGGACGATGTGTTTTATTTTTTACAGGCAAATACAATAGATATGATGAAATTTTATCGGGGTCTTTACCCCGGATTTGACCGGGAGCTGTTTGATAAGCTTGCAGAATACTTTCCGGCGGTGAACGTGAAGCGCAACATCCGAAATCTGTCCAAGGGTATGCAAAAGCAGGTAGCCTTCTGGCTGTCCATCTGCTGCAGGCCGCAGCTTCTCATTTTGGATGAGCCGGTGGACGGACTGGACCCGGTGATGCGCCGTCAGATCTGGAGCATTATTTTAAGCGACGTGGCGGAGCACGGGACGACGGTTCTGGTTTCCTCCCACAACCTGAGGGAGCTGGAGGATGTGTGTGACCATGTGGGTATTATGAACGAGGGAAAGATTCTGATCGAACGCTCGCTCTCCGATCTGCAGGGCAGTGTGACGAAGGTGCAGGTGGCATTTGCGGGTGAACTCCCGAAGCTGCCGGACGAGGTGAAGCTTCTGCACAAGGTGTCCACCGGGCGTGTACACACCCTGATCTTAAAGGGCGAACCGGAGCGGGCAAGGACCGTGATGGAGCAGATGAAACCGCTGCTGCTGGATGTGCTGCCCCTGACACTGGAAGAAATCTTTATTTACGAGCTGGGAGGTGTGGATTATGCAGTCAAAGATTTCCTGTTTTAATAAGACAATTTTCAAGAAAAATCTGACACGCTTCTGGCCCTTTGCGGTGCTTTACGGTGTGTACCTGATTTTTGCGCACCCGCTGATTCTGTATGTGGCGCTTTCTGCAGGCCGCAATATGGGAGGGAACGAACAGTGGAATTCGGTGGCCAATCATCTGACAGCCATGACGGAGCCGATCAGCATCCTGATCTTTGCGATCGTTATGATGACGGCAGTGTTTGGTTATCTGTTCCAGAGCCGCAGCGCGAACATGCTGCACACCTTTCCGGTGACCAGGGGCGAGCTGTATGTGACGAATTTTGTGTCCGCATGGATTTTGATGCTTATCCCGCAGTTTTTAGCGGCGCTGGCGATGAACATGGTTGTGCTTGGAAAGGTGAACGGGCTGATCTGGGCCGTGTGGGCATGGTTCGGCATTACGGCGGGTGAGACATTGTTTTTCCTGGGACTTGCGGTTTTCTCCGTGATGCTTTCCGGACAGCTTCTTCCGGCAGCCGTCTTATATATGGTCTGGAACCTGCTGTATGTGGCGGTCGTGGGCTTGATTGATGCGGTTGCGGAGCTGTTTATTTTCGGCCTGAACGGGGAACTGATTTCTTTGAACGCACATGTGCTCTTTCCTGCCGCGCGGCTTATGAGGTACGTGGGCTTTCAGATCGGCGGGACGGAGCAGACCCAGTATCTTCTGGTGAAAGGGACAGGAACCCTGGCGGGCTATTTGCTTGTGGGCCTGCTCTTTGCGGCGGCGGCATATTATGCATATCGAAAGCGGTCGCTGGAGTGCGCCGGAGATTTTTTGAGCTTCCGTTTTACGAGACCGATTTTCCGCTGGGGAATCGCGATTATCGGCGGTGCGGCAGCCTCGCTGGTTGTGGCGGTGATCCTGAGCGACGGACGCGGCTCCCGGAACCATGCGGTGACGCTCTTTATCATCTGGCTTGTGATCTTTTCCGGTATACTGTTTTTTGTGGCGGAGATGTTTATCGAAAAGAGCTTCCGCGTGTTCAAAAGACGGACTGCTATCGAGTGTGTTTCCTGCATCGCGGTGCTGCTCGTAGGCATTTCATTGCTGCACTTTGACATTTTTGGTGTGGAATCCTACGTGCCGGACGTATCAAAGGTGGAGATGGCAGAGCTGAGCGGAGACGGTTCGGCGAGCTTTGAGTCCGAGGAGGATATTGAGAAAATTACGGAGTTCCATCGGCTGATTCTGGAGCATATCGATGAGTGCAAAAAGCTGACAGACGAGAACCGGATGGACAATACGGACTTCCTCTATGTAGGTATCCACTATCGGATGACAAACGGAAAACAGGTAGACCGCGGCTACAGTCTCTGGATCGACGACAAGGAATACATGAAGGAGCTGTGGAAAGCCTTCTCGGTGCTGATGTACGACAGTGAGGCGACAAAGCGTTCCCTTTTCGGTATGAATTACGATGAGTTGAACTGGAAGGTAACGAATGTGACGTTGAATTACTACACAAATGAGGGCGAAATGTACGAACCTGTATACGGAAGCGAGGAGGAGCTTTCTCGCTTTTATGAGGCGGCTCTTGCCGATATCGAAGCGGGTGCGTTCACAAATACAGATATATTGTATGAAAACGGCGAGGCGTCAGTTCGGATGGGAAGCAGCGAGGACGGTATTCCGATGGATGCCATAATTACGCTGGGACTTATGACGGATCAGCACCGGGAGAATATTCGGTTTGCGGGAAGCTCGTATATATCGGAGCTCCAGGATGTGATCGGTGGAAGCCGTACCGGCTCGGCGACAGAGACGTTTTTGTATTTAAACAGCAAATGTACGAACCTCATCAAGGTGCTCATCGATATGGATGTTATCGAGAAGGCGGAGGATCTGTCGGTGGCAGCGACTAAGACGAGGAGCTGAGGCGACCGCGGCAGACGTTCAGATTCCGGCGCGTCAGAGCAGCCGGATGCCTCCGGAATGAGGAATGCCGGGTGCTCATGCGGGTTTGCCCGCATGGTTTATTACTGATTTAAAATTGACAGGGTTCCCCCATGCGGTCCGCACGGACCGTATGGGGGAATTTGTCTTTCCGGGAAGAAGCCATTGAACCCGGCGCGCATCCTGTGATAGAATACTTTCAGATGCGGACAGAAGGCGGCCGGGGCGTCCGCTGAAAAACAACCGTCAAGATCCGCGGAAAGAGGAGCTGACTATGAAAAAAAATACGCATACCATCGCAGAGATTGCGGGAGGTTCCATCGCAGAGGAGCTGGGGCTGGCTCCGGGGGATGTGATTTTAGAGATTAACGGACAGGAGCTGGAGGATATTTTTGACTATCATTATCTGGTGGAGGATGAGTTTTTAACGGTGCTCGTGGAAAAGCCGGACGGAGAGCAGTGGGAGCTTGAGATCGAGAAGGACTGTGACGAGGATCTGGGGATTACGTTTGAAAACGGCCTGCTGGACGACTACAAATCGTGCTGCAACAAATGTATTTTTTGCTTTATCGACCAGATGCCGCCGGGGATGCGAAAAACGCTTTATTTTAAGGACGATGATTCCAGGCTTTCCTTTTTGCAGGGCAATTACGTGACACTCACGAATATGAAGGAGAAGGATATCGAGCGCATCATCCGCTACCGGCTGGACCCCATCAACATTTCGGTGCAGACGACGGAGCCGCAGCTGCGGTGCAACATGCTCAACAACCGCTTTGCGGGGGAGGCGTTAAAGAAAATCGACCGTCTGTATGAGGCGGGCATCCGCATGAACGGGCAGATCGTTTTATGCAGGGGAATCAACGACGGGGAGCACCTCGCGCGCAGCATCAGCGATCTCATGAAATACCAGCCCTATATGGAGAGCGTCTCCGTTGTTCCGGTGGGGCTGACGAGGTACCGTGAGGGGTTATTTCCGCTGGAGCCCTTCCGCCGGGAGGATGCCGTGCAGGTGCTGGATCTGATCCACCGCTGGCAGGAGAAAAGCATGGAGCTGTATCAGACCCATTTTATCCACGCCAGCGATGAGTGGTATCTGCTGGCGGGGCGGGCTCTGCCGCCCCAGGAGTGCTACGACGGGTATCTGCAGCTTGAAAACGGTGTGGGGATGCTGCGGCTTCTGGAGGAGGAGTTTGCGGTAAGCCTTGCGGGCATGAAGGGGGATGCGCGGCAGCGGGAGCTGTCCCTTGCCACCGGACGGCTGGCGGCACCCTTCCTGGAGCATCTGCTGGGAGGGCTTTCGGATAAATTTCCGAATGTCCGTGTCCGCATCTATCCGATCCGCAATGATTTTTTCGGGGAGGGTGTGACGGTTTCCGGGCTTTTGACCGGGACGGACTTAAAAAAGCAGCTTTCCGGCGTGCATCTTGGGGAGCGGCTGCTGCTTCCGTGCAGCGTTGTTCGAAGCGCGGAGCAGGATTTCCTGGACGACGTAACTGTGAAGGAATTGGAAAAAACTTTACAAGTTCCCATAGATATTGTAAAATCAAGCGGAGCAGATTTGCTGCGCGCGGTTGTTGGATGACGGATTTGCAGGCGCGTGCGGCAGGCATTTTACGGAAGGGCTTTTGCCCTGTCAATGATAGGAGATACAGATTTTATGAGTAAACCGATCGTGGCGATCGTAGGTCGCCCCAATGTGGGAAAATCAACGCTTTTCAACGCGCTGGCAGGCTCACGCATTTCCATTGTGCAGGATACCCCCGGTGTGACACGGGATCGGATCTATGCGGATGTGAGCTGGTTAAATTATAATTTTACAATGATCGATACCGGGGGCATTGAGCCGGAGAGCGGGGATATTATCTTATCCCAGATGCGTGAGCAGGCGCAGATGGCAATCGATACGGCGGATGTCATTATTTTTCTTGTGGACGTGCGCCAGGGGCTGCAGGATGCGGACGCGAAGGTCGCCGACATGCTGCGGCGCTCGAAAAAGCCGGTGATTCTGGCGGTGAACAAGGTGGACAGCTTTGAAAAGCTGATGATGGACGTCTATGAATTTTACAATCTTGGCATGGGTGAGCCGTTTCCGGTTTCCGGTGCGGGGATGCTCGGGCTCGGCGAGCTGCTGGATGAGGTTGTGAAGTACTTCCCCGGGCAGGACGGTGCAAATGAGGAGGATGAGCGGCCGAAGATCGCGGTTGTCGGAAAGCCGAATGTGGGAAAATCCTCCCTTGTGAACCGGCTGACGGGGGATACGCGTGTGATCGTCTCGGAGCTTGCGGGTACTACCCGGGATGCCATTGACACGCCGGTGAAATACCACGGCCGGGAGTATGTTTTGATTGACACCGCCGGGCTGCGCCGCAAGAATAAGGTGAAGGAGGAGATCGAGCGCTACAGCATCATCCGCGCCGTCACTGCCGTGGAGCGCGCCGACGTGGTGCTGCTGCTCATCGACGGGACGGAGGGCGTCACGGAGCAGGACGCGAAGATCGCGGGCATCGCCCATGAGCGGGGCAAGGGCATCATCATTGTGGTGAACAAGTGGGATGCGGTGGAGAAGGACGACAAGACGATCTACCGCATGACCGAGCGTATCCGGCAGGTCTTAAGCTTTTTATCCTATGCGGAGATCATGTTTATCTCGGCAAAGACCGGTCAGCGGGCGGCAAACGTCTACGATATGATTGATATGGCGATCGAGAACAACTCCCTGCGGGTGGCGACGGGCGTGCTCAACGAGATCGTCGCGGAGGCGGTGGCGATGCAGCAGCCGCCGACAGACAAGGGGAAACGCCTGAAAATTTACTATGTGACACAGGTGTCGGTAAAGCCGCCTACCTTCGTTATTTTTGTCAACGACAGGGAGCTGGCGCATTTTTCTTATGTGCGCTATCTGGAAAACCGTATCCGGGACGCCTTTGGATTCCGGGGTACATCGTTAAAGTTTATTGTCCGTGAGCGGAAGGAGGAGAAATAGTCCTATGCTGGAACGAATCATTTCAATAGTAATCGGATATGCCTGCGGGCATTTCCTCACCGGATTTTTTTATGGTAAAACCCAGAATGTGGATCTGCGCCAGGTCGGAAGCGGCAACGTGGGAACAACAAACACCTACCGCAATTTAGGGCCGAAGGCGGGTGTCCTGACGCTGCTGGGCGATGCCTTCAAGGTTGTGCTCTCCGTCGTGATCGTGTGGCTGCTCTATCACGCGAAGCTGGATGGAGGCACTGTGCGGGTGCTGCAGTACTATGCGGCGCTGGGAACGATCCTCGGGCATAATTTTCCGATTTTTATGAAGTTCCACGGCGGAAAGGGCATTGCCTGCACCGGCGGTCTGATGCTGGCGGTCTGTCCCGTCTGCATACCGGTGTGCCTGACGATCTTTGTGGCGACCGTTGCCGTCACAAGGTATGTATCCCTCGGCTCCATCCTTGTGTGCATCAGCTTCTTTATCCAGATTCTGGTGTTCGGGCAGATGGGGCTTTTGGGTGTGGGCGGTGCACTGCTCACGGAGGTGTATGTGCTGGCGGCGGTTGTCATGGTTCTTGGAATTGCCAGGCATCATGCGAATATCGGGCGTCTTCTCAGCAGAACCGAGAGCCGGTTTTCTTTAAAGCCGAAAAAGGAGTAGCTATGCGTGAAGAACGGATTAAAATTGTTTACCATACGGATCGGATTGACAAGCTGGATTACATAGCGGGCAAATCGGACTGGATCGACCTGCGCGCCGCGGAGGACGTGGAGTTTCGCGCGGGGGAGTTTCGGATGATCAATCTTGGGGTGTCCATGGAGCTGCCGGAGGGCTACGAGGCCCATGTGGTTCCCCGCAGCTCGACGTTTAAAAATTACGGGCTGATCCAGACCAATTCCTGCGGCGTGATAGATGAGACCTACTGCGGGCAGGATGATGTGTGGCACTGGCCGGCATATGCCACGAGGGATACGGTGGTCCATGTGAACGACCGGATCTGCCAGTTTCGCATTATGGAGCACCAGCCCCATATCCGCTTTGAGGAGGCTGCGGTGCTGGAGGGGAAAAACCGTGGCGGGTTTGGCTCCACGGGGAAAAATTAAATCAGAATTTAGCTTAGGATTAGAGATTGGGATTGGAGATCAGGATGGAAATCAGACGTGCAAGTGAGCAGGATATGGAGGGCATCAACCATCTGCTTTACCAGGTTTTAACGGTGCATCACAACGGGCGCCCGGATTTGTTCCGGGCGAATGTGAAAAAATATACGGACAGCGAGCTTGCCGCCATCCTTGCGGATGATAAGCGGCCGATTTTCGTGGGGACGGACGAGACGGGACGGGTGCTGGGCTATGCCTTCTGCGTGTTTGAGGAGCATGCGGGGGACAATATCCTCATGCCGGTTAAGACGCTTTACATCGATGATCTGTGCGTGGACGAGACGCAGCGGGGGCAGCATGTGGGAAGCCGCATCTACGAGCATGTACTGGCTTTCGCAAAGCAGGCAGGCTGCTACAACGTGACGCTCAATGTATGGGAGTGCAATCCGGCGGCGAAAAGCTTTTACGAGGCGATGGGGCTTGTGCCGTACAAGACGTGCATGGAGCAGGTGTTACAGTAAGGCTTTTCGGAATTGCTGCATAACAATATGGGGAATACATATGAAATTAAGCGATTTGAAGGAGCGCGAGAGCGCGAAAATTTTACAGATTGAGGGGAAGGGCGCACTGCGGCATCATCTTTTGGATATGGGTCTGACGCCCCAGACGGTCGTGACGCTGCAAAAGGCCGCGCCCATGGGTGACCCGATTGAGATTGAGCTGCGGGGCTATGAGCTGACGCTGCGCAAGGCGGAGGCGGCGCAGATTGAGGTTTTACCTGTCGCAAAAAAAGCGCTGGTTTCGGACGGGCAGGGGCGGGCACACAGAACCCCCGCCGAGCATCCGGGTATGGGTGAGCTTGGAAAGGCGGACAACTGGAAGGAGCATAAGCTGGGGGATGCGATTCCGAAGGGGATGCCCCTGCGCTTTGCTCTGGCGGGCAATCAGAACTGCGGAAAGACGACGCTCTTTAACCAGCTTACCGGGGCGAACCAGCATGTGGGTAATTTTCCCGGTGTGACGGTGGACCGCAAGGACGGACAGATCCGCAACCATCCGGAGGCGACGGTGACGGATCTCCCGGGCATCTATTCCCTCTCTCCCTACTCGAGCGAGGAGATCGTGACGCGGGATTTTCTTTTGCGGGAAAAGCCGGAGGGCATTATCAATATCGTGGACGCTTCAAACATCGAGCGCAACCTCTGCCTGACAATGCAGCTGATGGAGCTTGGAATTCCCATGGTGCTGGCGCTGAACATGATGGATGAGGTGCGGGACAACGGCGGTACGATCTACATCAACGAGCTGGAGGAAATTTTAGGTATTCCGGTGGTCCCCATCTCGGCGGTCAAAAATGAGGGCATCGAGGAGCTGATCAGCCATGCGCTCCATGTGGCGCGCTACCGGGAGGCTCCCGGGCGCATTGATTTTTGTCCGGTGGAAGGCGATGCGGGGGACGAGAGCGGGGCGGTGCACCGCTGTATCCATGCCTGTGTGCACCTGCTGGAGCCTTTTGCAAAGGAGGCGGCGCTTCCGGTGCGTTTCGCCGCGTCAAAAATCGTGGAGGGTGACACGCTTGTCATGGAGGCGCTTCAGCTTCCCGGGGAGGAGCGCGCGGCGTTAAAGCGCATCATTTCCAACATGGAAAAGGAGAGCGGCATGGAGCGTGAGGCGGCGCTGGCAAACATGCGGTTTGACTTTATCGCGCGGCTTTGCGCGAAAACGGTGGTGCGCCCCCGGGAGAGCAGGGAGCACCGGCGCAGTGTGTGCATTGACCGGGTGCTCACCGGGAAATATACGGCGATTCCCTGCTTTATCGGCATTATGGCGCTTGTCTTTGTCATGACCTTCGGACTGCTTGGCGCGTGGCTCTCCGATTTGATGGCGGGTGCCGTGGATGCGGTGATTGTGCTCATCGACCGGGGGCTTGACATCTGGCAGGTCAATCCGGTGGTGCACAGCCTGGTGGCGGACGGCATCTGCCAGGGCGTCGGCAGTGTTATCAGCTTTCTGCCGACGATTGTGACCCTCTTTTTCTTTCTCTCCATCCTTGAGGACACGGGCTACATGGCGCGCGTGGCGTTTGTTATGGATAAGCTGCTGCGCAAGATCGGGCTTTCCGGCCGCAGCTTTGTGCCAATGCTCATCGGCTTTGGATGTTCGGTGCCTGCGATCATGGCTACCCGCACCCTCTCAAGCGAACGCGACCGAAGGATGACGATTCTGCTGACGCCCTTTATGAGCTGCAGTGCGAAGCTTCCGATCTACGGGCTGTTTACGGCTGCATTTTTCCCGAAGCCCTGGCGGCCTGTGGTCATGGTAGGGCTGTATTTCTTCGGCATTATCTGTGCGGTGCTCTACGCCCTCCTCCTGTGTAAGACCAGGTTTAAGGGCGAACCGGTTCCCTTTGTGATGGAGCTGCCCAACTACCGGCTCCCGGCCGCGAAGAGTGTGGGGCGCCTCATATGGGAAAAGGCAAAGGATTTTATTCAGAAAGCGTTTACGATCATCTTTCTGGCAACGATCATCATCTGGTTTTTGCAGAATTTCGATATGCGGCTGAATGTGGCAGCCTCCGCGGACGAGAGCCTGCTGGCGCTGCTTGGCGGCTTCCTTGCGCCACTTTTTGCGCCGCTGGGCTTCGGTGACTGGCGGATCGCTACCGCGCTGCTCACCGGTTTTACCGCGAAGGAGAGCGTTGTGTCAACCCTGACCGTGCTGCTCGGCGGCGATGTGACGCAGCTTCCCGTGCTCTTTACGCCCTTTGGGGCGATCGTATTTCTCGTGTTTACGCTGCTGTATACCCCCTGTGTGGCGGCGATCGCAACCGTAAAGCGGGAGATGGGCGGCAGGGGTGCCGCACTTCTGACTGTTTTCGTGCAGTGTGCCATTGCCTGGCTTGTGGCGTTTGCGGTGCGGCTTTTTGGAACTGCGGTCGGGCTGGTGTAGGCGGACAGGCGTGGCCCGGATGTGAAACGCAACGGTTATGAATCTTCGGTAAAATCGCATTTTATTTGACGAATGACATCCTTTCGGCTATAATGGAAAAATATTATAGTCAGGAGGATAAAAGTTATGACAGAAAAGAAACAAGGAGGAGGCGCCCTGCTCGGAGCGGCGTTTTTGATGGCAACCTCTGCAATCGGACCGGGATTTTTGACACAGACGGCAAAATTTACCGACCAGTATAAAGCAAGCTTTGGTTTTGTTATTTTGGTATCGATTCTTTTGTCTGCAATCGCACAGCTTAATATCTGGCGCGTGCTCTGTACTACCGGACTGCGCGGGCAGGACGTGGCAAACAAGCTGCTTCCGGGTCTGGGCTATTTCGTATCATTCATGATTGTTCTCGGCGGCCTTGTTTTTAATATCGGTAATGTGGGCGGCGGCGCACTGGGCTTTAACACGCTGCTGGGTGTTCCCACGACGGTTGGCTACATACTTGCGGGCGCGCTCGCGATCATCGTGTTCCTGTTAAAGAATGCAAAGGCGGCGATGGACACGATCACGAAGGTGCTGGGCGGCGTTATGATCGTCGTGATCTTTGTGGTGATCTTTATCGTAAAGCCGCCGATTGGGGACGCGCTGAAGAATACCTTCGCTCCCGAGGCCGGTGCGGTTGCATTGTTCCCCGCGATCTTAACGCTCATGGGCGGAACCGTGGGCGGCTATATTACTTTTTCCGGTGCGCACCGTCTGATTGACGCGGGCATTACCGGAAAGGAGAACCAGAAGGAGATCACGAAAAGCTCCGTTATGGGTATCGTCATCGCAACGCTGGTGCGTATTTTCCTGTTCCTCGCGATCCTTGGTGTTGTCGTGAAGGGTGTGACATTGGATGCAGGGAATCCTGCGGCAGATGCGTTCCGTCAGGGAGCCGGGGAGGTCGGCTACCGCTTTGCAGGGCTTGTGCTTCTCTGCGCGGCAGTTACTTCCATCATCGGCGCGGCGTATACGTCCGTTTCCTTCTTAAAGACCTTTAACCAGAAGATTGAGGAGAGGGAAAATTATGTGATCATCGCATTTATCGCGGTTTCTACACTGATCATGGTCATTCTCGGAAACCCGGCGGTGCTTCTCGTCCTGGCAGGCGCCTTCAACGGCCTGATCCTTCCGCTTACGCTGGGTATCTGCCTGATCGCGGCGTATAATAAACGGATTATGGGCGAGCATTACAGCCATCCCATCGTGCTGACGATCCTCGGTGCAATCGTAGTTGTATTGTCCGCATACATGGGTGTGACCACATTTATTTCAAATCTGGGAAGCCTGTTCTAGGGGCTGATTTGACAAGCAGCCGCTGTTTGTTCTCTGACGGGAAAAAGCAGCCGCAAAAAATATCGCAGCTGACAGCCTGCACGGGAGACGGCAGAAAAAAGCAGCTGCGGCAGGACTTAGAAGGTGCAATCAATCCGTAACAGAGAGGTTGCACCTTTCCTATAATCATGAAGCTAAGAGATAATTGTCCGGGGCAGGCGGGAGGGCACCCTTTGGGGCGCGGCCGTGGGGCTGCCGGGCAGCTGCGGAAAGGGGTGTGTTTTTATGCAGCATGTGAAAATCATGACAGCGGGGGACAGCTCGCTTTTGATACAGTTCGGCAATGCGATTGATCCGGATATCAATGCGAAGATTGCTGCCACCGTCTCGCTTATGAAGGAGCAGCACATTGAGGGGGTGGTGGATCTCATCCCCGCATTTTGTTCGCTGCTCATCAATTATGATCCCCGCGTGATTTCCTACGGTGAGCTGCGGGAGCGCATGGAGGGGATTCTCTCTATTGAGATCGCGGCGGGTGCGCGCAAAAAGAGGGTGTTCGAGATCCCGGTATGCTACGGCGGGGCCTGCGGGCCGGATCTTGCGTCGATCGCGGAGCATGCGGGATTGAGCGAGCAGGAGGTTATCGATATACATACTTCTGCGGATTACCTGATCTATATGCTCGGGTTTCTGCCGGGTTTTACCTATCTGGGCGGCTTGGATGCGCGCATCCACACGCCGCGCCTTGCGAATCCGCGCATCCGCATCCCGGCGGGAAGCGTGGGTATCGGCGGCTCGCAGACCGGAATTTACCCGATGGATTCTCCGGGCGGATGGCAGCTCATGGGTATGACGCCGGTAAAAACGTACGATCCTGAGCGGGAGGTGCCGATTTTGGTGGAGGCGGGCGATTATATCCGCTTTGTGCCGGTGGACGAGACGGAATATGAGCGTATCCGGCAGGCCGTGGAGAGCGGGACCTACACGGTTCGCGTTGTGGAAGGGGAGGTGTAGCCGATGGGTATTCGTGTATTGAAGGCAGGTATGCTGACAACGGTGCAGGATCTGGGGCGCACCGGCTATCAGAGTCAGGGCTTTTCCGTGGCGGGCGTCATGGATGTGCGCTCGTTTAAAATTGCAAATCTCCTGCTGGACAATCCGGAGAACGAGGCAGTTCTGGAGTTTACGCTGATCGGGCCGACGCTGCAGTTTACCTCGGAGACGATTGTAGCCATTACGGGAGGGGATTTCACACCGACGCTCAACGGGGAGCCGGTGCCGATGTATCAGGCGCTTTATATCAACCGGGGCGACATTTTGAAATTCGGCAGCGCACGCACCGGAAGCCGGGGCTATCTCTCGTTTTCGAGCTATCTGGACATCCCGGTTGTGATGGGAAGCCGCTGTACGAACCTGAAAAGCAGGATCGGCGGCTTCAAGGGACGCAAGCTCAAGGATGAGGACTACATCAATTTCCGCATTAAGCGCCGCTACCTTCCGTTTTTCCTGTCGAGAAAGCTAAAGCCCGATGATTTTTCACAGGAGTCGGCTGTGCTGCGCGTTGTGATGGGGCCGCAGGATGATATGTTTGACCGGCAGGGGATCGAGACGTTTTTGTCACGGGAGTACACGGTGACGAGCGACTTTGACCGCATGGGCTGCCGTCTGGAGGGACCGTTTATCGCACAGAAGGCATCCATGGATATGATATCCGACGGAATCGCCTACGGCTCGGTGCAGGTGCCCAGCCACGGCAAGCCGATCATTTTGCTCTCCGACCGCCAGACGACCGGCGGATATCCGAAGATCGCCACAGTCGCTTCCGTGGATATTCCGAAGCTCGTACAGCGCAAGACGGACCACCGGATCCGTTTTGAGGCGATCCGCGTGCAGGAGGCCCAGAAGCTTTATTTGGAGGAGGAGCGGGCATACGAAAAGATGCGAAATGAAATTCATGTGCCCTGTAAGGAGGTTCTGGACTGCCGTCTGGTGGCGAAGCGCGTGAGCAAATTGTTTACGGGATAGCGTTTAAAGGAGTGCGGCAGCTTTTATCGGCTGTGAGTATATATAGTTAGGAGAAGAAAAAGTATGAATGTAGAGCAGATTGAAAAATTAGTAGAAGTGATTGAAAAATCGTCTCTGACGGAGTTTTCCTACAAGGATGGAGATGTAAAGATAACGATGAGTAAGCTGGACCATCCGCCGATCGTATCGCCCTTCGGCGGGGATTTGCTTGCGCCCGAAGCCGTGCCCGCGGTATCTGACGCGGAAGAGGCGGCGAAGCCTGACGGGAAGGAGGACGGTGTGCTCATCACATCGCCGATCGTAGGCACCTTTTACTCGGCGCCCGCGCCGGACGCGCCTGCGTTTGTGAAGGTGGGGGACCGTGTGAAAAACGGGCAGACCGTGTGCATCTTAGAGGCAATGAAGCTGATGAACGAGATCCAGAGCGAATTTGACTGCGAGATCGAGGCGGTGCTTGTGAGCAATGAGCAGAAGGTGGAGTACGGACAACCCCTGTTTCGCGTGAAAAAGCTCTAAAAGGAGGCGGTGAGCATTGATAAGTAAAGTTTTGATCGCCAACCGCGGGGAGATTGCGGTTCGCATTATCCGAGCCTGTCGGAATATGGGCATCCGCAGTGTGGCAGTCTATTCCAGGGAGGACAGCGACAGCCTGCATGTGCAGCTTGCGGACCAGCGGGTGTGTATCGGCGAGGGGTCGGCCCGGGAGAGCTATCTGAATATGGAGCGCATCATCATGGCGGCAGTCAAGGTGGGCGCGGATGCGATTCACCCGGGGTTCGGCTTTCTCTCGGAGAACAGCGAGTTTGTCCGCAGGTGTGAGGAGTACGGTCTGACCTTTATCGGCCCTGCGGCGGATGTGATCGATAAGATGGGAAATAAATCCCAGGCGCGCACGACGATGATGGAGGCGGGAGTTCCGGTTGTTCCGGGTACGAAGGAGCCGGTTTACGACGCGAAGGTGGGCTTGAAGCTGGCGGAGGAGATCGGTTATCCGGTCATGATCAAGGCGTCCTCCGGCGGCGGCGGAAAGGGCATGCGTGTGGCAAACTGCGCGGACGAATTTGAATTTCAGTTTAATATCGCACAGCAGGAGTCGGCAAATGCATTCGGTGACGACACAATGTACATTGAGCGCTTTGTGATAAACCCCCGGCATGTGGAGATACAGATCATCGCGGACACGTTCGGAAACGTGGTGGCGCTGGGTGAGCGCGACTGCTCGGTGCAGCGCAACCATCAGAAGCTGATCGAGGAATCACCCTCACCGGCCATCGATGAGGACACGAGACGGAAGATGAACGAGTATGCGGTGCTGGCGGCAAAAACGGTGGGCTACACCAACGCGGGCACGATCGAGTACATCGTTGACCAGAAGGGCGGGTTCTATTTTATGGAGATGAACACCCGTATCCAGGTGGAGCACGGCGTCACGGAGATGGTGACCGGAACCGACCTGATCATTGAACAGATCCGGGTGGCACAGGGGGAGGCGTTGAGCTTTCGGCAGGAGGATATCGAGATTCGCGGACATGCGATCGAGTGCCGCATCAACGCGGAGATTCCCGCCATGAATTTTATGCCGAGTCCCGGGGTGGTGGAGCACATTCATCTGCCTGCGGGCAACGGTGTGCGGGTTGACACCGCGCTTTATGGCGGCTACCGCATTCCGAGTGAGTACGATTCCATGATCGCGAAGATCATCGTCCACGCACCCGACCGGGCGGCGGCGCTGCGCAAAATGTCGAGCGCGCTGGACGAGACGGTGATTCTCGGCGTGGAGACGAATCTGGATTTTCAGTACCAGATCATTAAAAACCCGGTATTCGCGGCAGGTGAGGCCGATACGGGGTTTATCGAGCATATTATGAAGCTGTAGACGGATGTATGTTTTGCCGGTTGCTGGTCACGGAGTGAACAGTAATGATTTGACCGGATGATTGGAGGAAAGACATGTATCAGATAGATTTGAACTGCGATCTGGGGGAGAGCTTCGGCAGCTATAAGCTGGGGCTGGATGAGCAGGTAATCCCGCTCATCTCCTCCGCAAATGTGGCGTGCGGCTATCACGCGTCCGACCCGCTTGTGATGGGGAAAACCATTTCGATGGCAAAGGAGGCGGGTATCCGTGTGGGAGCACACCCGGGCTATCCCGACCTGCAGGGCTTCGGCAGGCGGAATATGGACGTTTCCCCGGCGGAGGCGAAGGCGTACACGACCTATCAGCTCGGCGCGCTGGACGCATTCTGCAGGGCACAGGGTGTAAAGCTTCAGCATGTGAAGCCCCACGGCGCCATGTACAACATGGCGGGCAGGGATTATGCACTTGCAAAAGGGATTGCCGAGGCGATTTACGAGTATGACCGGGATTTGATCGTGATGGCACTGGCCAGCGGACAGCTCGTGCAGGCGGCAAAGGATATCGGGCTTCGGGTTGCGCGGGAATATTTTACCGACCGCGCCTACGAGCCGGACGGCTCCCTTGTGAACCGCCGGAAGGAGGGCGCTATGATCACGGATGAGAATGAGGCGATCGCGCGTACCGTGCGCATGGTGAAGGAGCACAGGGTGCGCGCGGTGGACGGGACGGATATCGAGCTGCACGCCCAAAGCGTGTGCGTACACGGCGACGGCGCAAAGGCGTTGGAGTTCGTGAAGAAAATCCGGGAAGCATTTGCGGCGGAGGGAATCGAGATCTGTCCGCTGGCAGAGCTTGTGTAAAGCATTTGTTTTCCGGACTGCCGCGGAATCTGCCAGGTGACCCGTGCTGCTTGCGCGCGTAATCCGACTACTTGCGAAGCAGATATCAGGTATTTTTTCGCATTTCCGATAAGTTCATTAAGAGCAGGTTTTTAAAAGCAAGCTTATGGAAAGTGAGTTTACGGGAGGCTCGGACGGACTGAGCCTGATACCGGGAAAGGCGAAAGGAGAAGGGTATGAGTATCAGCAGTATCGGCGGCACAGGAGGGTATCCTTATGTTTACACAGACAGCCGCAAAAAAACAGCAGATGGAGGCTTTGAGGGCACGGTGGATCGTGCGCTTGAGGAGCAGGGTGCGCCGGGGCAGGCGGCAGCGTCGGCACGGGAGGGCGACCTGGTGATTTTACAGCCGCCGGATTACACCGGCTTTGTATGTGATGACAGCTTTGCCGGGAAATCTAAGGAAGAGATGACCATGGATGAATATAAGCAGTGGTTTCTAAATGAGACGTCGAAGATGCCGGTGAGCGCATGGGTGAAATCGACGGTCATGGGCGGGAGTCTGACTGTTACCGAGGAATGCTTTGCCCGGATGAAGGAGGATCCGGAGTGGGAGCAGACGGTTCTTGATATGGTTCGCAGGATGTATTCGGTGAACGGCATCATGGGATCAAAGATGATTGGTTATCAGGTGATCGGCGCGTCGCCGGAGCAGTGCTATGGAGCCGGCATACCGGTAAGGGATGCATCGTTTTCCGGGGACAGTGAAACGTCCTGGTGGGCAGAGTACCACAAGCGTGCGAAGGAGCAGACAAAGGAGCTCCAGGAGAGGGCGTTTGAGCGTAGAGAGGTGCAAAGAGAGGTACTGCAAAGGGAAGCACTGCAAAGAGAGCTCTACCGGCTGGAGGCAATGCGCGCTTCCGGAAAAAGACTGCTTTGACAGATGCGGCATCCGGTTGATACGAAGAGAAATAGCTGTTTCATAGAAAATGCCTGTGCCTTGGCTGGGAGCACAGGCATTTTTCTATGGCGACAGGACCCGGCATTCGGGATTCATAAAAAGTGCGCAGAAAATTAAGGCTGCTTTAAAGAATAATTAAAGGAACGTTTGCTATGATGGCAGAGAGAAAAGGGCGCCCTGCATTCCGCGGATACGGGATGAGAGCAGCGCAGCCGGCGGGGGCGGGTGGAACAGATCTTTGCCCGGATGGCTCCAAAACCGGGGCTTTCCAGAAAAAACCTGCTTTAAGAGGAACCAAAACCGGTTAAACTGTGTCTAATAGATGAAGGTGTTTTTAAGCCCGCTCGTTATAATGAAACAGAGGAGGAAGCGATCTATGGCGAGATTGAAAAAGAAGAGGAAGAGAAAGCGCGTGCTCCGGAATCTCGTACACTTGTGCGCGATTCTTGCGGTGCTTTTCGTGCTGGCAAAGGGTGTCGCATTCATCGGAAAGGAGACGATCGAGCCAATCGGGAAGGCCGCGGTCCTGAATGTTTTGGGACAGGACGGGGGAGGGGAACCGGCGGCATTGGACACGAAGGAGGTGTCGGCTGTTTTGACGGATACGAATCGTTACCCGCAGGATTATCTGGATGCGCTGGAAAACAATCCGGAGCTTCTGGAGTTTGTGAAGGGCTATCCCGATGCGGAAAAGACCGCGTCCGGAGGTCTAAAGCAGGCGGAGCTGGACGAGCCGTGGCCGCTGCTTTTGCAGTGGGACAGGCGCTGGGGCTATGTGCCCTACGGAGATCATGATATCGGACTTTCCGGCTGTGCGCCCACCTGTCTGTCCATGGTGATCGTAGGACTGACAAAAAACAAGGTGGCTTCCCCGGATGCGGTGGCAGAGTATGCGGAGGAGAACGGTTACTATCTTTACGGTACGGGAACAAAGTGGAGCCTGATGACGGAGGGTGCCGCTTTCTTTGGCGTGCAGGGAAGGGAGCTTGCACTGGATGAGAACCGTATTTTTGAGGCGCTTGAACAGGGGCAGCCGATTATCTGCAGCGTGCGGCCCGGAGATTTTACGAAGGGCGGGCATTTTCTCGTGCTGGTTGGTGTGGAGGACGGAAAAATCCGCGTAAATGATCCAAACAGCCGCATCCGCAGCGAAAAGCTGTGGGATTACGAGACGCTTGCGCCGCAGATCAAGAGCCTGTGGGCGTTCACGGCAAATTAGTGCGGATGTCATGATGCCGGGGTCAAAAGCCCTCGAAATAGAACCTTGAAAATTTAATATTTTACAGTAAATATAAGCATTCCATGGCTTTATAAGTTATAATAGATGACAGTTTTATAACTCTGACTGAACGAGAAAGAAAAGCTTTGGAAAAAT
>CAJUSH010000021.1:0-16152 GCA_910589045.1 uncultured Eubacterium sp.
GGGCAACGGGCTTGGACTTTTTATCTGCAAACGGGTGATGTCACTTATGGGTGGCGAGGTGTTTGCGGATATTCGCAACGGATGCTTTTTTGTGACACTGGTTGTGAAACTGGCGTAAAGGAAAGACCAACTGCCCGGAAGTACTTGTAATTGATGGGCTGCCCTATGCCGACAGCTTCATTCGCTCTGACAGAGGCTCTTTTTGTATCAGCAGCACGCCATAACGGGTGATTGCGTGCTGCAGGATAAACAGAAGCAGGATATAGAGCAGCACCGGTATCCAGGGATAGGAATAGGCCATCTCCACGCCATTCAGGATTTGTGCCATCACCAGGGCGTAGCCGAGCAGTCCGCCGGGCAGCAGGGCACAAAGGGCAGATATCCCGGTATAGTGGGCCGTCTCACGGCTGATCATCCGCCGGAGCTGCTTTTGGGTCATACCGACTGCCTGCATGGTTCCAAGCTCCTGCTTGCGGGAATACAGGCTGGTAAGGATTGTATTCGCAAGGTTGATCATGCCGAACAGGATCAGAAATGCGGACAGGCAGTAAAGGATGAGCTGCGTGGAGCGGTATTCCCTCCGGTAATAGGAGGCGTGCTCCTGCTTCGAGGAGAGAAAGAGGTTTTCCTCCGGTCCGTACAACGTTTCCAATGCTTCACCGACTGCTTTTGTCTGCTCCGGCTTTGTCTGAATCTCATAGCCGTATGTGGTATTCATGCAAAAGAGCCGGTCTAAGGTTTCATCGGGCATCATGAAGCTGCTTCCCATCAGGGAAAGCGGCAGAAGCCCGGTACGGTTTTTCTGCTGCCAGGAAACCGGGTTGACGACTGCCAGAACCGGGAGCTGCTCACTTTGCAGGCTTCCGCTTCCGTCAAAGAACGTAAACGGAACCAGGTCGCCAACAGAAAGCGGGTGCTCTCTGAGGTGCGACAGATAATTGTTCATTACGACAAGACCGGGCGCCTCTGAAAGCTCCTCATAGGAGGCGGGCCCCTCATAGTCCATCTGTCTGAGCAGGTCAAAATCAGTCTCGGATATGCCGTTGAGATAAATCTGCGTTTTCTCCTGAAATAACGTCGTATAGCCAAGTGCGAGGCGCCAGGGCTGTACGCCGGTCACACCCGGCTGCTGCTGCAATTCGGTTTTCAGCGCTTCTCCCAGCAGACCGTCCGCCTGCAGGGCGGACTGCATTTTCATCCGGCCCTCCAGACTATTGTCGCTGCCAAAGCCGGAGGAGGGACTGACGCAAAGCTGATATTCTCCGTTCGGAAAGGCTGCCCTTACGCTGGCGATCGGGTCATAGGAGACGACATAGGATGCGATCGTCCCAAGGAGGGTGCCCGAAAGTATCAGAGAACAGCGTGTGAGAATACGCTTTTTCGGGTTCCGTTTCAGGTTCAGGAGGGCCAGGGCGTCCGGGGTCAGGCGTGCATGCTTACAGCTGCTTTTTTTGTTTTGCCGCAAGGCCTGTGGAGAACCGGATACCTGCGCATATTCCGAGTAGCCCAGTGCGGCAATCGGAGCGGCGGCAGCAGCGATGCCTGCGGGCTTTAAGAGGGAGAGCAGGACGGCGGCACAGGCAAGCAGCGCGCACAGGAGGGCTGCGCAAAGGCAGCGCGGCAGGTCAAAGCCTTCGGGAACGAGAAAGTAGCCGAATAATCCGCCGATCATTAGCCCCGCCAGACTTCCGCGCAGTGCCAGGGCGGTTCCTTCCCGCAAGACCAGACGCCGGATCTGTTCTTTTGTCATGCCGATGGTACGGAGCTGTCCGTATTCCCGCACCCGTCCGGCAATGGAAATATAGAAAACCGTATGGATGACGATCCCGGCTGCAACTAAGATCAGCAGTGTGACGGCAAGGAAGGTGAGATAGTCGCCCGCCGTCAGCCTGGAGAGGGAGGTCATGGTAAAAAACGTGTCGTTAAGCTTGATCTGCGCTTCGGTGATATTTGCTGCAGCTGCGATATCGGCGGCAAGGTCTGCGGCGTCCGCCTGCTGCATGCTGACAGCGTTTTTCAGACAGACGATCGCGTTAACCTGTTCGTTTCCGGGCTGATAGGTGCGGCCAAGCAGCATTGCCGCGCAGGGCAGAGAGACATAGATATGCTGGCTGTTTTTTGCTTTCGAGGCTTTGTCATAGACGGCGCTGATCCGGTAATCACGCACAACGCCGTCGCCAAGATCCATCGGAAGCGTATCACCGGGGCTGAGCGGACGGGCGCCTGCTTCTGTCAGCATATCCAGGTATTCCTGTGAGAGCATAAGGTCCGTTTCGCCCTGCGGGAGTGTTCCGGTGCAGGAAATCCCGTCACGCGCGAGGTTCTGCCTGTCAAGCCATTCAACGGACAGCCGGATGGAACCGTTTTTTCGGCTGCCGACGATCAGCTCTCCGCCGGCCCAGGTAACTCCGCTGTGCTGCCGGAGCTGTTCGAGCTGGGAGAGGGTGATGCTTTCAAAGGTAACGTGCGTGCTGCGTGCCTGGAGCCGGAGCTTTTGCGTCTGGGTTCCGTCCAGATAGAGAAGAAACCCGAAGATCAGTGCGGCAGAAAGGGTGATGGCAATGCAGGCAAAAAGGTTCCGGGCACGGTTTTTGTTCCGGCTTCGTCTGGCGAGCCTGCGTATAACTGCCTGATTGTGGTTTCGGTCCATTCTCATCGCTGCCACCTGCTTTCCGTGATTTTGCCGTCTTCGATACGGATGATGCTGTCAGCGAGCTGGGCAATGGCCTCGTTATGGGTAATCATAAGGATGGTTTGCCCGAAGCGTGTGCCAAAGCTTTTTAAGAGCCCAAGGACATCCTGGCTGGTGCGGCTGTCCAGGTTCCCGGTCGGTTCATCCGCCAGCAGGAGGGATGGCTTTGCAGCCAGCGCACGGGCGATCGCTACCCGCTGCTGTTCCCCGCCGGAGAGCTGGCCGGGCATGCTTGAGAGCTTTTTTTCCATGCCGATCATCGTTACAATTTCGTTGATAAATGCAGGGTCGGGCCTGCTTCCGTCCAGATCAAGGGGGAGCAGGATGTTTTCGTAAACGTTCAGCATCGGTACGAGGTTGAATGACTGGAAAACAAAGCCGATCTGCCTGCGGCGGAAGATCGTCAGCTGCGTGTCGTCCATCTTTCCAAGCTCCCGCCCGGATAGAAAGACGCTGCCTTCGGTCGGGGTGTCCAGTCCCCCGAGGAGGTGCAGGAGGGTAGATTTTCCGCTGCCGCTTGTACCTACGATTGCCGTAAAGCTTCCCTTTTCTACACATAAGCTGACACCGTCTAAGGCCCTGACGATGGAATTGCCGCTTCCGTAATACTTTTTCAGATTGTTTGCTGTTAAGATACTCATAGTGCCGCTGTGGCTCCTTTCTTTGTGGATTTGATCACATTGTAGCGCGGCAATCTCTCAAAATCCTCTCAGAAGCTCCGAACAAAGTATCAATTCTGAAACCTTTCGGATCCGGCGGTTTTTGTCTGTTCCAAAAGCCCGGTCAGGCATGCGTATGATTTGGCAGGAACAGAGAAAAACAGCTTCCCTTTCCGGGAGCGGAGGTGACGGTAATGTATCCGTCCTGCCGTTCCAGGATTTCCCTTGTCAGATAGAGGCCGATGCCGATACCCTCCTCGCTGCGGACGCGGGGTTCCCGGTAAAACCGTTTGAAAATATCGTTCTGGTGTTTTGGCCCGATGCCGATGCCGGTATCCGTGATCTGTATGCGGGTGTAGAACTGCCGGGGCTCCGTGCTGATTTGGATGCTGCCCCCGGGAGCCGTATATTTCACCGCATTGTCCAGGACGTTAAAAATCGCCTCCTCCGTCCATTTCGGATCAAAGTGAAGATAGATCTGCCCGGGACAGTTTACCGAAAGTGACAGGTTTTTCTGACCGGCGGCGGGCAGTATGGCAGAGACAGCTTTTGAGAGCGTGGGGAAAAGTGGTGCGGTTTCCGGATGCAGCAGGAGCATACGGCTTTCCAGCCGGGACATTTTAATGAAAGATTGTATGAGAAATTCCAGCTTGTGAATCTGGCCTTGTATGATCCGGAGGAACTGCTGACCGTCCGCACTTAGCTGTTCGCTGCTCTGCAGCGTGTCGGTGTAGAGAAGGACGTTGGAAAGCGGTGTTTTCAGCTGATGGGAGATATCGGAAATCATCTGCTGCACCTCCTCCAGCCGCAGGGCATTTTCCCGTTTGGAATAGTTCGTCAGGGCGGAAATCATCTCCAGCTTTGCCATGATTTTTGAGGACTGTGTTTCCAGGTCCGGACTGCGGGCGGGGCGGGCTTTCGCCTTCGCTGTTTCCATGGGAGCAGGCGGCTTTGCATCCGCCTCATCGGCACGAAAGCCGATATCGGAGATACAGCGGTCCAGATCATCGCAGACGGCCTGTGTCAGAATCCGGTACTGACGGCGGAAATGAAAATAGAAGCCGAAGGCTGAAAACAGGCTTCCGGCAAGGAAAAACAGAAAAAAAGCAGCCGTTTTCATTCACATCCCCCTTTCGGCTTCATCCATTGATAGCCCATCCCGTAGACTGTTCGGATATAGGTATCGCTGCTGTCCTCGATTTTTTTGCGCAGCCGGCTGATGTTGATTGTCAGCGTATGCTCGTCTACAAAATTGCCGTCCTGATCCCAGAGGCGTTCGAGCAGGAGTTTCCTGGTTAAAATCTGACCTGGATTTTTACAGAAAATAACGAGAAGCCGGTATTCCGTAGGACTTAAAACAAGAGGAACCCCGCGCCTGGTTACCGTCATTGCTTCAAAATCCACCGCCAATTCCCCGAATAAGGCCGGGGCGGCTTTTGCGGACGCAGGGGCCGGGGCAGCATGGCAGCGGTTTAGGACGGCCCGGATGCGCTGCATAACGATCTTAATATTGAAGGGCTTGGTGATATAATCGTCCGCTCCGGCCTCAAACCCCCGGATGACGTCCTCGTCCAGATCCCGGGCAGTCAGAAAGATGATCGGGGCGGGGCTTTTCTGGCGCAGCCCTTTAGCAAAATGCAGGCCGTTTCCGTCCGGAACGTTAATATCGAGAAGGAAGAGCGACCAGGGCCCGTCCTTCAGCAGCGCGTCAGCCTGTTTCAGGGTATAGGCAGGCACCGGCTCATAACCGTTTTTTTGCAGATGGTAGCACAGGCCGTCATTTAACAGCTCGTCGTCTTCCACGATTAAAATTTTTTCCATAGCAGATGTTCCTTTGTGTGTACAAGTACAGGATGGTTCAGGTAATGCGTATTCAGTATAGCATGACGTTTTTGATTGCACAACTTTTTTATCGTTGCCTGTTATTCAGGCAGCAGCCCGGACTTTGCGAAGCGAATTTTCAGGTATGTATCCGCTTGCTGACGCATATTCTTTTTAGAAAACGGCGATGGGTATGGGGAGACTGTGATGGGAGAGGTGTCCGGAAGCGGGCTGATCGATTATGTGCGGCAGAGCAGCCGCGTGCTTTTCTCCGGAAATTATGCACCGGAGGACGCGCTGGTGTTTGCACAGCTAAGCTACATGAAATTTGAAGCGGTATACGGCTATCATTATGAAGGGGTGCCGGTTGGCATGGCACAGTACGCGTCACAGCTTTTGCGGCGGATGAAGGAGGACGGGGACAATCGGATGCTTTTAAAAGCCGTAGCCGAAAGCGGGCGCTACCAAAAGTGCACGCTCGGCCGGTTTGCCGCGGAAAGCGAGCGGTCGCAGTGGGCGGCGTTTACGGTACATATGAACGACTATTTTGACAGTGCGGTCATCGCCATGCGGGGCACCGACGGTACGACGCTGGGCTGGACGGAGGATTTTAAGCTGTTGTACGAGGAGGCGGGAACCCAGGCGCAGAAGCTCTCCGCGGATTATCTGACGCGCAGCCCGCAGCGTTCCCTGTTTCTGACGGGGCACTCCAAGGGCGGCAACAACGTCACGAGCGCTTTTGTGATGGCGGAAAAAGCAGTGGAGGAAAAGGTGGTGCGGATTGATAACTTTGACGGTCCTGGTGTCAACGAAAAATTTCGGGAACGCTTTGCGGCGGGCTATGAAAGACTTTCGGGCAGGCTGAGTAATTTTTATCCCCAGGATTCCGTGATCGGGCTGCTCTTAAACGACAATCCGGGACGGATATTTTATGTGAGAAGCAGCCGGGCGGAGGGGATTCTGCATGAGCATGATCCGTACAACTGGATGTTTGATGCCGACGGCCAGTTCCAATACACGCGCCAGAGCAGCCTTTCGAAGCTCCTTAACGAAACGCTGGATATTACGGTTCATGCCCTGTCGCAGCGGGAGCGGGTGATGCTGGTGGATGTTTTGGTGAGGAGCGGGGCTCTGGCGGCGATTGTGCGGTGAATACAGAAAGAAGCGGCTCCAAACCGGAGCCGCTTCTTCTGTCTAAGGGTATCAATAAATCGAAGACCGTCAGTGCTAGGCGTTTGCCATTTCGGACAATTCCTTTAAAAGCTTTGGCAGCTCTGCGTCCATGTTTTCCTCGGAAAACTGGCAGGTGCCTACCTTTTTGTGACCGCCGCCGTTATATTTGAGCATGAGACTGCCCACGTCAAGGGTGGCGGTGCGGTTTAAAACGCTGTAGCCCACGGCTGCAGAGCAGCCCTTGCCGCCGCGCCCGCTGACGATCCATGCGGAAATGTTCTGCTCGGGGTACATGCTGTAGATCATGAAGCGGTTGCCGGAGTAGATCGGGTCAACGCCCCGCAGGTCGGAGATTAAAAGCTTTCCGTCTGTGACGGTGTGTGCTTTTACCATCTCCATAAACTTTTCGGTCTGTTCAAAATAGGTATCGATGCGCTCCTGCACGTCGGGCAGCTGCAGAATCTCCTGTGTGGACATCGTGCGGCAGGCATCGATGAGCTGCTCCATCAGCTGATAGTTGGAGATGGTGAAGTTGCGCCAGCGTCCAAGTCCTGTGCGGGGATCCATCAGAAACCCGATTAAAATCCAGCCGGTGGGGTGCTGCACCTCGTCGATGGTGAGGCTGCCGGAATCCACCTTGTCCACGGCCTCCATCATGTCGTCAAACTGGGGAAAACGCTCCCTTCCGCCGTAATACTCGTAGATAATGCGCGCACAGGAGGGCGTGATGCGGCTTTCGCCCTTGTACTTTCCTTCCAGCTGCAGACGCTCGTGCTCGCTGGAATGGTGGTCAAACCAAAGTCCGCAGCCCTCTACGAAGGGGACGTTCGCAAGGCAGTCGTTTTCGTTTACCTCTACCAGCCCGTCCTGCAGGTCCTTGGGATGCGCGAACTTCCAGCTATCGATAATGCCTGCTTCCTTTAAGAGTGCGCCGCAGGCAAGTCCGTCAAAATCCGATCGTGTAATCAATCTCATATGTAATCTCCTTTCCATACCTCTTCTATTATAATAAGAGAGCGCTGTAATTTTCAACCTTTTTCCGGCAAATATTATGATTATTGCAGCTATTTAGCACATCAAAAAAAGTTTTTCAAAAACCTGAATACTTTTCCCGCACCCCTGCGTTATAATCATTAGCAGACAGAAAAAGAAGGAAGCAATATGAAAAAAGGAGGAGGGGTGCCGCATCGAGAGGGAATTAGAGCTGGAGCAATATTTTTTATATCTGCTTCAGCAGTATGAAAAGCTGGTCTATAGTATTTGTTACCGCACCTGTGGCAATCCCTTCGATGCACAGGATCTCACACAGGAAACGTTCTTAGCGGTATACAAGCACCTCGGCACCTTCGACCGTCAGTATGAGCGGGCGTGGATTTGTCGCATTGCCAGCAATAAGGCAATTGATTATATAAAGAGCAAAAAGCGCCTGGAGGAGTGCAGGGAGCAGGAATTTTTCATTGAGATGGTGGATTGCGGAGACGGTCCGGAGGAAGCCTACATACAAAAGGAGACAAAGGAGCTGGTTTTATCTGTCTGCAGCCAGCTGAAGAGTCCCTACCGCGAGGTGGCATACGAGCATTTCTATCTCGAAAAGCCGATGCCGCAGATCGCCAGGGAGCAGCAAACAAATCTGAAAACGGTCCAGACGCGTGTGTATCGGGCGCGCGCCCAGATACGAAAGCTTCTGGAAGGTCAAAGCAACAAAACGAGAAGCATCCGGGCTGTTAGGAAAGGAGGAGACGCATGACAACACAATTACAGATGATTCATTTGACGGAAGCGGATTTTGAGAGATGGGATCGGGGCGTTCTTTCCTCCGGGGAGACGGAACTGTTCCTGGCACATACGGCGAGCTGTGCCTGCTGCGGTGACGCATGGTTTGCGCATATGAGCCGGGCACCGGAGCTTTTGCAGGAGCCGCCCGCTTATCTTGCGGACGAAATTTTACAGCGCGTCCGCCAGCCGGACGTGGTCGTCGCGCAGCGGGCGCATACAACATCAAAGAAAATGCAGTTGTTTTTGTATAGCTTAAAGGTAAGTATGGCGCTGGCGGCGTCCATCTATATGATCTTCGCGATGGATACCTCGACGCTGGATCTGATTATGAATATATTCAATTAGGAGGAAGGCAAAATGCGAAGCATTTTTTATGAATGCCTTCCGACGACATGCCCGTGAATATGTATGAGCGGGCGATACTTTGAAATAGGAGGAAGGCAAAATGACGAGAAAGAAAAATGGGTTTTGGACATTGATATTTTCGCTGATCCCGGGGGCCGGCGAGATGTATCTTGGATTTATGAAGCGGGGCGTGAGCCTGATGAGTATTTGTCTGATGTGGATTGCGTTCTGCGCATGGACCGGTTTTGAGGTGGGGCTGTTTATCGTTCCGGTTATCTGGTTTTACAGCTTTTTCCATGTACACAACCTAAATTCTCTTCCGGACGAAGAGTTTTACCAGCAGGAGGATTATTACATGCTCTTCCATATAGACGAGATCGTGGGAATCGACAGATGGGAGCGGGGCAAGGTCAAATTTATCGCGTCCGTCCTGATTTTTGTCGGCGGTTATACGATTGTGAGCACGATGTGGCATACCTTCTGGGGTCTCGTGCCGGAATGGGCGTATGATTATCTGTCTGTGGTCCGGTATAACGTTCCGCGCATCGTAATTTCAGTCATCCTTATTGCATTCGGCATTTACCTGATCCGTGGAAAAAAGGAAAAGCTCGACGAGGAGCCTGAGGTCGTTTTTTCCGCATCGGGGGGGGATGTCCAGGAGAAAACGGATGCATTTTTTGATCGGAAGTGTGCGTCCCAAACAGATAAAATGCCTCAGGCAAAGCCGGAGGTGATCATCCTTGGGAGCACTGCGGACGAAAAAAAGGAGGGGTAGCATGAAGACAACAAGACGTGTGGGCAGCCTGACCTGCGGCATTGCCATGGTGGGCTTTGGAATTCTCTTTCTTTTGAATACGCTGTTTCATGTAATAAATTATACGGAGATCTTTTCCCTGTGGCCGCTGCTTCTCATCTGCATGGGTGCGGAGCTGCTCCTCACAAACTTAAAATACGGTGATACCGAGCGATTCCAGCTTGTGTATGATAAGGGCGCGCTTGTGCTGCTGATTCTGGTAACGCTTTTCTCGATCGGGATGGGGATCACGGATTACTGTATGCAGTATGCACTGGAATACGGATATATATATTTATAAAAATGAGCGGTTGACTTTTCCGCGGAATTGCGCTAATGTAACCTTTAGACGTTTTTGAGGAGGCGCGTGACGTGGAAAAGAAAAAATACGAAATTGACATGGTGAACGGCCCCATTTTGCATAAAATGCTGCTGTTCACCATTCCTTTAATGTGCTCAAGTATCCTTCAGCTGCTATTCAACGCGGCGGATATCGTTGTTGTGGGGCGGTTTGCCGGGGATAACTCCCTGGCGGCGGTAGGAAGCAACAGCTCGCTGATCAACCTGATGACAAACGTGTTTATGGGGCTGTCCGTCGGCGGAAATGTGCTGGCGGCGCGCGATTTTGGCGCGGGCAGTGAGGAGGAGCTTTCAAAAACCGTACATACTGCCATGCTTTTAAGTATTTTAAGCGGTATCATCCTGACGGTTGCGGGTGTGATTTTTGCGCCCCAGCTTCTTATTATAATGAATACCCCGGAAAATATCCTGCCGCTGGCGGCGCTGTATCTGCGCATCTATTTTATCGGTATGACCGCGATGATGCTCTATAATTTCGGGAGCGCGCTGCTGCGCTCCATCGGGGATACCAAGCGGCCCCTGTATTATCTGATGACGGCGGGTATCATCAATGTTGTTTTAAATCTGATCTTTGTTGTAAAGCTGCAGATGGACGTTGCGGGCGTGGCGCTGGCTACCGTGATTTCCCAGTGCATTTCCGCGCTGCTTGTGGTTCGGTGCATGATGAAGGAGCAGGGCGGTATCCGTCTGGTTCCGAAAAAGCTTCGGATTCATAAGGATAAGTTCAGGCAGATTGTGCGCGTAGGTCTTCCTGCGGGTTTTCAGGGCATGGTATTTTCTCTTTCAAATGTTGTGATTCAGTCCTCCGTCAATATTTTCGGTGAGATCGTCGTTGCGGGCAATTCGGCGGCGATGAATCTGGAGGGCTTTGTGTATGTGGCGATGAACGCGTTCCATCAGGCGGCGATCTCCTTCACGAGCCAGAACATGGGTGCGGGAAAAAGGGAGCGGATCGGAAGGATTCTGCTCATTGCCGAGGGGTGTGTGATTGTGACCGGGGCCAGCCTGGGCTGGCTCATGTATGGCTTCGGGCGTCCGCTGCTGCACATTTACACGGACAGCCCGGCTGTGGTGGAGGCGGGCATGGTGCGCATGACGATCATTCTGCTGCCGTATGCCCTCTGCGGCATGATGGACGTGGCAGTGGGCGTGCTGCGGGGCATCGGCTTTTCGCTGGCGCCCATGGTGATCTCGCTGCTTGGCGCCTGCGGGCTTCGGCTGGTGTGGATCGCGACGGTTTTTCAGGTTCCGCAGCTGCACCACATTTCCACGGTTTACATTTCCTATCCAATTACCTGGGCGGTGACCTTGCTCGCACAGCTTTTGCTCTATTTTTATGCACAGAAAAGATTAAAGGAATCCATCGGTTATGCGAACAATTGACGAGGATATTAAAAACAACAGCTTTCAGAGGGCCTACCTGCTCTACGGCGGGGAGGCTTATCTGAAAAAGCAGTATAAGGATAAGCTGAAAAAGGCGCTGACAGCAGAGGGCGATACGATGAACGCGGCTTTTTTCCAGGGGAAGGAGACGAATCCGAAGGAGCTGATCGACCTTGCGGAGACGATGCCGTTTTTTGCGGAGCATCGTCTGATTGCAGTGGAGGATTCCGGCTTTTTTAAGGGCGGGGCGGAGGAGCTGGCAGAGTATCTGGCGCAGGTTCCGGAGACGACGACCTTTGTTTTTACGGAGACCGAGGTGGAAAAGCGCAGCCGCATGTATAAGGCGCTGAAGGCAAACGGGCGCATCGTGGAGTTTGCGGTGCAGAATCAGGAGCTTTTGACCCGCTGGCTGCTGGGACGGCTGAAGCGGGAGGGAAAAAACATTACCCGCGCGGCGATGGAGGAGTTTTTTCAGCGGGTTGGGACGGACATGGGTACACTGGACCGCGAGATGGAAAAGCTCATCTGCTATTGTATGGACCGGGATGTGATTGAGCTTGCCGATGTGGAGGAGATCTGCCCGCAGGCGGTGACCAACAAGGTGTTTGACATGGTGGGAGCAATCGTCGAATGCCGCAGGAAGGCGGCGCTCGAGCTCTACGATGATCTGCTGGCGCTCAGGGAGCCGCCCATGCGGATTCTGTTTCTTATTATGCGCCAGTATAATATTCTGCTGCAGCTCAAGGATCTGAAGCGGCGGGGCATGAAAAACAGCGACATGGCAAAGGAGGCGGGTATCCCGGCCTTTGCGGTGAGCCGCTCCCTAGGTCAGGCGTCACGCCTTTCCGTGGGCAGCATCAAAAGGATTTTGAGCTATGGCGTTGAGATGGAGGAGGCGGTGAAAACCGGGCAGATGAACGAGCAGATTGCGGTGGAGCTGGTTATTATGGAAGCGAGCCGGGAGCGGGAGTATCGCTAGTGACCTGCTCCGGGCAGGTGTCCATGCACGCAAAGCTGTATTTTTGAAAGCCTTCTTTTTCGTATCCGCAGAGGATAAGCGTATTTTGACATAATTAAAAACTCCTGATAAAACCGCACAAAAAAATCCAGCCGGGGTGAATTGGCTGGATGTTTCTGTGGGTTAATAAAATGATAAATGGTCATTTTTGTCTTTTTTATGCCATCTTGTTGACAGCCTTTGTCAGACGGGAAATCTTTCTGGAAGAAGCATTTTTATGATAAACGCCTTTGGTGGTAGCCTTGCTGATCTCGCCGATGGCAGCCTTTAAAGCTTCGCCTGCAGCAGCCTGATCCTTTGCAGCGATAGCAGCGTCAACCTTTTTGATGGATGTCTTAACCTTAGAGCGAATGGCCTTGTTTCTGGCGGCCTTTTTTTCGTTTACAAGAATTCTCTTCTTAGCAGATTTAATGTTTGCCAAAACCGTACACCTCCGTTTTCCTGAATTTATTCTTTTATACTTATTTTCATCTGTTGCTGCATCAGAGCCGGACACGGACGTATCTGATGTATACACACTTAGTAATGATAACGATTTCGATTCGTTCTGTCAATACATAAAAAGCGTATTTTTGCAAAAAATAGGTACAAAAAAAACGGAGGATGGTTATGTACGAGATCAGAACGGACCTGGCGCTGGAGACGCGGGAAAAATACGAGGCGGACAATGTAGAGATCAAGGGCGTGCGCCTGGAAAAGGAACGCAAGTGCGACGATATCCTCATTACCACCATGGTGATCGAGACGGAGAACGGCGCCCGCAGCATGGGACGGCCCCGTGGCAATTACATTACGATCGAGGCGGCGAGCATGGATGACGAGAACGAGGAGTACCACCGTATCATCAGCGAGCAGCTGGCGCACATTATCAGGCGCCTGGCGCCTGAGGGGGAGCAGCTCTCGGCGCTCGTGGTGGGGCTTGGCAACCGGGAGGTGACGTCGGACTCCCTGGGGCCGAAGGTGGCGGATCAGCTGTTTATCACCCGGCATATGATGCGGGAGTTCGGTATGGATGTGTTCGGGAAAAAGCAAAAGCAGGTGAGTGCCGTGGTGCCGGGCGTGATGGCGCAGACCGGAATGGAGAGCAGTGAGATTATCCGCGGGATTTTGCAGGAGACGAAACCGGACTATGTGATCGCGGTGGACGCGCTGGCAGCCCGCAGCACGAAGCGGTTAAACCGCACAATTCAGATCACGGATACCGGCATCCATCCCGGCTCCGGTGTCGGAAACCACCGGCATCCCCTGACGAAGGAGGCGCTGGGGATTCCGGTGCTGGCGATCGGTATCCCGACGGTGGTGGACGCGGCCACCATCGTGAACGATACGATGAACAATCTGCTGGACGCGCTTTCAGAGCACAGCCCCTACGGCACGATGAAAAACTCGTACCGCTCCCTGGACGAGGTGGAGCAGTACGAGCTGGTGCGGGAGCTGCTTGCGCCGCATCTGAATACCCTCTATGTGACCGCGAAGGATATTGACGCGTCGGTCAACCGCCTGAGCCATACAATCTCCGAGGCGATCAATCTGGCGTTTCAGGAGTGACGGGGCATCCCGCGCGCCGCGACCGAAAAGCTTTGCAGAAGCTTTACGACGATGCCGGGTTTTGAAATGGTTTTACAATCCTTTTTTCGGGCAGCAGAATACAAAGACCACTCCCGTATCCCCAAAAAAGCGGTCGGGCAGAAACGGGCTGTCCGCAAGGTCGCAGACCGTGAGCTTTCCGTGGTGTGCCTTTGCGATTTCCTGTGCGGTGCAAAGCCCGAGGCCGAAGTGTCCGTGGTCGGTGTGGGAATTGTCTGCGCGGTAGAAACGCTCAAAAATACGCACTTTTTCTTCATCCGGGATGGACGGGCCGTTGTCTGCCACGGCAAAGACGGTCTGGCTCTTTGTCTGTGTCAGCAAAAGCAGGATTTTTCCGCCGGCGGGGGTGTAGGAGAGCGCATTGTCCAAAAGGATGGCGAGAAGCTGGGTCAGGCGTTCCCGGTCGGCGTGAAGCGTGCCGCAGTCGTCCTCGGGGATGGAGAGCAGGAGGGAAATGTGCCTGCCGAGGGCGAGAGGTTCATATTTTTCGTAGACGGACAGCAGAAAATCATCCGGAAGCAGCTCCTGCGTATGGAGTGTCATGCCGTGGGCGTCGGCATTGGCGAGCAGGAGCATATCGGAGATGAGGTGCTGCATCCGTTTTCCCTCCTGTCGGATGAGGGAGAGAAAATGGCGCCGCTGCTGCGGGTCCTCCGTTTTTTCGGCGGATTCCAGGCCCGAGAGTATGACTGCCAGCGGGGAGCGCAGCTCGTGGGAGGCGGCGGCGACAAACTGCTGCTTATTTTTTTGTGAGAGCTCCAGCGGAAGGAGCATCCGACCGGTAAACAGCCACGAAAAGAGCACCAGAAGCACCAGCGTGACGAGGTCTGCCCCGAAAATGAGCAGCGTCAGGCGGGTGAGCTGTGCGGTCTGCTGAGAAAGATCGTAGAGGATGACAAAGCTGATATGCCCGCTTCCACGGGTCAGATATCCAAGGGACACGTAATAGCGCTCCTTTTGAGACACGCGAAACATGGATTCCTCGTGCTGTGCGTAAAGGCCGCTTGAGGGCAGAAGCGCATCCTTGCCCAGCTGCTTTATAACGGTGTCACGCAGCGCCTTCTGTTCTTTTGTCTGCAGGCGCTCAAAATAAATCGGCTCGCCGTTGTCGTAAAGGAAGATCGTAAAATGATGCTGGTCCTGCATCTGCTTGAGCCATTGGTGGGAGATGTATTTCTGGCTCTGCAGATTTGTGAGGACGGAGCCAAGCTCCTTTTGAAATGTGGTATAGCCGCTCTGTGTGATGGCACGTCCGGCGAAGATCAGGCTGACCATGCTAAGGCACAGCAAAATGGCCCCGGTGACGGCGGAGCAGAAAAATGTCATCTGGCGGTGCAGCTTATGGAACATATCGGTTTCTCCCTTCGGGCAGTGATGTACATTTCTTTTTTGTCAGTCATTTTTTTCCAGCTTATATCCAATGCCGCGCACCGTCTCAATCGTCACATGGCTGCCCACCTGCTTAAGCCGCTTGCGGACGAAATGCACATAGGTGTCCAGGTTGCTTTCCTCCACCGGGGCATCGCTGCCCCAGACCCGGGAGAGCAGGACAAGCCGTTGAAGCACTTTATCCGGGTTTTGCAGAAACACCTCCAAAAGCCGGCCCTCACGGCCGGATAGCTGTATGCTTTCCTGCGGTCCGGACAGCTCCCGCAGATGATTTTCGTAGGAGATATCCCCGCAGGTGAAAATATTGTTGTCATCGTACACATGGCTGCGCCGTCCGATGGAACGGATGCGCGCGGATAATTCCTCGTAGTCAAAGGGCTTGACCAGATAATCGTCCGCGCCGCAGTCAAGCCCCTCGATGCGGTCATAGAGCTCGCCGAGTGCGGTGATCATGATGACCGGTGTCAGGATGCCGCAGCGCCTCGCCTTCTGTAAGACGAGCAGTCCGTTCATCGTCGGCAGCATCCGGTCGAGCAGGACGAGGTCGTAGGCATCCTGTAAAAAAAGATCCAGCCCGTCGCGCCCGTCCATGCAGACTGTTACCTCGTGGTGCTCTTTTTCCAATTGGAAGCGAAGCGTCTCGCAAAGATTTTTGTCGTCCTCGATCAGTAAGATTTGCATGAAATAAAAGCTCCTTCTATATTTATGGGACACGCCGCCGGAACATTTCAGGGATACTGCCTGGGGACGGCCGATGCGCGCATCTCCCGATGGTTCTGACCTTATTGTACCAGAAAAGTCTTAAAGAAATCTTTAAAAGTGCGCCGAAATTTAAGTTTCCATTAAAGAAAATTTTAAGATTCGTTTGATATGATAGCCAGTGTAAAAGCAAGTGTGCGGTTTTGCAAATATATGCCGGGTAGTTTGCCGGATATTGGCGGGACCGTGCATGCCATATCCGCCCGGGGGATGTGGCAGGAGGAAGAAGGAAGGGTAAGAAGGAAAAGGACTGCGCGGGAAGGCAGCAGAAGCGAAGCGGACGGCTGCGAAGGAACAAAGCAGAAAGCAAGCGGACGGCTGTGAAGGAACAAAGCAGAAAGCAAGCGGACGGCTGCGAAGGAACAAAGCAGAAAGGAAGCGGACGGCTGCGAAGGAA
>CAJUSH010000021.1:16252-19845 GCA_910589045.1 uncultured Eubacterium sp.
AAGCGGACGGCTGCGAAGGAACAAAGCAGAAAGGAAGCGGACGGCTGCGAAGGAAGACAGCAGAAAGGAAGCGGACGGCTGCGGAGGAAGACAGCAGAAAAGAAGCAGACGGCTGTGAAGGAAGACAGCTGCAGGGAACCGGGCAGTCCCGGAAAATGATGGAAAAGGAGTGCGATAACATGAGAAGAGGAAAAAGGCTGGCGGCGCTGTTTTTATGCGCCTGCATGGCAGTCACGGCCCTGACGGGCTGCGGCGGGGAAGACAAAAACACGGACGAGGTGAATGCGGACGGTGTTACCGGAAAGGCCACAGAAGGAGAAGAGGGCGGTACATCCGGCGAAGGAACAGCCGGGGCTGCGAAGGGACGTTTTCTGGAGACGGAGCTGGAGCTGCCGGAGAACATTAAAAATATTGTCGGCGTGAGAAAATGCGACGACGATTCCATTGTACTTATCGGGAGAGACGAAAACAATATCGGGCTGTATATGGAGCGCTCGGATAACGGTGGGCAGGACTGGACGGAGACGAAGCTTGACGGGAGCGATTTCAGGAGTGCGGCGATCAATACGGACGGCTCTGCGGTGCTCATCGGATATGGAGGGAAGATGGAGTTTGTGTCGGCGGACGGCACGATCCGGCAGCTTGATGTCGAGCTGCCCAGTTATGAGGGGAAGCCGGACGACTGGACAAATCTGGTTCAGTCGGCGGGCTTTGCCGGAGGGAAGCTTTTTATCGTGGATCTGAACGATGGTTTTTTTGCGGTGGATACCGAAAACGGTGAGCTGACGGATTATACGAAAACGGTTGCGGAAAGCATCATGGGTGTTATACCGCTTGGAGAGCAGCTTGCACTTTTAACACGCAACGGCGTGCGGCTCATGGATGCGGCGGAGGGAACGCTGCTTGCGGAGGATGAGGAGCTGTCGAATGCGCTGGGTGTGCTGGAGAATAATACGGACACCCCGATTTATCCAATCATGATTGCGGCGGGCGGGAGTGCGGATGAGCTTTACTATGTCAGCCATGAGGGGATTTTTTATCATAAGCAGGGCGGCAGTACGAGCGAACAGCTTGCAAACGGCGAGCTGATCAGCGTCGGGGACGGAAGCCTTTCGTTCCGTGAGCTTGCGCGGTTTGACGATGAGCATTTTGTGGTCTTTGCCGTGGATTCCCTCGGGACGGAGCATTGCTACAGCTACACGTATGATGCGAATGCGTCAGCCGTACCGGAAAAGCAGCTAAAGGTTTATGCGCTGGAGGACTCTGTTGTTTTACAGCAGGTTGTGAGCATGTTCCAGAAGCAGAATCAGGATGTGTTTGTCAAAAAGACGATTGGTATGTCCGGGGATGACAGCATGACGGCGGAGGATGCCATTAAGACGTTGAATACGGAAATCATGGCCGGCAACGGACCCGATGTGCTGGTGCTTGACGGGCTTCCGGTGGACAGCTACGTGGAAAAGGGGATTCTCTCCGACATCAGCTCATTTGTGGCGGATGTGGATAAGGCTGAGGGACTTTTTACGAATATTACGGACGCCTGTAAAAAGGACGGGGCGCTCTATGAGGTTCCGCTTCGGTTTTACTGCATGTTCGCGGAGAAGGATGAGGGGATCGGTACCCTTTGCGGCTCACCCGGGCAGCTTGCCGCTGCGGTGCAGTCAGCAGCAGATCAGGGCACGCCGGTATTTGCGCCGCTGCCTGCGGAGATGTTTTTATATACTTTATATGATGTGTACAGCGCGTCGTGGAAGACGGATGGCGGAATTGACGCAGAGGGCTTAAAGAGCTGTCTGGAGGCAGCAAAAACCATCTATGATCTGGACGGCTATGAGGAAAAAGACCGGATAAGCTACAGCAGCATGATTGACCTGTATCAGGGGCAGGCGCTTTACGGCACGATTGGCTCCGGGAGCAGTTCGCGCGTGATGGGAAAAGCGCGGATCAGCATCGGGACGGTAGACGGAACGCGGGATGTATGTGACCTCTATGGCGTAGAGAGCGCACGGGCGGGAAGCTTTGAGCTGCTTTGCGGGGAAGGACAAAAGAGCTTTCTTCCATTGGTATGTCTCGGTCTGGCAGAGTCCGCGAAGGACAATGGGATGGCACAGGATTTTATCAGCCTGGCATTGTCCATGGATGCCCAGAAGCAGATGACTCATGGTTTTTCCATAAACAGGAAGGCCTATGAGGATGTGTGTGAAAATATGGAGGAGTACAGCATTGGCGGAAGCGACCAGGACGGCACTCAATTCGGGTATGAGGTTAAGAAGCTGGATGCGTCCCAGCGGGATGCGCTCACTGCTATGCTCGAGAGCCTGGAGGTGCCCATCTGGAACGACCGTGTTGTGATGGAGCTTGTGGTGAATGAAGGAACGGGCTATCTGCGCGGCGAGAAATCCCTGGAGGATACGGTAGGTGCGATCACACAGAAGGTTCTGCTCTATGTTTCGGAGTAGGCAGAGGTTTGCCGGGGAGCCATGCCCGCAGCCCGGAGGCAGACGGCGGCTTTCACGCTTCGGTGGGAGCCGGCTTCATCGCCTGAATTCCGATGGAAGTCTGCGGCGCTTTCCATGTTTTGGAGGGAAGCGCGGCAGACAGCTGGCAGGGCTATTGTTCCTGCTCCCGGGATTTGCAGGGATTGCAGTTTTTTATCTCATTCCCTTTGGGGATGTAGTGCGCCGCTCCTTCCTGCAGGCATCCGGCGGGGTGTTCTGCGGGATGGAAAATTATCGGACGGTGCTTGGGAACGGGGCGTTTTTGCTTGCGGCAAAAAACACGGCACGCTTTGTACTCGTGTGCCTGCCGCTGCTGCTTTTGCTCTCACTCTTTCTGGCACTGCTGGTGAACGGTTTAAGCATGAGGCTGAAAACGCTGTTTAAAAGTGCGTTTTTGCTTCCGATGGCGATTCCGGCGGCATCTGTGGTGCTCTTGTGGAAGGTGATGTTTGATGTACACGGGTTTGTCAACGGGCTGCTGGCTTTGGCGGGCATTTCGCCTGTTGACTGGATGAACAGCGGCGCGGCGTTTGCCGTGCTCGTGTTCAGCTACATATGGAAGAATCTCGGGTATACGCTGGTTTTGTGGCTGGCGGGGCTGTCAAGCGTGCCTCAGGGTGTCTACGAGGCGGCGCAGATTGACGGGGCAGGGCGGCTGGCAGGGTTTTTCCGGATTACCCTGCCCCTTATGAAGCCAATGATTTTTACGATCGTGGTGCTCTCGCTCTTAAATTCGTTCAAGGTATTCCGGGAAGCCTACCTGGTCAGCGGAAACTATCCGCAGGAGCAAATATACCTCCTGCAGCATTTGTTTAACAACTGGTTTGTGGATCTCTCGATCGATAAAATGGCTGCGGGAAGCGTTCTGCTTGCCCTGATTATCGCAGCAATCGTAACAACCCTGCAGAGATGTTGGGAGGAGGAAGGCTAAAAATGCGAAGCATTTTTCTAGCATGCCTTCCGACGACCTGCCCGTGAGGAGATGCGAGCGGGCATTGCCTTGGAGGGAGGAAGGCTAAAAATGCGAAGCATTTTTCTAGCATGCCTTCCGACGACCTGCCCGTGAGGAGATGCGAGCGGGCATTGCCTTGGAGG
>CAJUSH010000021.1:19945-52088 GCA_910589045.1 uncultured Eubacterium sp.
TGCCTTGGAGGGAGGAAGGCTAAAAATGCGAAGCATTTTTCTATCATGCCTTCCGACGACCTGCCCGTGAGGAGATGCGAGCGGGCATTGCCTTGGAGGGAGGAAGGCTAAAAATGCGAAAACTATTATCTGTTCTTGTGCTTGCGGCCTTTGGCCTTTTGACCCTTGCACCGCTTTTCTTTCTGCTGTGCGGGAGCCTGATGGGAAACGGGGAACTGAACGAATATTTAGGTCCCTTTATCCTTCGGACGGAGGGCTTTGCCGGGTGGCGGCTGTTTCCGCTGTATCCGACCCTGCGGAATTTTGTGCGGCTTTTATTTGATTCGCCGGAATTTTTTCAGATGTTCTGGAATACGATGGCGATTACGGGCGGGATACTTGGCGGGCAGTTTTTATTCGGACTGCCTGCGGCGTGGGGACTGGCGCGTTATCCGGTTCCCGGCAGGCGTTTTTTTTACATGCTTTGCATCATACTTATGATGCTGCCGTTTCAGGCGACGATGCTATCCGAATATCTGGTGTTAAACAAGCTGAATCTGCTGGACTCCCTCTGGTCAATCATTCTGCCGGGTGTGTTTTCCACGTTTTCGGTGTTTCTGATGTACCGCTTTTTCTGCGGGATTCCCGAGGAGCTTATGGAGTCGGCGCGCATAGACGGCGCGGGGGAGCTTCAGATTTTTTTCCGGATCGGGATTCCGCTTGGGGCGTCGGGCATTCTCTCTGCGCTGGTGCTGCAGTTTTTGGAATGCTTTAGCATGATCGAGCAGCCGCTTGTTTTTTTGAAAACGAAAAGCCGTCTGCCCCTGGCGCTGTATCTGCCGCAGATCCAGGGGGACAGAATCGGGTTTGCCCTGTGCTGCTCCCTTGTGGCGCTGCTTCCGCCGCTTTTGGTGTTTGGTATGGGGCAGCAGTATCTGGAGCAGGGAATTATGGCGGGGGCGGTCAAGGAGTAAATGTATGGCTGACTGCGCCGCCGTTTTTAAAACGGCCTTTGTTTCAGAATCAGCTGCCTGTTTGCGGCTGGTTATTTAAGATTAGGAGGAAAAAACGTGGGAAAGCTGGGAAAAGCATTTTTGTTTCTGCTTACGGTGATGCTGCTTTTGACTGCGCTCTCGCGGACGGCGTCATCCCTTACGGTTGCGCAGGTGCGTGTGGAGCGGCCCCAGGCGCGCCGGATCGTGCATACGGTAAACGGGGATGGTATCGTTGAAAAGCTTGAAGAGCGGCCGGTCTATGCGGCGGCGGGCGTTCTCGTGGAACAGGTCAGAGTGAAGGAGGGCCAGATGGTAGAAAAGGGCGACGTTTTAGCACTTCTTGACATGGACAGTATCGATGAAACGATCAAAAGCGTTTCGGATGAGATCGAGGAGCTGCGCCTGTTAAATCAGGCAATTGCCGCCAGGCAGCAGAAGGATGCTGCGGACCGCAGCAAGGCCAGGAGCCGGGCACAGGAGGATTATGATCAGGCGATAGCCGACGGCGAGGTGAACGAAAAAGAGGCGGATGAGCAGGTGGAGAATGCGAAGCAGAAGCTTAAGGACGCGAAGGAGCAGGCGAAAAAGCAGGCAGATGAGGCGTACGAGCAGAAGTCGCAGGAGCTGTCCGCGGCGGCGGAAGCCGCCGGGAAGGAATATGACGCGGCTGTCCTTCAGGAGCAAAATGCCGTTCTTCTTGCAAAGCGCGCACTGGAGGATGCGAAAAAGGAGCCGGCGGAAAGCTATGACATCGAGCGCGTGCAGATGGAGATCAGCCAGAAGCAGCGCAGGATCAACCAGCTGTACCGGGATATGTGGACGAGCGAGGAAAGCATGACCAGCATCAACGACCAGATCGTGTCGCTCCAGGCCGAGATCGCGGCCCTGCAGCTCCAGCTGAAGGAGCTGGCAAATGCTGCTGAAAATGAGAAAAAGGAGCGGGAGCAGACCATTGCCCGCGCTCAGGAGGACTATGATAATACGGTGGCTGCTTACGGGACGCTCGTAGATGAAGCAAAGAAGAAATGGGATGATGCCAGGCTAAAGCTGGATGAGTTTCTGGAGTGTGCAGGGGAGGATATGCAGGAGGACGCGTCCGTGAAGGCGGCAAGGGAGGCGCTTAATGACGCAAAGCAGCAGAGAGACCGGCAGGCACGTCAGCAGGAGGAGCAGGAGCGCATGGCACAGCGCGCGTTGGAGGACGCGTCAGAGTCAGGTGCGGCGGATAATTCGGCCGTTATCAATCAGCTTGCGATTGCACAGAAAAACCGGCAGCTTGACCTGCTTGAGAAGGTGAAGGCAGACGGCGGGGCGGTCACCTCGGAGGTGGCGGGAACGATCACGCTGGTGCAGCTTTCGGCAGGCCAGTACGCGCCCGATACGGCGGCGTTCCTCATGTCCGATGCCTCCGGCGGCATGAGCTTTGAAACCCAGGTCAGCAGGGAGGACAGCGCATATGTGATGGCGGGGGATACGGTTTCCCTGAAAAGCGCGGGCGGAGTCTGGGAGGAGCTCTCCGTTCTGTCGGTGGAGACGAATGAGGATGAGACGGCAAAGGTCACGGTCTATGTACCGAAGGATACGCTTGCGCTGGGGGCATATGCAAGCATGGAGCTGACAAAGCAGTCCGATGAGTACGGCATTACCGTGCCGGTCAGTGCGGTCCACACGGAAAACGGGCGTCATTTTGTGTACGTGATGGAGCCGGAGGAGTCGGTGCTGGGCGGCAGCTATGCGGCGCTTCGCATGGAGGTGAAGGTGGCGGAGAAGAACGGCATGTATGCGGCGATCACCGAGAGCAGCCTGACGCCGGAGAGCCAGATTATCGTAGATTCCGATCATATGATCTCAGCGGGCGAGACGGTTCGCCTGCAGGAAGAATGAAGCGCGCGGGCTGCCTGCTGCTTGCCCTTGCCCTGCTCTTTACGGCATCAGGCTTTGCCCTTGGGGCGGACAGGGCAGGCGCGGGTGCGGACTGTGTGGGCGGCGGCGTGACGCTTTATCTGGAGACGCCGCTGTCTGCCGGGGCTGCGCAGGCGCTTTTGGAACAGGAAAGCACGCAGGATGAAGAAATGACGTTTACGGTGTGGGGTGAGCTGGCAGAGCAGCTTGTATCGGACCCTGATCTGGGGCAGCGCGTGAAGGCAGATGTTTTGATCCTGCTTGGAGCATGCGAGGGGGTTTTGCACCAGGGAAATGCGTTGTCAGCGGGCGATACGGAGGGCTGCCTGCTGGGGGAGGAGACGGCCTGGGAGCTGTTTGGCAGTACCGGGGTCGTCGGGGATACGGTGCGCATCGGGGATGAAACCCGCACCATCCGCGGCATTGTGCACCGGCCGGACAGGGGTGTGGTCATCACCGGGAGCCTGGAGGGGATCGTGGAGGATGCGCAGGAGACCGCCTGCTATGACCGGATCACGCTGTCGTCGGAGCAGCCGGCGGACGGCGATTCCTTTTTCATGCAAAACGGGCTGGAGGGGGAGGTGCTGCGCCTTGATTATCTGCGGAGTCTGTCATGGCTTTTGGAGCTGATCCCCGGAAAGTGGTCGGATTTTTCAGGCTGGAAGGAGAACTGGAAGGATAAGCAGCAGGATTTCGAACTGATTATGCAAGTGCATAAAAACAGCTGTGAGCTGTACTATGAGAAGCAGTGCCTGGTGCTGATCTGGAATCGGGCGATGCAGGTAGTCTGTGTCTGTCTGGCGGCCGTGTATTTGTTTCGGGCATGTGACGGCATATTCAGCTTCCGCTGGAGCAGAAGATGACAGTAAATAAGGAAAGCGGGCAAATCATTTTTGATTGATGAAGGAACGGTTCATGCATTATGCCCTGGCATACTGCGCCAGCAGCTGCTCAATCTGCAGATTCAGGTTTTCGGGCATTCCGGAAAAATTATCGTCCCGCAATCTGACCCACATATCCAGATAATGGTAGTTTGAGGCATATTTTTTCGTTTTTTCCGGCTGCTTTTTTGCAGCCTTGATTTTTATCTGGACTCTTTTTTGTTCAAAGAGGGGGATCAGCACATAGTACAGGCGGTCGTCCAAAAAGGAGAGGTAGCCCAGCTCCCGGCCGGCCTGGTTTTTGAGGTAGAGTCTGTGCTGTCTGATTCCGGAGGGGCAGAGTGCTTCACCTGCCTTTAAGCTTACGGCTCGCCCCGCTTCCAGCATGGACGAAATGTAAAAAATCCGGCCGCCCTCCCGGTGGGGCGGCTTTTCTTCCGCAAGCGCTTCTAACAGGGCGGCTGCATCGATAAACTGCTGTGCCAGCAGATACGAAAGCTCCGCCTGCGCCCGATGACGGATGGCAGGGGCATCCGCACGGCCAAGGGAAGCATCGGTTTGATCCAGCAGCTGTTTACTGCAATTGTAAATACTCAGGAGAAACAGGGAAAAATCCTCGTCGGTGGTCCACAGGTATTTTCCGGCGGCGATACGGAAATTTCCGATCACCGTGCCGTCGCAATCCTGCGCATAGTGGAGGATTTCACGCTCCGCGTAGGCGTTTGCATTGACCGGTGCGTTCCACGCCCGGGGGGTTTTGTCTTTTGCCGCAGGCGCCTGCTTGACGGAAATCGGTTTGCTTTTTAAAACATCGTAGGCGCGGTTGATCTCCTGCGCCGTATAGCTGCAGGCTTTCGCAGAGGAGGCCTGGGCATCCGGGTGGACCAGCAGCATGAGCCGGCGGTATCGTTTTTTAATTTCCTGTGCGCTCGCCTGCGGCGGCAGGCCAAGGATTTTGTATGCGTCTTTTTTTGTCATGGCGGCCATGGTCCTCCGTTGGTTTTCTCAAAGCATATTGTACACAAAGGAGAGATAGATGGCAAGAAAAAATACTTGACACCCTGCCGCTCTTATAGTATGATAGCAAAGGTTCAGCTTGACGGGAGCGTCGGCTTCGGGAAAAGGTGTGATTCTTATGGCAGAAGAACTGGATATGGAAGCAAAGATACGGCAGGCCTATCTGTATGATTTTTACGGGGAACTGCTAAACGAGCACCAGCGGGTTGTTTTTGAGGATTTTGTGTTTCACGACCTGTCCCTGGGGGAGATCGCCGGGGAGCGGGGCATTTCCAGACAGGCAGTGCATGATCTGGTGAAGCGCTCGACAAATAAGCTGGAGGGCTACGAGAACAAGCTGCATCTCATGGCGCGTTTCTTAAAGCTTCGCCGGAAGGCGGAGCGTATCCGGACATGTGCGGAGGCCTGTGAGGTGAGCCAAGAGGGACATTTATTAGAAGAGATCAGGCGGATTTCCGGTGAGATTGTGGAAGATTTATAGTTACTGCTTATAACAAAGCCGCGCACATGCTGCGGTCAGAAAAGAGCGGACACGAGGATTTGTAGAATGGCATTTGACGGTTTATCAGAAAAGCTTCAAAACGTATTTAAAAGTCTGCGCAGTAAGGGCCGGCTGAGCGAGGAGGACGTAAAGACCGCCTTGAAGGAAGTCAAAATGGCGCTGCTTGAGGCGGACGTGAATTTCAAAGTGGTGAAGCAGTTCACAAAGACCGTGCAGGAGCGGGCGATCGGTTCTGATGTTATGAACGGCTTAAATCCCGGGCAGATGGTCATCAAGATCGTAAACGAGGAGATGACCGCGCTCATGGGCTCCGAGACCGTAGAGATCGCACTTCGTCCCGGTAAGGCGACGACGGTTATCATGATGGCGGGGCTGCAGGGTGCAGGTAAGACGACGACTACCGCCAAGCTCGCGGGCAAGTTCAAGCAAAAGGGCAAAAAGCCCCTGCTCGTGGCGTGTGACGTATACCGTCCGGCGGCGATTGAACAGCTTCGGATCAACGGTGAGAAGCAGGGCGTCGAGGTGTTTTCCATGGGGGACAAAAATTCTCCGGTGGATATCGCGAAGGCGGCGATGGAGCATGCCGACAAAAACGGCTTTAACATTGTTATTTTAGATACCGCAGGGCGTCTGCATGTGGATGAAGAGATGATGGCGGAGCTGGTATCCATCAAGGAAAAGGTGGATGTGGCGCAGACTATTCTCGTGGTCGATGCCATGACCGGACAGGACGCGGTGAACGTGGCAAAGACCTTTGACGAGACCATCGGTATCGACGGCGTTGTCCTGACAAAGCTCGACGGCGATACGAGAGGCGGCGCGGCACTTTCCATCCGGGCGGTGACGGGCAAGCCGATTTTGTATGTGGGCATGGGCGAGAAGCTCTCCGATTTGGAGCAGTTTTATCCTGACCGCATGGTCTCCCGGATTCTTGGCATGGGCGATGTGCTCACATTGATTGAAAAGGCGGAGGCACAGCTTGACGCGGACAAGGCAAAGGAGATGGAGCAGCGCTTAAAAAAGGCGGAGTTTTCCTTTGACGATTATTTGGAGTCCATGAGCCAGATGAAAAAGATGGGCGGCCTTAGCAGTGTGCTCGGCATGATGCCGGGTATGGGCGGCGCGCAGATGGCGGAGCTTGAAAATGCCATGGATGAAAAGAAGATGGCGCGCATAGAGGCGATTATTTATTCGATGACACCGAAGGAGCGTGCAAACCCGAATTTACTCAACCCCAGCCGGAAGCGGCGTATCGCAGACGGTGCGGGCGTGGATATCTCGGAGGTCAACCGTCTGGTGAAGCAGTTTGAGCAGGCGCGCAGGATGATGAAGCAGATTCCGGGTATGATGAAGGGAAGAGGCGGTAAAATGGGAAGATTTCGGTTACCATTTTAACCATATATGGCTGTCCGAAGCCAGACTTTGGACAGAGCGAATAAAAAAATTAAGGAGGTGAAGCAAATGGCAGTAAAGATCAGATTAAAGAGATTAGGACAGAAAAAGGCACCTTTCTATAGAATCGTTGTTGCGGATTCCAGAACGGCCCGCAATGGTCAGAGCATCGAAGAGATCGGAACCTATGATCCCACCAAGGACCCCAGCGAGTATCATGTAGATGCCGAGGCTGCTAAGAAATGGCTGGCAAACGGAGCGCAGCCTACCGAGACGGTTGCAAAGATTTTTAAGTTAGCCGGTATCGAGAAATAAGTGAGGTAGACCAATGAAGGAATTAGTGGAAGTAATTGCAAAAGCCTTGGTCGATTACCCGGATGAGGTCGTAGTCACTGAGACAGAAACCGATAAATCCATCGTTGTGGAGCTTCGCGTTGCACAGTCTGATATGGGTAAGGTAATTGGTAAGCAGGGCCGCATTGCGAAGGCAATCCGTTCTGTTGTGAAAGCGGCAGCCTCAAAAAGTGAAAAGAAGGTTATTGTAGATATTATGCAGTAGCCAGGGGACGCATACTTGGATGAGTATGCGTCGTTTTTCATCCTATAGAAAATTTCGCCGGATTTCCCAAAAGGATGAAAAATAAGGATCGCGCTGCGGCGGAAAGAAAATAACGGGCGCACTGCGGTCAGGCAGGAATGAGAATATTATGGAAGGAAATCAAAATGGAAGATTTATTGCAGGTCGGTGCAATTTTAGATACACATGGACTGCGGGGCGAGGTGAAGGTCTTTCCGACGACCGACGACGCACACCGCTATGATGATTTGCGGGAGGTGGAGCTGTGCACGAAAGACGGAAGCTACGTCCATCTGGAGGTGGAGCGTGTGCGCTACTCGAAAAATCTCGTCATTGTCAAGTTTAAAAATTATAATCATATCAATGATATAGAGCAGTACAAAAAATGTAATCTCTACGTTACCCGGGAGCATGCGGTGAAGCTGGAAAAGGACGAGTATTTTGTGGCGGATCTCATCGGGTTGACGGCAAAGAGCGATGAGGGTGAGCTGCTTGGACAGGTAACGGACGTACTTTCCACCGGGGCAAATGATGTATATGTGATCAGAAAGGAAGGGGGCGGTGAGCTGCTTGTCCCCGCCATTCACGAATGCGTGCGTGAGATCTGTATACAGGAGGGCCGCATGGTGCTGCATCTCCTGCCGGGGCTTGCGGATTGCTGACAAATCGCCGGATCATTTGTGGGTTCGGGCATCCCCGGACAGGCACGGATTAGAAAAAAGGATCAAGCTATGAATTTTTATATATTAACGTTGTTTCCGGATATGGTTTCCCAGGGCTTAAGCACGAGCATTATCGGGCGGGCCGCAGACAGGGGACTTTTGCACATCGAGTGTATCAATATCCGGGATTACACAAAGGATAAGCATAAAAAGGTGGACGATTATCCTTACGGCGGCGGCGCGGGGATGCTGATGCAGGCCCAGCCGGTGTACGATGCATGGAAATCGGTGGCGGAGCGTCTCGGGAAGCGGCCGCGCACGGTCTATTTAACGCCCCAGGGGCGTACCTTTTGCCAGCAGCAGGCGAAGGAGCTGGCAGGGGAGGAGGAGCTGGTTCTGCTCTGCGGACATTACGAGGGAATTGACGAGCGGGTGCTTGAGGAGATCGTGACGGATTACGTGTCCATCGGGGATTATGTGCTCACCGGGGGCGAGCTTGCCGCCATGGTGGTGGCGGATGCCGTCAGTCGTATGGTGCCGGGTGTGCTGACGAACGACAGCTCGGGAATCCTGGAATCCTTTGAGGGCAATTTGCTGGAATATCCGCAGTATTCCCGGCCGGAGGAGTGGATGGGGAAAAAAGTGCCCGCGATCCTGCTCTCCGGCGACCATGCGAAGGTGGATGCGTGGCGGCGCGAGCAGTCTCTCATCCGTACCGCTGCGCGCCGGCCGGATTTGCTGGAAAAAGCACAGCTGAGCGAGAAGGAGCGGGCGCTGTGTGAGGAGATGCGGCGGGAGCATAAGCTGTGACTGCTTTAAAATTTCCGCCATACCACATCCCCGTTTGCGTATTCAAGTTTTTCCTCTGCCAGCAGCAGCTCGCCCGTCACGGCATCAAAATCCACATGCGCAAAGTTCCCGTTTGGTGAGATGCCGATGACCTCGAAGAAGAGCCGCACGTCGTCGGGGGATACTGCGAGTGAGGCGTAGGAGAGTTTGAAGTTAAAGCCGGATACCCACTCGTCCCCGTTTGCGGGGTCGCCGCCTCTTAAGCCGAGCGCACGGGCTTTTTGGGCCGCCTGCTTTGCAGTGAGCGTCACATCGGACAGATCAAAGAGGCCGTTGTTGAGGTTTTCGTCAAAGTGCACGGCATTTACAATCTCACCGCCGCAGATGAGGACGCTGACGAAGTTTTTCTTTTCGTTTGCGAAATTGACATACCACCACTCACGTCTGCCGTCAGAACCGGAAGACATTTGGGGTGTCCGGTCGTTATCATAACTGTAGACATGTGTCAGATACAGTCCGTCGTAGTAACGGGATGCCGTCTTCTGTGCAAGGGCGACGGCATCCTCCAGGGACAGCTCGATCTTGTTGATGATCCCTCTGCCGGTGTGGAGCCCGCTTGTTTCTGAAGCTGCATCGGCAGCCTTCCCGGACAAAACCGCGGTCGTGCCGGAAACGGATGGCGAAAGCCCGCAGGGTGCTGCATGTACCGTCGCTGCGGGGCATGCTTTGACGGGAGAGGTTAGTACCGTAAGAGCGGATGCGACGAGTATGCAGGTGATGTATCCGCGCGCATGCAGTTGCTTTTTATTGTTTTTCATAGTATGTATTTCCTTTCACAGAGTATGCTTTTTCGTTCTGTTAAGCTTTATTATAAGAGATTGAATCCGGAAAGAAAACAACTTTTTGTGAAATGGAACAAGGAAGGAGAGAAGCTATGCTGACATTGTTATTTGTAATTTTAATGCTTGCCGTATTCGGGAAGCTGCTTGTATTTTCCCTGAAGGCGTCCTGGGGCATCGCGAAAATACTGCTCACGGTTGTTTTTCTGCCGGTGCTTCTGGTGGGGATGGCATTTGCGGGGCTGATGGTCGTTGTGCTTCCGGCGGTTCTGATCGTTGGTGCCGTTATGCTTTTAAAGGCAGTCGTGTAATGGCACCGGAGCTGCTTTGCGTTTGTATGATGTTTTATGGAGGGAAAAATGATTCCGTATGAGAAATTAGAAAAGGTTCCTTTTGGCGGGGATTATAATCCCGAGCAGTGGCCCAGGGAAATCTGGGCGGAGGATATGGAGCTGCTGCGGGCGGCGCATATCGATATCGTGACGCTGAACGTCTTTTCCTGGGCGGCGCTGCAGCCGGACGAGACGACCTACGATTTTTCAAGGCTGGATGAGATCATGGAGATGGTCAGGGAAAACGGGATGAAGGTTTGCTTTGCCACGTCCACGGGCGCGCATCCCGCATGGATGGCGAAAAAATATCCGGATATTCTCCGGGTGGATTTCGAGGGGCGCAGGCGCAAGTTCGGCGGGCGGCACAATTCCTGCCCAAACAGTCCCACCTATCGGAAATATGCGGCGGCGCTGACCGAAAAGCTGGCAGAGCACTATAAGGACTATGACAACATCGTCGCATGGCATATTTCCAACGAGTTTGGCGGCGAGTGCTACTGTGAGAACTGTGAAAAGGCGTTCCGGGTCTGGCTGCGGAAAAAGTACGGGACAGTGGAAGCAGTCAACCGCGCGTGGGATACCGCGTTTTGGGGACACACTTTTTATGAGTGGGACGAGATCGCGGCACCGGATGTGCGCAGCGAGCATTTCGACGAGAACCGCACCCAGTTTCAGGGGATTTCCCTGGACTACCGCCGGTTTATGTCCGATTCCATCCTGGAGTGCTATGTGCGGGAGCAGGCCGCGGTGAAAAGCATTGTGCCGGATGCTTCGGTGACAACAAATCTGATGGGCTTCTACAAGCCCCTGGATTATTTTAAGTGGGCGAAGCAGATGGATTTTGTCTCGTGGGACAACTACCCGTCCAACGATATGAGCTACGCGCGTATCGCGATGGCCCACGACCTGATGCGCGGGATCGGCCGCGGCGCGCCCTTTGCCCTTATGGAGCAGACCCCCAGCGTGACGAACTGGCTTCCCTACAATTCCCTGAAGCGTCCGGGCGTCATGCGGCTGTGGAGCTATCAGGCTATGGCGCACGGGGCGGATACGGTGATGTTTTTTCAGATGCGCAGGAGCATCGGGGCGTGTGAGAAATATCACGGGGCGGTCATTGACCATGCAGGCAGTAAGGAGGCCCGGGTGTACCGGGAGGTGGCGGCGCTTGGCGCGGAGCTGGAGACGCTTGGAAGCAGCACGCTCGGGATGCGCACAAGCTCCGATATCGCGCTTCTCATGGACTGGGACAACTGGTGGAGCATCGAGTACTCGGCGGGGCCGAGTGAGAATCTCCGCTATCTGAACGAGCTTGCCCGTTTTTATGAGGCGCTGCGCAATATGAATTATAATGTGGATATCGTAAGCCCCGGGACAGAGCTCGGCGACTATAAGCTGGTCATCGCGCCGGTGTATTATATGGTGAAGGGAAACGACGATGAAATGGTTCGCTCGTTTGTGAAAAACGGCGGGACGTTTGTCACTACCTTTTTCAGCGGCATTGTGGAGGAGCACGACCTGGTGACGATCGGCGGCTATCCCGGAAAGCTGCGGGATATTCTGGGCATCTGGGTCGAGGAGGAGGACGCGCTTCCCGCGGGCATGGAAAATTCGTTTGTTTACCGGGGGCAGACGTATCCCGCCACGCTTTTGTGCGGGCTTTTGCACCTGGAGGGTGCACAGCAGGTCGACGAGGGCGGCTACGGATGTGATTTTTATGCGGGGATGCCCGTTATCACGAAAAACGACTTCGGGAAGGGCCGGGCATACTATCTCGCAACCGCCTCGAACGCACAATTTTATGAGACCTTTCTGTCGGATTTATGCGCACAGCAGGGCCTTGCGCCGGTGCTGGAAACGCCACGGGGCGTGGAGGTGACGAGCCGCGAAAACGAAAACGGACGTCTTATCTATGTCCTCAACCACAAGGACAGCGAAACAGCAATCAGTCTGCCGGAGGCGATGCGTGATCTGATTACCGGAGAGACCTTTGAACCGGGCGGGCATCTGTTAAAGTCCAGGGAGGTACGGATCTTTGCACCTGTCCATCGGGATTGAATTTTATAAGGGCAGGAAAGGCAGGCGCTATGATTATGCAGACAAAACAACAGCTATTACTTTGACGGGACGAAGCTTACAGGGATCGGTATGAACAGCTCATGAACCGAAAGGCCGGGGCGGCTGCTTACGCGAGGCTGGCTGCTCCGGAAATGAAAAATGGAATAAGAATGGCCTCCGGAGAGATACTGATTGAAAAGCGGATGAAGTCATATGCCCCGCTGCAGGCAGCGGGGCATATGACTTTGCATTCGATCGCAGAGAGGAGCATACATGAGCAATCATCTGAAACATGAGACGAGTCCCTATCTCTTACAGCATGCCGACAATCCGGTGGACTGGTATCCGTGGTGTGACGAGGCATTTGAGCGGGCGAGGAGGGAGAACAAGCCGGTTTTTTTAAGTATCGGCTACAGCACCTGCCACTGGTGCCACGTGATGGCGCACGAGAGCTTTGAGGATGCGGCTGTCGCGGCATTTCTGAACCGGTATTTTATTTCCGTGAAGGTGGACCGCGAGGAGCGGCCGGACGTGGACAGCGTGTACATGTCCGTCTGTCAGGCGTTCACCGGAAGCGGCGGCTGGCCGATGACGATTTTTATGACCTGGGAGAAAAAGCCCTTTTTTGCCGGCACCTATTTCCCGGCCGTAAGGGGAGGCGGCATGCCCTCCTTTTCGGAGCTTTTATATACGGTGGCGGAGCGGTGGAACAGCGGACGGGAGGAGCTTTTACGCCCGGCGGGTCAGGTGATCGACCATCTGAAGCGCGAAATTTTCACCTGCACGCAGGAAGGCGCGGATGAAGCGGGGATGTGTGAGCGCGCCCTGGGGATATTTTCGGCGGAATATGATCCCGTATACGGGGGCTTCGGGGCCGCACCGAAATTCCCGATGCCCCATAACCTGCTGTTTCTGACGCTCTGCGGGAAAAGATACGGCCGGGCGGATATACTGGCAATGGTGGAAAAAACGCTGACGCAGATGCGCAAAGGCGGCATCTTTGACCAGATCGGCGGCGGCTTTTCACGCTATTCCACGGATCCGTATTTTTTGGCACCCCATTTTGAAAAAATGCTTTACGACAATGCGTTTTTGATCATGGCATATGCGGCGGCTTACGAGGTGACGAAGACTCCTCTTTATCTGGATACGGCAAAGCGAACGGCGGCGTATGTGCTCCGGGAGATGACGGATGCAGGCGGCGGCTTTTACAGTGCGCAGGATGCCGACAGCGAGGGCGTGGAGGGGAAATACTATACCTTCACGCGGGAGGAGATTCTGGATGTGCTTGGAACAGAGCCGGGGGAGCGGTTCTCACAGGTGTATGACATTACCCCGGAGGGCAATTTCGAGGGCGTGAGCATTCCGAATCTGTTAAAGAGCAAGGTGACGGACAGCGCGTTTGACGAAGCGCTTGAAACGCTCTGCCGTTATCGGAAGGGTCGCTTTCAGCTGCATCTGGACGACAAGATACTGACAGCCTGGAATGGCATGATGGCGGCGGCGCTGTCTATGCTTTGCCGCATTTCACATGAGGAGCGCTATCTCACGGCGGCGAAGCGGGCGATGATGTTTCTGGAGGAGCAGCTTTGCGACGGCATGGGACTTTTTGCGAGCTGGCGGGACGGGAAGCGCTCAAAGAACGGGTTTCTGGATGATTATGCGTATTATACGGCTGCCTTGATCGAGCTGTATAACACGACGCTGGACCTTGCGTATCTGGAAAAAGCGGAGCGGTTTTGCATGGAGGCGGTGAAACGGTTTGCCGACGGGGAAAAGGGCGGCTTTTTCCTGTCGCCGTCCGATGATGCGGAGCTGTTTCTGAACCCGAAGGAATGCTATGACGGTGCAGTCCCCAGCGGAAATTCGGTCATGGCTTATAATCTGGTAAGGCTTTACCAGCTCACCGGAAAGGAGGAGCTTGGAGCGCTTGCCGAAAAGCAGCTTCGGTATTTGTCAGGGCAGGCGCAGAATGCTCCGACAGGATACGGCATGTTTTTGCTGGCAAAGCAGCTGTATGACGATCCGCCGGCGCATATCGTGATCGCCCTGAAGGATGCGTCGGATCTGGAAGGGGTGAGGGCGCAGCTTCCGTTTCTGGCAAATGTGAAGGTGGCTGCGGGGGAACCGGGCGGGGCATATCCGCTTGTGAATAATCGTACGACTTTTTATGTGTGCAGGGGGCATACCTGTCTCGCGCCCGTTCATACATTGGAGGACTGGCTGTGATGTGCCGAACCCCCAGGGTCTGTCTTTTGCTTTTCCGCGCACACCTCCCGGGTCAGATATTGGTAGAAGGTGTTTGCGGCAAGGCTTTTTCCGCGCTCCTTGTCCGAGACGAGCTGAACCGAGCGCTTCGGCGATTCACAGTCCAGGCGTATGCGTACGAGGGTGCCCTCCTTTAGCAGCGGCGCCGCCAGCTTTTCGGGCACAAAGCCGATGCCGAGATTGTTTTCGATGAGGGGCAGCATGAGGTCGGAGGAGGTGACCTCCATGTCCGGCTCAAGGTCTATTTTGCGTTCGATAAAAAAGTTCTTGTAGAGCCGGTAGGTGGCGCTCTCTCTGCCGAGCCCGATCCAGGGATACTCCTTAAAAGCTGTCAGGGACAGCGGGGTTTTGCACAGGGACGCATACTGTGTCCCGCCCACGAGAATTTCCCGGAAATCCAGCGCGTTGACGCAGGAATAGGTTTTCGGCACGTCAAAGGGCGTGGTGATCACCGCAAAATCAAGCCGGCCGCCGAGCAGGAGCTTTATGGTTTCCAGTGTCGTGTGGTTGTGGATTTTGATGCGGATTGCCGGGTAATTCTGCTTAAAATCGTGGAGCGTATCAAACAAAAACAGATGCAGTGCGGTATCGGTGGCGCCGATTTCAACGGTGCCGCCGCTTTTTGTGTCCTGGCGGCACAGCTCCTCCTGGGCATTTACGAGATGGCGGTATGCGATCTCGACGTGGGAGTAGAGCAGCTCGCCCGCCTCGGTCAGACTGACGCCCCGGGCCTCGCGGATCAACAGACGGCAGTTCAGCTGGGCTTCCAGAAGCTTTATGGCCCGGGTGACGTTTGGCTGGCTGCTTCCAAGCGCGTCGGCGGCTTTTGTGATATTTCCGTATTTCGCCACAAAATAAAAAATCTTGTAGTATTCAAAATTGATATCCATATCTTTTTTATATTCCTTTGATATATTATATATATTTTTCATATCTCACAATCCGTATTATAATACATTATCGGAAAAAAGCAAACGAGATATCGCAATTCAGCTGGTTTGTAAGGAAAGGGTGTTACTATTCACGGATCAGGAATGCGCATTTACTGCGCAGTCCGTGAGAACATGATTCAAATTCGGGGCGATTTTTGCGAAGCAAAACTTTCCATATCGTCCCGAATCGTTACTATGAGCGGCTTACGAGCCGTGAATAGTAAGGAAAAGGTGTTACTTTTCACGGATCAGGAATGCGCATTTACTGCGCAGTCCGTGAGAATATGATTCAAATTCGGGGCGATTTTTGCGAAGCAAAACTTTTCATATCGCCCCGAATCGTTACTATGAGCGGCTTACGAGCCGTGAATAGTAAGGAAAGGATAGGGTATTATGAACAAGGATCTGACGGTGGGAACACCGAAGAAGGTATTGTGGGGCTTTTGCCTGCCGCTGTTTGGAAGCATTATTTTCCAGCAGATGTACAACATCGCGGATAGTCTGGTGGCGGGTAAATTTATCGGGGAAAACGCGCTGGCGGCGGTGGGGAACAGCTATGAGATGACGCTGATCTTTATCGCATTTGCCTTCGGCTGCAATATGGGCTGTTCCGTGATCGTTTCACAGCTTTTCGGCGCAAAGGAGTACGGCAGGCTCAAAACCGCGGTGTCCACCGCCTGCATCTTCAGCGCTCTGCTCTGCGGCCTGCTCATGCTGGCAGGTATGTTCGGCTGCGGCAGGCTTCTGACGCTCATTCGGACACCTGCGGAGGTGTTTGCGGATTCCAGGCTTTATCTGGATATTTATATCTGGGGTCTGCCCTTTGTGTTTTTTTATAATCTAGCAACCGGAATTTTTTCTGCGCTGGGGGACTCGAAAACGCCCTTTTATTTTCTGGCAGTCTCATCCGTTTCAAACATTGCCGTGGACATTCTGTTCGTGAAGGCGTTCGGCATGGGTGTGGCGGGCGTTGCCTGGGCGACCTTTCTGTGCCAGGGCATCAGCTGTCTGCTGGCAGTTTTTACGGTTTGGGTCAGGCTGAAAAAAATCGGGGTGAAGGAGCCGCAGCCCCTGTTTGACAAGGAGCTCCTGTGGAAAATTCTCATCATAGCGGTTCCAAGCATTTTACAGCAAAGCTTTATCTCGGTGGGGAATATTTTAATCCAGAGCGTCATCAACGGCTTCGGAGCTTCTGTCATGGCGGGCTACTCCGCGGCAGTGAAGCTGAACAACATGGTCATTACCTCCTTTACGACCATCGGAAACGGTATTTCTAATTTCTCGGCGCAGAACCTGGGGGCGCGCAAATACGGGCGTATACAGGAGGGCTTTCGGGCGGGAATGAAGATGGTGTGGTGCCTTTGCATCCCTTTTTGTGTGCTCTACATAGGATTTGGAAAATATCTGCTGCTTTTGTTTATGGAACAGGAATCCGGGGCGGCGCTTCTGACAGGGATGCAGTTTCTGCGGATTCTCTCGCCGTTTTACTTTGTCGTGTCGGCAAAGCTGGTGGCGGACGGCATTCTGCGGGGCGTGAGCGCCATGAGCCGGTTTATGGCGGCGACCTTTACGGATCTGGTTCTGCGGGTCGTTCTGGCGTTTGTGCTCTCGGCGTGGACAGGGGATGCAATCGGAATCTGGTGCGCATGGCCCATCGGCTGGACGATTGCGATGTGCCTTTCCGTTTTCTTTTACCGCGGCCGGTGCAAAATGTGGCGGATGACGGAGGAATCGTAGGCAACTGCTTTGCCCGGACGCTGCATTTACTGCAAAGTCCGTAAGAGCGCGTGCATTCTGTCAGGCACGAAGCCGGCTAAACCTTACTGTGACCCGGGTGTGAAAAGTGACTGAATAATTACAATCGCAGCGGTTTTTATGGAAAACCGATTGACTCCATGGCCTTTTTTCGATAAACTAAAAAAAGGTTATCGAAGGAGGAGCAGGGTTATGGAAAACGAAACAGTTTCCAAAAATTTTATTGAACGAATCATTGAGGAGGATTTGGCAGAGGGCAGGTGCGATGCGGTGTGCACGCGCTTCCCGCCGGAGCCGAACGGGTATCTGCACATCGGACATGCGAAATCCATTCTTTTAAATTATGGTCTGGCAAAAAAGTACGGTGGCACGTTTAACATGCGCTTTGACGACACAAATCCCACGAAGGAGCGGGCAGAGTTTGTGGAGTCCATCAAGGAGGACATTAAATGGCTCGGTGCGGACTGGGAGGACCGGCTTTATTTTGCGTCCGATTATTTCCCGCAGATGTATGAGGCGGCGGTAAAGCTGATCCGGAAGGGAAAGGCATACGTGTCCGACTTGTCCGCAGAGGAGATCCGTGCGTACCGCGGTACGCTTGAGGAACCGGGAAAGAAGGACCCGGCCAGCGACCGCAGCGTAGAGGAAAATCTGGCGCTTTTTGAGGATATGAAAAACGGCAGGTTTGCGGACGGCACAAAGGTGCTGCGCGCAAGGATTGACATGGCTTCCCCGAATATGAATATGCGGGATCCGGTCATCTACCGCGTGGCCCATATGACGCACCATAATACCGGCGATACGTGGTGTATCTACCCCATGTATGATTTTGCACATCCCATCGAGGATGCAATCGAGGGCATTACCCATTCCATCTGTACGCTGGAGTTTGAGGATCACCGCCCGCTCTACGACTGGGTTGTGCGGGAGGTGGAGTATGAGAAGCCGCCGAAGCAGATTGAGTTTGCGAAGCTGTATCTGAAAAACGTGGTCACCGGGAAGCGCTATATCAAAAAGCTGGTGGAGGAGGGCATCGTGGACGGCTGGGACGATCCGCGTCTCGTATCTATATCGGGACTGCGCAGGCGTGGCTTTACGCCGGAATCCATTCAGATGTTTGTGGACATGTGCGGCGTCTCCAAGGCAAATTCCGTCGCGGACTATGCGGCGCTGGAATACTGTATCCGAGAGGATTTGAAGGTGAAGTGCCCCCGGATGATGGCAGTGCTCGATCCGGTAAAGCTGATCATCGATAATTATCCCCAGGGACAGACCGAGTGGCTGGAGGTGCCCAACAACCAGGAGAACGAGGCGCTCGGCACCCGCAAGGTTCCCTTTGCCGGGGAGCTTTACATTGAGCGGGAGGACTTTATGGAGGAGCCGCCGAAAAAGTATTTCCGGCTGTTTCCCGGCAATGAGGTCCGGCTTATGAATGCGTATTTTGTGAAATGCATAGATTATAAAAAGGATGATGACGGCAACATTACCGAGATTCACTGTACCTATGACCCCGACTCAAAGGGCGGCAACAGCCCGGACGGGCGCAAGGTGAAGGGTACGATCCACTGGGTGGCGGCTCCCACCGCAAAGCAGGTGACGGCGCGCCTGTACGAGAACATCGTGGACGAGGAGCTGGGCGTTTACAACGAGGACGGCAGCCTGAATTTGAACCCGGATTCCCTGAAGGTGCTGGATCGCTGTGTTGTGGAGCCTGCGCTTGCGCAGGCGCAGGCGTATGAGCGCTTCCAGTTTGTGCGCAATGGGTTTTTCTGCGTGGATTACAAGGATTCGAAGGAGGGTGCTCCGGTGTTTAACCGCATCGTGTCACTGAAAAGCTCCTTTAAATTACCAAAGAAAGAATAGGAGGATGTGACATGGCGGTATCTGAAATCGTACACAGCGAAGAGGAATTTATTTTTGATAAGCGGGTGACGTGTCTCGTCTGCGATGCGGAATTTAAGACGAAGGTGTTGAAATCAAACAAGGCACGCCGGCTTGGCTCGGATGCGGATCTGCGGCCCCGGTTTGCGCATATTGATACATTGAAATACGGTGTCTGCGGCTGTCCCAACTGCGGATACACCGCGCTTAACAGCATGTTTCCGAAGATTATGAGCAGGCAGGCGGAGAACATCAAGCAGGAGGTGAGCCTGCGCTTTCAGCCCGAGAACCGTCTCGAATGGACGACCTACAGCTATGACCAGGCGATCCGGCTCCATGAGCTGGCCTTAAAGTGTGCGCAGGCAAAGCCCGCAAAGGACGGCGAGAAGGCATACCTGCATCTGCTTCTGGCGTGGCTGATTCGTGAGAAGGGCGCGCAGGCGGACGGGATTTCGGACGAGGAGATCAAAAAGACGGTGAAGGCGGAATGCGAAAAGCAGGCGGATGACCATTACCTGAAGGCGTATGAGGGGCTGCAGCAGGCGATGATGAACGAAATGTTCCCGATCATGGGCCTGGACCAGCCGACGCTGGAGTACATCCTGGCGTATATGGCCTATCATTTTGAACAGACGGAGGTGGCGGCGAAGCTGCTCGGTTCCGTGCTCACAAACAAGAGCGCCAGCCGCAATGTGAAGGACAAGGCGCTGGATTTGAAGGATGAGATTGTTGCAAAGCTTCACCAGAAGAAGTAGCTGTAAATCGCGATGAAGGAGCTGATGATCGCGCTGCAGTCCGATGAGGAGCGTGCGGGCGGACAAAAAATACCTTTATATGAACAGATTTATGCCGCGATCCGGCGGGATATCGAGGAAGGCAGCATTACCTGCGGGGAAAAGCTGCCCTCTACCCGTCTGCTCGCGGCAAATTTAAGTGTGAGCCGCTTTACGGTAGATCTCGCTTACGGACAGCTCGTGTCCGAAGGGTACATTCAGGCGAGAGCGGGAAGCGGCTTTTTCGTATGCGATCTGAGCGACCTGCCCATGGGTGTTCATGCGCAGCAGCCGCCGCAAAAGCCGCTGCGGGAAGCGATACGTGCGCGCATTGATTTTTCGCCCTTTGCGGTGGATGCCGCTCATTTTCCGTACAATCTTTGGAAAAAGAGGGGCCGGGAGGTATTCGACGGGGACCGGGAGCTTTTGGAGGCCGGGGATGCGGCCGGTGATCTGCGGCTGCGGGCATTGCTCGCAAGCTATCTGTACCGGGCGCGGGGGGTGCGCTGTGTGCCGGAGCAGATTTTGATCGGCGCGGGCAATGAGTATTTGCTGCTGCTTCTTATGCAGCTTCTGGACAAGCCGGGGGTTGCGATGGAGAGCCCAACCTACGTGCAGGCATATGAGGTGCTGCACCGCGCGGGCGCGGCGGTTTATCCCATGCCCATGGACCGGGACGGGCTTTGCCTTCCGCCGCAGGGGTGCTGCCCGGCAAAGGCAGTGTATGTCATGCCCTCCCACCAGTTTCCGATGGGGACGGTTATGCCGCTGCGGCGCAGGCAGGCGCTTCTGGAATGGGCGGCAAGAGAGGGGCGCTATATTATCGAGGACGATCACGACAGTGAGTTCCGGTATGTGGGGAAGCCGATTCCGTCCCTGCAGGGCAGGGACCGGGAGGAGCGCGTGATCTACCTGGGAACGTTTTCCAAGAGCATTTCTCCGGCGCTTCGTATGAGCTATATGGTGCTGCCGCTCCATCTGAGCAGACGCTTTCAGGAGCAGCTGGGCTTTTATTCTCCGACGGTGTCCACCTGGCAGCAGCGCCTGGTCTGCCGGTTCATGGAGGCGGGGGATTTCGAGCGTCACTTAAACAGGATGCGGCGTGTCTACAAGGCAAAGCATGATTTTCTGCTGCGGGAGCTGCGGACAAGACCGTGGGTGCGGGGCATTGGCGGCGAGAACGCGGGACTGCATCTGGTGGTTCGCGTGGCGGCAAAGCTGTCGGAGGAGGAATTACTTGCGGCGGCGCTGGAGCGCGGCGTGCAGCTTTACGGGCTGGGGCGCTATCACATTGGGAGCGGGGCTGCCGATGAGCCGTGCGGCGGGAAAAACGTTCGGCCGGAGGGCGAATGGCGGTCAGAGGGAACCGGAGAGCCAAAAGCCGCCGGGCAGCCGGAAGGAGTGGGAGAGCCGGAGAATGCATGGCGGTCAGAGGGAGCCGGAGAGCCGGAGGGTGAATGCCGGTCAGAGGGAACCGGAGAGCCGGAGGCTGTATGCCGGGTAAAAGATTCCGGGCAGCAGGTGTGTGCGCCGAAACGGAAAAATGACAGCCGTGCAGGTGTGGGCGACCCGACGCTGGTGCTCGGCTTCGGCGGACTGACGGAGGAGGAGATCGCGGAGGGGCTTGGCGTATTGGACCGGATTCTTACCGGCTGAAAAACAGGGCAGTTTGGCGGTACCGGCATTCCGAATCTGCTTTGGGTGATTATTGGGATGCTTCGAATAGAGACACCGCCGCAGTATGAGGGAGGGCAGATATGGTAAAGGATATTTTGTTTGATTTGGATGACACGCTGTTTGATTTTCATGCGGATGAGCGCGCCGCGCTGGAAAAAACGTTCCGCGAGCTTGGCATTATGCTGGATGAGGATGTGTGCGTCCGCTACAGCGCCATCAACGAAGCGCTCTGGAAGGCGCTGGAGCTCGGAAAGGTGAGCCGCAGAGAGGTCAAGCTGCGGCGCTTTTACGTGCTCTTTGAGGAGCTTGGCTATGCACGGGAGCTGGCGGAGCGGGCGGCGGAGCGCTATCTCATATGGCTGGCGGAGGATTTTCATTTTATGGAGGGAGCTCCCGGGCTTTTAGAAGCGCTCTATAAGAGCTATCGGCTTTTTCTCGTCTCAAACGGCAATCTGCCCGTGCAGGAGGGGCGGCTTTCAAAAGCCGGCATCCGGCACTATTTTGACGACATTTTCATTTCCGAGGTGCTGGGCGCAGAAAAGCCGGATAAGCGCTTTTTTGACCTTGCCTTTGCACAGATCGCGGAGTTTGACCCGGCTTGTGCGGTGATCGTGGGGGACTCTTTAAGCTCGGATATTTTGGGCGGAATCAACGCCGGGGTGCGTACGGTCTGGTTTAATCCCCGGAATTTGGTGCCGAATGTGGATTTTCGGGCGGATTACGAGATAAAAAATTTAAAAGATTTGCCGATTTTGTTGCAGAAATTATAGTATTTGTGATACGATGAAGCAGTCGTTGTAGCTGTAGAGGGTCGGGCAGGGACAATCGGCCGGCTTTAAACAGGCTTAAACGGTGATTTAGAAATTCAGTATTTAAGAAACGCAGGAGGAACGTTATGGGAGAAAAAAAGAGAAGCAAATGGGCGACCCGCAGTACCTTTATTCTTGCGGCGATCGGCTCTGCCGTAGGACTCGGCAATGCGTGGCGGTTTCCCGGCCTCGCGGCAAAGCACGGCGGAGGTACGTTTTTAGTTGTTTATCTGGCGGCTATGCTGGTGCTTGGCATACCGCTTTTGATGATGGAGGTCAGCATTGCACGCAAGCTCCACAGGGGTGCCGGGGAGTCGATGCGCGGCGTGTGTAAGAAAATGGAGTTTTCCGGCTGGGCGGCGACCGCAAACGCCTTTGTCATCGTTACTTATTATTCCGTTGTATTTGCATGGGTGCTGATGATGGTTGTTGGCGCGCTGAAATTTGCGGGTATGACGGGGGATTCCGAGGCGGCGAGCAACGTGTTCGCAAACCTGACGCAGACGACCTGGGACGTAACGGGCTACACGATTCCGATTCCGGTATTTATCGCATTGGTCCTGGCGTGGCTGCTCATGTATTATTGTATCCGCGACGGCGCACATTCCGTGGGAAAGGTGGTAAAGTACACCGTATTTCTTCCAATTATTCTGTTGTTCATCATGGCGGTAAAGGGCTGCACGATGTCCGGCGCAGGGGAAGGGCTTGCACAGTTTTTCATCCCTCATATGGACGCATTCCGGGATCCGGCGCTCTGGATTGACGCGGTGGGACAGGTATTTTACAGTCTGTCGATCTGTATGGCCATCATGTTTGCCTACGGCTCCTATCTGGATGAGGATTCCAACCTTGCGGTGGACTGTACGATCATTGCAGTGGGCGATGCCGCGGTCAGCGTACTCTCCGGTGTCGTAATGTTTTCCACGATGGGCGGCGTCGGGATGCTGGAAAATATTTCCGATTCCGGTATCGCAACGGCTTTTATCATCTATCCCCAGGCAATCGTAAACCTGACGAACGTAGGGTGGTTTAACGCGTTTTTCGGAATGATCTTTTACCTGATGCTGGTAACGCTTGCAATTGATTCCGCGTTTTCTATCGTGGAGGGTGTATCAACCTCACTGGCGGACAAATTCCATGCGGATCACAAAAAGATGACCCGGTGGGTATGCTGTGCGGCGGCAGTAATTTCCCTGCTGTACACGACCCGGGCGGGACTTGCATGGCTGGATATCGTGGACAACTGGACCAATCAGGTCAACCTGATTTTGATCGGTGTGCTGGAGTGTATCGCGGTGGGCTGGTGCTTTGACACCGACAAGGTGATCAGGGAGATCAACCGCAATACGGCTGGCTATAAGATGCCGGCGGCGTGGTTCCACATCTCCATCAAATATATTTCGCCGGTGCTGCTGGTTATTTTGTTCTGCTGGAACATGTACAGCCTGTTCGTCTTAAAGGGCGGCGTGTACGGCTATGCGGTCTGGGCAGAGTTTCTGGGCGGCTGGCTCGTGTCAATTCTTGTATTCACGAGCGGCATCTGGATTCGTCTGATTGTAAAGAAGAAGGAGAAAAAGGGCTTTGTGGAATCCGAGATTGTGTGGGAGGATACAAAGTAGAAAAGCAGAATAGGAATTTATATCGGGCAGGGGAAGATTCCCCTGCCCGTTTACATATCCGAACGGTCTTAACGGAAGCTCTTGACCCAGTTGATCAGTGAGTCATGGTACACGTTGTCTGTTACGTCGCGGCGCATCTGGTCGGTCACGGGCCCGTTCTTTTCCATGATCGCAAGAATTGCTTCCTGAATCCCGGCAATTTTTCCCTGCTCGAAGGCATCACGCAGGGCGTCTGCGTCTGCATTGCCTGCGGGTGTATTCGCGTTGCCTGCGTCTGCATTGTCTGCGGGTGTATTCGCGTTGCCTGCGTCTGCATTGTTTGCGGGTGTATTTGCGTTGCCTGCAGCCTGCTCCGCATCCCGGCTCGGGGCATTTCCGCCAGGCTCACCGGATGTTGGCTTGCTGTCCGCTGCCTGAGGTGCACCTGTCTGTGCGCCGGAGGTGTTTTTGTCCGCAACGTTTCCTGCTGCGTCGTCCATGCAAAGGGCTACCGGTTCCGTATCCGCGAGGGATGCCGCATCTCCGGTTTCCGGAAGCCAGATCTCGCCGGAATTTGCGGGAAGGGATACGTGAAGCTGTCCGTTTTCTGCCGGAATGCGTGTACCGGAGAGCGCGCCGATATAGGCATCGCAGCTTCCGGCGCCCACATACAGATCCGCGGGGCCGTCATCGTTGTTTACCGTCACGACCACGGACTGTCCCTCGAAATCTCTCGCGAAGGCATACTGCCGGTTGGTGAGCAAAAGCTCACGGTACGAGCCGTAGGAGAGCGCGGGGGTGTGCTGGCGGGTTTTGCCCAGTGCAGCGATGAGCTTTGTAAAGGAATTGGTCGTGTGTGCATCCTTATAATCCTCATATGCCAGTGCGGGCCGCAGGGACGCGTCGGAAAACTTTTCTTTTTTGCCCTCGATGCCGAATTCCGAGCCGTAGTAGACGGAAGGAACGCCGGGGAGCGTGTAGAGCAGGACGTGTACCGGGGCAAAATGTGCCTTGTTGGAGAGCTTCGTATAAATGCGTTCCACATCATGGTTGTCCACAAAATTGTAAAGCTTAAGGCCGTCCGGGCGGTTATGACCCATCTCGTAGAGCCGTTTTACCGTGTGGGCGATCTCAAAATAGTTGTGGTCGTTGTGGCCGGAGTAGAGCGCCTTGTGAAGATTGTAGTTGGTGACGGAGTGCAGGGTGCCGTCATTTACCCAGCGGGTGTAATCGCCGTGGATAACCTCACCCATAAGCCAGAAATCGGGCTTCACCTCATTTGCCACGCCGCGCAGCGCCTGCATGTACGTAAAATCCAGCACGTCTGCCGCATCCAGCCGGATGCCGTCAATGTCAAATTCCCTGACCCAGAAGCGAATCACGTCACAGATGTAATCCCGCACGGCCGGGTTATGCTGGTTCAGCTTGACAAGCAGGTTGTAGCCGCCCCAGTTTTCGTAGCAGAAGCCGTCGTTGTATTCGTTGTTGCCGCCGAAATTCACATTGCAGAACCAGTCGCGGTAGGCGGAAGCCTCGCGGTTTGCCTGCAAATCCTTAAATGCGAAAAAGTCGCGGCCAACATGGTTGAACACGCCGTCAAAAATGACGCGGATGCCGTTTTCGTGGCATTCCTTCACAAAATCCACAAGATCCGCATTATCTCCCAGGCGGCTGTCAAGCCGCTTGTAATCCGTTGTTTCGTATCCGTGCCCCACCGATTCGAAGAGTGGGCCGATGTAGAGTGCGTTGCAGCCGATCTGACGGATGTGCGTAATCCAGCAGAATGCATCGCGCAGACGGTGTACCGGAGCCGTGTAGGGGTTTTCCTTTGGTGCATCGCACAGCCCCAGGGGGTAAATATGGTAAAAGACTGCTTCATCATACCAGGCCATAATAATTATCCTCCTAAATATTGGTTACGTTCAGCATAATTATAGCTTAAACGGAAGAAATTTGCAAATGTTCCTGCGCCGCGGGGGCAGAGTCGGGGGTGAAAAGTAATAAGGATCGTTCTGATCAGCATAAGAAGGCGCGAAGGCGTCTTTTTTTTCGATCAAAATATGAAAATATATGAAAAAATAGAAAAAAGCAAGAAGAATATTATAAATAAGTGTAAATGAATCTGTTTTAAATAAAATAAGATATAAAAAAAGAAAATAAAAGTAAATAAATAAAAATGTGTATATAAGAATGTAAAATAAACTATAAGAATGTAATAGAAATAAAAAGAAGAAATATAATGAAAAAAGAATGTAATAGAAGTTAAATTAGAGAAAATAAAGGAATTATAGTACTTTACGGATTAAATAAATGAAAAAGAATGTTTAAGTATGATATATATATAAAATAAGGATAAAAGCAGTATTTTATATGTAATATATGAAAAATAAAAGAAAATATGTGTAGAAATATGTTGACAAATGAGAAATAATGAATTAGAATAGAGAAGGTTCAAGGAGGCATCGGTATGCTGGATGAAAAATTATATACAGTAGCGGATGTCGCCGAAGTAACCGGACTGACGAGCCGGACGATTCGTAATTACTTGAAGGACGGTACCCTCAGAGGTCAGAAAATCGGCGTTCAATGGCGGTTTACCGAAGAGGAGATCAGAAAACTATTTTCCAGGCAGACACCGGGACAGGATTCACCGACGCAGATCGTGCGTAGCTTTCTGGGTCAGCATGAGCGGGAGGGGGCTTCCTTTCTTGCACTGTTAGATTTTCCCTGTGTCACGGAGAAGGACGGGATGGAGATGTTTGCAAAGCTGCAGAAGCTGCGCGGAGCGGGCATTGCATCCATGTCTTACGAATATCACGATGAGGGACAGTTGTTGCGTATCGCATTAGACGGCGATACCGGAGCGGTCATGGACTTGTTGGAGCAGATCAGAGAGGAAAAGTAATTGTTGGGGAGTGGTCAGGGCAGCTGCCTTGACCGGAAAATGCGATTCTGTTGTGCAGCGTTCCGGACGATTTCCAACGGATTTTGTACCGGAGCCGCGGAGTGATCCTGAGCAGTTACGGCGGGAATATAAATTGCTTGAGATGAAGGCCGCTCATATGACCGAGTGGGAGATCGATGCCCACTACAAAAGGCAGGAGGAGGAGAACCTGAGGCGTTACTATGCGCTCCAGGCGAAGCGTGTGCTCCGGGAGGAACGCAGCAGGCTTCTTCGGTTTATAAGTACGGCGCTATTGATGCTGGTCATATGTACTGTATTTTTACAATTAGATTTTCAGGTTCAGCAGCGGACCTGCCGGGTCGCACTGCTGGAAAAAGAGGTTGACGAGCTGCGTCTGCAAAACGCGGACGCGGAAAAACGCATAGAGGATGCCGGAAACATGCTTGTGATACAAAGAAAGGCGGTATCATACGGCATGGGGTATCCGAAGGAGGGGAATGTAGTTTACTACACGCTGGAGAAGCAGGATTATATGTTCCAGACCGGCAGCATTCCCGAATCGTAGCGGTGGGGCCTCCCATGGCTGCGGTAAAACATTCTATCGCCTTCCTATGAATTCTTCCAAATCAGAGGGACAGATACGTATTTTGTATCTGTCCCTCTGAGCATTTCGGTGAACTGTCCGCCCACCGGGAATCTGCAGCAAAGTCAAAGCTCAAACTGCTGTCTGAATCATGCGCCTATACAGCCCCCGCAGTACATGCGTGGCGCAGGTGTGAAAAGTAACACAACTGTTACAAAAGTAATCCTTTTGGACTCTGTTTTGCTTTACATCGGAGGGAAAACGGGATAAAATGTAATTGTTTGGGGACGTGTGGAGAGCGCTGCTGCCGGAACGAAAGCGTTTCCTTTTCCGCGGATGCGCGCAGGTTTCCGAAAACCGGATGCGCGCGGGTTTCCGAAAAACCGGATGTGCGCGGGTTTCCGAAAAACCGGATGCGCGCGGGTTTCCGAAAAGTCGGATGCGTGCGGGTTTCCGAAAAGTCGGATGCGAGCAGCCCTGCATGAAAGTTCAAAACCTATAAGGAGGATGTTCCAATGACATACATGCTGCACATTACAATGCGAATTATACAGTTCCTGGTGTTTATCGGCACCTTTTTTCTGCTGTACCGTATTTACCGGGAAAAAAACACGACGCGTCAGCGGATGCTGCTGCTGGCGTCGATTTGTGCTGTCATCAACATATACGGCTATCTGGAGGCGCTTTCGGTGGACTCCCGGCAGGGAAGTGAATGGTCGGTGCGCCTGCAATATGTATCGATGCTCATGTTTTTTGCGTTCATGCTGCATTTAATGGTCATGTTCTGCGAGATCAACATCCGCAAATGGCAGATCGCCCTGCTCTGGGCGTGCAACGGCTTTTTTCTGACGATGCTTTTTACGGAGGAAAATTATAAGGTTCTCTTTTATGACTATTCCTATGTATCACAGCCTCTCGCCATGCAGATCCGTTTCCGGTTTCTGCCCTTAGGCTATGTGTTTATGGGCTATGTTGCGCTGCTCATTCTGGCGATCCTCTACGTGGGGATCGTGGTGCGGCAGACGATGCAGAAGGACAGCGTGGTCACGATCGTCTCCATCGTGGCGATTTTGCCGGGAGTCGCATATGTGCTGAATCTGGCGGGTGTAACAGGAGGCTTTGATTTCGGATCGATCCTCATGCCGCTGGCCTGCCTGCTCATCTACCATTTCAACAAAAACTATCATTTGCTGGACGACGGACAGATTGCCCGGGAGGTGATTTTGGATGAGCTGGGGGAGGGCTATATCATTCTCGACCGGGAACGGCGTGTGAAGTCGTACAACATGATCGCAGCCATGCTCTATCCGGAATTGGAGCAGCCCGGAGAAAGCGAGATGATCGTCGAGCTGATTTTCCTACATAACCATGATGTGCTGGAGCACAACGGGAAGATCTGCAATATCGTCGTCTCCGATTTGAAGGAGGGCGGGGATCTCATCGGATATGTAACGTGGATTTATGATTGTACGGATGAGTATTATTATATGAAGGATCTGCAGCAGATACAGGAGCAGGCGATCCACTCGGATCAGGAAAAGGATCTGTTTTTGTACCATATGACCCATGGCTTCGGTTCGCCGCTGCATATTATCAAAAACCGTTCCGACGCGGTCTATCAGGACGACCGCTCCTCGGATGATGTGCGGGAGATGACGCTGGAGATTTTGGAGGCAGGTCAGAAGCTGGAGGATATGATCGCGCTTATGATGGATCAGAGCGACGAGGAGGTCAGAAACGGGCTGCAGGAGACGGAATACGACACCAAGGAGCTGCTTGAATCTCTGCGGTCGACGCTCGAGGAGCGCAGGCAGGGACGCTGCAGGGAGGTACGCTTTTCGGACGACCCGCGTCTGCCGGCGCGCTGGTACGGTGACAAAAGCGGGATTGAGAGCGTTGTGAACAACATCCTGCACGGTGCAGGCATCGTCTCGAGAATCGCGGGACTGGAGATGGACGTCTCCTTTGAGACGCGCTACACGGACACGCTGCTGGTCATCACACTGTACCTCAGTGACAAGGGTGCCACGACCGCAGAGATCAACCGTCTGGAGTCCAGGGAGCAGAAGGGCGATAAAAATCTGGCTATGGAGGTCAATTACATTTCCTATAAGCTGTGCCGCCGTCTGCTGCTGCAGATGAAGGGGACGATGGAGTGCGGCGTGGATCTGGACAAGTCCAGAATCAGGCTGATGCTCCCGCAGCAGGTGATTGACAATGTTCCTTACGGCAGCGGCTCACAGGGCGTGGAAGAGGCAGAGGGTGCGGCGGCCCCGGCGCGAGAGACGGCTGCCTTCGGAGGCGCACAGCCCACGGTTATGGTTGTGGATGACAACGTTCTGTATTTGAAGGAGATCAATTCGTGGCTCCGGAAGCTGCAGCTAAAGACGATAATGGCGAAGAGCGGTTCGGAATGTCTGCAGATCCTCGGGCGCAGGAGAGTGGATCTGATCTTTATGGATCAGATGATGCCGGAGATGGACGGCACGCAGACACTCAGGAAGATCCGCAGGCTTGAGGAGGAGCAGGGAGCGGAAAAGCCGGTTCCGGTAGTATTGCTCACCGCAGACGATATGGCAGGGGCGCGCAAGCGCTATCTGGAATCAGGCTTCAGCGATTATGTAGTAAAGCCTATCGAGCCGCAGCAGCTGCAGGACCAGGTGCGTCAGCACCTGCGGATGCGCAGCCGGGGATAAGAAGAAATCGAAAAAAGAGAAAAGAAAGGGGAGCCGCGGCTCCCCTGCTTTATCGTTCAGGAAATTTTTCCGAATTTCCTGTGTGCTGAACATATTTTTGTTCCTACAGATTTTTAAACCGGTCTGCCTCCTCCATAAGCATCTGGCTGATGCGCTGGTTGGTGTCCATCTCGTTGTGTACGGTCTGGATGTTGTTGACGAGGGTGGAGGTGTTTTCGGTAGCATTTGTGACGCCGAGGGTACTTTCCTCAATGGCGTTTGTGATGCCGCTGATGGCATCGGTAACCTGCTGCATGATTTCGAGCAGATGGCTGGTGCGTTCCTCAAATACATTCATCGTATCGTTGATGTAGGTCGCGTCGTCACGGTACTGCTTTCCGGTTTCCACAAACCGCGTGTAGTCAGGAAGGACGGTCTCGTTGACGTAATCTACGATAGAATTGGAGTTTTCCACGAGTGCATCTACGGCGCGCACCACAAGCAGGTTGATCTCCTGGATGTTTCCGGCGGTCTGTCTGGTGGAATCGGCAAGGGAGCGGATTTCGTCCGCAACGACGGAGAAGCCCTTGCCCGCTTCCCCGGCTCTGGCTGCCTCGATGGAGGCGTTAAGCGCCAGCAGGTTGGTCTGGCTGGAAATGCTCAAAATCTCGTTTGTCAGGTCGTTGACCTTGGCAACGCTCTTGCTCTCCTCGATCGCTGCCTCCAGGGAATGGATAATGCCTGCGATGATCTCGCTGGTGCTGTCCTTGTTGCGCTGTGCGGCAAGCTCCAGCTCCTTTGCGCGGGATGCCATCTCGGAGGCGTAGGTGTTCATGGAAGCGGTATCCTCCGCGATGCTGGATACCTGCATGCCCGCGTCGCTCACCTCGGTGCTGACGCTGGTAGTAGTGGAGGAAACCTCCTCCATCGTAGCGGACAGCTCCTCTAAAAGGGAGGAAATGTCCGATGCGTTGGAGCTTGCGGTGTCCACACTGCCGGAAACCGTATTTACGACATTGCCGAGATAGTCCGCGTTGGCGACGATCTGGCCCATGATTTTCTGTAATGTTTTCAGGAAAATGTTCATTCCGTTTGCGAGACGCCCCAGCTCGTCGGAGGATTTCACTTCAATGCGGGCGGTGAGGTCACCGTGGCCGTTCTGAATGTCGGCGACGATCTGGTCAAGGTTTTTTGTCGTCTTTTTGATGGGACGGACAACGCTTAAATTCACGACTGCAAAGGCCAGGAGCGCCAGCAGAATGCCGATGACGGTGGCACTGCAGGTGAGTATGACGGAGCGTATGTAGATCTTGTGCTGTTCCTCCACGCTGGCATCGATCATGGCGCGGTTGCGGCTTTTCATTTCCTGAAGCTGTGCTTCCATCGTATTGGCGCCGGACTGCATCAGGTTCGGCACGTAGGACTGGGCCAGCTTCTTCATCATGTTCATACTGAGCTGCTCAGCCGTGTCGTAGGTGTACTTGTAAACCTGATAGTTGTCCTGAAACTCCTGAATGAGCTGCTTGTCCTGCGGGTCGGTGACGGACTGCTCGTAGGAGGCGAGGGCCGTCTCGATCTCCTGGAAGAGAACATCGGCTGCCGCTTCGCATTCCTCCATGTAGTATTTTTCGTCGGAGAGACAGTGGGAGTAAATGAGCCGCTGCAGGTTGCCGAAGTCAGCGATTGCCGTGTTCAGGGTGTTTTGCAGCGGAACCTTCTCGGATGTGATCTGGGAGCTTCTCTGCTGTATGTTTTGTATGTTTGCTAAATTCAGCAAGCCGGATACAATAATAATCAGTGCCAGCGCCAGAATCGGGATCAATATTTTTGATCGGATGCTGGATGATTTTGTTTTTGGCGGCTTGCCACCGAATGTGGTTCCTTTTCTGTTCATGCTGCACCTCCTGGGTAATTAGTAAAAAATCAACTATAAACCAGTATAGCACATTTTGCAAAAAAGCGCAAAAAATTGTCGGATTTTTTGTAACCGTTCGTAATGGTCCTGGTAGGTGTCGCCAGACCGGTGCCTAATCATTATACAGCTTAAACAATGAGAGGATTAAGTCCCAACTGGTTGTTGGGTACTGAAACCCTACACTTATATATCAGGAGGAGCGGATGCAGATGCGCATAAGGAAAGCTGCGATATATGCCAGGGTTTCAACAGAGCATGAGGCACAGCTTTTGGCATTGGAGAACCAGGTGCAGTATTACGATGACCTGATAAACAGCCACCCGGACTGGGTGCTGTACCGCCGGTATATCGATGAAGGGATCACCGGCACTTCCATAGCCAGGCGGAAAAACTTCGTGCGGATGATGGAGGACGCAAAGGACGGGCATTTTGATCTGACCGTCACGAGGG
>CAJUSH010000022.1 GCA_910589045.1 uncultured Eubacterium sp.
AAGGTACTATAGGAATAGGGGCAAATTTATTTATGGTTTTGACCCCAACATCATTCCATTAAATATTAAAAGGTAAATTACAACTCTTTGCAAAATCGTTAAACGCTGATTTTACTTCATCTAATTTTTCCGGCATATTCTCTTTTACAAGTTCAACTGTATCTTTTGTCAATGTTTCGGCCTTGTCCGCCAGGAATTTTGCTCCTTCAGTTCCCGCCTCAACGGCAGTCGCATAAGCTTCCGATGCAACAACCGTTCCGACAACGCCTCCGACAATACCTCCAACAACTGTACCTGCTACAGTTCCTACGCCCGGAGCAATTGCAGTTCCCACAGCCGCTCCAACCTTAGCACCAGCAGAACCACCCGCAAATCCTCCCCCAACCGAAACGGCACTATCACCTAACTCATATGACAATTCACCGCCATCAATTTCGCCCTTCGCAAATTCAATGATTGAATCTGCAGAATCAACCGCAAAGACCACTGCTGCCGACGGCAGACAACTTTTACCCACTTGCTGGAGCAGCATTTTAGAAGAGCCTTTCATTGATTCCGATACCGCCGTACTTATAAACGCTGTTCCATAAGCGGCGCCGCCTGCAACTGCCGTATCTTTCACAATCTCTATTGCTGCTTCTTCTCCGGATATTTCTCCATTTACACATGCAGAAATATTATCTACACTTGACATTGCACAAGTAATACCGGCCGCGACAACACCCGATTTCAATCCAACTTCATTTGCGGTACCAAATCTTTCTTTTGCATTTGTTACAACTTTACGAACCGTTGTTTCCTTGGAAGTATTATATATTTTTTTCAAATTTTCCGGCAACTCAAGCTCTTCTCCGTCCACTGTTATGCGCGGTTCGAATGATGTTGGTCTGGAATTCCTGGTTCCGCTATAATTCGCCCGCATCTCATAATCTACAGTATGTCCTTCTTTTTTCAACTGAGCCGCAAGATTTTCTACTTGACGAACCTTGCTGCCGGTTCCTCTGTTTACTTCCATCGCCTGTGCATATGTATTTTCCTTGCTTGCAGGGCCGCCAAACTGATCCGGTACTCCGTGACCGACTTCATCTCCGTCTAAATAGGAACTATCTCTTAACTTAGATACCGAACGATGCCCGCCTTCCTTTAATTTTATATCAGTTACCTTTGTTGATGTTACTCTGCCGAATGCATCCGTTGTTGCATTGAAGTTCCCCTTAGTGATATTAGCATTTGCAGCCAACTCATAGCTTGTATTCTTTCCTCCTGTAAAAGTTTTAAGATAGGGATTACCGACATCATCATATTTTGTCGTTAACACCTGATGACCGCCAAGGCTTTCTCTTCTCCTGATAATTTTTCCATCCTGATAATACTCCATGAAAGGATGCCCTGTATCTGTCTTTCCTCTAAGGGCTACCGATCCGTTGCCTTTATCTATTTTTTTGACACCGTAACTTCCATTTTCCGGTGACACAGCACTTGTAAAATTCTTACGAAAATTAAAAAGCTTTTCTCTGATATCAATACCTTCCGGCATAAACATTTTTTGCTCTATTACGTCCATGCTTATTTCTCCTCTCCTGTTTCCATTGTAAGAACGCAGCATACTTCTTCCATCTCGTGATCGCCCAGTCCAACCGTTTTCTGCTTAATTACAGTTCTGAGTTCATCTGCTTTTCCACTCAAAACAATGCTTTCAAATTCACTGTCCGAAATTTCCAGCAATGCTTTTACTAAAACCTGAAGATATGCAATCTCTTCTACTTTCCAAACTATGTTCCCCTGGAAGAATAAATACTGCTCAATGCATGTGGATATATCATCTTTTATTTTCTTTGGAATATCCAATGCTTTAAGATTGTTTCTTAACACTTTTCCTCTATACTGCTCTCTATCAATCCATGGCTGTAATAGCATACATAATAATTCCGTTCTCGCTTCCCGTGCTGTCTTGATTAAAACCGGATTTGCATACTTGTATGCTTCTTCCTTAACCTTTGCTTTGTCTACCAATGTAAGAACCGGGCTAATCCAATTATTCTGATATACAACAGCCACTCCGCCCGGTAATTTTGCGATTTCATTTACCTGCGCAGCTGATAATCCCATAGAGCCTCCTACAGCCTCTCTGTCATTCGCTTCCGGTGTTCGAAGCACAATCTTTGTATTGGTATTTTTAATCGCAGCAATGTCAACAGATGACGGAGATTGGTCTACGATGATAAATCCTTCTCCGTATGTACGAATCTCGGCAATCGTATTTGTAATCATCTCAACAGATTTTCCAATCAGTTCCGATTCTCCGCCAGCCGTATTCTTTAATAGATTATGAGCCTCCTCTAAGACAGTAACATGACGTAGTCCGGTGTTGTTCTCTGTTTTTTGATCCACACGGTATTCATTTAAAATATATACCATCAATCCCATAAGAAGCGCTTTTGTTTCAGAAGATTTTACTCTGCTGATATCCAAAACACAATTTTCATCAAACAACTGTTCATACGGTGTCTGCTCTTCTGTGAAAATATACTTATTCAGTCCTATGGCAAGCGATTTTACCCTTGTCAGCAAGGCACCTCTATAATTCGACTTGATTTCTGCCGCATAATCAGAATTTGTAATCAATTTATCCAGTTGTTGAGCAAGAATTTCAAAATCTGGATATTCTGAGTTTTCACCCTCGTAAGTCGAGGAGCCCAAATCCCATCCCACTGCTTCGTATGCCTTAAGAATTGCATCCTTGAAAAATGCCGGCATAGCATCATACATCGGCCAGCAAACACTGAAAATTTCTACCAATCCGTCAATATGCTCCAGCACATGAATTGCATGAGGAAACTTAAACGGATTGAGGTTAAGCAACTGCGCAACACCCGGATTGGTTGAGAACACATTTACATCCGGCAAATGTCCAAACACATCTTTATACTCTCCCTTTGCCGGCTCAATGACAAGGAACGGTACACGGTCTTGTCGCAATTCCATCAGTATTTGATATACCGTATTACTCTTTCCTGAGCCGGTGGATCCTGTAATAAACGTATGCATATTAAGACTTTTGTTATTTAATTCTACAATCCTGTCTGTAATCAAGCCCATATCAAATACACGGCCTAATATCACCCGGTCCTCTGGACGGTTACTTACCTCTTCTTCGAATAAATGATATGTATTAACTTCTTTTCCGAACTCTGCATGCTCGATTACCGGAAGTCCCGGCACCGTTGAACGTGGCAATGCTAAATGCAATCCCAATTCTTTTCCACTAATATTCGTCGATGGAGTAACCATAATATTTCCGCCATAATTAAATAATGGATGAACAAATCTTGAGATATAGGTAGTCAGATCTCTGTATTCTCCCATTATTTCAAGATCATTGCTTCTCCAGGAATTAATCGCAGATACTTCTCTTCCATAATTATCGCCATTCATTAACGAACGATAATTGCTGGCTGCTATTTCAGCAGCAGACATGTCATCCGACAAAAAATATCCGGCAACATTCCATAACCCGTAGCTATCATACTCATTCATTTTCTTTAAAGCTTCGTCAAGCATAACGAGCATGTCGGTAACGGCTTTATTTTCTTCTGTAGTTGTCACTCCGGTTGTCATTGCCTTACTACTTTGATTTACAGGTGCAAGCGAAGAAATAAAACTACTAATCTGGCCCCCAATCTGGCCTCCAATCTGACCGCCCAACATAGCGGCCGTTCCCGCAACTGCACCTGATCCAAGCTTTGTCCCCAACGCAACACCGGCAGCTGTTCCCGCAATAGAAACCACTGCATTTGTAATCATAACAGCCTTCTGTTTTCCATCCATCTCGGCAAAGGACTGACTCCTGGATTCTGTTTCGCTTCTTGAATCCGAAATTTGTACTTTCTGCAGTGGAGATAACGCAGTATACAGCTCCTGATACTGCTTTCTCATTTGTTGTACATCCCATGCATTCTTATTATCGGCAATAATAACCGCAGTATACGGGCGGCCATTCATTGCAAGGCATAGCTTTTCCATTCCCTGTGCAAACTCATTTTGCGACTGGCCCTTTTCCCGGCGGCTGCCGCCCACAACGCTAACGGACGCAATATTATTAAGTGCCATAATTTTCTCCGAAAGCTCTGCAATTTTCTTTCGGTCTTCATTTTCAATTTTTACCCCGGGGAAATGACCAATTAATGTCTGCTTAAGAGTATCTCCCAAAGTTACTGTTGATCTTTTTTTCAAAGAATCATTTGCTTCGTTATTTCTCACACCAAGGTAATAATCCACCTGTTTTCCGTTTGAATCAATTAAGAAAAACACCGATGCGTTATAAGTTGCCAATGTATTAAACACTGTAGTGAACTTGTCCATAACTGATTCATCTTTTTGGTAAACCATCTCAGTAATGCGATACAATCTCACATTATCAATTAAATCTTCCTCTAATGAAATTATTTCTCCTAACGGCATAATCTGCATATCCGAAAGCCGCGTAAGATATTTTTTTCTAACATATTCGTCAATGATTTCCAGCCGATCTTCTACGGTAATTCCGGACTTCTCAACCAATTCATTTTGTTTTGTTTTTGATAATTCCAGTGCCATGTCTACCCCCGTTCAATTTTCACTAATCGATCTTTAAGTGCAGTCAACCAGTCATTATCTGTTTGAAGCATTCTCTCGTCCTCTGATAATTGGGAAGCTATCTTATTTTTCTCTTTCATCTTACAATCATGCAGCTGCGATAATTTCTCATGATATTTTTTTGCAAGTTCTTCATAGTAATTTTGCAAATTCTTTTGGCTTTCAGTTATATAGTTATCTATTACAGGGATAATTAATTCGATTGCCTTTTCTCTCCATTTCTCGTAATAGCAAGTCACTACTAAAACTAACTCTTTTGTTTCTGAAGAAGCCTTAAAGAAATCTAACAGATCTTTTTTCTCTTCATAACGTTCTTCTTTTAATCCCACTAAAATTTCTTTAATACCGGTAATTTCTACTTTGCTCGGCATATCCAAAACTACACTTTCTGGCTTATATGCCAGGTCCAATGGCTGCTGTACATATATCTCATTAAATTCTTTCTCGATCCTGCATTTTTCATACTGATAATATGTGATCGCCCTCTCAAAAAACTCACCAGTGCATCTAATCAATTCCTGCTCATATTCCGTGGCATTTTTATCAATTTCGACTTCTCCCACAACTTTGGTCTTACGGGTCCTCCAGTTTCTTATGAAATCTTCTATTTCAGCTTTCAAATCGTTGAATTTGGTTGCACCTGCATAATTGTCCAAATCAACAAAGCGGCCATCTGATTTCTTTATCTTTTCAATGATGTCTTCAAGCTCGGAAATCTGATAATAAACTTCTGCACTCTCAATAGCGCTCTGTTCATTTTTTTCTTTTAATCGAATTTCCATCATATTAACCTCATGTTTAACAATTCGAATTACTTCACTGACATATGCAACCATAGGATAGTTCTTTATGTACATTGATACATTACCATCATCGATGCCTGAAATCATCTGTGGTTCATCTATTCCCAGATCACAGATCAAACGAATCATATAGTCCTTATCCAGAGCAGGTGAGATATAAAAAAACAACTGCTTCTGCTCTATATCTTTTCTGTTTAGTAATTCCAGCAATTCGCTCCTGAATTGCCGGATGGTGTCTTCTTCTACAACAAATACAACCGGTAGATACGTAAGATTTGTACCTGCTATTTCGTCTACGCCATCCAGATTCTCGATCGCAAACGGTAAGTCTTCTGTCAATTCATCCATACCTCTTACTAATACGCATGAAAAGGTTTCTTCAAATAAACCTCTGTTGGCATCATAAAAAGCATCAAAATCGAACTGCCTGTTTCTTTCTGCACTTAGCCAGGCAATCATCTCATTTATTTTGTTTCTTTTTACCTCTGCGTCTTCCAACTCATTACGCATAATAAGGCGCACCTGCTCTTGCGTAACATTCAGTTTTGCAAATGCCTGATGTAGCTTCTGAAAATCATATTCTGTTCCCGAAAAATATAAATCGAAATCATAACCATTCATTTCGTCATAAAATATTCCTGGAACATTCTTTACCCAATCGGACAATAATTGATTTTCGTATTTTTCAATTTGACTATTAATCTTTGGACTCTGTCCATTAAACTTAACATCCGTTTCTAACAAATATGGATTGTGCTGCAACTCTGCACTTATCATTGTAATTTCATCTCCTTTGCTCTTGTATAGTTACCACTTTTTATTCTCACATTATCCTTTGCTTCCTGATAATCCTAAGATACTCCTATGATCCTTCTTCCGTCACCCCGTATAAAAATTCTATCAAATCCACACAAACCACCCTCTCTTCGTAATATTCTTTCGCCCATGCCTTATATTTTTCAAATCGCAGCTGCAACTGTTCCAGTATCTAAGTCCAGCAAAACTCTCACCGTGTTCGTCATAATAATTTGCCAGACTCTCCGTAATAATCTGTTCATCACCATTTTGCTCCAAAAGATTTATCATGATCTGGTTCACCGTAATACATACCAGTCCATTCCGCTCCGGTAATGGTAAGTGAATGCTACGCCGGATGAAAATTGATCGTGAATTAGTGTCAGGTTCATTCTTTCTCTATCAATTTTATCTGTTCTGCCTTATTAAGAATTTTCAGCTGATACTCTGCGATTTCTTTTAAAATCTGATATCTTTCTGTTTTATCTCTACCCTCACGTATCATTTGCGCATTATGTGTTTCCAAATTGGATAAAACTGTAAGTTCATTTATTGACGCAAAATCCCTCACATTATTCTTTTTTGCCAATTCAGGATTTTCATCCCGCCACGCTTTTGCTGTAAACCCGAATAAAGCAACATTTAAAATATCTGCTTCCTCTGCATATGCCAGCCACTCCAAATTTTCTTTATAATTTCCTGACGGGATCAAATATTTTTTAACCGCATCTGTTTGGATCAAATAATTATTTTTAGACAGAAACCTTTTTGCATCCCACTCAATCTTCTTCGCATCATTCTCAGCTTCTTTCAATCTTTGGAATTCTTTTATCAAATATAGCTTAAAAACAGGACTGACTGCCGAAGCAAATTCAAATGCAATGTCTTTATGTGCATATGTTCCTCCATATTTGCCACGTTTCACAAATAACCCGATCGCTTCTGTCTTTTCAATCCATTCCGAAACACTTAGAACAAACGTATGTAGACCGGCTTCACTTTTAAAGTGGTCGAATTCGACCACTTTAAAATCAGGATTATAAATCTGTTCCCATGTACCCAGAAATTCCAATGTTGCTCTGTTTCGCATCCAGTTCTTTACAACATCTGCTCCTCTGGATTCACCAACCTTGGCTTTCGCAATATCAGTGATACAGATATAATCGTCAAAATTTTCTTTAGAAACAGTAACATTGACATTTTGTACTACGATAACTTTATTTTTCTCCACCCTTTTCCTCCATACAATACGAACCCAAATTTTTATTGTCTGTTATGCAGTCAAAAAGCTTTGCCATACGCTTTTGTGTCAGCCATACATTTTCATCGTGAACTCTGACTTCAAATTTCTAGCAACAATTTTCAATAATCCTTTGCACCGCATATGGCCTTGCATATTTAATGCAAAAATCACTGACATATATCACATCTTTTTCAAAAGGTTCCACCCACATTGCCGGATAAACTACAATTTTCTTCTGGATTCCCCTCTTTCTGACCAATATGGAATCTGTTAAAACATCTATCTGACAGCCTGACAGCCCCAATATCCGTTTCAATGAATCAATATATTGTGCCTGCTTCTCCATGGAAACAGCAGCTGCCACCGCACCATGTTTCCCCCAATTGAAAAGTTCCAATGCCGCATAACGGTCCAAAAGACCATGCACATGCTGATTTCGGTAATGTTTCAGACACTTATGGCAGGAGCTGTCACAATCGCAGCTTTGCAGAAGCAGTTCTGCTTTGTCTAACAATCCCTCTATTTCATCTGCCACACTGGCCGCATATCCGGCGCCACTGGAAAGACTGTCATACAAATAAATATCCACAAAAAATCCCTTTACATTCTCCCTAAACCGATATCCTGTTACCAGCTCTGTAAACTCAATATCCAGAGACTGACTTGCCGCCAGTCGAATAGCCTCTGCCAATGACAACGCTGCCCGGCTAAGCCAGGGATTATCATTCCGCCGGATGTCGATCTGTGTATGATCCAGTTCAAATTCCAGTACAAGCATGTCCGTTATAAAATCATAACCCAGATTCACATTCTCCGTGTTTATATGCCTGCATCCATTCCGGGCAAATTTAGATTTATATGGTCTTTTTATCTTATCGAGAACATAGTTCTCATCTCCTGGCATTGCAGCGCCGCAATCCCTGCATACCATAAACCCATGATTCTCTATCCCTCTGTTCAACATGATAATCCGCTGATTTGTTCTCGATGCGATTCTTATATGACTATAACCGAAAAGCTTTTGTATTTCATCCGAATCAGGCAATGTTGAATAAAGAGGCTGCTGAACAGCAGAATATTCCTCTGTCAATTGGGCATCCGAGATTGCTTCTGCATTTACCGGCGCAAATCCCCACGGACGGAGCATCCTTCTATCTTCTTCAAGTTCTCGATTCCCGCAAAAAGGACATGCCGTTGTTTTTTCTTCTGCAAGGCCAAACCAACCGCAGTCAGAACATCTGCAAACCGGCTTCAAATAGTTTGGGTCTTCCGTAAAAGTGCGTGCCGGTGTCAAAGCTTTCCCGTGCTGCCTTTCGCTGCCGGGATAATAAAATCCACCGATCTGGTAAGTCTTTTTGTCCACCACGATTGCCCTTCCAGGCGCGTATTCTCCAATTGCAATATCCAATCCCCTGTCAACCTCATAGTCTACTTTTCCATCTGCATCCGTGATATATGTGCTGACCACATTTTTAGGAAAAGAATAAGTCGGTATAATCCCCTCCTCATAGAGCGCATCCAATAAACTTTTTTTATTTTTCAACCCGGTATCGCCTTCCACGCGAAATAGCTCCGGATGTGAATCCCGCTTTTCCTTCAATATTTTAAGCTCCTCTTCCAGTTCATTCCTGAATTTCTGAAAGTCAAACAACATTCCCTCCGGTATAAGTAAATCATCCGTTGAAATCCTATATTTTTGCATAAAACAATAAAAATCTTCTAAGTAATTGTCTACAAAATCTGCTGCCGGACAGGTATCCATACTGGAACCTTTTTTAGCAAGATATTCCTGTAAAATCACTATACTCAAATGCCTTTGCAATAATTTCTTACTTCTGATATCAATCCATGGTTTCCGTGAGTCTCCCCGAAACATAGGAACCGGATTTTTAAAATACAACGTATCGTGCGGCCCATCTTCACAAAACGTCACAATCGTAGACAAACTGGAACCCCGTCTGCCTGCACGTCCGGCTCTCTGCTGATAATTCTCCCTCATGGGCGGGATATTTCTCAGTCCAACTGCAACCAGAGAACCGATATCGATACCCACCTCCATCGTAGTGGTACTGCTGAGAATATCTACCGGCGTTTCCCCCTCTTGAATCAAATCCTGAAAACGAAGTTCATACTTTTCCGTCTTGCTCCACATCTTATCCCTCTGATCCTTGTAGGAAAGCTGCGCTGTATGCTCTTCTGTATCAATGACTCGAATTCTCTTCCCATTTAGAGCGTCCTCAACCGGTTTCCTCCAAAAATTCAAAGATTCATATTCTTCGCTTGTCATTGCATGAATTGTCAGATTACCACAGCTTGGACATCTACCCCTCAATAGATACGGCGTTATTTCAGAGCATTTCCCGCACATGTACCAACGGTGATTCACATCAAATCTGGGCCTTATACGGGAAATATCCACATAAAGCCTTCCGTTATCTGTCTCCGCCGTATCCAGAAACATTTCATTCAAAATCCTGTGCCATGCATCGGCAACTGGCGACTTTTCTGACCATCCCATAATCTCCTGCATTTTCTTTGGAAAATTCCAGTCCTTTTTTAAGCCATATCCCCCATAACTGACACGGACTTTCTCCCGCACCGTATCCGTAATCCTATGTCCCAAAACAGTTGCTGTATCACAGGCAAAAATCATCCACGCATGAAATACTTCCAAAAACTCCTGATCAGATACACTGATGTTTTCATCTTCAAACCAGTCAACAGCCTCCATAAATGCCTGCTCTGTCGGTTCTATCCAGCTTGTCGCCGAGTCATACAGCGTATTATAACCGCCCGAAAACAAACGCAGCAAATATTCCTGCATTTTTATTGGTGCATTCTCCATCGAAAATCTTGGAACATAATCCCGCTTTCGCTTCATGCTGCGCTCGTAGCTACGAAGTGCCGAAGAACAATTGGCAGCAAATTTTTCCCTTTCTGAACCATGCAACAGTTGAACATGCTTTTCTCCCGCAGCGAGGCAAAAGTAATCATATAGCATATCCATTGACTGTTCCGCCGCAGATTTTTCCATTTTATCAATGGCCAGCACAAATAGCTGTCGAACCGCCATAAGATCCGAAGCCTCCGACATATCCCGTGCAAGTCTTGCTGCGCGCTGGCGGCTGTCAGAAAATAACAATATTTTTCGTCCTTCATTTGGAAAACGATCCGGACTCTGATCTTTGCCAGACACCGCAGGCTGAATCTGGAACTGCGCCTTAATTAAATTAAAAAATGACTGGTTACCCCGGGTGCTAAACGAAGTCAGCTGTGTCTTTGATAGCTGATGCTGGCAATGCGGGCAGACTGAAAACGTTAAAATCTGAGGCCGGCCCTTGACAAAATGATTACAGTAATATAACTTTCTGATCCCCGGCTTTCCCTCCAGAGAATCATCTCTAAAATTCAAAAATCCGCTATGTACATCAAGATAGCAGGGTAGCGGCGGATGTGTGCCTTGTTTCAAAACAGGCTCATCATTCTTCCCCGGAAGAAACAGGTGAATCTCTTTCATACAACGGTCTATTACCTGCCCCGGATAGTTCCAAAGATAAACATTCCCACGAAACGAATCATTTTCCAAAATGTAAGCCTTATAAAAAAGAGCTCCGCACCGCCTGTCGTTATAAAGCTCATATACCACGCTATTGCAATGAGGGCACACCAGCCTGCCATCCGACAAAAAAATTTCCCCCAAAGTCAAAGAGCCGTCTGTATGAGCATATTTACAATGTTCATTCGCACAGGCATAAACACCATGGATTCCTTTGAACAGCATATGCATTCGAGACGGAAATAAAACACTTCCTTTTTTATTCCTGGCCAGCGGAGCAATGGCCAGAAGAATACTCACTCCGGAAAGAGCCTTTTCCTCATCCATCCCGGGAAAAATCGTAAATGCCAGTTCCTGCAACGAAACTGCATTACCGCGGCATAGACGAATTAGCTCACAAAAGGGTCGATATGTAGTCAAAGAGTCATACATCCATCCGTATGCCGATTCCAAATCAAAAAAAGGTGATCCTGCTCCCTCTACATCTTTCCAAAATTCATTCAAAGCTGCCAGTCGTTCTTCATCATTGCCTTCAAAATCTGCGTCCTGTACTCTCTCGAATTTCAAAAAAGGAATATCATACTGAAACTTACCTCGAATTTCTTCCCTCTCACCAGTGAGATAACAAAATTCCTGCTCCTTGTCAGCTGCCGTCAACTCATTTGCAAACTGCATAACCGCATATCGATCGGCATCATTTCTGTCTGGCATACTCGCCGTAGTCAGAATAAATTGGACACGATCACGCGTAATCCCAAGCTTATGAAACAAACGCCGGACAAGCAACGCCACTTCTCCACCAGAGGAACCCCTGTACATATGGGCCTCGTCAATGACAAACAACAGCTTATTAGACTCATCTGCCTTCAGCCACTCTTTTGTATCAAACCATACGTTCTTCTCTCGCGGCCTGAAAAGCATATACTCAAGCATCGAATAATTTGTGATTAATATATCCGGACTGACTTGCTGCATCTCAAACCGGGTAATCAGCTCTGCGTCTTCATCATTTGGGACATGCCTGCCGTCATGGAGACGTTTTAAAAAGCTTTCCATATCGCTCTTTGCGGGTATCTTTCCGCCATCCAACAGCTTTTCAAAATATTCTCTCTCTTCATCGGTTTGCGGAAATGTCATGCTGGCCAAAGTTTTTTCAAGGGCTCTATCCTGTTTTTCCTTTGGCATTTCCCCCGTATAAGGCGTCCTGCCAGTATACATGCCAAACTGAGGTCTGCGTATATCCTGTCCACAGACCTCTCTGAAAATATTGACAAATTTATTTTCCGGATCGCCAATCAAACGTCTCAGCCTGCTAATTTGATCAGAAACCAGAGCATTCATGGGATACATAATAATCGTCCTGACCCCGCGCTTTCTCCAGGAATCTTTCGAGTTGCGTGCCTCATTTGCAAGCTTTGCCATTAGCGGCCACATAAAACATTCCGTTTTACCGGAACCAGTACCTGTTGCAACAAAAAGGTCTTTGCCGGCTGCCGCCGCTTCCAGAGCCTTTATCTGATGCAAAAAAGGAGCCTCATGAACACCAATCCCTGCCTCCGCCAGCTTCTCAAAATATTCCTTCATCCACTCTGGCAAATCCGCGTGTTGAATACCGCGATATTCGCTCTTATAAGCAGGCGACGATTCAATAAACGGTTTTTGATACAAAATTCCTTCCTCATCTAACTGAGCACTGATTGCAGATAAAAGCAACGGCGATTTTCCAAAATATTGTGATTTAATATATTCTTTCAATTCCGTGCGCAATTGCTTATGTACAAAATTCGCTCCATTTGTCATAATATCATTCCTCTTTAAACTCGTATCCGATCGATTCAAAAACATTTTTTATTGCACAAAATACAGAAAACTCAAAAATCCTGTTAAAATCACGCGGTAAACCCACATAAGACTCAGGCCAGCTATAAAGCTTTATCAGATTCAGTTCCGCAGGAGGAAATAAATAATTTATATGTACTTGAACAATCTTACCGTCTTTATGATAGGTGGTGGCTGGCAAAACTTCTCTTGCAGACAGAAAAGCATTCGAAACGGTTCGGTAATTACCTCCTCTAACCATCCAGTCTGGCAGTTGGCTTCCCATCAACCGTTCATTTTCTATTTTATACAAATAGTAATTCCAATTCCCGAAAGAGTCAGTCCGTGCCAGAGATATCTCCCCCGTTTTATCCGGAATGTCAATCCAATATCCGAATGTAAAAGGCGGCTTCGTGCAATGATATTCAATCTTTGTCTCGGCATTGATCGGTTTCCATTTTGCATGTGATACCAGATATTCCCATTGTTCCTTAAGCATATTTTCCTGTAATTGAAACATCTCTTTTACCTGTAAAGAACTTGTATTGTCCACATCAAAAGAATAACTTCCAACACCGCTTACATACTGTTCCCGATCAAGCGGCACTCCCCTCATGAAATAAACGCCCCCGGCTTCTGATATACACTCCGCTGCCGGTATAATCCTGCCGGATAAATGATAAACGTTACCAGTGTCCAGAAAAATATCATATATTTCATTGCACAGTGCTTCCATGCCATCCGAATAAAATTGACAAATCTCCGGATACATTTCCAGATAGCTTTTTAAAAGCCCTTCAATCCTTCTCTTAAAATGCCTAATAGAAGCCGGCTGAAGATCCTCCTGAATATCCCACAGAGAAGCATACCCCATCCTTCCCAGTAAACTGTAAACCACCCGTGCCTTCCAGGACTCCTCCTGCTCTGATTCTCCTTTGGAAATGTGAAACTCATCTGCAATCGTACCAATAAGACCACCGTATTTATTCATTCTGTTTCTCCAAGATAAGCACGAATATAAGAAAGCAATTCAGATGATATGGATGATTCCTTTACCATCCCTTTGAGCAAATACGTGCGCAAGACATCTATTCTGTCATACACATATCCATACGGAAGAATTGCAAATATATAATCATAGTCAACCCTGTCATCCTGCATAATCATATGCATATCTGTTAAAATCTGTTGGAGCATATTCCGCCCAAGAACACTCAGCCGCAATTCGTTCAACAGTTTATTATGGCATGGTTTCGGTGTAGCGCTAATATAATGCTGAAATCCCTCCATCATATATCCGCCACCAAACTTTCGAGTTGGATATTTATCTACAAAATGCTCTGTCAACAGCGGAATCATATAGTTAAAAAAGCTGTTCGGTTCAATCGCTAAATCTTCCGAATAGGGATGTATGCCTATATAAAATCTATTTCTATCAGCAAGGATTCCTGGCAGATATGAATTCCATGCCCTGCAAAACAGATTTTCTATTGCAATGACTTTCTCCTTGGAGTTGAGACATTGCTCCACAACTGCATTTGAATAATTCCCCTCCAGCCTCAGGGTGGCCGCCAGACAACCAAACAAAGCTGCTGAAAAAGCGTCAGCAATATCATGCGCACAAGGTCCGGCTAATAACAGCGGAACATGATTGATATAGGCTGCATACATAAATGCCCCCAGACCATCAGCATATTTTTCAGAGACCCCTGCCTCGAAAAGCTCCAATCTAATTGAATCCCCCAATTCAGCCCAATCATGATTCAGTTCAAGTTCTTCAGGCTCCAGATGTTCTCCTTCTATGAAAACTGCCGAAGGGAAATCATGCTGTTGCATTGTAGACATTCCTTCACTTATTGGAAACTGGAACGCCATATCAGCAACAAATTCAGCTGCATGACTTTTGGCCTGTGCAATACGATCAAAAACTTCTTTTTCCACATCAAACGCTAATTGCTTTTGTTTTTCAATCTCCTTACGGACATCAACCAACTTTTCTTTTGTTTCGTCATATTCTATCATCAGTTGTTCCAAAAGCTTCGACTGCTGATCTGTTTTTCTTTGCATAAGTTCAAATGCCTCATTTGCTTCTGCAATTTGCAACGCATGTTTTTCTTTCCAGCTGTCCGCTACAAGGCTTTCACACACCTCCAGCAATGACGGATGATTCATGATACAACGAGACAAAACCTCACCCTCAAAATCAGCATTACAAAGATATTTGTCTGCACTTTCAATAAAACATTCTACAAGTTCTTTTGCCTCTGCCATACTGCATTCACAGGCATCCACAATTTCATCATATAATTCATCTGTTGGCAGCTCTCTGAGAAAATTCTTGAAATTCTGATACTCGCTTTTTACAAATCCATTCTGCTTCATCGCTGTCCACGTTATTTTCTGCACCAAAATATCTTTTACGATCTCTAACGCATTTTTAACCCGGACAATCTTACTTGGTCTGCCTAAATTTACTCTCCGGTGAAAACACCTTTTGTCGCTGAAAAAAATATCTTCACTGGTTAATAAAAACCCCCGAAGTGAAAAAACATTTGATTTTAACCGAATCCTGTTTTCTGTAATATCCAAATCCTCAAACGTGCAGTATACCCCTTCATAAACTCCACTTTCATTCCAATAAACAAAGATCATCTTTCGAGATACATCAGTATCCGTAATCCCATATTTCAATTTTTCCAAAAGGCCATTGATTGACATACAATCTTGAACAATGACAATTTCAACGGGAACATAATTATCTTTATAAACTGAAAGAATATGATCTTTTGTCGGATCATTCAGATTAGGGACAACTTTCCAATCCCAAATACCAACAAAGCCCTCTGTATCAGGTACATACTTTTCTTTCGTATACAATTTGCTATAAGCAGGCGCATCAGTCAAATATCCACCTAAAATCACTCCATCTTCTATATCCGACAGTCTTGCTAATCTTAAACGTCCGCCATAATCATATACGATCTTACATAACGATGTAAACTGATACCCTTCGTCACGTACTATTTCTCCACTAAAAACAGATTTTTCTTCAAGCTTATTCATTTCAATAAGTTCAGACTCTAACCCTTCTATTCTCATCTGGACTTGTGTAAGCTCCTTTTCTGTATCAGTCAATTTCTGCTGGGTTTCTTCCACATCACTCTCTAAATCTTCAATATTCCGTATATAATTCTTTTCAGAAGCCTCCCATTCTGCTTTTGCATCAGAAAAGCATTTATTTAACGCAACAATGTCTGAATTTTCATTTTCCTTTACAACAGCAGACAACGCACACTCCTGCTTTTCTGAAAATAAACGTATCGCACTTTTAAATAATTGAATATATTCTTCAGAAGAAGAATGCCCAACAATTTTAAAATAAACGTCAAGACAATCAGAAAAAACGGTATCAGAAAGTGTAAGAAGCAACGCGCTTTCCGAATCCTTTCCCTCCTTCATCAAACGATTCCTTCGATCACTAATTTCTTTCAGTACAAGAGCTATCTGATCATTGAGAAATAACAATATAAACGGCTCATTTCGATTACGAACAGCCAATTGCACTGTCATTTTTTCAGAAAGTCTGTTTGGACGAAAGCCCGGACATATTTTGGAAAATTTTTGTGGATTATTTTGAAAATTCTTTTTTATTTCTTTTTCTGTAATAATCTTACAGATAAAAGTCAATTCTTCATCTGTAAGATTTTCAATATAGTTCATCTTCATGCTCCTTATCTTTTGAATTGTAATTTCGTCATAAAATACTTAAAATAGTAAAAAGCATCCTCTGGCATATATCCGTCTCTGATTTTTTTGCAGAGCCACTTTTTCACCTCAGGGTATTGCTCTAATTGCACAGTTACTGCTCCTATTCTATGAGCGATTGGTATCAATTTCCCATGAAAAGACATTAATCTTCTCGCAATGTCAAAATCATATGTGCTAATTTCCGATATTTTTCTCTTGAATCGGACTGTCTGGACAATATCCAAGCCCTGCATCACTTTAATCTCTGTTCCAAAATGTATATTTTCAATTTCAATTTTACTACTTGCTTTTAACATGCGTCTTTCGTGAACAATTCCATCTTCCAATATAACTACAGTGCCGTCATATTCAGCACTCACGCACATAATTTGTTTTATCGGCAACTCATATTGAACATCTGAGCTAAGTATATTTCCATGAATATCTGATATTACAACAACTGGTGCAGGCGTCGTGCTGTTCAGCTGTTTTCTCCAAAAATAAGTATACTCTAATACTTTCGTTCGACCAACAGAAATCAGCTGCTGACGTCCGTTACAATCCATTCTAATTACTTTTCCGGTTTTATCCGGACAAGAAAATCTTTTAATCGTTGTCACCGGAAAAGCCTTCTCTACAATATCATCTCCTCCATACACATGTATAAAAAACTGCGCTCTGTCATGCTCAATAACATAAGGCGTTTTTATACAGATTGGCCAAATCGGATTTAAGAAAAGCCGGGATTCCGTCAGGCGACAATGTAAACTCCAGAAAAATTGGGCAGCATCTTCAGAAAAGACGTTTGCTTTTACTTTATATATATACCATGTACATTTAGAAGCACTTTTTTCACAAATTTTCCTAATTTCTATATCTGTGGAACCTGGGCAAATTCTTTTCGTACATAGCAATAGGTAACTGTTCCCAACTTGAACATCCGCATCATCCGGCAGCTTCTTACCTGACTTCTCTACAAAAAGACTACCAGAATGGTCAATTCCTTTTACATATTTAGGCCAAAAACTTCTTAAGGCATCATCGGTAATCAGTTTATAATTCGGCGCTGGTATATTGCCGATATACACATAGGTGAGTCTCTCTTCATTCAACCGCTTAAAAGAGTATACATATTGGTTATCCTGCACTCCTATAGGCTGAATAATCACTTGTTGTATTTTCTGCTCCTGTAATATGACCGCCGGAACATATAGCAATCCCAGTTCCAGATCAAATTGATTGCCTGTGATATTGCATATTCGTATAGGCAGCTCATATTCTCTTGCTTCAAAAGTCATACTGGCGGAAGATCCAAACGTTCGATCCGGGCAGTCCTTACTCAATTCCGATACCTTATGTCTGAAATGGCGAACATTTCTTTCTCCCTCCGTAAGGATAACATATTGTCTACATAACTCGCATATAAATAATCCACTTGCTGCCAAAACAGTCCCGCCCGGATGCAACCTTGCAGCCTCATTCGCCGTTATTTTTTTCCATCCGTGTTCTGTCCACATACATACGTGTGTTAAAGAAGCCATCTTTCTCTCCAAATTGAACTCATATCTTTGATAGATAAACTATATTACAGGAACCTTCACTGGAACTTATACAATATACTCGTGAAAATGCTTTGCATTTCACTCGTTAACATACCAGAAGCATTCTGCCTCTGACATGCTATATTATATCCCTCCTTGTCAAAAATTACTATAAATTCTGCTATATTGCCATCAGTTTTTCACTCACTTTGACCATACTTTAAAATATGACGCCATGAAAATGGGAAATTATAAGCGGAGCATTTCACAGCCCCGCCAGATAAAGAAATGTCCCCGCCAGGTCGAGCTTTCCGTAACCCCACTCCCGATTCGGATAAAGCTCCCCCGTCTCCTGGTCCGCGCCCCGGATAAAATCATCCTTCACGTCCATGGAATTTGCGCCCGGTATATTGCCCCGCACCACCGCCCACTCCATATACATCGCAGCGGCGCCTGCCGTGATCGCGGCAGCGTAGGAGGTACCGGTATGCAGCTGCCTGCCCGTGCCCTCAATGTTCACCGAGGGTGCGGCAAAATCCGGCTTGACGCCACCGTTTATTGTATAACCCCGTCCCGAGTTTAAAAAAAGAGAGCCTTCCGCGTCATTGTAGCCCCCGACTGTCATGGGTACGTGGGCCGTGCCCGGGATCGTCAGCGTCGTGTCCGGGCTTGACGAGAGGAAATAGACCGGCGACTCCAAAAAGGCGCTGATCGGCAGCCACATATGGAACACGCCGTAGACAAAATTTTTCGGGTAAACAAGAATTTTCCACACGCCCTTCGAGGGCCGCTCAAACCGGAAATAGACAAGCTGGTTAGCGCTCAGATTTCCCACAATCTGATAGTCCAGGGAAAAATTTGTCCCCTCAAGTACAAAGCTGTATTCCTGTCTGCTCTCCCGCGACGCCGGAATACGAGAAACCCGCTCCCCCGCAGGCGAGATGACAGAAACCTCGTAAAGCTCCGGCTCCTGCGCCCAAAGCTCGATGGAAAATCCGTTCATGACCCGCTCCACGTTCACCTCCACCGTAACAAACTCCTCCGCGTTATAGAGCTTGCCGTAAAAATGATGGCGCTCGTTTGCCTCGTTGCCCGCAGCCACAGTCACCGCACGCATCCGGCGCTGTCCGATATCATTTAAGTAGCTTGACAAATAGGAATTGCCGCTGTGTGAGCCGTGGTTCGTCCCAAGCGCCACGAGCAGCACAAGCGGCTGGCTGCGGGCAGCTGCAAGGCGGTTGAGGTAATCAATGCCCAGCATAATATCATTTTCCTGATAGGCGACCGCATCATCCGGGATAAAATAGAAATCCCGCAAATACTGCTTTGCCTGCTTCAGCTTCACAACCGCAATATCCGCATGCGGGGCCGCCCCGGAAAAGCCGCTTGCCGCATCCACGGAGCCTGCCGCGATCGAGGCCACCGCCGTCCCGTGCCCGATGGGATCGTTGACCTGCACAAAAAGCAGCGGGTTCGCATTTGCCAGCGCCTCATTGATCACCCCCTGCGTGTATTCCTGTCCGTAAAAATAAGGCTCCGGCGGCGTGCCGTCCTCAACCGTCTGATCCCAGATCGCTATAATACGGCTGCTGCCGTCCTCATAGCGGAACGCCTGATTGGTAAAGTCAATGCCCGTATCAACAATTCCGACGAGAACCCCTTCCCCTGTCAACGAGAGATTCGGCTGGTTGCGGATACGCAAAATACCGCTGGCATCCAATGCCTGCGCGGAAAGCGGCGTAAAGCATTTCGGCACCGCCTTGTAGCTGTATGTCTTAAAATTGAGGGACGGCAAATTCACCGGCTTATAATACAGGAACTGATAGTTGCCGTCCATGTCGATCAGGCATACATCATCCCCCGTTCCCGGCAGCGGATCATCCTTCCGCAACATAAAATCATACCATTCGTTTGAATAAACTGCCTCCCTGCATGTTTTGAAATCCATATTACAGCCCCTGTAAGCTTCATTATTTCAGCATATGCAAAAAGCCCCGGGGAGGTTCCCCCCCGGGACTTTCCACAGCAAAATATATCCGGTCCATGCGTTGCCGTCGTTTCGATAAGGAGCTGCCGCTGCGTCCTAATTTCCGGCCGAAATCTGCGGCACACCCCGCATGATAATCTGCGGCGCACCGTTGTTCTCGATATAATCCCGTGTGATAACAACCCTGCCGATGTTCTCATCCTTGGGAATCTCATACATGATATCCAGCATAAACTCCTCGATGATGGCGCGCAGGGCACGCGCCCCCACCTCCTTTTCCCGGGCGCGTTTTGCAATTGCATAAAGCGCGTCCTCCTCAAACTCCAGCGCCACCTCATCATAGGTGAGCAGCTTCTGGTACTGCTTGATGATGGCGTTTTTCGGCTCTGTCAAAATGCGCACCAGCATATCCTCGGTAAGCGCATCCAGCGAAAAGAGAATCGGCAGCCGCCCGATAAACTCCGGAATCATGCCGAACTTGCGGATATCCTCCACCGTCACATGACGCAGCAGGTTTTCCTCCTTGTCATACTTATCCTTTAAGTCTGCCTGAAATCCTATGGATGAATTTTTGTTCAGGCGCTCCTTGATAATATCCTCCAAATCCGGGAAAGCGCCCCCGCAGATAAAAAGAATATTTTTCGTGTTCACAAGCGCCATGGGAACCATCGCATTTTTGCTTGAAGCACCGACCGGGACCTCCACCTCGGCGCCCTCCAAAAGCTTTAGCATGCCCTGCTGCACGCTCTCGCCGCTCACGTCCCGCTGATTCGCATTTTTCTTTTTCGCGATCTTATCGATCTCGTCGATAAAAATAATGCCGTGCTCCGCGCGCTCCACATCGTTGTCCGCCGCAGCCAAAAGCTTGCTGACCACGCTCTCGATATCGTCGCCGATATAGCCCGCCTCCGTGAGGGAGGTTGCATCCGTGATAGCCAGCGGCACATCCAGAAGCTGCGCCAGCGTCCGCACAAGATAGGTCTTGCCGCAGCCCGTCGGACCTACCATGAGCATGTTGGACTTCTCGATCTCGACGCCGTCCCTGTTTTCGCCCTTCTCGTCCTCCGAAAAGATACGCTTGTAATGGTTGTAGACCGCCACGGACATCACCTTTTTCGCGTGCTCCTGGCCCACCACATGCTCATCGAGCGTCGCCTTGATCCGGTGGGGTGCGGGAATCGAGTGAATATCCAGCACCGGCTCCACCCGCTTCTGCTTCTTCGGCTTTTTCTTTTTTACGCGCTGTGCCCCCGGCATCATGCCCGCCAGGTCCGAGAGGTTGATCATGCTGATGTTCGGCATGCCTCCCGTATTCGGACGGTTATTCGCCCCGCCGAAAACCGGCGTCATATCGCCCATGGGAAATCCGGCGCTGCTCATACTGTCAAAAGTCTTTTGCATACAGTCCTTGCAGATGCAGATATTATTCGGAATCCGCATCAGAGGACCGGTGACGCTCTCCGGACGGCCGCAGATATAACAGCTGTCCTCTTTCTTTTTTTCCTCCGGCGTATCCGCTTTTTCTGCGGCATCCGCCGTCACATCCGTCTCCGTAATCTCCTTAAATTCATCGTCGCTATAGGTTGACATTCTTTTTTCCTCCATGTTCCAACGATTCATTCCCTATGCGGCCCCGTCGGCGCACGATGTGCTTTGGACAGCCGCTCCCATATAATTATCGGCAGTAATCAACACCTTCATAATCAAACGCAGGTATAAAACTCTCGTTTACCGCGCCGCCCTCCTGAATAAATGCATGCTCCACACCGCGCCCGACGGCATACTCTACCAGCGCGTCATAGCTTCTTCGCTTAATCGGATGCCCCAAAAGGGGATGCCCCTTCACTGCATCCACAGGCGTGTACTGACGCAGCAGGCTTAAATAAACTTCTCCGCCGTAGGTATCGAAAACATACGACACCACCCGTTTCGCGTCCGCAAGCCCGCCCGGAAGCAGGAGATGGCGCACGATCACACCCCGCCTTATAAGCGGCTCCTTCTCTCCCGGCATCCGGGCAAGCACGGCCCCGCCCACCTGCCGGTACATTTCCCCGACAGCGGCCCTTGCCGTCTGCGGATAATCCGGTGCCCGGGAATATTCCTGCGCCCGTGCGCCGTCCATATATTTCAAATCCGGCAGATACACATCAATGAGCCCGTCCAGACATCGCAGCGCCTCCACCGTCACGTAGCTGCCCGTGTTATACACAAAGGGAAGTGAAAAGCCCCGCGCACGCGCCTGACGGATTGCCGCCGCGACCGCAGGAATAAAGTGATCCGGTGTCACGAGGTTAATGTTGTTCGCTCCCTGCTCCGCAAGCTCGAAAAAAATATCACACAGACGCGAGACGGAAATGTCCCTTCCCACCCCGCCCCGCGCAATCGGGCCGTTTTGGCAGTATACGCATCCCATGGCACAGCCCGAGAAAAAGACGGCTCCGCTGCCCCTCGTTCCGCTGATGCACGGCTCCTCCCAGAAGTGGAGCGCCGCACGCGCAATCCGAAGCGTCTCTGTCTCACCGCAGACACCCCGCGCCCCCGCCCTGCGGTTTACACCGCACGCCCGGGGACACAGCATACATCCCGCTTCCCCGCCCATCATTCTCCCGCGCTCCCTCCTTCTCCGCTGATCTCCCCGATAAAGCGCCCGATCTCAAGCCACGCATGCTTGCACTCCGGCAGTGCCAGCGGTGCCATCTGAAACACATGAAACATACCGTCGTACACGGAAAGACGCACCTTCACCCCCGCCTCCTTCACCTTCTGCGCCAGGAGCACGGAATCCGACAGGAGCATCTCACAGGAGCCGACCTGGATCAGCATCGGCGGGAAGCCCTCATACTCCCCGAACAGCGGCGAGAGATAGGGATTTGTCAGATCCTCCTCCCCTGCATACTCCCGGTTATAGATCATCGAGTCCTCGGTTCCCCCAAACAGGGGGTCCATCTCAAAATTATCCTTGTAGGAAGCCCCGCTGGCGGTCATATCCGTCCACGGCGACATCGTGATGATGCCGCTCGGAAGCCTGCGCCCGTTCTCCTTAAGGCACAGACACATCGCAAGCGCCAGTCCGCCGCCCGCAGAATCCCCCGCCACAATGATCTGATCCTCTCTGTAACCGTTTTTCAGGAGCCATTCATACCCGTCCAGGGCGTCAATGAGCGCTGCCGGGAAGGGATATTCGGGCGCCACCCGGTAATCCACTGTGAAAACGCCGTAGCGCTTCCCCACCTCATTGTAGAGTCCCGCAAACGAACGGTAAGCGTGACGCATTCCGCCGATATATCCGCCGCCGTGCAGCTGCAGGATCACACGCTCCCGGTTCGGCTTCTCAAACTCCAAAAGCTCCGCCGGACAGTGCGCCAGCTCCACCACCGTGTTCGTAAAGCACTCCGGGCATTTCCAGAAGCGCGCAGGCTCGACGATCTTTTTGCGGATCTCGCCGTTTTTAAACTTTTGTCCAATCACGTTTTCCTTTGTCAGGGCAGCGATCGCCTGCCGCATCAGACGCCCCTGCCGGCTCACTTTTTGTTCCGTCATAACCCTTTCTCTCTCTACTTAATATGAAACCGTCGTCTCAGCTCGGTGACGGCGCGCCGCCCGCCGATAATTACCGTCCCCAAAAATGAGAACACCGCCGCCGCCAGCGCCGCATAGGACAGCGCCGGCGCCGTAATCAGCTCCAGCGCGCTCAGCAGAATCGGAATAAAGCTGAACACAATCATGGCAAGCTGAAAGCTCAGGTAGCTCTGCCAGTTGCGGCGGTTGCAGATGATAAATCCCAGAATCACCGCATCCGTCGCCAGCAGCGCTGCCGGAAACGCATAATTCATGGACCAGCCGTTGTTGCCGAACACCCGGTCAGTAACAAGCAGAAGCAAAACACCGCACGCTACGCCCACAATGATCTTCATGCGGTAGCCCGCTCGGCTGTAGCTTACCGTGTATGCAAGTGTAACATAAATATATGCCAGAATCACGCCTACAACCACACTCCAGTAGGTTCCCTGGAAATAAAAATAGTTGATCGCAACCAGCCCCGTCTCCAGCACGATGGCCGCAAACAGGTAAATGCGGATGATGAGCTTTAACACATAATTTTTTGCCCAGATATCCGGATATTTTGACTCGGCATCCTCGTCCACATCCAGTACGCACTTGCATAACGGGCACACCGGCACATCGTCGCGGATGATCACCTTGCACTGTCTGCATTTACTCATACATATACCCCATTACTTTCTATCACTACCTCCAGCCCGTCCGACGCGAGCTGCCGGAAAAAAGCGCGCTGCACATGCGCCTCCGCCAGCATGGAGCTGAAGGTGACCGCGAGCGTATCCCGGTAGGAGCAGACCGTCGCCTTCAGCAGCTGTCCCTTGCTCATAGCCAGAAATGCATGGAACATATGCACGTACGGCTCATACTCCGGCAAAAGCTTCACGTTCCCGATATTCGTCATGGTCGTGGTGTTTGCCAGCGCCGAGCGCGTATAGACCAGCCGGATCGCGATATTTTTAAGAAAGAGCGGCACCGACCGCGCAAACAGATTTTGCTGGTTGGAAACATTGTAGGAAAAAAGCTCCTCTAAGTGCTCCTTGTTGATCTGCGCGCGCAGGCTCTCCTTCACCCGCTCCACGACCTGCTCATAGCTCATATTTTCCTCATCGGGAACCAGCTCCGCGGACACCATGGCAAAAAAATTTTTCGTCGTCACCGAATCAAAAAAGGGGCGCAGGTTCACCGGCACCGCGGCGCGGATCGCCCGGTCATTTGTCATGCCGTGCAGGCACTCCCTGTAAATGCTCCACACGTAAGTCGCCACCAGATATTCGTTGATGCTGAGCCCTCTTCGGTGGCACACCTCCTTTAGCGCCGGAATGCTCACGAAGCCGTGGATGACGCCGAGCTCCTCCGGGTTCAGACGCTCGCCGGAAATCTCGTATGCCTTTTTGGACTGATAGCCCTTCTTCGCGCTCCTTCGATAATTGCGCAGAAAGCTGTCCTCACGGTTTAAGGAGGTATCCGTGCTCAGCCTGTCCCCGTCCATCTCCCGCAGCAGCGGATGTGCCAGGCGCAGATACTGATACGTCAGCTCCTTTAAAAAATTGATGCCGCCCATCCCGTCCGTCAGCACATGAAAAACCTCCAGATTGATCCGTTTTTTGTAATAGGAAACGCGAAAGAGATAGGCATGATTTTTATTCGGAAGAATGTAGCGGCACGGATAGGCGTGCTCCTCCTTCACCGCAGGCGCCCGGTTTCCGTTTTCCTCAAAATAATACCAGAAAAACCCGGTGCGCATCCGCACGTTAAATAAATCGAACTTTGGAAGCACGATATCAAGCGCCTCCTGCAGCTTTTCACCGTCAACCTCCTCGTTCAGCTCTGCGGCGATCCGGTAGGTGTTCGTCATGCTCTCCCCCGCAATCACCGGAAAAAGATGTGCCGTGTTGTCCAGCTTATCCCAGCGCAGAGTCTGCTCCCGCCGCCTTGACTGACGGGGCGCCTCCTTTTTCACATTTGCTGTCGCAAGTTTCTGTTTTTTGTTTTTCGATTTTTTGGTTTTGCTCATATTGGATTATTGTAACATATATTTAGTGACATTCCACGAATTTTTTAAGAAAGTTCAAAGATTTTATATCACGGACTTTGCCGCAGGTGCAAAGTCCGGATGAATGCTGTTACGAAATTTTTCTGACCGGTATGCCGTTTCTGCTGAAAAGCTCCTCCGTTGCGGCCAGCGCGGCCAAAACAAACTCCCGTGCCGCCGGCGTATCCTTCTCGTACTTTGTCCGCTCGCCCCACATGGTCAGCGCACCCGCGAGCATGTCAAGCTCCTCCGGTATGACAAGCGCGGTGCCGTCCTCAAGAAGCTCAAGCAGCAGCCCGATATCGCTCAGCGTCGGAACCTTGCCGCTGTCCATCTCCAGGAAATGCCTGGTGAACACCTCCACCGCCTGCGCCAGATGAAAGCCCACCATGTTGATTGCCAGATCGTCCACCCCGTCCAGCCGCTCCAGAAAATACTGTGCCGTCTCCAGATGGAATTTCGCCTTTTCAAGTGATACCTCGCCCATGCCCTGCCCGCCTTTCTGTAAATGCTCCTGTACATGCTCCATGTCGGATTTTTATACGTCGAGTATAACACAGGCCCCTGCATCTTGCCAAGTGTAATCTCTGCAGGCCTTATACCGCCTCATGCCGCCGGAACATCTGCCACGCCAGTATGAGCGAGGGCACGCACACCGCCGCAAACATACCGGCCCGCAGCCCGACCGCCTCCGCAGAGAGCATCTCGCCCACCCCGCCGTTCATGCAGGCGTAGAGCGGCGTACACAAAATGATGTGCCAGATCTTCGTCGTCATTTCGTTGACGGGCGCCTTCGTAAGCGCCAGATAACACCAGACGCCCGCCGGCAGCACGAAAAAGAGCACCGTGACGATGAGCGCGACAAAGGGTGTATGGCACACCGCCGACGCAAACAGAGAAAATGCGGTGAGCATGAACAGCGCCGCCACGATAAATACAATCTGAAGGAGCACATACCGGTCCATCGTAATCAGGCTGACACTGGGCGCACCGGCATCGCCCGTCTTCCATATGCCGTTCAGACCATAGAGACAGCCGCCGCCATCATAGCCGTAAAACATCCCGCACACCGCCGCCACAAAGCCGGCCAGCAGCGCGAATGCCCCCAGCGAAAACAGAACAGCCGCCACAAAGCGCGCACCGATATCCTTCTTTCTCCCGTGCACGGTCGCAAGCAGGATATTTGCCGTCCCGGACGCGTACTCCTCCGCAAACACGGGCGTCAGCGCCGTCATCAGAAGAATGCAGCTCATAATGCCCGCGATGCCAAGCTGCACGCTGAGTATACTCCAGCCCCGGTAATAAGAAATTTCCGGCTCAACCCCCGCGTATTCACACACGCGCCCCAGCTGTGTCCCGGCAATCGGAAGTGTGCGGGAGGGCTGCTCCAGATCGCTCCAGCTGTTAATATAGCCGTCACACAGCCCGTTGCTGAAAAGCAGCCTGCTTAAAAAATTCTCCTCCTCATTAAATTTTTCCGCGTCGAAATACATAAGCCCGTATTTCTTTGCCATATCCGCCACCTTCTCGTCCGTCAGAACGCCCTCGTATTCCTCCGCCATGGCGCGGTCCTGCCGAATTGCTGCGATGCCCCGGTATTCCACGCCGTCCACAACACTGTACTCTAAAAATACGCTCCCGGTAAGAATACAGAACAGCTCGATGAGCAGCGCCGCGGCAAAACAGATTTTCACCACCCTGCGGCTCGTAATTTTATACAGCTCGTCCCTGAGTAATCTCATGGTTTTCTTCCCTCCGTTTCCGTGATTGATTGTTTGCAGGATTTTTGCATGTTATGCAGTTTGCCCCGGCTCATTGATCGCTGAAATAATACAGATAGGCCGCCTCGAGCCTGGAAACCCCGTCGGCACCCGCCGCCGCGGCCCCTGCCCCGGCGATGATCTCCTCCACCGTTCCCGTCCGGATGATCTCACCCTGTTTCATCAGGATCAGCTCATCCGCGATAAACTCCACATCGGACACGATATGTGTCGATAATAATACAATCCGGTTTTTGGAAAACTCGCTGATCAGATTTCGGAAGCGAATCCGTTCCTTCGGATCAAGCCCTGCCGTCGGCTCATCCAGAATCAATATCTGCGGGTCGTTGAGCATCGCCTGCGCGATGCCGAGCCTGCGCAGCATACCGCCGGAAAAGGTTTTAATCCGCTGCCTGCGCTGCGCGCCAAGCTCCACCAGCTCTAAAAGCTCCGTGACCTTCTGCTCTTTCAGCTCCGGCGGCACCGCCTTGAGCTCCGCCAGATAGTGCAGATAGCGCTCTGCCGTCATGCCCGGATAATAGCCGAAATCCTGGGGCAGATACCCTAAAAGCCGGCGGTACGCACTGCCCATGTCGCCGATCTCCTGCCCGTTGCAGCAAATCCGGCCCGACGTCGGCTTTAAAATACCGCAGAGCATGCGCAGCAGCGTCGTCTTTCCCGCACCGTTCGCACCCAGCAGCCCGTAAACGCCCTGACTCATGGTCAGACTCACCCCGTGCACCGCCGTCTTGCTTTTATATTGCTTTGTCAGTCGTTCCAATTCTAATCGAAGCATAAAATTTCTCCTTTTTTGATTCCGTGAAATACATAGGCCAGCTCACCGCCCAGCAGCAGGGCGCAGAGCAGAAAAATGACACTGCAGGCACCGATGGAGAGCAAAAACAGCACATCCGCCATAAGGCTCACAAAGCATGCGAGCACCGAGAGCAGGAGCGCTGCCGTCATCAGCACAAAAAACTGCCCCCTGCCGCGGACCGACGCAAAGATAAAGAAGTAAACCGCGTTTGCTACCATCCACACGAGCAGGAGATATACGCCCATGGGTGCTTGCTCCGTTCCCCGCTCCCCTCTCATGAAAAGGCCAAAGACCGTCAGAGCGAAAAGCTGGCACGCCGCGCCCAAAATCAGGCGCAGGCTGACAATCTGGCCCAGATTCAAATAGCAGGCCGACGCGAGCTCCCCCATATGGTTTACCGCCGATAGCTCCAGCGCGCCCACAAAGCAGGCCGTCGCAAGAATGATCCAGACCGCCGCCATCACAAACAGCTCCTGCACGCCCAACAGCTCTTTTTTCTGCACATATCCCATGAGCGAAAGCACAAGCAGCAGGCTGCCTGCATGCACACCGTACTCCCACAGGCTCATGTACCGCAGCTGCGTGCGGAGCATGGAAAACAGCCCCGGACAATACACGATCTGCTTTTCCTGCGAAAGCCGCATCAGCCGCGCCTTCCCCTCGGCCGCTGCCCCGTATCCATGCGCTTCAAACAACCGCTTATCCTCCCGGACAGCGGAACGTAACCGTTGATCCCTCATAGCGTAATGCCCTCCTCCTCACAAAATTTTTTCAGCCGCCGCAGGCCCTGGCGGATGCGGGATTTGACCGTGGAGAGCGGCGCACCCGTGATGCGTGCAATCTCCCTGAGCCTCAGCTCCTCGTAATAGAAGAGCAAAATCGCCTCCCGCTGCTCTGCGCTGAGCTTTTGCAGCTGCATAAAAAGATCGCTCCTTAGCTCCGCCCGTGAAAAGCCCTCCTCCGTCCCGTCTGCCCGGTCCGCATCCTCCAGCGGCACCTGCACACTCTTCCCGCGGAAATAATCCATACAGGCGTTCCGCGCCACCGCGTAGAGGTACGCCTTTAGGCTTTGGAAGCGATAGCTGTCCACATATCGGATAAATTTACAGAAGGTCTCCTGCGTGAGATCGGCGCCGTCCTGCGCATTTCCGGTCAAATAGGTACAAAACCGGAAAATATCCCCGTAATAGCGCTCGATGACCACGTTCAGAAGCTCCTTTTTGCCTTTTTGTATCTCGTGAATGAGTATCCTGTCGTTCAAGCCATGCTCCTTCAGTTGTATGTAAAACGTTTTACTGCTTATATAACGGAAAAAAAGAAGAAAAAGTTTTAAGAAAATAAAAAAAATCAGATAAAAACGGAACCGCACCGCGGCATACCTCCTGCCTGCCGCGGTGCGGTCCTCCAAAAACGTTTCTTTTTCTATTACCCTTCCATATCCGGCATCTGCCCGGTCCGGTAAATACGCACTCCGTACTTTTCCACCGTAACCTCGCCGACGGCGTGCGCACCGCTCAGAAGCTCCGTCACGGGCTTGTGCAGCCTGACGGTGCACGGCGCGGACCCATAGTTTAACACAAACAGATACCGCACATCCCCCTTCCGGCGCACCGCAAGCTCACAGCACGCGGGCAGCTCAATCAGCTCCCCGTAAGGCTCTGCCTCTCCAAGCCTGCGCAAAAAAACCTGCGCCGTATCCGGCGAAAACGCACCGCCGAAGTAGTACGCCCTCCCGGCACCGAAGGAATGGTCAATCAGCGCCGCCTCCCCGGCAAAGCAGCCGTTTTCATAGCTTGCCAGCACACGGGCATCCCCCAGGGGACGCAGCATGTCCGTAAAGACGGCGGCTTCTATGCTCTCCCCGTCCCATTCCGCCTTGATGGGTCCCTCGTCCGGCGCCACAAGGCTGTATTCCGGGATATCGGTTCCGGTGAGCTTTGCCGCAAGTCCCGGCAGGCGGTCTCTTACGCACCTTCCGTTTGTGTCCTTATAGCCCGTGCGGCAGCCCATGACGAGCACGCCGCCCGACGCCACGTATTCCTCCAGAAGCGCCGTGCGCTCCTCCGTCAAAATCGACCCGTGGGGGTAAAACAGAAGTCGGTAGCCCTTCAGCTCCTCTGCGCTTGTCTCATCCCGCAGATAAACAAAATCCACGGGCGCATGCACAAGCTGGGCGGCGGCAAAAAGCCCCTCCCGGCTCTTTTCATGCACCAGCTCATGCCACTTATCAAGCTCCGCATCCCAGATATTATCGTAATCCTCCACAATACCCACACGCGCCTCGTATGTGCTTCCCGCAATCTCCTGCATGCGCGAAAGCTTCTCCCCGATCTGCGTTACCTCCGTGAGCCTGCGGTTTGACCGCCCCGAATAATCCAGAATCCCGTGCCAGTACATCTCCGTCCCGACCGTAGCCGTCCGCCAGCGGAAAAAGCTGACAAAATCCGCCCCGTGGGCGATACTCTGCATCGCCCAGAGCGTCATCTGACCAGGCCTTGGCGTGGGCGCCAGCATACGTGTATTCCACCCGTTTGCTCCGGACTGCTGCTCCATAATGCCAAAGACCGGCGAAATGCTGCGGGTCAGGGACAGGTTGCGGCTCCACCTGCGCTCGCCGAGCAGGTCATTGCCGTAATCATCCAGACAGTAGGCGAAATTCGGATAGGAATCGTAGGTCATAAAATCAAGGCTTTCGGCACACATCCGATGGCTGTCAAGGTGACCGAAAATTCCGTTTGTCGTGATAAAATCATCCGGCTTTATATAGTTCCGGATAATCTCTGCCTGCATGTTCACAAACCGGCAGGCACTGTCCGAGACAAACCGGATGTAATCCAGCACACGATGGGGATTCGTGGAATCGTTCAGCGTCGTCTGGGGCACATACACCTGGGACCACTCGGTGTACGTCTGGTTCCAGAACACCGTTCCCCACGCCTCGTTGAGTGCTTCGACGGTCCCGTATTTTTCCTTCAGAAATTCCCGGAAGGCCAGCGTATCGCTCTCGGAATAAAAATCATTCGTCTCACAGTTGATCTCGTTGTCGATCTGCCAGCCGATGATGCTTGGATGAGACGCATAATGGCTCGCGAACCGCTCGGTGATATTCGCGGCAAACCGCTGATAAACCGGCGAATTATAATTGTAGTGGCGTCTCGCCCCGTGGCGGTAGCGCGTCCCGTCCTTCGCCGCGTTCAAAACCTCGGGATAATTTTCCGTGAGCCACGCCGGCGGCGTTGCCGTGGGCGTACAGAAAATCACCTTCAAATCCGTGCGCGATACATGCTCCAGAAACGAATCAAAAAATTCGTAGGTGTACTCCCCCTCCCGCGGCTCAACCTTGCTCCACGCAAACTCCGCGATGCGCAGCACCCGTATCCCCGCCTGACGCATCCGCTCCAGATCCTCGTCCCACAGCTTCTGATCCCAGTGCTCGGGATAATAGCAGACACCCATCACCAGCTCCCTGTCGTTCAAAATCGATCTCATCGTACCTGAACTCCTTTCTCCTCTTTTCCGGTATAACAGACAGCGCAAAAGGCCCCGTCCTTTTACTGACCCCAGTACATCCGCAGCTGACGCTCGTCGAGCTTTTCCACAAACCTCCGCTTGTACACAAGAAATTCCTCGATATCCATCAGAATGTGGTACAGCAGCGCACGGCTCTCAAATTCCTCCCGGGTTTTCGGAAGGCTCTCCTGTGTCATCTCTGCAAAGATACTCTCCAGCTTCTTTATCTGCTCCTTCGGCACGTTTTTCTCCGTCACATAGGGGATGAGGTACAGCATGTACGCCGCAGCCACGCCCGCCTGCTTTGGCATGCTGCGGATTTTCTTCATCTCGTAGTGCAGGTTGTGCAGCACCTGGCACTGGGCATGGCGCATTTCAAAATAATCGATGTAGTAGGCAGGATGCGACTGGAAAGTATTCTCCTGATACTCGTACGCCTCCCGCACATGTCTCTCCACCCGCTCCTCCAGGGCGCAGATATCCGCCCACACGTCCCGCTGCATCGGCCGGTTGGACAAGTAGGCTGCAATCGCTTCAAAAATCTCCTGCAGGCTCTGCTCCGTGGCGCGCATATTCGCCACAAGGCTCCTTTTCGCACTGTAATTGCCATGGAACAAATTGAGCAGAAGCGCCATAAAAATTCCGATGGCCACAAGCGCCGCCTCGTTTAAAATCGACTTCCAGGAAAAATCATGGCTGATGAGCAGGTGCGCGCCCACCACCGCATTGACCGAGATCGTCGCCCGCTGCCCGATCAGCTCCGCGATCAGCACCGTGACAAACAGATAGATGCCGTACGAGACCATCGCGTTGTCAATATGGCGAAACGCCGCCCATGCAACAAAAACGGACAGGACAAAGGTCAGGCACCGGTACATTGCCAGCCTGACCGCGCCCCACTTTGTCGTCATGAGCGTCAGAAGCGCGATCGTGCCCGCCGAAATAACGTTGTCCAGGCGCAGCTCATATGCCGCCAGAATCGCAAGGCTTCCTCCCACGGCAATCTTTGCCGCAATGAGCAGGTTTTTCATCATGAACTTATATTTTTCCATAGGCTCTCCGTGTGCCGCAGCAAATATCGTCTTTCCTATCATCTTAACAGAAGCCGGGCAAAAGAGCTACCTTTTTCATCTATTCTTTTCGAATCAAACACTAATACGCCAGCTCCTGCATCAGCTCATGCACGCTCACCAGCTTTTTGATGCGCCCCACATTCGCCCCGCAGAAGATCAGACCATTGTCGAGATCCCCCTGCACCGCATTCACAAGCGCCTTGGTGATGCAGTAGGGCACCTGCGCCGGGTTGCAGTGCTCCAGGCACTGGTAGCATCTTGCAATGTGCTCGCTGCCCTTCTCCACCCGCTCGATAAAGCGGTTTCGCAGGGCGCGCCCGGGCATCCCCACCGGGCTGTTCACAATCGCAACGTCCTCCTCGTCCGCCCACACATACGCCTGCTTATACGCCTCCGAGGCATCGCACTCCTCTGTCGCGACAAACCGGCTGGCCACCTGCACGCCCGCGGCTCCGAGCGCAAACGCGTGCTCTACATCCGCGCGGTCAAAAATGCCGCCTGCCACCGCCACCGGTATCGGACTGCCGCTTTGCGCTTCAAATTCCTTCGCACACGCGATGATACGCCGGATTTCCTCGTCGTATTCCGCCGGTGAAATCGTCTCGAGCTGCTCCCGCGAAAAGCCCAGATGCCCGCCGGCCTGCGGCCCCTCCACAATGATCAGATCCGGCTGGCAGTCGAATTTTTTTCCCCACATCCTGCAGAGGATGCGCGCCGCCTTCTCCGAGGAGACGATCGGAACGAGCGCCGGCAGCTCCGAGAGCCGGCAGTGAAACTCCTTTGCCGCCTCCCGCACGATTCCCGGCAGATCCACCGGAAGCCCCGCACCGCAGATAATGAGATCCGCCTTCGCCTTCACCGCCTCCCGCACATGCTCCCGGTAGTGCTTTAGCGCCACCATAATATTGACGCCCACGAGCCCCGCGCCCTGTGCGATCTCCTTCGCACGCGCGATGTGCCGGTCAATGGCACGCAGGTTGCACTCCTGCTCATGACCCTCAAAGCCCTCCTCATCGTAGCCGATCTGCGCGGTGGAGATCACGCCGATGCCGCCCTCCCGCGCCACGGCTCCCGCCAGAGAGCTGCGGCTGATGCCGACACCCATGCCGCCCTGTATAATCGGAATGCGCGCAACCCGATTTCCTATTTTTAATTCCTTCATACGAAAGTCTCCTTTACAGCTTTAAATAGTTTTTATTACTATATATAATTATAGTCATAACTATTTAAAATGCAAGGAAAAATTTATGCAGCGGGTCTGTTTGGGCCAATGTCCCGGTCCTGGCAATTTTTCTTTTCCACGCCTCCCCCTGTAATTTTATACCTTCCTGGCATGATGCCGTCAAAACAACGGCCTTGCACCCGATATTTTGAACAGCAGCTACCACACATCCAATTTACCGATCTATTTCAAAAAAAGAAATCCCCCGCAGAATTCCGTGCTTTTTGGCATGGACTCTTCTGCAGGAGATTTCTTTCTCCTTATTAGTCACTTTATTTTAGGAAGCAAAATTCCTTAGCGTGGATGCAGAGAATAGATAACATACGAACTCATCGCAGCCCGATTTCCTGTTTCTAATTCCGCATGAATAAGTCTCTGCCTTATGACCTCCAGAAAGAAAGGGCTGTCACTTTTCCGTTTTCCAGCTCTATGCTTACGGGCATATAAGGTCCTGCATAAACATAGATCGTCTCGCCCTCGCCGGTTGCCTTTCCCGTCGCGATGTAGCTGCCGTCATCCTTCATGTCAATCTGCTGCCCCTCCTTTACCACGAGAACCACCTTCTTACCAAACTGCTTTTGCAGCTTCTTTACCGCTGCGTCTCTTTTCATGCCCACCTTTACGCCGCACAGGGAGCCGTTCTTGTCCCGGATGTCGATGGTGATGCTTCCGACACCGTCCTTTCCGGCATCAAAATCCGTGATCTCAATCGAAGTCTTTCCTTTCTTCCATGTGTAGGTAGTCATGCCCTCGCTTGTCACTTTCTTCGGATTTCCCCATTTTTTCTTTATGGAGGAAAGCTTCGGGGTGTCGTCCCGCCCGGTGCTCGTCCCCAGATCCTTAATCAGGCTGATCGTTGTTCCCCGATAACCGACCTTTAAAGGCGTCTTCTTCCCCGCGGCATAAGCCGTTCCTGCTTCCAGACCTGTCATGACAAGAGCTGCACACAGCAGTGCCGTGATGAGTCGTTTCATAGTAGTTTTCATATTTCGTTTCTCCTTTTCTAACTGTTTTTCCGCAGCCGTGCGGATGAGTCTTCGGCTTCATGGCTGTAAAATCCGCCCGATTGATTGTCTCCTTTACTTTGTCACGCGAATCGTCGCCCGCAGCGTATACGTTTGAAAGGCTGCGGTAATCGTCGCCTTTCCCGCCTTCTTTGCCGTAATTGTGCCGTCCGTTTTTATGGAGATGACCGAAGGATCGGACGATTTCCACTTAGCGTCGAGCACCACCGACGGAACGTCAAATGCCGTGCGGGTGACAAAAATCTGCTGCTTCTTTCCCTTCTTTATGGACTTCGGGGCATCAATTTTCGGTTCCCCCACTCTGGTGGATACCACCTCCACCATCTGGATCACCCTGCCCTTCAGATCCGACTGCTTCTCCGGGAGCTTCAGCTTCAATTTGCCTGCATCTGCCAGCTTCGCATATTCCTCCAGCGTCTTGATCCCATAGAGCCGGTACAGATCCTCCAAGCTGTCAAGCCCGTCCGGATTGTCCGGAATCGTAGGAATCTGTAAAAACGGCATGTCCGAATCCAGCCCGTCGTTATAGCTGCTGTCATCATAATATTTTTCATCCCGGTCAATATAATTGTCATTGTAAACGGTTTCTTTGATATCCTGAAATACGGAATGGATGGCACCCGCTTCACTTACAAATTCGCCCGCGATTCCCCTAGAGCCGCCGGACGCCGGCGCAAACCCGCTGATTCCCATGTATGTATTCTCAGGCGTGATCAGGCTTTCGTAGTGTCCGGTTTCCCGCTTCTTATTTTGCTTTACCCAGTCATCCTTCTCCTCGTACCACTGCTCGATTCCCTTCATGATGCCGCTGTAATTCCATGCAAGACATTCATCCGACGACATGATGCCGTTATGCGTCACGGAGAAACACGTTCGTCCGTTCGGCCTGTCATGATCCTTTCGCACGGTTGCCTCCGCCGCGCGTATCTGGGCAATCCACTCCAGATCGGACGACCACTTCATTGGAGCATAGTCATTTGCCGTTAGCTTCTTCTTCGGATTTTCCGGGTTGGGATACCCTTTTTTGCACGCCTCTGAGCGGATTTCATTGATGCGCTTTAATATTTTTTTCTTTGCCACCCACTCATACGTTCCGTCGATCCCCACCAGCGTACGCCATTTGGAAGCATACGCCACGGACGTCCCCCGGGCCTTCACGGTCAGGCGGGGCGACGTATCCTTCACAAGCACCTCCATTTTTGCAGTGGCTCCGCCTTTGGTAGTACAGATAATATCTGCCGTGCCCTCCGCAAGCGCCCTGATCCGCACAATTGAATTTTGCCCGTTTTCAAAAAACTCTGCAGAAACAATCCGCTCGTCGGAGGAGGACCACTCCACGCTGCCGGTCAAAAAGATATCCACACCGTTTTGCACGGCAACGAACCGCAGGTTGATCAGATCCCCGGGATTCATCGTCAGCGTTCCTCCCGGCTGGAACATCCCCGGCTCATCCACCACCTTCGCCTGGCTCCCGGCGGCTTTTGCCGTCGTCTCCCTCAATCCGCTGACCGTAAACGTCACCGCAAGCACCGCCGCGAGCACAAACCTCAATGTTTTTTTCATGGCAACTGTTCCTTTCCGATTGATTCATCCATCATAACCTGATCCAGTGTATTTCTGAAATCAGATCGTTTTCCAAATAAAAAATGATGGGATTAAAATGTCCGCGCAGCACAAAAATCCTGGCATCCTCGTCACTTTTCGGCGTTCCGATCAGCGTGTAGCCATCCTCTCCGTAAAAGTCCCAATCCTGCCCTTTTTTCGCGGCCAGCACGTTCTTTTCCCCGTATATATCCCGCATTCTTTTGACAACCGCATCCTTTTCCATCCCTACCTGAATGCCGGCTACGGAAACGTTTGCATCCTTGGTATCAATACCGACATATCCAAGCGTTTTTCCCGAGGGTCTGACTTCTACCATGATGGTTGTCTCCCCTTTCTCCCATATGTATGCCTCCCCGTCCGTCCCCGTCCTTTTGCCCCATTTCTTTTCCAGATTCTTTAATGACTTCGGTTCCGAATCGGAATTGAACGTAACTGTCTTCCCGTTGTAGCCCACCTTTACCTTTGATGGGCTCCCGCTGTCTGCCCGGACGCTCAAAACCATGCCAAGCGTCATGAAAAGCACCAGCGCTGCCGACCATATACCTTTTTTATTCCGCATAGGCTTTCTCCTTATTTCGATACCGGCCCGGGCTTCCTTGAAGCGCCGCGGCTGCTAAAAGCAAAGCAAACGCCGTCAGCCCTGCCGCCGGTTCCCTTTTTAACATGTTCACTTTCATTTTATCCTCCTTTGATACTTTGTTTGTTAGTTTTATTATACCCCCCCAAAAAAAATCAAGTAAAAAATGGAAATTTCATACAGATTCAAAATTTGGGGACAAAAAAGCTGCCGTTTTGCAGTTATCGCAAAACAGCAGCTTTCACTTGATTCCGAAACCTTCAGCAGCTGGCCCTAACGGCGTTTTGCCGCAAAGCCTCAACCAGACGCGCTGCGTCCTCTTCCGTGGTCGCCCAGCTCGTGGCAAAGCGGATGATAGTATGCGCATCGTCAGGCTTTTCCCAGAAGCTAAACTCCACCCGCGCACCCAGACGGTTCGCCTGCTCATCCTCCAGCACACAAAAAATCTGGTTTGTCGGTGTCTCCATATAGATCCGGTAGCCGTACTCCCGAAGCGCGGCCTTTATTTTCTCTGCGGCCCGAATCGCATTTTCCCCGATGCGTTCGTAAAGCCCGTCCGTAAACAGCTCCGCAAACTGGATGCCAAGCAGGCGTCCCTTTGCGAACACCGCCCCGTTCTGCTTCATGATCGAGAAAAAATGGGGCAGAAGCTCCCCGTCGGGAATCACGAGGGCCTCCCCAAAAAGCGCGCCGCACTTTGTCCCTCCGATGTAAAACACGTCGCAAAGCCCGGCCAGATCCGTTAAGGACACGTCGTTTTCGGGACAGGCAAGGGCATACGCTAGCCGCGCGCCGTCCACATACAGCGGGATACCGTATTCCCGGCACACGGCCTGCATGTCCTGCAGCTCCTTGAGCGAATAGAGGGTGCCGTACTCGGTAGGCTGGGAGATGTATACCATCCCGGGCATCACCATATGCGCACGGTTTTCATCCTGCCGATAGCACGCAAGCATCCCCCGCACCTGGGATGCGGAAATTTTCCCAAGGGTCTGGGGAAGGGTGAGCACCTTGTGCCCTCCCGCTTCAACCGCCCCTGCCTCATGCACACTGATATGCCCGCTCTCCGGGGCGATCACGCCCTCATAGGGGCGAAGCAGCGCACCGATTACGATGGCGTTTGTCTGCGTGCCGCCGGAGAGAAAATAAACCTCTGCCCCGGGTGCCCCGCAGGCCGCGCGGATTTTCTCCCGCGCTTCCCCGGAAAAGGAATCCGCGCCGTATCCCGGAGTTTTCAGCAAATTGGTCTCCGTGAAACGCCGCATTATATTCGGATGTGCACCCTCCATATAGTCACAGGAAAACAGCAGCTTTTCATTTGTCGCGTCCATCGCTCCACATCCTTTCATCAAGCATCTCAGGCTAACGTTTTTTCAGACGTCCCGGCACGATCTATTCTGCCAGCAGATGCTTCAAATATTCCTGCAGCATCGCGATGCCGGTAACGTTCTCGCCGCCCCTCGGGATAATCACATCCGCGTAGCGCTTCGACGGCTCCACAAACTCCTCGTGCATCGGCTTCACCGTCCCCGCATACTGCTCGAGAATCGAATCAATGCTGCGGGCACGCTCCGACATGTCCCTGCGGATGCGGCGCATCAGCCGCTCATCCGCGTCGGTATCCACGTAAATCTTTGCGTCCATCAGATCCCGCAGCTCCTTGTTTTCCAAAATCAGGATTCCCTCGATGATAATGACATTTTTCGGTTCCACATGCACGGTCTCATCCACACGGTTGTGGATGGTAAAATCATACACCGGGATATCTACCGCCTGCCCCTTGATGAGCCGGCGCACATCCTCCGCCATGCGCTCGGTATCAAACGCATTCGGATGGTCATAGTTGAGCTGGCTGCGCTCCTCATAGTCCAGATCATCGTGGGCCTTATAATAGCTGTCATGCCCAAGCACAACAATATCCCTGCCGAAATATTCCTCAATTTTATTTACGATCGTCGTCTTGCCGGAGGCCGAGCCCCCTGCGACGCCTACCACACGGATTTTATTCATGTACACTCCCATCCCTATTCTGATTGTATGTCCGATTGCTGAAAGCCGTGCCGAAAATGCTTCGGATTTTAAGACCGGGGCACAGCAGCCTGCGATCCGCCGCGAAATTCAGGTATTCTCCGGCCGCTGCAAAATATATGTATCCTCCGGCTGCCGCATAATTTATGTATCCTCCGGCCGCTGCAAAATAATCGCCCGGCAGTTCATCAGCGAAAATAGAAGCGATATGACGATGATCGAGGTCTTGTTCGCCGCCACCGAGGTCATCCGCGCATCCACCACCATCAGCCCGATAGCTGTGGCAAGCGTTGCCAGCAAAACATATACAACACCGGCCTGCCGCTTCGTGAGCAGCTTTTTGTCAAAACAGAGCACCTTCGGAATCGCCTCCGCGGTGAGACTGATGGGCCAGGAAACAAACGCGCCGACTACAAAAAAGATCGTTACGCTTCGCACCGAATTGTAGGTAAAACCAAAAAATCCCATGATCTCCCCGCCAAACACGGACAGCGCGGCAAGCGCCCCGATAAAGAGTATCACCGCAATGAAAAATACGGCTGCATTGTCTAACGTGTCCCTGATAAGTCTTTTATTCACATGCATAATATCACTCCTTTGCTCCTACAGGAAAAGACGGCATAGCCCCCTGAGCACTGCCGCCTGATTGAAACAATATTTCCCACAGCCAAAGCATCGTCCGCCTCCGGCTCTTTTGCGCATACCGATAACTTATACTCTGGAAAGATACTCGCCTGTTCTCGTATCGATCTTAATCACATCGCCCTGATTGACGAACAGGGGCACGGATACGACTGCGCCGGTCTCAACGGTTGCAGGCTTGGAAGCACCGGTCGCGGTATCACCCTTGAAGCCCGGTTCGGTCTCGGTGATCTCCAGCTCCACAAACAGCGGCGGCTCCACTGCAAATACGTTGCCGTTGTGTGAGCACATCTTCACCATCTCGTTCTCCTTCACGAACTTCAGCGCATCACCGATGGATGCCGCATCCAGAGCGATCTGATCGTAGGTCTCAACGTCCATGAAATAGAATAAATCACCGTCCGCATAGAGATACTGCATATCCTTGCGGTCGATCCGTGCGGTGGGGCACTTCTCGGTGGGACGGAAGGTTTTCTCAACCACGCCGCCGCTCTTGATATTCTTTAACTTGGTACGGACAAACGCAGCGCCCTTGCCCGGCTTCACATGCTGAAACTCGATAATCTGGTAAATGTTTCCCTCTAATTCAATGGTCACACCATTGCGAAAATCTCCTGCTGAAATCATAGAAATGATCCTCCTTCGATATCTGTCTCGGCGGCAAATTAGACTTTTGCGCGCCCATATAGAAATCATAATACTATATACGACAGCATATTTCAAGGTTTTTTTCCTTCCACTGCCGCGAAGTCTGCCCATTGAAGGGCGGCTTCTACACCAACACCAATTTCAGCCGCTCAAACGCCTGCTCCAAAATACTTCTCGGGCAGGCGACGTTGATGCGCTGAAAACCGCTGCCTCCGGCACCAAACATCCTTCCGCTGTCCAGCCACAGCCCTGCCCGCTTTATGATCCGCTCATCAAGCTCTCCGTCCGAAAGCCCCGTCTCACGAAAATCCAGCCAGATCAGGTACGTCGCCTCATGCTCCGTCATGCGCACCCCGGGAAGCTGCGTCTGCGTAAGCTCCCTCGCAAAAGCAATATTGTCCCGCACATAGGCGTGCATCGCCTCGTACCACACATCGCCGTGCGCGTAAGCCGCCTCGCACGCCGCCAGTCCCATGATGCCCAGCTGGCTCATACCCGCCGCGTCCATCTCCTTTTTAAATTTTTTCCGGAGCTGCGGATTCGGGATAAAAATATTTGACATGACCATGCCCGCCAGGTTAAAGGTCTTGCTCGGCGCGGTGCACGTAATGCTGTTCTGTGCAAATTCCTCTTTCAGGTCCGCAAACACATGGTGCTCCCCCTGGAAAATGAAATCGTGGTGAATCTCGTCGCTGACCACGATGACGCCGTGCGCCAGACAGATCTCCCCGATGCGCACAAGCTCCTCCCGCGTCCATGTGCGTCCCACCGGATTGTGCGGGCTGCACAGGAAAAAGAGCTTCACCTTTTCGTTCCTGATCTTCTGCTCAAAATCATCGAAATCCATGTGATAGCGGTTGTCCTCACCCAGATGCAGATCGCTGCTCACAACCCTTCTGCCGTTATCACGGATGACCTGCGCAAACGGATAATAGACCGGAAGCTGCACGAGAACGGCATCCCCCGGCTTCGTGTAAGCCTTCACCGTCATGGCCAGCGCAAACACCACGCCCGGCGTCTTGATGAGCCATTCCTCCTCTACGTTCCAGCCGTGACGGCGCTGCATCCAGCCCCGTACAGTCTCGAAATAGGGTGTGGATACCTCGCTGTAGCCAAAAATACCTTTCGCCGCGCACTCTGCCAGCGCATCCTCCACATAGGACGACGTCTTAAAATCCATGTCCGCCACCCACAGCGGCAGAAGCCCCTCCGGCATGCCAAACGCACCTGCAAAATCATATTTCAGGCTCTTCGTATTCCTTCGGTCAACGACCGTGTCAAAATCAAGATTTCTCTCTGCCATACAATTCTCCCTCCACCTGTCAAAAAGCCGCTGCATTTTCCCGGGGCAGCCTCCCTTCGTTCCCGCCTGTCCGGCCGCGCTATTTATCTTAACACGAATCCCCCATCTTCTCAATAGGTTTGTTGGTATTTTTTGCAAAAGCTATTGAATCATCCTCCCGCATGCGCTAAAATAAACGCAGGAAACCACACATACTGTGGAATTTGGAGGTAATTGCCATGATTTCAACAAAGGGCAGATACGCACTGCGGGTCATGCTCGACCTTGCCCAACAGCCGGAGCACACCTACACGCCGCTCAAAGAGATCGCTGTCCGCCAGGAAATTTCAGAAAAATATCTGGAGATCATACTGAAAAATTTAGTGAAGGAAAGATTTTTAAGGGGTCTGCGCGGGAAAGGCGGCGGCTATCAGCTCACACGTCCCCCGAAGGATTACCGGGTGGGGGAGATCATCGAGCTGGCGGAAGGGCCGCTCGCACCCGTGAACTGTCTGCGGCCGGACGCGGAGGCGTGTCCCCGCAGCAGTCAGTGCCACACGCTCCCCATGTGGACAAGATTTGACCGGCTGGTACATGATTTTTTCTACGGCATCACCCTGGAGGATCTGCTGCATGAAGAAACCGGATAACCGTAATTCCGGTACGACAGGCAAACACCCCGCTGCACGCAGCGGGGTGTTTCCAAAACTATGACAGATTTTTTGCCTCATACTCTGCAATTGTAAGCCTTCCATCCTCATACCTGCGAATGATAATCAGATGTACCTTCTGCTCTCCTCCGACATCGGGAAGACCGTAGCTATCCACATAAATCTTCGGCGTTTCATCCCCGAAAATCTCCTGGAATGCCTTCATCTGCATACCGCCATTTGCCTGACTGTTGGCCGTTCCGTATTCGATCCAGTCCGAATTCGGGTCTGCCTTGATCTCATTTTCCGTACCCGCTACCTTCTCGCACAGCTCGTCAATGTTATCCACGGTCAGCTTCTCAACAAAAGCATTTGCCTGCTTCACCAGCTTCTCGCCCTCCTCGATTTCCTTCTTCTGGCTCTCGGGCAGATTCTCAAATATCTCACGGTCTTTCTCCGCTTCCTCCTCGGGCGAATCGAAAAGAGATGCCACATATGCATCCGCCTTCGCCGCATCCGCTTTTGCGGGATCCAGCGGCAGCCGGAACAGAATATTGCAGCCCTCATAGGACTCGTTACGTGTAATTTTTCCGGTCTTTTCGTCAAACACATAGCCCTGGTCTACCGAGCGCAGGCTGTCGTCGTCGGTCAGCCCGAGATACACCTCCCGGTCCGCAAAAACCTCCAGGTTATCACACTCGCCCATGCGGTAGAGCACACCGTCCTTCACAAACTCCGTATATCCGCCGCTGAAGCTGTAAACGTTGTACATTCCCGGGTTCAGTCCCTCAACAAAGGGGCTTGCCAGGAAACGCTCTCCGCCATATTCCGGCGAGGACGTATCCGGCATCGGTGTACCGTCCACATGCTCAATCGCCAGCAGCCAGTAGCTGCGGTCGTCCAGCACCTCATCGCCCGAACGAGCCTCAAAATCGCTGATCGCCTTGCCCGATACAATGCCGATGAGCGTCGCGCGGTAAGCGCCGCCTGTCTGCGACTCATTGACAATCCGCGCATCTGCTCCCCGGAACGCATCCGCCAGGGTCGTATCGTTGATCTCCCCCGCCACCTCCTGCGGGCTTAAATACCGCCACGCTGCATATGTGGTTCCTGCACCCGTCACAAGCACTGCCGCAGCGATCGCAGCCGCCACCGCCGTTCTTCTTCCATTCCATGTATTTCCTTTCATTTGCGCTTCCTCCTTCGCTTTTCGCAAAATTTGTTCGTTCAGCGTCTCATGCGGCCGAACGTCTGGAGTAAGGGCATCTGCCAGTAATTCATCTAATTTATTATTATTCATACAGCAAAACCTCCAGTTGATTTTTGAGCAGTCTTCTCGCATGATGCAGCCTGCTCTTCACGGTGCCGGCAGGAACCTGCAAAACCCGCGCAAGCTCCTCCACCGACAGCTCCTCCATGTAAAATAGGAGCACAACCACCCGGTATTTTTCCGGCAGTTCGCCGACGGCGCGCCGTACCTCAAGCCGCCGCTCCTGTCTCAGAATCTCTGTCTCGACAAGGTCCGCGGCTGTCGCCTGCTCCGCCAGCGCATCGGCTCCCGGCACGTCTAAAGACTGCTCCGGTGCGATCCGGCGGCGCCATGCCGCTTTGCGCCGCCTGTTCTTCCACAGGCGGACCGCAACGGACAGCAGAAAGCTTTTCGGGTTGGCGTCTCCGTCATTATGCAGTTGTCGAATACGCTCCACTGCCACAAGAAATGTATCCTGATACAACTCGTCTGCCTGTTCCCGCGTTCCCGTCAGATACTGACAAAACGAGTAAATTGCCGTTCCGTGCTCCTCTATGCACTGCTCAAGCTCAAAAACCGTCATCATCGCTTCTCCGATTAAAAATATACTTTTCCCTCTAACATCAGACGTCTGTTTTGGAAAGGATAACTGCTTACCGGCCCTTGCGCCAGGCGTAATGCGATTGCCCTTCACTCTTACATTGTAACGGGCGAAAAAAAGGTTCAAAAATTTTGCGCTGCTGTCACAAAAAATTTTTTGCCCCGCCGCCGCACCTTCACCTGGCCGCAATCCATCGTGCACAGCACCCGGCTTCCCGCCTCCCTCATATGAAGAAGCGCCTCTTCGCCCGGATGCCCGTAGCGGTTGCGCCGGGCACACGAGACAACGCAGATACGCGGGGAAAGTGCCTGCAGAAATTCAGCGGAGTTGGAGTAATCGGAGCCGTGGTGCGCCGCCTTGTACACATCAATCCCGAAAACCCTTCCGCCGAAACCCGTCCCGGCGGATTCGTCCGGCTTCAATGCCTGTCCGCCCGGGCTTTCTGCAGCAGATTTACCCGGCTCCGTTGCCTGTCCGCCCGGGCTTTCTGCAGCGGATTTACCTGACTCCGATACGCGTCCGCCCGGGTCCGGCACCCGCTGAAAAAGCGCCGTCTCAGACAGCAGCCGCTCCTCCTGCCCTGTCCCGATATCTCCTGTAAACAGCGCACGAAAGCCCTGCTCCTCGAACAGGCAGACAAGGCTTGCGGCGTTTCGGTCCTCCTGACCTGACTCCAATTCGCCGGGTGCAAGAAAACGCATATGCGCCCCCTCCTCCCCGAAGCATTCCCCGCCCTTTAATACATAGCCGCCCTTTTCGTCATCATATGAAAACGGTACAGGTGCGCCTTTGGAATGATACAGCTGCATCGCATCCCCGGCACCCACAAGAAGAAACGGCACGCCCTGCCGTTTAAGCGCGGCTGTCAGCCGCTCCCACGCTTCGTCGCGCACGCACCCCTTTGCCAGCACCACGCAGCCGATCTCATATCCCGACGCAAGCACCTCGTAAAAGCCGCTCACATGATCCTCGTCCAAATGGGACAGCAGCCAGTAATCAATGCGCCGCACGCCCTTCGACTTTAAAAACGGAAGGAGCCGATAGGTCCCCACACCCGAAACATCCGTGCTTCCCCCGTCCACAAAGCAGGTGACTCCCTCCTCTGTGCGAAGAAACGCGCCGTCCCCCTGCCCCACATCGAGAAAGCTCAGCTCAAAGCCCCGCTCCGGCGCGCGGCACAGAAATAGCGTCAAAAGCACGCCCCAGAGAAGGCTGCACAAAAGCACCCGCGCTCCCTCACGCCCGGATGCCCCATCCGCCGCAAGCCGCCGCCTGCGCACTCCCAGCGCAAATAGAAGCAGCGCCAGCAATCCGTAATAAACCCACAGCTTTCCCTCCGACGGCTTTGCGCAGATCACGGAGGAAAAGGGCAGCGCCTGCGCGCTGCGGCACACCCGGATATACACGGTAAGCACCATCCGGCAGGGCACAAACAGAATATGCGGGATATGCGCCGCCCATGCCCCGCCGACTTCCGCCGGCAGCACAGCGCCATTCATCAGAATTCCACCGCACCCCGCCAGCCTTGCAATGCCCTCACCTGCCAGCGCAGCGGCGCACCCGGCGAGCCCGAAGCCCATCATGACACCCGCATAGGGCAGCAAAAGCAGATTCAAAAACATTGCACACAGCGGCAGCTCATAATTATAGTACGCATTGAGCGGCAGCAGACAAAGCTGCAGCAGAAGCGCCGCACACACCGGGCGCAGCAGACGGGAAAGCGGCCGCTCCTGCCCTTCCTGCCCCTCCCGTCCAAGCAGATCACCGATGGCGACAACCGCATAAGCCGCCGCAAACGAAAACCGGAAGCTCACGCTGTGCAATAGAAACGGACGGTCACAGAGAAGAACGGCTGCTGCCGCGCCCAGCGCTGCACGCGCATCATAGCCGCGTCCCACGCACTGCGCCAGAAGAAATACAAAAAACATGAAAAGCGCACGCTGCGTGGATACCCCCATACCGGCCATCGTGCCATAGCTAAACAGCACGAACGCCGTGAACGCTCCGCAGGCAGAATAGCCCAGCCCAAGCCTCCGCAGCAGCGCGTAAAGACCCATGCCGATCATGCTCACATGCATGCCCGAGATCGCCAGAATATGCCCGATGCCCGTATGCCCGAACAGCTCGCGTATCTCCCCGTCCAGAAGCGATTTTTCCCCGGTAAGCATCGCCGCCAGAATACCTGCCTCCCCGGCCGGCAGCATGTCCCCGCAGACCCGCGCTACGGCTCCCCGCAGGCAGTAAAGCTTCTCGCGCCACAAAAAGATACCGTCGGGCGCACGGATACAAGCCAGCTCCTCCGTGCGCATGCGCCCGATGACCTGCCTGCTCCTGTAATAAATTTTCTCGTTGAATTGTCCCTCGTTTCGGGGAAAATCGAAATCCTCGACCATTCCTGTGACAAGCAGTGTGCTTCCGAGCGGATAGACACACTCCCCGGTAGATAAAATCACCTGGCTTTTTTCATCCTGCAGCGCCAGAGTAAGCTGCCAGCGGTCGTTTTTTACTTCCTTGTGGACGACCGTCCCACGTATGGTCTGCTCCTGCCCTGTAAAAAGCGCCTGTCCGTTCCTTTGCCACTGCCAGTCCTGCGCAAGGAAGCTAAACGCCCCAAGCCCTCCCGCAAAAAGAAGCATCGCTCCCCTTACGACGAGCTCACGAAAGCTCCCTTCCCGCAGAAGCGGCACCAGCAGAGCACCGGAGAGCATGCACGCACACAGCGCGTACTGCCAGCCCCCGCCCTCCGCCAGAAGGATACCGAAAATCACGGCAAGCGCAAGCTGACAGCTCAGCCGTTTCTTCCATTCGATGGAATCATCCCCTTTATCTCTTAAGTTTTTCTGTCAAATTTCCTGCTGATTTTTCACGGATTATACCGCAATCCACCGGTCTGCAGCGCTTTTCCAGCTGAGCCTGTGCTGTTTTGGATGCGCTCAGAGATCATTGACAATGACCTCCCGCTCGTGCGGGACGGTACGCACATAGGACAGGTCCTGCTCATAAAGCGTCCCCAGCGGAAAGCTCTCACGGTACACCCCGGACGTATCGCCGTTGACGGAAATCTGTACCTTATCGATGTGTGGAAGCGACGTCAGGGAATTGACAAGGGAGTAGATTACGATCGCCTCCTGCACGTTGTAGTTCTGCGTCCGGAAGCCGTTGTCCAGGCTGACGTAGCAGATGCGGTCCGCCACGGAGACATTGACCAGCGCCGTCTCCGGCGGAATGGATGCCACCGCATCGGTGATTTTCGGTCCCGCCAGAAGATGCTCGATCACAAGCTTCTCCAGGGACACATTGTTATTGTAGTAGACCCGCTGCGTCTCCAGCACCAGGCCGTCTCCCGACGAATTAGAAAAATACAGATCCAGCGTTGCATGCTGGATGGAATTGATCTGTTCCCCCGGATTGACTACAAAATCCTCCGTTGTCATCTCACCGATTTCCTTGCCCCTGGAATCCAGAAGCGGCTCATCCTCCACAAAAAATTCAAGGCAGTCAACCCCCTCCACCTGCGTTAAGGTCTGCACAAGCGCAAGCCTGCACAAAATCTCCGGCACCGACTCCATTGTCCGGTAATTTTTGTTAAAATAAACCTTTAAATCCCCGTCGTCTTCAAGCTGTGTCTGTGTCACCTCCACGCCCTCCGGAATCGGACGGACAAAATCAACGTCGCCGGAATCGGTTGAGAGCACCCTGATCAGCTCGGCAACCAGAAGCCTTGTATCACCGAGTGCCGCGTTTGGCTCATAGCTCTGACGCACGGTTTTTGTCTGCTCCTTGTCCAGATAGCTCACAAACAGCGTCCCCTCCTCCGGTATCGGCTCCTTCTCCCTGCCGCAGCCCCAGAGGCAGACGCCCGCAAGCAAAAAAAGCAGGCCTCTATATCCAAATCCTTTTTTCATGCCTTCCTCCTTGCTTTTATGAAAACGCCCGTACCCCTATCCTGCGATATATTTGAGGGGAATCCGTACCGTGAAAATCGTGCCCTCTCCCTCCGTGGAAAATGCCTTGATCGCCCCTCTGTGCATGAGAATGACACTCCGGGAGATTGCAAGACCAAGACCCGTACCTCCGATCTCCCGGGAATGGGATTTATCCACACGGTAAAAGCGCTCGTAAATATGGTCCAGCGACTCCTCCGGAATCCCGCAGCCATTGTCCTCCACCTTGACATAGAAATACTGGTGATCCGCATTGAGGGATACATGCACCCAGCCGTCTGCCTTGTCGTTATACTTGATCGCATTCTCAACCAGGTTCGTGAGCGCAAGCGACATTTTCGTCTCGTCAATCTCGGCACTCACCGGGCGGAAGCTCTCAAGCACAAGCTCGATGTTCTGCCGGTCCGCGATTGGCATCAGACGCTTCATGATCAGCTCCAGCGACTCGTTCACATTGACCGCCGTAATGTTTAGGCTGTCTGCTGCCGCCTTGTCCATCTTTACCAGCGAGAGCAGATCCGTGATGATCTTGTTTTCCCGCTCGATCTCAGAAGCAATATCCGTCATAAACTCCTGATAAAGCTCCACGGGCGCGCCCTCCTGCCCGGTCAGCGAATCCGCAAGCACCTTCATGGACGTGAGGGGCGTTTTTAATTCATGCGACACATTTGATACAAATTCCTGTCTGGATTCGTCCAGCACCTTCATGTTTTTCAGCATGGCGTTGATGTTGACGGAAATCTCCTCCGTCTCCGTATAGCTGTCGATGAGCAGCATATCCCCGCCGTAGCCGATCTGCATCTCCTCGACGGATTTCGACATTTTCCGAAACGGACGCGCAATGCGGTTTGACACAATGATCGCAAACACCACGATCAGAATCGCCGCGGAAAGCTGGACGATAAGCGCCGTATTTTTCAGATATTCGGAGGCATCCTGCACCACATCCGTGGAGGCGCTCACAAGCAGCACGCCTAAAATCTCCTGCGTATCCACATCGCAGATCGGCAGCGTGACCTGAATGTAACCGTTCACCGGGTCGTACTTGTTGGACTCCGAGCCCTGAAAGCTGGTAGCCACCTCCTCGCAGATAATGATCTTTTTTGTGTCCAGGTCGTACGTATCCTTTATAATATGAAACGTATTGTCTATGACGAGGACACGCCCGTCGTAAATATTGCAGATCAGCTCCACACGGGAGTTGATCGACTCAAGTGTCACATCCTCCAGATAGCCGTTGTTCGCAATCTGGTCGGAAAGAATTTTCGCCTGATTCAAAATATCAATACTCCGGTTGGAAACCGCCCGCTTCTCGTATCCGCGGATAATCCCGATACGCAGAGCGATGCCGGGAAGCATCCCGAAAAAAATAAATGCTGTGACTAAACGAAATCGCAGACTTTTCAAAAATTTCCGCAGTTTTTTTTTCGACTTCATTTCACCGTTCCCTTATCCCGTATCCGCCCTTACCCGCGATAATAATAGCCCACACCCCATTTTGTGTGAACATATTTCGGCTCGCTGGGGTTCGCCTCGATCTTCTCCCGCAGCCGCCGCACATGGACGTCCACCGTGCGCACATCCCCCGGATAATCCGCGCCCCACACAAGCTCAAGCAGCTTTTCGCGGCTGAAAACCTTGTTCTGATTTGTGACAAACAGCTCCAGAAGCTCAAATTCCCGCGCAGTCAGATTCGTCTCCCTGCCGAGGATAAACAGCCGCCTGCTCTCCAGATCCAGCTCCAGGTCGCCGCTTTTGATGACCTTCGCCTTTGTCTGCAAAGTCTCCTTCGTCCCGGTTCTGCGCATGATCGCCTTGATGCGCGCCTTGACCTCCAGAATGTTGAAGGGCTTTGTAATATAATCGTCCGCACCGTATTCCAGGCCGAGAATCTTGTCCATATCGTCGCCCTTCGCCGTCAGCATGACGATCGGAACGTTGGAAAATTCCCGAATCCGCTGGCACACCTCCATGCCGTCCATCTTCGGAAGCATCAGATCCAGCAGGATCATATCATAGGTATTCGCCGTCGCAAGCTTTAGCGCCTCCTCACCGTCGTAGGCACACTCCACCTCCATGCCGTCCTGCTCCAAGGAAAACCGGATCCCCTTTACGATCAGCTTTTCATCATCTACCACAAGCACCTTTTTTGCCATAATACACCTCTGTCTATCACTGCCCGGGCTTCCCCCGGACCGCCTCAATCTACCTTGATCAGGCCTTCCAGCCTTGCAAACACACCCTCCCCGATTCCGCTGACCCTTTTAATGTCCGAAACCGCCGCAAACGGACCATGCTGCTCCCGATAAGCAATAATCGCCGCCGCCTTCGCATCTCCGATTCCCGGCAGGGTTTTCAGCTCCCCGGCCCCGGCCGTATTGATATTCACCAGCTCGTCCGCATCCGAAGCCTCCACGGCTCCGTTTTCCCCGGCCCGGATTTCCTCCTCGGTCAGAATCACGACCATCTGCCCGTCGCTTAGCACCTCCGCCTGGTTGACACCGTAATCCGATGCCTCCTTTGTCATGCCGCCGGCCAGCGCAACCGCCTCGTACACCCGGCTTCCGGCTGCCAGCTCATAGACCCCCGGATGCTTCACCGCGCCGCACACATAGACGGCGATCTGCCCCGGCATTTCACCCGCGCCCTCATCGCCGCCTGCGTTTCCCGGCAGGGGTTCGTCCTGCGTTCCTTTTGCCGGGGCTTCGCCTGCCGCATCCGGGACTTCCTTCCATCCCTGATTCGGTTCTTCCCCCGCGCCGTCCTCCGTCCAGGAAATACCTGCTTCCCCGGCCGCAGCAGCCGGGCTTCCTATATCCGATGCCCCGCCGTGAAAGCCGGAAGCACACCCATATAAAAGCAACAGCACAAGACAGCCGAAGGCTGCCTTTGCTGCTTTCCTCTGTTTTTGTTTCATTGAAAGCTCCTTCCCGCGCCGACCGTGCGGTAAGGACATCTCAAGCGATATACCTATTTTAGCGAAAGATCGTAAAGATGGCAAGCCCTTTGTGAAGAAATCGATGGCAAGGTAGTTACTTTGCGTTACGATTCACGGCTCGGGAGCCGCTCCTAGCAACGATTCGGGGCGATATTCAGAGTTTTGCTTCGCAAAAATCGCCCCTCACACCT
>CAJUSH010000023.1 GCA_910589045.1 uncultured Eubacterium sp.
GTATCAGCGACAGCTCATTTAATATAGCACCATTTTTTCCAGTTGTCAACAACAAATTTCATTTTTTTTCAAATTTTTCCTTCGACCATGTTACCGGTCACTCCGTGACCAGTAACCGGCCTTTTTTCCCTCTTATCCCTGCACTCTTTTTCTTCCTGTGATTTCATCCATATGCTCTTCCAGGCTTTTATTCGAAATCTGCCTTAAATATGCCTTTCCCTCCTCGCTCAGATTCCACAGCTCCTTCACCTTAACGGCGTTTTGCTCGTAGTATTCCACAAGCTCCATCGGCTCTTGCATGATGTGCCAGCCGTTTTTATCACAGACCGCAACCGGGCAGTCGATCTGCGCCACCTGCTCGTTTATTTTCGTTTTCGGCTCATGATTATAGGTATAAACGATATAATTGTACTGGGGGCCGTGCTGGATCGGATCGTATTCATCCGGCGTAAACTTCGTAAGTGCCTGGCTAAAGCGCTCTTTCCCCGTCATTGCGTCATTCATCTTTGTCAGAAACCGGATCTCGTCCGGGGAGTCGGAGACTACCGGATGCCTGCTGCTTCCCGATAAACAGATCAAATCGTGTATATCATAATCTCCCGAGATGAACCATTTTGCATAGTGTTCCGCCGGAAGGATTTCTCCCTGCGAGGTCGTAAAGCGCTCGATCAGCCCGGTGAGCGCTCCGTCCACCTCCAGATAACACGTCTGAGCGTCCCGTTTTACCGTAAACCGATCAAGCCCTTCAAAATGCTCTGCTCCTGCACGGGTCAGGTATAATCCCGCAATATTCAGACATTTTCTCAGGTCGACCGGCTCCGCCGCACCGGGCGGATACGCAAGCATATCCGTGACGGCGGGCAAATCCGCTTCCCTGACAACCGGGCGGGCTACCAGCCCGCAGATCCGCTCGATATTCGGAACCGCCGCAATGTCCTGCTCGCTGAAAATTCTTTCCAGTCTTTCCCGCTTTACGCTCTTGTCCAAAATTTTATGGGGCTTTGCACCGGCTCCGGCTGCCAGCATCCGGATAGCCCGCTCGCCGGCCTTGCGAAAGCTGACGATCAGATTCAGCTTGCCCTGATTGCTTCTGTCCGGCTCATGTACGATCAGACGGCTCAGCGCTTCAAAATGCCTTTCCGTCAAAAACTCCCTTTTGACCTCATCCTCGATTTCTCTTTTACCCATAGAGCGCCTCCTTTTTTGATATCAGTGACTCATTTCTGCATTTCGATAAAATAATCTTTTTTACGTTGCAGCAGGTGCGGTAAGGAATCAGCAGGATATCGCCGTTATCCATGCTGATCTCTCTTTTTTCCATACTCCTGATGTGGTTTACGTTGATAATGTAGCCGCGCTGGATACGGTAAAAGCATCCGGCAAGAATTTTTTCCTGCTCCTTTAGCGTTCCCCTGCTGCTCACCGTCATGTCGCGGCAGTGCCAGATCAGATTGTTGCGGCTGGACTCTATATACAAAATATCCGACTCTTTGATCATATATATGTGATCCTCGTCGCTTTGCACGATGCAGCAGATACATTCCTCATGATCGCCATACAGTATGATCCGCTGCGCAATGCCGCTTCGCATGATGACTGTTACCTCATATGGAAACCCGTAGTATCCGCTGGCATGGTTGCGCAAAAGCACACGGAAATTTCCATAGACAATACAGCTGTTCTCATCCAGCCTCTGCAGCGTATAATGTCCATGCTCTATGCTGCCGTATCCCCCAAAATGCTGTCTGAGCTTTTCCCGCATCTCTTTCTTTTCTATGTTTTTCCCGTAAAACCTGTTGATCTGCCAGCTTGTAGAATTGGTACAAAACGGTATTTTATCCGGATTCACAAGACCAAGACTTTCAACCAGTGCTTTTGCCCTGCATATAAGCTTTCTCTCATTCATCCCATCATATTCCTTTCCTTATGTGGCATAAACGCTTTATCTGTAAAAGTAGTGTGTTTATCTTACATAAGAAAAAAATCGATGTTGTTCGATTGTGACCAATGATTGTCGTCAGGGGATAAATGTATTATGCCCCGGGGATATGGTCTTTCTGTCCGCATGCACGCAGGGTCTGGTTGTATTCCTCGATCATTTCCTTGAATTTTGATACAAAGCCGATTACCGACATATCCGTATCCGACGTGCTGTTGATGTGTGCACTCCGGTCTGCCGGCGTCGCCTGCATGTAGTAGCCTAAAATCTGCGGCGCCGTGAAGCGAACCGTCACCGCATTTGCAGTGGAGCTTGCCGCTGCCGCAGACCGGCCCGAGCTCGATGCGCTGGAGCTGTTTCCGCTGAAGATCAAAAATCCCCCGCCCTTTGAGGCATGGTCCTCGATGCTCTCCGCAAACGACGACGACATGGAGCTCTTTGATACAAAACGGATGGACACGTCCTTTGCGATCACGAACGCCACCGGGTAGGCCGGAAAAATACATTCGTTCATCTCCGCAAACCGCTGCTTTACTTCATCCGGACTTCCGCCTGAAAAGCTTGTACTGTTATCCGCCGATATCTTATTACTTGAAAAATTAAACATATTGTTCGTAAGAAGAAAGATGCCGGGGTTAAACCATTCCCGCTCAATCTGTACCTTCGCAAGATTCATCCCGATCTGAATTTCGACATCGGAGCTTGCATCCATTGAGCTTTGTACCGACTGCTGGTGGGATTTATTGCCGGAATATCCCCCAAATAAAAAGGATGCACCCCAGCTGCTGTTCGATGACTCCGATTCCCGGCTGGATTTCTGGCTGACGGCGGACATTTTCGACTGGATCAGAAGCTGTGTAAATCCCTCTGCGGCCTTGTTCGGCATCACATCGCCCACATCGTCCCCCGGCTTGTCCAAAACCGCCTTGGACAGGGCAATTTTATCCTTTAATTCCGTCATTTCATTGCTCACGGATTCCAGCTGAAGCTTTAACGGCTCAAGCAGACCCTTTAGCTGCTGCTTGTTGTGTGCCTCACACCAGCGCAATGCCGCATCGGTGCCTTTTCCTGCTGCCTCCACCGCCGCGGCCTGCTTGTCGTAGCAATCCTGGGCTCTCCCCGCGATCACGTCGAGCAGCGCCTTTATTTCCTCGCTCTTACCCGCATTATCCGCATCTGATTTCATTACACGGCCGGTCTCTTCCTCCGAGGGTGTCTCCAGGGTGCCGCCGTCCTTCTTGCTGCACAGCGCAAGAATGGTCTTAACCACATCCACCGTTGCGCCTGTATTTGCCTTGAGGCATTCCCCCACCAATTGCTGGAAGGAGCTTTCCGCAGCCTCATACGCCTGATACAACGCGTTTACCTCGTCATCATCCGGTATCGTGGAGGTGAGCTTTGAAATATTCATCATAAGATTGCTGCGCTGCATCTCCAGCAGCTTCATCCGCTGGGACAATGCCGCCGGACTTTCCAGCAGATCCACCTGGTTGAATGAGGACTCGAGCAACGCAAACCAGTTTTTCGGGTACAGGTTTACCGGATATACGTAGCCGCCGTCCGGGTTCAGCTCCTCCACCATATCCATTGCGGCACGGGCGCTCTCAATTTCTCCGCCGACACCGCAGTTTAAAATGGCGTTGATGATGTTCATATCGCCCGGTGAAAATACGTTCAGCACCTTCCCCAGCTTTTCCTCAAGCATGACCCGTTCCGTCTCGGCTACCATCCCGTACCACTCCAGATAGGCGTCCCTGCGCTCGTTGGGATCGATGATCGTCCGCTTTAATTCCGCCTTTTTATCGAGCTGCTTCTGGTTCCATTCCGCTTTTGCAGCCACATACTCACTGTAGAGACGGTAAAACACCTGCTCTAAGGTCATGGAATCCTCCACGCCGCTGCCAAAATCATACCGGTAGGGTGTCATCAGAACTTCCCGCAGTCTCACCTTCATCTCGAACAGGTCCCGGTTGAGCTTTGGCGAAAGCATGCTCAGCGCCGTGCGGTACTGGTTCTGCAGCTGCCTTCCGTTATCAGCTGCGGCTATGAAGCAGGCATCAAATAATTTGTTCACCAGCTTCGATTCATTGGCCTTCACATGCGCCGGTTTTTCACCGCTGATGTCGTATTGATAATCGGCCGCATCGATCAGCGTCCCCGGAAAGGTCATACAAAAATACTGGTTCGGGTTATCTCCGCCGATTACATCCGTGATCTTCTCGTAGAGCGTATCCAGGAAGCTCCCTCCCCCGACTGCTGACGGCTCTGCTTTTACCGATGCCCCGGCCTTTGCAGCCGGGGATTGATTTTCATTTGTTTTTTCCGCTGTTTTCTCATCTGCCATGGTCGTCCTCCTTTTCTTTCCATCTCATAATAAAAGCATCTGAACATTTTCGTCCTTTTCTTTGTACAGCATAATAAAATCGCTGCGGGATATCCATGATTTGGGATAAACGCAGTGTTATTTGAGATGAATGAAGCGGGGCTTTGACCCGAAGGACAGGGGGCAGACATATATTTTATTGCGGATGCCCTGGATCTGAAGGTGACGCAGCCTCCCTCCGGGCCAAAGGAATGCTCTTTTTCCCGCCTCAGTGCGATTCTTGTTTTACCATAACAGGAAATTTAAAGTGATTTTCTGTACAAAAAAACCGGCCGCGAAGCTTCGCAGCCGGTTTTTTATACGTCAAAGACAAGGATTGCTGTTGTCTTTTCATTTGTCACGAGCAGATATCCATCGCTTCTCTTACATTTGCAACACCGATCAGCCGTATGCCCTCCACGTTTCCAACCGTCTCCAGGCACACCTTCGGCAGGACACAGGTGTGAAAGCCCAGCTTTTTTGCCTCCGCCACGCGCTGGGACGGCAGGCTGACCGCACGTACCTCCCCGCTTAGCCCCACCTCACCGAAGCAGATGGTGTGCTCGTCCACGGGACGGTTTTTAAAGCTGCTGACGATCGCCAGCACAATACCCAGATCGATGGCAGGCTCATTCATGCGGATGCCGCCCGCGATGTTCACATAGGCGTCACACTCGCTCATTTTCAGGTTCAGCCGCTTTTCCAGCACTGCCATGAGCAGGTTGACGCGGTTGAAATCCGTGCCCGCCGCGGTACGCCGCGGGATTCCGAAGTTTGTATGGCACACGAGCGCCTGAATCTCGATTAAAATCGGGCGCGTCCCTTCCATGGAGCAGGCCACCACCGAGCCGGAAGCATCCGCAGGCTTGCCGTTCAGCATATATTCCGACGGGTTTTCTACCTCCCGCAGGCCGTCTGCGCGCATTTCAAATACGCCGATCTCATTGGTCGACCCGAAGCGGTTTTTGACCCCGCGCAAGATCCGGTAGGACGCATGGCGGTCGCCCTCAAAATAGAGCACCGTGTCCACCATGTGCTCCAGCACACGGGGCCCCGCCACCACGCCCTCCTTTGTCACATGTCCGACGATAAAAATCGTCACGCCGCTGCCCTTGGCGATCTGCATGAGCGTAGCCGTGGATTCCCGCACCTGGGAAACCGAACCGGGTGCGGAGGTGATCGCCTCATTATACATCGTCTGGATGGAATCGATGACTACGACCCGGGGCTTTTCTCCGTCGATGGTCCTGCGGATCTCCTCCAGGTCCGTCTCACACAATAGCTTCAGGTCGTCGGTAAAGCTGCCGATGCGCTGCGCGCGGATCTTGATCTGCTGCAGGGACTCCTCCCCGGAGATATAGAGCACGGAAACATGCTGATCCGCAAGGTTTTTGCAGACCTGCAGCAGAAGGGTGGATTTTCCGATACCGGGATCCCCGCCCACCAGCACCATGGAGCCGGGCACCACGCCGCCGCCTAACACCCGGTCCAGCTCCGGCATGCCGCTGCTCATGCGCTGCTCCTCCCGAAACTCGATTTCCCGGATGGCCTGCGGCTTCGTCCGGTGCACATTGCGGGCGCAGCCCGGTCTTGCCCCGCTCTTTTTTTCCACCGGCTCCTCCACAAATGTGTTCCATTCCTTACAGCCGGGGCACTGCCCCATCCACTTCGCGGACTCGTAGCCGCAGGACTGACAAAAATAAACGGCTGTTTTTCCTTTTGCCATCGCTTAGTTTACTTTCTGAACGGTGACTTCCACCGGCTCGCCGTTCAGCTCCACGCTGACGGTCAGCTTGCCCCCGAGGTTCGTCGCAAGCGTTCCCACTGATTTTCCCGCGATCTCCACCTCGTAGGTAGTCTCCTCCTCAAGACCCAGCGTGATCTTCGCATCCTCGGGTCCCTCCACCTGAAAGCTTACACGCTCCCCGTCCACGCGCAAATGCGTGACTGCGGTTCCCGGCACCGACTCATACGCAAACATGCCGTTTTTCTCCAGCCGCGTGATCTCCTGAAATGTCTTTACCTTGTACACCGCATCCGCGTGATTAAAATTATCCAGCTTCGCCTTTGCTCCCAGCGTATAATCACCAAAGCTGATTGTGCCGTCTGCCTCTGAGCGGATCAATTCACTTACAACACTCATTGTCTTCCTCCTATGCTATGGTATCGCCCGTTCGCCTTCGCTCGCGGGCATGTCGTCGGAAGACATTCCTTTAAAATGCTTCGCATTTTGTCTTCCTCCTACCTCTCATTTTCTTTTACAGAAAATATTAGTTCCTTTTTCTTTAGTCCTACGTGTACCCTGTCGCCTTTTTTCACATTCCCGGCGAGAAATTCCTCCGCCAGCTTATCCTCGATGCGTGTCTGGATCATGCGCCGCAGCGGGCGGGCGCCGTATTTCGGGTCGTATGCCTCCTCCACGATAAATGCCTTCACCGGCTCCGTGATCACAAGCTCCATGTTCATCTGGCTCCTGCATCGCTCGATCAGCGTTTTCGCAAGAATCGTGACAATCTTCTTCATGTCCTCCTTATTCAGCATACGGAACACGATCGTCTCGTCGATACGATTCAAAAACTCGGGCTTAAAAATACGCTGTACATCCTCCATGACCAGCGATTTCATGCGCTCATAATCCTGCTTCTCATCGTTTGCGGAAGCAAAGCCGAGACGCTTCGGCGTCACAATGGACTGCGCGCCTGCGTTGCTGGTCATAATGATGATCGTATTTTTGAAATCAATCCTGCGCCCCTGGGAATCCGTGATGCGCCCGTCATCGAGCACCTGCAGCAGGATATTAAACACATCCGGGTGCGCCTTTTCGATCTCGTCAAAAAGAATCACGGAATACGGATTGCGGCGAACCTTCTCGGAGAGCTGCCCGCCGTCGTCAAAGCCAACGTAGCCGGGGGGTGATCCGATCATTTTTGATACGCTGTGCTTTTCCATATACTCGGACATATCCACGCGGATCATCGCCTGCTCATCCCCGAAGATCGCCTCCGCCAGCGCCTTGGAAATCTCCGTTTTTCCCACACCGGTCGGTCCGAGGAACAGGAACGAGCCGATGGGGCGGTTCGGGTCCTTCAGCCCCACGCGTCCCCGCCGCACAGCGCGCGCTACGGCACTCACCGCGTCCTCCTGCCCGACAACCCGCTTGTGCAGCGTCTTTTCCAGCCGCCGCAGGCGTTCCGCTTCGCCCTCGGTCAGCCGCTTGACCGGAATCTTTGTCCATTTGGCGATAACCTCCGCGATCTCCGCCTCGCCCAGCACGAGCTTTTTGCGGCTTTTGCTGCGCTCGGAGCGCTTTTTTGCCTTCTCGTAGGCCGCGTCCGCCCGGGCACGCTCGTCCATGCACTGTGAGGCAAGCTCCATATCACCGCTCGCGATGGCCTCCACAAAAGCGTCCTCCATCTCCCGGCTCTTCTCCTGATACGATAAAAGCTCCGGCGGCGCCTGGCACACCGTAAGCCGCATCCGTGCCGCCGCCTCATCGATGAGGTCAATCGCCTTGTCCGGCAGATGCCGGTCGTTGATATAGCGATGGGACAGCTTCACCGCCGCCACTACGCCCTCGTCCGTAATCTCCACCTGATGATGCTTCTCGTAGCGGCTCTTTAAGCCCCGCAAAATATCCACCGCCTGCTCCACGGTCGGCTCCTCCACCGTGACCGGCTGGAACCGCCGCTCAAGTGCGGCATCCTTTTCCACATATTTGCGGTATTCCTCGATCGTCGTCGCACCGATGAGCTGTATCTCGCCGCGCGCTAAGGATGGCTTTAAAATATTGGAGGCGTCGATGGCGCCCTCCGCGCCCCCGGCCCCGATGAGCGTGTGGAGCTCGTCGATAAACAAAATTACATTACCCGCCTGCTGCACCTCCGCAATCACGTGCTTGATGCGCTCCTCAAACTCTCCCCTGTATTTCGAGCCTGCCACCATACCGGAGAGATCCAGCGTCAAAAGCCGTTTATCCGAAACGGTATCGGGCATCATACCGTTTACAATGCGCTGGGCCAGCCCCTCGACAATGGCGGTTTTTCCCACGCCCGGCTCTCCGATGAGACACGGGTTGTTCTTTCCCCGGCGGCTTAAAATCTGGATGACGCGCTCAATCTCGTCCTCCCTGCCAATCACCGGGTCAAGCTCGCCGCTGCGCGCAAGCTCCGTCAGATCCCGTGAATAGCGATCCAGCGTGGCGGTCGCGTTTTTCGCCTTTTTGCCCGCCCTGCCGTTCAGCTCGTCCTTGTACTGGGATGCGTCCTCGCCCATTGCTACGAGAATGTCCACGTAAAGCTTTTGTCCGCTGACACCCATCGTGTTTAGCAGCCGCGAGGCCGCACAGTCGATTTCCTTGATCAACGCTATGAGCAAATGCTCCGTTCCCACCTGCTGGGAATGGAAACGCTCCGCTTCTGCCTGTGCCCGCTCCAAAACCTTCTGCGTCTTGGGCGAATATCCGTCCCGATCCATCAGCATGACGTCCGAGGAAGGCGCAATCAGATCCTCGATGAGCTGCATCAGCTTTTCCTCCTCTACGCCGTTGCTCATGAGCACGCAGGCCGCCACGCCGCTGCCCTCCCGCAGCAGTCCCAGAAGCAAATGCTCCGTCCCGACGTAATTGTGGTGCAGACTTCGGGATATTTTACCCGCCAAAGCAAGCGCTTTTTTTGCCTTGGCCGTATAGGGTCTGTTCATAAAACCATATTACCTTTCTTTTATTATAAGTCGTTTAAATCTAAAATTTCCAAATCCCGGTCTCCCTGCCCGGACCTGGTATGCTTGCGGTCCGGAGTCCCTGCCGGGGTTCTCGTCGGTGTTTTTGCCGGCGCCGCGGACCTTTCCGGGGCCCTTGCGCCCGGCTTTGTCCCTGCGGCGGGCTTTGGCCGTTCCGTCATTTTGGGGCTGCTGCGCCTCATCTGATCCGGCATTTTCACATCCGGTATCATCGCGGTATCAGCCGCCTGTGCCTTTTCCCGCATCCTCGATGCCTTTGTCACCCTTCGCTCCCTCGGAAAAAGCCCGTCGCCCTCGTCGTCATCGCTTCCCCCAATACCAAGCTGTGCGTCCTGGCGCACATCCCGCAGTTTAAACACAAGATTGACAATGACAATCAAAAGCAGCACCACCACAACCACGAAAATAATCATCATCCGGTTGCTAGTCGTCTTATCGGCCTTTGCCTGCTCATAAAGGCTGTTGTACTTTTCCAGAGACACATACTCGCCCTCCGGCATCAGCTCCGAGGGAATATATGCCTCGCCCCGGTAGATCAGATAGCCGTTGGAATCAAAGCTGACCTCATCGTCCGCTTCCTTCTCCTTCTGCCCGTCGTCCGCTTCCGGAAAAGGCGTCACGTCCTCCGGCTGCGTATCGCTGATCTGTCCCTCCACCGAGGTCGGCTCCGACGTATCCGCCGGCTCGCCGGCAGGGGTATTGTTCTGCGCCCCCTGTCCGCAGTATACGGTGATCGTGTAGGTGCTTGTCTTGCCGCTCTCGGCTTCCACAACGACCTTCACCGTATTCGTTCCGGGCCGAATCGACTTTGCACCGCTCACCGAAGCGATAACCGCCTTGCTGTTGTTTGGCCGTGCCGGAATGGACACCTGCGTCACATTCGCGTCCACGGTAGCCGTATATTCATACGTGTTCGGCGAAAATGCCGGACTCAAGCTGCCCGGCGAAATGCCAAGGGAAGCCAGGCTGCTGTCCGAGGATTTGGCTGTACCCGTGCTGCTGTCCGGGCCCTGGGATGAAGTGCCTCCCGCGCTGCCCCCCGTGCTTCCCGTGTTTCCGCCCCCGGATGAACCGCCGGAGCTTCCGGTACTGCCCGGGTCTGAACCCGAACCGTCGTCCTTACCCGGTGCGGGGATCGTCATCTGCTCCCCTGCCTCCTGCCCGTCATCCGTTGTATCCTCATAATCATCACCCAGCTCTGTCGCAGATACCGCCGCAGGTGTCCACAGCAGCACCATGCCAACCGCAAGCGCCGCTGCGGTCGCCAGAAAACGTCTTTTTTTCATTCGTTATCCTCTCTTCCAATCATCCTTGGTTCCTTCTCTATTTTAGTTTTTCTCTCTTTTGCTGTCAACCATCTTTACCAGCCACGCATCCAGCCTTTCGAAAAACTTCGCAAAATGTACGCCGTCCACCAGCGCATGATGGCACAAAAGCGAAACCGGAAGCAGCGTCTTTCCGCCCTGTGTGAAATATTTTCCCCAGGTGATCCGCGGGTTGCTGTCCGCGGGAATTGCGGTTGGCTGCACGATGGAGGTATAGCTTAGCCAGGGAAGGGAGGAGACGAAAAAGAGCGAAAGCGCCTCGTCCCCGTCGTCGAGGGATGCCTGCTGTGCTGCCTGACGCTGCCGTTTTTGCGCATAGGCGAGGAACTCCGTATACGGCATGCCGGCATCTACACTGCAGTAGCAGTACGTCTCGTCCGGAAGCGCAACCGTATAGGAGCTTAAGCAGCGCTCAAACTCAACGATCCGTCCGTCCAAAATCCGCTGGCGAAGCTCCCTGACCTCGTTGGCCGCGTTCGTCACCGCATATAAAAAGCTGAGGAAGAAGGGGGCTTTTTGCTCCCTCACCCCGGCAAGCCAGTCGCTAAGCTCCACGTTCACCGTGATCCCCGCATACGGATATGCCATCCCTGTAAAATAGGAAAAATGTGCGCTGCGCGGATAGTTTTCCATGTCAACGAAAGTATAATTCATATTTTTTCTCCTGATCTCCTCTTACATCTTTTTTGTATCGTACCATCCCCCGGCGCAAAGTGCAACACACTTTTTATCGGCATTTTTTCCTATCCAAGCTGCTGCCAGGATCATGCTCTCCTGCCGCCCCGCCATGCCCCCGGATACGGAGTAACTGCGTGGCCCGGGTGCGAAATGCAGCGATACCCAGCTTCATATCCGGTTAAATAAAAGCAGCCTCCGGCTATTGTCCGCAGACTGCTTTTTACAGCTTCCAAATGCTTTTGCTATTTCATCGTTGCAAAGCGTGCATCATACCTTTGACGCCCCGTCAACGGAGAGAATCTCGCCTGTGACATAGCTTGCCAGATCGCTGGCGAGATACAGGAACGCGTTTGCAACCTCCTCCGGCTCACCGGCACGTCCCAGAGGAATACCCATGGAGATCCGCTTTACTACCTCCTCCGGCAGCGCCGCTACCATATCCGTTCTTGTCACACCCGGAGCCACCGCGTTTACGCGGATATTGTCCTTTCCAAGCTCCCTTGCAAGGGAGATCGTCAGCCCGTTCACCGCAAACTTGCTGGCAGGATAGCCCACGCCCGCAGGCTGACCGGAAATGCTCACCATGGAGCTTGTATTGATGATGCAGCCGCCGCCCTGCTCCTTCATGATCCGCGCAGCCGGGAGAATCGCGTAAAAGACCGCCTTTACATTCAGATCAATCGCCTTGTCAAATTCCTCCGCCGTATAATCGTACAGCGGCGTGCTCTGGGAAATACCTGCATTGTTCACGAGAATGTCGATCCGTCCGTGCTGCTCCTTTACCTCGTTTACAGCCTTTTCCACCTCGGCGGCATCGGTTAGCTTCGGGCACTTTCCCGTAACCTCCCATGCAGAGTTCTCCTCGCCGAGCTTTTTAAGCGCATTGTCCACGGTCTCCTGTCTGGAGCCGAAAAGCACGACCTTCGCGTCGTTCGCCAGATATTTGCGCACGATCTCAAACCCGATGCCTCTTGTTCCCCCTGTGACGATAGCTACTTTTCCTTTCAGCATATACATACCTTCCTTTCCGTCTTGCATCCGTTTCCGGAATGATTCAAAAATACATACTTCCAGTATACGTTGTCCGGGACTTTTTTACAACGGAAAACGCAAATCTTTGTTCCGTTCCTTAAAAGCCGGCAAACCAGGCGTCCAGTACCTCCTTGTCTCCCCGCACCACATAGCCGCTGCCGCCCCTGTCCTTCACATCCTCGATCATGCTCACGAGCAATATGGGGCGCTCCTCGTCCCTGTCCGCGGTAAAGATTGCAAACCAGCCCAGCTCCGTACCGTTTTTGTCCCCCTGGGACACCTTGATCTCCGCGGTCCCGGTCTTGGCTGCAAGTCTGATATCCTCCCGGTACGCCGCCTGTCCGGTTCCTTCCGGGTCGCTCACTACCTGGACCATCATATCCAAAACCTGCTCCGCTGTTTCCCGGGAAAACACCTCCCTGAGCCAGTAGAGATTATCCCGCTTCTGCCCCACGGTCAGATAGGGCTGCACTATATTTCCCCCGTTGGCAAATGCCGTGTACATACACGCAAGATGCAGCGGATTGATCAGCATCTGGCCCTGCCCGTAGCCGCTGTCGGCGAGCTGGACCTCCGTCTCGATCTGCTCCGTGTTGGAATACTGGGACTGGCGCATCCCGATCTCAAAGGGAAGGTCCTCGTTAAAGCCCAGCCGGTCCATATAATTCTGCATCTCGTCCACGCCGATCCGCAGCGCCGCCTTCGCAAAATAAATGTTGTCGGAGCTGATCAGCGCTTTTTCCATCGTTGCTGGCTCACAGGGATGCAGCGTCGTCACGAAATAGGAGCCCCACGATTCGTCCTTCTGCCAGCGCCGTCCGTCGTTGCCCAGATCCTCCGTCAGGCCCAGGGCCGCGGACTGCAGCCCGATAGCCGCGGTCACCGGCTTAAAGGATGAGCCGGGGCACCACGTCTGCCGGAACCGGTTGTACATGGGCTTGTCCTCGTTCTCGTTTAGCGATGTCCACTGCGCGTCGGTCAGTCCCATGATAAAATCGTTGTTGTCGTAGGAGGGCGTGCTCACCAGCGCGAGCACCTCACCGGTATAAGGGTCCATGGCGACCGAACAGCCCTTGTCCTCCCGAAACTGCTCATAGAGCGCGCGCTGGAGTCTGGCATCGATGGTCAGCTCCACCCTCTGTCCATTCTCAACCGGCAGATATGCGAGCTCCTCCTTCATATTTCCGTCCTCGTCCGCAATGTAGATCCGGCAGCCGTTTTGTCCTTTAAGCTCCTTTTCATACAGTGCCTCCACGCCGCTTTTTCCGATCACGCTGCCGGACGTATAGCCCTCCCCCGCGTGCTCCTCCAGATCCTCCGAGGTAACGCCCTGTACATATCCGATGAGATGCGCCGCCGCCTCGCCCAGCGGATACGTGCGCACCTGCGTATCGGTGAGCATCACCCCCGGGATCGCGAGCAAAGACTCCTGCCGCCGCTGCTCCTCCAGTGTTTTTTCATCCGGGTCCATCGTCATGAGGTCGAGCTGCTCCACCTTCGGGATCATCTGGAGCGGTACAAAGGCATCATCCGTCACCCACGATGCCGCAAGCGTCTGCTCGATGGAGGCTTCGGAAATATCCAGAAGCTCTGCAAGCTTCCGGATGCTCTCCGCCCGGTTTTCCAGCTTTCCGGGAACAACGCCTACCGAGGATGCCACGCCCTTTCCGGCCAGCACCCAGCCGTTCCGGTCGACGATCTCTCCCCGCTCCGCCTGCACGGTAGACAGGCGCACCTTGTCCGCAGACCTCAGCTTCGGAAAAATGAGCGAATCCGTCCACACCAGACCATAGCCGTCCTCACCCTTTACAAACTGCGCCGAGTTCTGAAACCGGATCGTCCCCGCCGCCGTGTCAAACACACTCTCATAACCCACCGTCCCGCGGCTCTTATCATAAGAAGTGACCGTAATTTTCATATTTTTTGCCTCGATTCCCTCGTAAATCGCCGAATTACGCGTTATAAAGGCATCCTGGCTGATCCCGCCCGACATCTGCAGATCCAGCATGTCGTACATTTTTTTATATTCCTTCTCGGGAATATAGCTCATATACCGCGCCAAAAGCTCTTCCGGAGTCTCCCAGCGCTCCTCCCGGTCCTTACTTAACACATGCGCTGCCAGAAGCAGGCCCGCCCCCGCAACTGCCGTCGTCACAAAAATAACGGCGAGCAGGGTAAGAAAAAACCGGAGCCTTCTTTTCTTTCGTTTTTTTCCTTTGATCATAGTGTGCAGGTCTCCATTTTTGTGCCGCGATTCCTTACCACTTCCTCTCAAAATATTACGACTACAGGGAATTAAATGTCAAGCGCTTTCTGCTTTTCCAATGCATACCAAAGCAGCAGACACATTCTCTGTGCCTGCTGCCGCCTTTGTATCCAATATATTACGTTTTCGCGGAGCATTATCCTTCCTCCACCGAAAAAATCCTTTCCGTCTGTTTCGTCTTACCTGTTTTTTCCACCCGCAGGGCTTTGTAGTCGTCGCTGTTTGTCAAAAGCACGGCCGTCGTGGTGCTGTACCCGGCTGACCTGATTTTGGAAATATCAAAGGTCATAAGCTTCTGTCCGGTCTTTACCCGGTCACCCTCGGACACGTACAGCCTGAATCCGTCACCGTTCATCTTTACCGTATCCACGCCCACATGGATGAGCAGCTCCATGCCCCCGGGACCGCTGATGCCGATGGCATGGCGGGTTTCCGTCAAAGATGAGATTTCCCCGTCAAACGGCGCTACCACCTCTCCCGTCTCCGGCTCGATGCCGACGCCGTCTCCGAGAACACCGGAGGCAAAGGTTTCATCGGGAATACTTTCCCGCGGAATCACATTGCCCTGCACCGGTGCATAAATCACGGTGTTTTCGCTTCCGGCGTCGTTTGTCTCTGCGTCCGTCCCCGCCGGCTCGGAAGTGCTTTGCGCCTGCGGCTCCTCATCCTTATATCCGAACATCCATGTCAGCACAAACGACACGCCTATGGAAATGACCATCATCAGAATATACTGAACCGGCATATTCAGGCAGAGCAGAACACCAAACAGGCCGGTCACACCGGTTCCGCTGGCGCCAAGCCCGGCAATGGATGAGAAAAGCGCACCGCATGCGCCGCCGATACAGCCGCAGATAAAAGGCTTAAAGTAGCGCATGTTCACACCGAAAATGGCAGGCTCCGTAATACCCATAAAGGCGCTGAACGCCGACGGGAGCGCCATGGATTTTGTCCTCGCGTTTTTTGTCTTTACCGCAACCGCAAGCGTCGCGGCACCCTGTGCCAGATTTGCCGCGGATGCAAGGGGCAGCCAGTATGTAACTCCGTATTTTGCAAGCTGTCCCACATCAATAATCGTATACATATGATGGATTCCCGCAACGACCGTCGGCGCATAAAATGCACCCATGACAAAGCTTCCGATTCCGAGCGGAAGCGCGATCAGCCACTGGATACCGTCAATAATGCCATTCTCGATCACGACGAACAGCGGGCCGATCATGGAGTAGGTCAGATAGCCGGTCACAAACACGCTCACTAAAGGCGTCACGAACAAATCAAACATTTCCGGCACGATTTTATGCAGCTTCTTTTCAATAAAGCACATCACCCAAACAGCGATAATGACCGGAATCACATGTCCCTGATATCCGATCAGATCCACCTCATACAGGCCAAACCACACGCTCTGGCGCACCTGCACACCTTCCGTCGCAACCGTCCACGCATTTTGCAGATTCGGATGGATCATCAGCATTCCGATGACCGCACCCAGGTACGGATTGCCGCCGAATGCCTTTGCCGCGCTGTAGGCGATCAAAATAGGAAGAAACGTATAAGCCACATTGCTGAACAGATTTGCAAATACAAATATGGAGCTGCCGGTATCCAACGACATAAACCCGTTATTTACCATAAAATTCAGCGCTTCCATAATACCCATCAGAAAGCCGCTGGCAACGATTGCCGGAATAATCGGCACAAAAATATCTCCCAGTGTCTTGATGGCCCGCTTGAAAATATTCTGCTGTGCCGCTGCCGCCTGCTTTACCTCCGCCTTTGTTGCGGCAGAGAGCCCGGAAACCTGCAGAAATTCGTCATATACCTTATTGACCGTCCCCGTTCCAAGAATGATCTGCAGCTGTCCCGATGCAAAAAATACACCCTTCACACCCTCGATTTCCTCTACCGCCTTGCTGTCGCACCTGTTATTGTCCGCGATCACGAGCCGCAGACGTGTCGCGCAGTGGGCGGCAGAAATCAGATTTTCCTTTTTCCCTACTTTGTCATAGATTTGTTCCGCGACCTTTCTATAGTCCATATCGTCCTCTCTTTCCGTGCCAAAACCGGCACCTTTTTCTCCGCTTTTAAAACAACACCTTCATACCGTCATAGGCTGCCGTCAGCCCATGCTCCTTAGCAAATGCTTCCAATTGTGCATGTGTCATATCACCGTTGTGGGAAAAATGGTTCACGACCCTGACCGTATCCGAATCGATGCATCCACGCTCCTCCAGCAGCTTTGCAAATGCGATGGCATCAAAGAGCCCCATGTGATAGCCGTCGCTGTGCTTCCTTCCCATCGTGGCATCCAGCGAAATCAGCCGATACTTATGGCTAAAAATACACTCCCACGCCTCATCACTCAGCTTCATGCCCGTATCATGGCCGTACAGCAGGCACGTTCCGTCCTTCTCAATGATGTAGATAAAGCAGGTCTCCCGCTTGTCATGATCCGCGGGAACCGGGATGATGTGATAGCCCTCCGCCTCAAATTCCTCAAAGGGCTCAATCCTGATGAACCGGACCGCCTCATCCAGCGGATGTACCTGAAACCGGTCGATGAGCACCGCGTCGTAAAATGCCTTCTCCACCGCCTCGTTGCCGTAGACATGAAGCATGCCCTTCGCATGGTGTCCGAAATGCTCATGCCTGTGGATCAGCTCCACCGGAAAAAAATGATCCATGTGGGAATGTGTCACAAGCAGGTGCTGCAGCTCCCCCAACCGCAGAGCATGGCGGATGGCATGCGTATAAGTATCCGGCGGAAAATCAATCAGAAGCCTTCCGTCCACGATCGACTGCGTCCTCGTGCGCACCTCCTTTCCTCCGGCCTTTCTCGCCCTGTTGCAGATATCGCAGCCGCAGAACAGAGCCGGAAGCCCCTCTGCCGCCGCGGTTCCCAAATACTGTATTTCCATGGCGTCCTCCTTTCTTAACTAGTTTCGTTACCGATTAAGTTACCGGTTACTTTATATCTTTACAATAACACCCTTTTCCTTCGCTGTCAATAGTATTTCCGGAAAAAATAACCGGTTACTTAACTAGTTCTAAAATTGGATTGATTTTCCGAAATCGTACTGCTATACTAAAGCTAAGCACACGGGCTGCCCCGGCAGCCTTCGGAGGTTCATTTTTATGGAAAATAAAAAGAAAGTAACGTTTGATGATATAGCAAAATATACGAATTTTTCAAAGACGACGATCTCCCGCTATTTTAACAATCCGGATTCCCTCACCGTAAAAAATCAGGACATCATTGCCCGGGCACTGGTTGATCTGAACTATCAGGAAAACAAGCTCGCGAGGGTGCTTGCAAACGGCAAAAGCGAATTTGTAGGCATCATCATCCCGAATCTCTACCTGCATTATTATGCCGAAATGCTCAATCAGATCTTAAACACCTACGAACACTTCGGCTACAAATTCCTCGTTTTTGTCAGCAACGGCAATGCCGGGACGGAGCGCGCCTACATTCAGGAGCTGCTGGCGTACAAGATCGAGGGCATGATCATATTAAGCCATACGATCCCCTCCGCAGAGCTTGCCTCCTGCCATATTCCGATTGTCACCATTGAGCGGGAGGATCAGTGCGTGAGCAGTGTAAACACGGACAACTATATGGGTGCCGTGCAGGCCACCAGCCTGCTGTTCAAAAACAGCTGTGACGTCCTGATTCATATCAATTCCACCGTCCATCGGGATGTCCCCGCCTACGGGCGCATACAGGGCTTTCTGGATACCTGCCGGGAAAATCAGCTCCGGCATGAGCTGATCATCAGGGATCTGGGGCATTCTCACCAGGAAATCCACGCGTGCATGCTGGAGCTATACGAATATCTGCAGAAAACCTATCCGCATCAGAAAAAGGGTCTGTTCATGGCAAACGACACCCATGCCAACCATATGCTGAACATCATTTTCCGGGAATACGGCACCCTCCCGGAGGAGTACCGCATCATCGGTTTCGATGATTCCCCCATCGCGGAGCACGCCATCCTTCCCATCAGCACCATCGGCCAGCAGATCAACAAGCTCGCATACGAAGCGATGGAGGTGCTGGTCACCCAGATGAACGAACGAAAAAAACGCCGTCCGAAGCCGCAGACGGAGCTGATCCATAAACATATCACGCCCATTCTGATACGGAGGGAAACGACGGATTAGCCGCCGGCCCCTGCCGGTTAACGTCAAATACCCCGCCGCAAAGCGGCAGGGTATCAAGCAAGCGCTTTTCACGCAACTCCCATACGCAAAAACTCATGATAAATGCCGTCGTCCCAGACGCTCTCACACACACGGTCCGCCATGCGCTTGAGCTCCTCGCAGGCATTTTCCATCGCCACACTCACTCCCGCGGCCAGCATCATCTCGTAATCGTTCATACTGTCCCCGAATGCGACTGTATCTCTCATATCCCCGCCAAAATGTCGGCAGAGCAGCTCCATGCCCTTCCCCTTGTCCACCCCGCAGGGGATGATCTCACCGTTCAGGCAGATCGAGCCCTGTGCATAAGGGTGCACCGCATAGTGGAAGCGCGCTCCTAAAATCTGTCTGGTCTCCTCGATCGCCGCGGCACTCGTACTCGTAAAGCATATTTTGTACGCCCCATGGCCAGGGTACTCGTCATAGGGCCGAATGTGAATGCCCGCCTCAATCTCCTTCTGCATGCGGATCAGCTCCGAATTTGCCGCGTCCGCCTTTGCCGAGCGCAAAAGATCCTCCATCTGCGGGTCGGTATAGATGCCCTCGGGGCTTTCAATCCGGCAGTAAAGCCCGTTTTCATGGAAAACGGAAAGGCACTCCTGTATCGTTTCCTCCGGAAGCAGATAGTCAAAGAGTACCTGCTCCCCCGCCTCCACATGCGCCCCGGCGCTTGCGATGATCCCGTCAAAGCCAACGCTTTTGATCTCCCCGCCGATGATCGCCATATTCCGCCCGGTACTTAAAAACACCTTATGCCCGTTTTCCCTCGCCCTGCGCACGGCCCCGGCCACGCGCGCGGAAGGCGCGCGCATTGCCGAAACCAGTGTGCCGTCAATATCAGTGCGATGATCGCCACGGACATGGGCGGATTTAAAAAGTTCCTTCCCGTATCCGCCAAAAGCTGTGCTTCAATAGCTCCGAAAATATGGTGCAGTCCCGTGATAACCACAAGCTGCTGCAGGCCCGAGAACACCGCATAGCCTGCCACGCCCAGATTCTGTGAATCCACACTGCGGCATCTACAAAGCAAGGGGCAGGCTCTTCCGCTTAAATGCGGGCGATGCGTTTCTCATCTGTCCCGGAGAGCTGATCTACTATGAGGCGGATGGCCACGACCCCTGGAGCTACACTTGGATCGGCATGCAGGGCATTAAGGTTGCAGGATATCTGGAGCGGACGACGCTCCCCGGAAAGCTCATTGTCCACTACGGCGCGGACGATGAGCTGCGGCGCTGCCATGAAAAAATGTTTGAAGCCGATAAGCTTCCGCGGAACCGCGATCTCATGATGAACCGCATTATGTATGAATACCTCTATCTGCTCGCGCGCAAATTTCCGAATGAGCGCGCGCTGCGCGATGAAAAGAAATCGGACTATGTGGAGGAGGCGCTGAACTTTATCGAGGGCCGCTACTGCGATCCCATCACGATCCAGGAGATCGCCGACCATCTGAACATTAACCGCACCGCAGGCGCGATGGATAAACACCGTACTATTCCCGTTATTTTTCCTTCTGCTTTTCCATCCAGCCTGCTGTCCATGCTCACCTTTTCTGTCGCTGCACATATCAGCTTCTCCCGCCACCCTCTTATTCCGGCAATACAGGAATCTTACGATCCCTGAAATAATACTCCCGGTCATGCTCCCCGATCTCCCGCAGCACACGGCACGGATTCCCGACCGCGACAACGTTTGCCGGAATGTCCTTTGTCACGACACTGCCCGCGCCGATCACCGTATAATCCCCGATCGTTACGCCCGGGAGGATCACCGCTCCCGCACCGATCCAGCAGCATCTTCCGATATGCACCGGCATGTTGTACTGATAGAGCTTTTCACGAAGCTCCGGCAAAATGGGATGTCCCGCCGTGGCAACCGTCACGTTCGGCCCGAACATCGTATAGTCCCCGACATAGATATGCGTATCGTCCACACACGTCAGATGATAGTTCGCATAAACAAAATTCCCAAAATGGCAGTGGTGCCCGCCGAAATTCGCATAAAAAGGCGCCTCCACATACACACTCTCGCCGCACTCCGCAAGCATTTCCCTGAGCATACGCTCCCGCTTTTTTGTTTCAGAGGGCTTTGTCAGGTTATACTCGCAGAGTCTGTCCTGATAAGCCATCTGCTCCTTCATGATCGACTCGTCCCCCGGCAGATAAAGCTCCCCGGTGTGCAGTTTTTCTTTCATCTCACTCATTTTCGATTCCTCCCGTTTTTGTGCTTATATTATTTGTCAGACCTGTGTCTCTGCATCAATAACAGCCACCTTCATCCGGCCGTCCTGACCAGTCTAAACAATTCCATTCCACAGCCGGTAATAAATACCCTGCTTCTTTAAAAGCGCTTCATGACTGCCCGACTCCGCAATACCGTCGCCTTCCAGCACAAGAATCCGGTCGTAATGCCGGATCGTCGTGAGCCGATGTGCGATGGTGATCGTCGTGCGCCCCTTTGCAAGCTGCTCCAGACTCTTTCCAACGAGCAGCTCGCTCTCGTTGTCAAGCGCGCTGGTCGCCTCGTCCAAAATGAGCAGCTTCGGATTTTTCAAAAACACCCGGGCAATGGATATGCGCTGCTTCTGTCCGCCGGAGAGCTTCACACCCCGCTCCCCCACATACGTATCATAGCCGTCCCTTAGCTCCCGCACAAATTCATCCGCCCCTGCCAGACGCGCTGCCTCCTCGATCTCCCGTCGGCTCGCGCCCTCCCTGCCGTATGCAATGTTTTCCGCCACCGTCCCGCTGAACAGATACACATCCTGCTGCACGATGCCGATGGACTCCCGCAGGCTCTTTAGCGTCACACTGCGGATATCCTGCCCGTCGATGCAAATGCTCCCGTCCGTCACATCGTAAAAGCGCGGGATCAGGTTGCACAGCGTCGTCTTACCGCCTCCGGAAGGACCGACCAGCGCCACCCGCTCACCGGGCGCAATGGACAGCGAAAGATGGCGCAGCACCTGATTGTGATCGTCCGGATATTCAAAACTCACGTCGTTAAGCTCGATGCGGCCGTCCGATACCTTCAGCTGCACCGCATCCTTAGCATCCTCGATCTCCACGGGTGCATCCATGATCTCGAAAAATCGCTCGATTCCGGTCATTCCCCGCTGGAACTGCTCCGCAAACTCCACGATGCGCCGGATAGTTGCAATCAATGTTGACACATACAAGACATACGCTACCAGATCGCCTGGCGTAATATACCTGTTGATGACAAACAGGCCGCCCGCAAGCACCACCACAAGATACATCAGCCCGTCAAAAAGCCGCGTGGACGACTGGAACAACGCCATAAAATGATAGGTCTGCTTTTTAATACGCTGGAACGCTTCGTTCCCCTCGGCAAACTTTTCCGCTTCCATCTCCTCAGCGGCAAATGCCTTTACAACCCGCTCGCCAAGCAGCGAGTCCTCGATCTGTGCATTCAGCTCTCCGATCTGCACCCGCTGCTTGCGGAACGCCGCCCGGAGATTCTGGTTCAAAATAACGGACACCACAGCCATCAGAGGCACACAGATAAAGATGAGCAGCGTCAGCCACACATTGTAGGTGCACAAGATGGAAAAGCTCACGACAAATTTCAGCCCTGCGATAAAAAATTCCTCCGGGCAGTGGTGCGCAAACTCCGTCACCTCAAACAGATCGTTGGTGATGCGCCCCATAATCTGCCCGATCTTCGTATTGGAATAGTAGGTATAGCCCAGCTTCTGCAGATGATCAAAGGCATCGTGGCGCATATCCGTCTCGATATAAACGCCCATGACATGACCCATATCCGCCATAAAATACTGCGCCGCCGCATCGATCAGGCGCAGCAAAAGATACAGCGCCGAGAGCTTTAGCACTAGAGACACGGTGAGCGCCGTCAGATCGTTCATCGCAAGGTCCGTGATCCTGCGCAAAATGAGGGGCAGCACCACGTCACACAGACAGGTGAGCGCCGCACAGAACAGATCCAGATACATGGTTTTCCGATATTTTTTTAAGTACGGATAAAACCGCCGGATCAAATGTGATTTTTTATTGCTGTATTCGTTTTTCATAACATCTCCCTGATTTCTCCTGCTTTAAAAATTACTGCTCCCCGTGCAGCTGTCCGATCAGCTCGCTCGTCTCGTCGGGAATCTCGTCGAGATCATCCCCCACGTCGATCACCCGGGGCTGTCTCCGGTATAAAATGTCATACATGACGGGCACGATAAACAGCGTCATGAGGGTTGCGTACACAAGCCCCGCCGCCACGACGATGGACATGCCCTTCTGCATCGCATTTCCTGCGTCCTGCGAAAACACCATAACGCTCATGGAGAGAATCGTCGTCATCGCCGTCATGAGAATGGGACGCATACGGGTCTTTCCGGTAGCGATGAGCGCCGTGCGCTTCTCCACACCCGCAGCCCGAAGCTGGTTCGCATAGTCCACAAATACGATACCGTTGTTTACAATCGTCCCCATCAAAATCATAAAGCCCATGAGCGCCATCGCGGAAATATTTTTCCCGAATGCCGCCAGTCCGATCATGCCGCCGGTAAAGGCAAGGGGAATCGTAAAAATAATGATGAAGGGACTGAGCAGGCTCTGGAACTGCGCCACCATCACCAGATAGACCAGCAGCCCGCCCAGCGCGAGTGCCTTTAGCATCTGCACAACCATGTCCATCACCTGCTCGCTCTCACCGCCGATCTCCACCGAACAGCCCTCCGGCGCGCGATAAGCGCTGAGCCTTTCCTCCAGCATGCGGGAGAGCAGGGTCGCGTTGTAGCCGTCCTTCACATCCGCGGTCACGGACATGTAGCGGCTCTGGTTTTCCCTTGTGATGGAATCCATGCTTGTTCCGGTAGTCATCGTCGCAAATTTGGACAGCTTGTATTTTTTCGTCACCGTCTCCCCGTCGTCATTCACGCTTTCCGCCTCAAGCTCCAAATCCATGAGGTTTTCGTAGGTCAGCGGCTCCGTCTCGTTGACCAGCCGCACATCAAGATTTACGCCGTCCCTGTTCATCGTGATCGCCGTCGCATCCGTTGTTGTGCGCGCCGCAATCGCCTGCAGAATCTGCGCGGAGGTCAGCCCGCAGGCCGCCGCCTTGTTGCGGTCTATGGAAAGGCGTACGGACTCATCCGCATTCGCCAGTCCGTCGTTAATGTTTTCCAGGCCGTTAAGCTCCTCTAAAATTGCCACGATATCTCCGCTGACCGCAATGAGGGCATCCTGATCCTCGCCGTAGATATCTACCTGAACCCCGCTGCCGAGCATGGTTGACATTTCCCCGAGCGCCGAGGAGGTAACAGCAATCTCGGCATCCGCGATCCCGCCGGTCTTTGCCCCGATCTCCTCACAGATATGGTGAAACGCTTTCGTCGTTTTTATGTCATCCTCCGTGATAATACTGAATGAAAAACGCGTATGGCTGCCTGCAGCGCTGCCCGCAACGGACGCGATCGCCGTCGCACCGCCGTCCATCGCGCCGACCTGCGCAATTCCGTCCACGGATAAAATGCACTCCATCACCTCGTCCGCTTTTGCATACGCCGCCTCCTTCTCGTAATCGTCCGGCAGCGTCATGCTCACGGAAATCTGGTTGCTCTCCATATCGTCCAGCAGTACAAGCCCTGTATCAAATGCCCGGAAAACGCAGACTGCAAGCAGTACGGCCGCCAGTGCCAGCGGCACAATCTTAACCTTCAGACACCAGCCCAGCAGCTTTCCGTAGCCCTCCTGTATCCGGTCAAAGATCGGATGCTTTTTCTCCCGGATCTTTACGAGCATCACCGAAGAAAAGGTGGGGACAACCGTCAGCGCCACAACAAGGGATGCCACCAGCGCGTAGGAGATCGTGAACGCGAAGGGCACCATAAGCTGACTCACCATGCCCGTCGTATAGACCATCGGGAAAAAGACACAGATTGTCGTCACCGTGGAGGCAACGATCGGCGCCGCCACCTGGCGCGCTCCCTGCACCGCCGCAGCCGGAGCGCTGAGACCCTTCTGCCGCAGACGGTACACATTTTCCATAACAACAATGGAATTATCTACCAGCATACCGATTCCGAGACAAAGCCCGCCCAGGGACATGACGTTGATATGGATTCCCGTAAAGTACATGACAATGAGGGCAAACAGTACCGAAAAGGGAATGCTGAACGCCACTACCACCGTGGGCTTCACCTCCTGCAAAAACAGTGCCAGCACGATCACCGCCAGCACCGCTCCCAGAATCATACTCGTCAGCACGCTCTTGATAATCATGCTGATATAATCGCCCTGGTTCATGATGGAGGTCATGGAAAGCCCGGGATAATCCTCCTCCAGCTCCTCAAATGCCGCAAGCAAAGTTTTTGACACATCGCTCGTGCTGGCATTGCTGACCTTGAACACCGAGAGGAGCACCGCATCGTTTCCGTTCATCTTCGCATAGCTCTCCCCCACATTGTCGACGATGGTCACGTCCGCCACATCGCTGATGCGGATTTTTCCCACACCCGCGATCTTTGTGAGCACCAGATCCGCAATCTCCTCCTCGTCGGTAAAATGCTCCCCAACCTCCACGAGAAACTGATGATCAGACTGATCATCGATGTATCCGGCGGGCATTGCCAGATTCTGCGCATATATAATAGAAGAAAGCGTCTGCAAGCTGAGAAGCGCATTTATATTGGCGTTTTCCAGCGCTGCCTTTTTTGCCTCCTTCATCTGCTTTTCGGCCTCCGCTAGCTGCTCCCTTGCGGACTCCATCTGCGTCTCCCCTGCCGCCATCTGCGCCTGTCCCGAGCCAAATCCCGCCGCGGCGGTGTAGCCGCCCGCGATCACCTGGGACTGCTTGTCGTCCATACCCTCCATCTGCTTATTGATTTCGTCGAGCATCGCCTGTGACGCCGCAAGCTCCGTCTCCAGATTGGTCAGTGCGGTGTCGATCTGGGGCAGACGGGTATTTACGATATCATTCACCTGCTTGATGCTCTCATAAGTCACGCCCTCGATGGCCTCGCCCTGTCCCATCTGATCCAGCCACGCCAGAAGCGCCTCCGTCGCTTCCCGGTCTGCCGCAGCCTCCGCGACACTGCCCGGGATCCGGATCCCCGACTGCTCCGCCACCGTGCCAAGGCTCACGGCAAGCTGTGCCAGCATACGATCCATCTGTTCGTATGTATCCAGTATATTTGCATCCTCATACGCCTGCTTCTCCGCCTCCAGCGCACTTTTGCCCGCCTTTAGGCTGTTCAGGCCCGACTCATAGGCAGCCTTCGTGGCCTGGGCCTGTGAGAGCTGAACGGATGCATCCGCAAGCTGACGGTTCGTGTCCGACTGCTGCCTGTTCAGATTCGCCTTCTGTCTTTCCAGTTCCTCCTCGCCGTCCGCAAGCTCCGCTTTTGCATCCGCGATCTCCTTCGCCGCATCCGCAAGCTTTTCATTTGTGTGCTCTAAAATGCGCTCATTTACCGCGTCGATTTTCTCCTGGTTCAGACGAATCTCCACGGAGTCCGCAACCTCACCGCTCGTGGAAATGCTCGCCACACCGTTTTGCCGCTCCAGATAGGGAATCACCACATCCCGCGCAAAGGTCGTGACCTCCCTGATATCCTTTCCCTCATAATCGATGGAGGCATACATCGTCGCCAGCATGTCCATGCTCATTTCCATAATATTCGGAATGCCGCACTCCTCGGGCAGATCCATGGAGTCAAGCGCCATGGACACCCGCACCAGCGCCGCCTCCATATCCGTCTCCTCCGAAAACTGCAGCATGACCATCCCGTAATTTTCCGCCGACGTGCTCGTAATGTCCGCCACACCGCTGATCGTTCCAAGCGTGCGCTCCATTGGCGCGGTCACATCCATCTCCACCTGCTCGGGAGATGCGCCCGCCTCCGTAGTGATCACCGCCAGATAAGGTATCGTCAGATCCGGCATCAGGTCGGTCTGCATACCGTTCAGGCTCACCGCACCGATGACCAGGATGATAACAACCGCCACTACAACATAAAAAGGCTTTTTTACGCAAAATCTTGTCATCACATCATTCCTTTCCAACCCTGTCGTTTTGCAAACTTTGCCTTCTATCATAACATAAAGAAAAACGTTTTGCACCCTCTGTTTTTCTATGCCTGCCCCCTGTAAAATGCCGTTACGGTTCACTCCGTGACCGGTAACGGGCAGTTTGGCCATGCGCATGCGCTTCGAGAAGTCCGGGCTGCAGTCTGAATCATGCGCTTCCGCAGCCGCCTCATCCCTGGCTTTTTATCTTTCTTGCCCTTCGATAAAAGGTGGACGGTGAGATGTTGCAGATCTCCGCCGCCCGTTCCCCTGAAATTTCCTTATTCGCCCATCGACGGTAAACCAGCGTAAAATTATCCGGAAGCTGGACGTTTGGCCTGCCGAAGCGGACGCCCCTCAGCTTTGCGGCCTCAATTCCCTCCCGCTGTCTTGATTTAATGTTTTTGCGCTCGTTTTCCGCAACATAGCTCAAAAGCGCCAGCACGATATCACTTAAAAATGCGCCCATCAAATCCTTCCCGCGCCTTGTATCCAAAAGCGGCATGTCTAGCACAACAATATCGACCTTGTGCTCCTTCGTGAGAATCCGCCACTGCTCCAGAATTTCCTCGTAATTTCTTCCGAGCCGGTCGATACTCTTTATGTAAACCACATCGTCCCTGCGCAGCCGTTTCACCAGCTTCCGGTACATGGGCCGTTTAAAATCCTTTCCCGACTGCTTATCCACAAAAATATTTTCCATCGGTACGTCGGCTTCCTGCATCGCGATCAGCTGGCGGTCCTCATGCTGCTCCTTCGTGCTCACCCGCACATACCCGTATCTTTTGTGTGTTTCCATAACATCCTCCTTTTTTACCATAAATATACTGGCAATAAAGAAGTCCGATAAATTTTTCGACACTTTTTCGACAAAAATATAAAAAACTTATTTTTTCAAAAAAAGTGACTTTTGTTTAATAAAAATATGCATAAAAGTTCTTTGAAAAAGTCTTATTTTCGTATATACTTTTTAGGGAAAACAGTGCACAGGAGCGAAGCGCATATGCTGAAACGAAAGATTGAACAAACGCTGACAAACTGGAAACATACACCGAACCATAAGCCGCTGATCATCAAAGGGCCCCGGCAATGCGGAAAGACATTTTCCGTCCTGGATTTTACAAAAAAGCATTACCGGCACACTGTTTATCTGAATTTTTTCGAGAATCCGGACTACGCATCCGTCTTTTCCGGCTCGCTGGAGGTTGACAACATTGTCATGTTCTTATCCGCGCTGCTTGGAGACCAGGCAATCTTTGAGGCGGGAGAAACGGTTCTTGTGCTCGACGAAATCCAAAACTGTCCAGAAGCGCGCACGTCATTCAAATTTTTCCACGCCGACGGGCGCTACGACGTGATCGGAACCGGCTCCCTCCTGGGAATCAAGGGCTACGGGGAAAAGCCTGCCTGTATTCCGGTCGGCTCAGAAACGATCGTCGACATGTATCCCCTTGATTTTGAAGAATTTTTGTGGGCTAACAAGATTTCAAAGACCGTCATCGATATGCTGAAAAAATGTCTGGACACGGAAATGTCCGTGCCCCAGGCACTCCACCTGCGCATGAAGCAGCTGCTGCAGCAATATGCAGTTGTAGGCGGTATGCCGGATGCCGTACAGACCTTTGTCGACACCAGGCAGATGAACGAGGTGCTGCGCATTCAGCGGGATATCGTCCGGACCTACGAGGATGATATGTTAAAATATGCCGAAAAGAAGGACAGGGCCTGCATACGGGAATGCTTTCGGTCAATTCCAATACAGCTGTCAAAAGAAAACAAGAAATTTCAGTATTCCGTCATAAAAAAAGGCGCCCCCGCCGCAAAATACGCAGGGTGCCTCAAATGGCTCGAGGATGCCGGTATCATCGCCCGCTGCTACGGCCTCTCTGCCACCGCACTGCCTTTGAGCAGCCATGTGCGGGAGGACGTATTCAAGGTATACATGAGGGACTGCGGCCTGTTTGTCAGCATGCTTGAGGACGGCACCCAGTATGACATTTTACAGGGCAGGTTCTTCGACTATAACGGGGCGGTTTTTGAAAATTTGATGGCGGACATTCTCACAAAAATGGGACGCAGGCTTTACTATTTCCGCAAAAGCTCCGGGCTCGAGGCAGACTTTTTCATCCGTTATAAGGGAAAATGTACCCTTCTGGACGGAAAATCCGCCACCGGAAACACAAAAAACATCAAAACAATACTCCGCCACCCGGAGGAATACCATATAAACAGCGCCATCCGCCTTGGCAACTGCAACATACGCAAATCAGGGCAGATTCTCTCGCTTCCATATTATATGGTCTTTTTGCTGCGCACCTGCTGACCGGCCGGCTGCTGCCCGTTTTCAGAAGCCTGCGCCGGCTTTCCGCGATCCCGGTTCTTTCCGCGGCCATCCGTGTAAAGCAGACGTTCCTTCTTGCACACGGTTCTTTCCTGCTCCGCGATCTCGTCGATCGAACAGGCGTAAGCATACCGCGCCAGAAATACGGCACAGTCCCTGTGCGCAGTCGTTCGAAGGAACCGGTTCGACGCCATGCCAGGCTCCCGCGCATCCCAGATTTCCTCCATGCTGTTTTTCCTGTCGGGAATGCACGCATCCATCTCCATAAAAATCGCCAGACTTTTAAAGTCTGACGATTTTTTCCATTCCCAAATCCGGATCCTGTCTGGCCTTCGCCTCCAGAATGGCCTGATTCAGCTGCAGCATTTTCGCATCCAGCATGGAGACAATCTCCGAGCACTCCTTTAAATCACGGCTGATATAATCCGGTGCATTGCCCTCGAATTTGTAATAGATCTTGTGCTCAAGGCTCGCCCAGAAATCCATCGCAATCGTGCGTATCTGAATCTCCACCTTTGTGTCCACCACCCGGTCCGACAAAAAAATTGGCACCGAGACAAGCATATGATAGCTCTTATAGCCGCTCTCCTTCGGATGGTGAATATAATCCTTGATGGAGAGCACGGTAAGATCATTCTGCTTTCCTATCATCTCTGCCATGCGGAAAATATCCGATGTAAACGAGCAGACGATCCGTATACCCGCGATATCATTGATATAGCACACCATATTTTCAAGGCTTGTTTCATGTCCATTCCGCTTGAGCTTTTTGCAAATGCTCTCCGGCGACTTAATGCGGGACTTGATGTACTCGATCGGATTATACCTGTGAATATGTACAAATTCATCATTCAAAATTTCCAGCTTGGTTCCGACCTCTTTCAGGGCTGAATTGTATAAAAAGATCAATGTCTCCCAGCCTTCCGCATTATCCTGAAAAATCTCTGCTGCCTGCATTACCTATCATCCCTCACTTCTTTCTTTCCGCAGCTTTGCCTGCGCCGTACCGACTGCAGTCAATGACTAAACTTTAATATATTATATCACTAATTGTGCATTTTGTACACATTTTCGTGCAAATATAAAAAAATCCGGTGAATTATGACAATTTTAGCCTTTAGACACCGGACGCAGAAGCGCTTTCCTCTCCTTAATCCTCCTCGACCACATGAATCTCCAGATAATCAAAGTCAATCTCCTCCACAAAGCAGTCCTTCGTGAACCGCGCCCGCGCATGGCGCTTAAAATCCGAGATCGTGGCGTCCAGCCAGATGGGCCTGCCGAGGTCAAACACAAGGCACACCTCCTCCAGGCCTCGGAAAATTTTGTGCGTACGGGTATCGTCGGAATACTCCTCATACATGTAATCCTTCAGAAGATGATTGTCCCTTATCATTTTAAACCAGATGCGCATATGCACTCCTCTCCCTTCTGCACTGACGGTACGCCTCATACATGAAAATTCCGGCAGACATCGCCGCATTGAGGCTTTCCAGGCGACCCTCCATCGGAATCTTTACATACAGATCCGCACATGCCGCTGTCTCCTCCTTCAGCCCGTTTCCCTCGTTTCCAATCAAAAACGCACTGGGCCGCGTATAGTCCGGCTCATCATACCAGCACTTGCCCTGCAGATGCGCCGCATAGCTGTGCACCCCTGCCCGCGAAAGCTCCCGCAGCGTCTCCTGCAGATCCCCTGACACATAGAAGGGCACGCGGTAAATGCTGCCCATGGTCGCCCGGACGGTTTTCGGCGCAAACAGATCCACGGTATTCCGGCTCATGATAACGCCGCTCATCCCCGCGCCCTCCGCCGTCCGGAACATCGTCCCGAGATTTCCCGGGTCCTGGATATCCTCAAGCACCAGAAGCCTTGTCTCCTGCCCCCGCAGCAGCCCGGCAAATCCATAGGAAGGCATCCCGACAATGGCGAGAATGCCCTGGGGCGTGCCCGTATCGCTCGCATGTGCAAACACCCCGTCGCTCACTGTCTCATAGTCTGCGCCGCTTCGCTCCAATAATACGCGGTTCTCCTCCTTTTCCAGAAAATGCTCCGACACATAAACCCGTTGGAGCAGACTGCGGGGCGTCTCCGCAAACATTTTTACGCCCTCAACAACAAAGGCGCGCAGTTCCCTACGCGCCCTCGCCTTTTTATTTAATTGCACGATCGTCTTAATCTGCTGGTTTGATGTACTGCTGATCATGTTCCTTCCTTCCGTGCAGCGCCGCCGGCATGTCCCACAGGCACACGCATTACCGTGCCAGCGTGTTGCAGATATCATACTCGTAATCATTGAGCGTCTTCTGCATTGCCAGGGCCTCGTCGATATCAAAATCAACCATGTGGTTCTCACGCAGCGCCACGACACGGTTGCTCTTTCCCTCGCACAGACAGTCTACGGCATAAGCGCCCATCACGGAGCCCATCATGCGGTCCCTTGCCGTGGGGCTTCCGCCGCGCTGCATGTAGCCTAAGATCGTTGCCCGGGTCTCTACGCCGGTAGCCGCCTCAATACGGCGCGCCATGGATGTGGAGTGCCCGATTCCCTCCGCGTTGATAATAATGTGGTGCTTCTTGCCGATCTTTCGGTTCTCAATAATGTTGTTTACGAGACGCTGCTCGTCATAATCGTATTTTTCAGGGAGCAGAACGTCCTCCGCACCGTTGGCAACGCCGCACCAGAGCGCGATGTAGCCCGCGCCGCGGCCCATAACCTCAATAATGGAGCATCGCTCGTGGGAGGTTGAGGTATCCCGCACCTTGTCGATCGCCTCCATCGCAGTGTTGACCGCCGTGTCAAAGCCGATCGAATAATCCGTGCACGAAATGTCCAGGTCGATCGTTCCGGGAACACCGATGGTGTTGATCCCGCATGCCGCCAGCTTCTGCGCACCGCGAAAGGAGCCGTCGCCGCCGATGACCACCATACCGTCAATCCCGTGCTTCCTGCATATCGCGGCACCCTTTTCCTGTCCCTCGGGAGTCGTAAACTCGCTGCAGCGCGCGGTCTGCAAAATCGTCCCGCCGCGCTGGATGATATCGGAAACGCTCCGCTTGTTCATGTCAACAATTTCCTCCTGAAGCAGTCCCGCATAGCCTCTCTGGATACCCTTTACCTGCTTGCCCGCAGTCAGTGCACGGCGGACAACCGCGCGGATAGCCGCGTTCATCCCCGGTGCGTCACCGCCGCTGGTCAATACGCCAATCGTTCGAATCTCACTTGCCATAATATTTGAAACCTCCTGTCTTAAAAAACTCTGGTATATCCTTCCAAAAACACTATCTAATTCATTCTAATCTCTTTTCACGCCGTTTTCAATAGCCTTTTCGACGACTTTTACGTTTTTTTCTCCGAAAGCCTCGTAAAATTGCCTAAAATCAAGCGCAGCCACCGATACATTCCAGTTTGCCGGCAGGCGCTTCACCGCCTTGATGCCGGAAATATAGATGACGACCTCGTCCTTTCCCTCGCTGGAGCGCAGCAGGTCGTATATCCTCCGCTCGGCCGCGGCATAGTCCTCCTTCGTACCGAACTGCAGCCACAGTTCCTTTTTCGTATCGTCAAAGGCATAGATGCGCTCACAGATAAGCTTGCCGTTTTTTTCCTCCTCCGCGCTCACCCTTCCGCCCACAAACACCTTCGCGTCATTGTCCAGAAGCCCCTTGTACTTCTCGTAATCCCTGGGAAAAACAATCACCTCTGTCGTGCCGTAGATGTCCTCGAGTGTCAGAAATGCCATCGTTTTATTATTTTTCGTAAATTTAACGGTTTTATCCGTGATTATGCCGCCGATCACAACGTGAGCGCCGTCCACCAGCCTGATGCCCGCCGTCTCCTCCTCATAAATAAAATCCGTCGAGACGGCCGTAATATTTTTCCGCCATTTCTCCTCATACTCCTCCAGGGGATGCCCGCTGATATAAATGCCAAGCACCTCCTTCTCGAAGGCTAAAAGCTCCTCCTTGCCAAACTCCGCCACGTCGGGCATCCGGATCTCAAAATCCTTCTTGTCCTCCTCGGGGGCAAGGTCAAACAGACTCAGCTGCCCCTCGATCGAGCCTTTGCGCTCCTGCACCGCCTGGTCGAGAAGCATCGGGTAAATGAGTGTTTTCTGTCTGCGGTTGCCCTCCAGACAATCAAAGGCGCCGGCCTTGATAAAGTTTTCGATCACGCGCTTGCTGACCTCGCGCCCGCCCGTGCGGTTGATAAAATCCTTGAGGCTTTTATACGGGCCGTTCTTCTTCCGCTCACCCACAATGGTTGCTATGACCGGCGAGCCGACACTCTTGACCGCGCTCATGCCGTAGCGGATCGCACCGTCAGACACCGAAAAATTTCCCTCCCCCTCGTTGATATCCGGCGAAAGGATCGAGATACCCATGCTGCGGCACGTCTGGATATACTCGGACACCTTGTTCGTATTGTCTTTCACCGAGGTCATGAGCGCCGCCATGAACTCCACCGGATAATAATATTTCAGATAAGCGGTCTGATACGCCACCACCGCATATGCCGCCGCATGGGATTTATTGAACGCATACTTGGCAAAATCGATCATCTCGTCAAAAATTTTGTTTGCAATCTGCTCGGAAATCCCGTTTGCAATGCAGCCCTTCACGCCCTGCTCCTCGTTTCCGTACACAAAATTTTTGCGCTCCTCCTCCATAACGGACGACTTTTTCTTGGACATGGCACGACGCACGAGATCGCTCCGCCCAAGCGTATACCCCGCCAGGTCGCGCACGATCTGCATGACCTGCTCCTGATAGACGATGCACCCGTAGGTCGGCGCAAGGATCGGCTCCAGCTGCGGGCAGTCATAGACGATCTCACCCGTATTGTTTTTTCCCCGGATATAGGCAGGTATAAACTCCATCGGGCCGGGACGGTAAAGGGAGATGCCCGCAATAACATCCTCCAGGCTCCGGGGCTTGAGCTCCTTCATGAAATTTTTCATGCCCGCGCTTTCCAGCTGGAACACGCCCTCGCACTTTCCGGTACAGAGAGACTCGTAGACCGCCGGATCCTCGTAGTCGATGGTGTCCACATCGATGTGCCCGCCCCCCGCGCGCTCAACAAGCGTGCACGCGTCAGCGATAACGGTGAGGGTGCGAAGCCCCAGAAAATCCATCTTCAAAAGCCCAAGCTCCTCGATGGTCGTCATCGTAAACTGCGTTGTGATCACACCGTCCGCGCCTCTCGAAAGCGGGACATACTCCTCCATGGGAAGCCGGCTGATCACCACGCCCGCCGCATGGACGGACACATGCCGCGGCAGTCCCTCCAGCCTGCGGGACATATCGATGAGCCGCCGCACCGACTCGTCGTTTTCATACGTCGTGCGTAGCTCCTGGTTCATTGCAAGCGCCTTGTCGATCGTGATGCCAAGCTCCATGGGAATACTCTTGGAAATGCTGTCCACAAAGGCATAGGGCAGATCCATCACGCGCCCAACGTCGCGGATCACACCCCGCGCCGCCAGCGTACCGAAGGTAATGATCTGTGTCACGCATTCCTTCCCGTATTTTTCGATTACATAGTCGATGACCTCCTGGCGTCTCTCGTAACAGAAATCCACGTCAATATCCGGCATGGACACGCGCTCGGGATTTAAAAACCGCTCAAAGATCAGGCTGTATTTCACCGGGTCAATGTTCGTGATGCCCGTCGTGTACGCTACCAGCGAGCCGGCCGCACTGCCGCGCCCGGGGCCGACCGGAATCCCGTGGATCCGGGCAAAGTTGATATAATCCCATACGATGAGAAAGTAATCGACGTAGCCCATCTCCTCGATAATGTCCAGCTCATAGGACAGCTTCGGCTCAAGCTCCTGCCACGTATCGGGATAGCGCTGCTTTAATCCGTCATGGCAGAGCTTTTTCAGGTATTCCAGCGGGGTAAAGCCCTCCGGCACGTCAAAGCGCGGCAGCTTTGTATTCCCAAACTCAATTTCCACATGACAGCGGTCGGCAATCCGCTGTGTATTCTCAATCGCCTGGGGCGCATAAGGAAAGAGCGCGCGCATCTCCTCCTCACTCTTGACATAGTACTGCCCGCCCTCGTAGCGCATGCGGTTTTCATCCGAGAGCTTTGCCGCCGTCTGGATACAGAGCAGAATGTCGTGGGCCTCCGCATCGGAGGCATAGGTGTAGTGGCAGTCGTTCGTCGCAATAAGCGCAATGCCTGTCTCCTGCGAGAGCCGCAGCAGCCCCGCATTCACCTTCTGCTGCGCCGCAATGCCGTGATCCTGCAGCTCCAGGAAAAAATTCCCGGCACCGAAAATATCCTGGTAGCGCAGCGCCGCCTCCTTCGCGGCCTCATAGTCATCCCGCTCCAGGGCGCGTGCCACCTCACCCGCCAGACAGGCACTGGCACAGATCAGGCCCTCATGGTACTCCCGCAATACCTCCATGTCCACACGGGGCTTATAATAATACCCCTCCGTAAAGCCCTTGGATACCAGCTTCACGAGGTTCGCGTAGCCCGCATCGTTCTCCGCCAGCAAAATCAGATGGTAATAGCGCTCGTCTCCCCGGCCCGCCTCCCGGTCAAAGCGCGAGCCGGGCGCCACGTACACCTCGCAGCCAATGACCGGATTGATGCCCGCATCCCTGCACGCCTTGTAAAAATCAATGACACCGTACATGACACCGTGGTCGGTGATCGAAGCCGCGTTCATACCCAGCTCCTTTACGCGGGATACATATTCCTTGATCTTATTTGAGCCGTCCAGAAGGGAATACTCGGTATGTGTGTGCAAATGTACAAATGACATGGTTTTTCTCCTTGTAAAATGATTAACTGTATCTTTTATAATAACAGATTTTGCCTTTTTTTCAATCCCCGCAAAGCAACGCGGGTATTTCCTCAGCCGCCTTCGCACGAAAAAAAGCCGCAAAGTCAGGCTTTGCGGCTTTTCACCAAATCATCCGTTCCTCACGAGGGCTCCTCCAGCACGGCTCCCTCGACCTCCTCCACGGTGGGAATGGACTCTGCGGCGCCCATCCTTGACACTGCCATGGCGGATGCCTTCGCGCATCTGCGCAGAATATCGGGCACCGGCAGCTCCTCCAGCATCCCGGCGATAAAATAGCCCGTAAAGGTATCCCCCGCCGCTGTCGTATCCACCGCCTGCACCTTAAAGATGCCCTGTCTGCAGGTCTGCGTCCGGTCGCGGTATACAACGCCGTCGCCGCCCAAAGTCAGCACGATGCGCGCATCGGGAAACCGCTCCAGCATCACATCCAAAATCCGATCCGGATCGGATGAGCCGGTGATCTGCCTTCCCTCGATCTCATTCACCAGAAAGACAGAAATCTTCCCCATATCACACGCATCCAGCGCCTCATTGTAGGGGGAAGGGTTCAGCACGATCTGCATTCCCTTTTCATATGCGGTATCGATGATATAAGGCATGAGATTCACCTCGTTTTGCAGCAGCAGAATATCCCCCGCTCCAAAATCGCCCAGTACCTCGTCCACATACTCCTTCGTAATCCCGCGGTTGCTTCCGCCGTAGAGCAGGATGCTGTTCTGTGCGTTTTTATCCAGCTGAATGATCGTGTGCCCGGACTTGCCGGGAACCATCCGAATGTATGCTCCGTCCACACCGTTTTCCCCGCAGAAATCAAGAAACGCCTGCCCGTCCTCACCGACCATCCCGGCATGCTTCACCGGAACGCCCGCCTTTGCCAGGGCGATGGACTGGTTTAAGCCCTTGCCGCCGAAGTGCGTCTCCAGGCTGTAGGAATCCATCGTCTCCCCCGCAAGAATCATATGGTCCACCTTATACACGTAGTCGTAATTCAACGACCCAAAATTTAATACCCTCATCGCAAATCCCCCGCTTTTTTATCTCTTCATTTATTTCAAGGTCCGCACGCTCTCGCGCTCCACAAAGCTCGTGGATACCTGAATCTTTGCCGTCGAGTCCGTGCCTTTGATGATCTCCATCAGGCGCCCCGCCACGATCCGCCCCATGTCCTGCTTTGGCACATGGACAGTCGTGAGCGGTGTGGACGCAACCGCCGCAAAGGGCAGGTCGTCAAAGCCTATGATGGATACGTCCTCGGGAATCCGAATACCGCTCTCCGTCATCGCCTTCATGGCTCCAAGTGCGATCAGATCATTGTCCGCAATAAACGCCGTCGGCAGACTCACGCCCCGCTTTAAATGCTCCTTCATCTTTTCGCATGCGCTGTCGATGGTCGTCCCCACCTCCAGTGTATATGCCTCAGCAATCGGTATCCCCGCATGGCGCATCGCGGAGCGGTAGCCCTTCCCCCGGTCTTTAAACGACGTGATCCGGAAATTCCCCCTCAGATAACCGATCTGTGTATGTCCCTTCCGGATCAGATACTTGGTCGCGTACCGCACGGAATCTTCATTGTTAATCTGAACGGAATTGAAGGACATATCCCCGTTCCAGTAATCCACAACGATAAACGGACTGGCAATACTCCGCAGCAACCCGATGTCCTCCGCGATCATCTCTGTCCCGAGCATAACGATTGCCGAGGATTTATCGTTCAGCAGCGTCCGCACCTGGTCACTGTAGTCCGCATCCCTCATGTCAAGGCTGCTCATAACCATGTCCATGCCGTTTTCCCTGCACTCCTGCTCAATCCCCGTCAGCATCAGCGGAAAAAACGGTGTGTCCTCCACGACGCTTCCGTTTCTCTTAAATGTGACAAATTTGACCTTTGTGATCCGACTTTCATCCAGATAGCCCAGCTCCTTCGCCACCCGCAGAATACGCGCCGCCGTGTCCGCGTTCACGCCCCGCTTAAAGTTTAAGGCATTGGAAACCGTTGCAGTAGAAACTCCCGTCAGCTCACTGATCTGCTTCATATTTACCTTCATAGCTGTTTATCCCTTTATGTACTGCTGCTCACTTCGTCATCACCATTCCAACAGCGTCCTTCCAGCCCTCGTAACGCTCACTGCGGACCGCTTCCTCTAGCTTAGAAGTATAACTGGTTCTGTTCATTTTTTCAAATATATTTTTGTCAAAAATTCCCAGCGCGATGCCCGCCGCATAAGCCGCACCGATGCCCGAAAGCTCCTCCGCCTCCGGAATGCGCACCGGTATGCCGAGCTGGTCACTCTGAAACTGCATGAGATATCCGTTCCTTGTGGGGCCGCCGTCCACGCGCAGCTCCTCAATGTCAATCCCCGAAGCCTCCCCCATCACACGCACGATATCCGTAATCTGATAGGCAATGCAGTCCAGCGCCGCGCGCACGATCTCCGCCTTTCCGGTCGTGCGTGTCATGCCGCAGATCACCGCGGATGCCTTGCTGTCCCAGTAGGGCGCACCAAGCCCTGAAAATGCGGGCACCAGATACGTCCGGTCGTTCTCTGCCGCTCCCCGCGCCAGCTCCTCCGTCTCCGCCGCCGAGGAGATCAGCTTCACCTCATCCTTGAGCCATGTAATGACGGCTCCGGTATAGTTGATGTTGCCCTCCAGCACATAATTTACCCTGCCGTCCATCGACCATGCCAGTGAGGTCACAACGCCAAGGTCGGTAAATACCGGCGTCTCCCCGATGTTCATCATAATCGACGAGCCGGTTCCGTAGGTTGCCTTGATCATACCCTTTTCCAGACAGCCCTGCCCAAAAAGCGCACCGTGAGAATCCCCCAGCACACCGCGGATGGGAATCGGTTTTTCCAAAAATCCCTCAAAATCCGTCTCCCCGTAATCCCCGTTGGAATCCGTCACCTGCGCCATACACGAAGCGTCGATCCCAAACAGCTCCAAAAGCTGCGCATCCCATTTTAATGCGCGGATATCAAAAAGCTGCGTCCGGGAAGCATTGGAGTAATCCGTCTGAAAATTTCTTCCCTTCGTAAGCCGGTGTACCAGAAAGCTGTCAATCGTACCGCAGGCGATCTTCCCCGCCTTCGCCTTCTCCTTTACACCGTCCACATTCCGGAAAATCCATGCCAGCTTCGCCGCCGAAAAATAGGGTGATAGCTGAAGCCCCGTGTGCTCCCGGATCATCCGGGCATGGCCCTGGCGCTCCAGCTCGTCACAGATCGCCGCACCTCTTGCACACTGCCAGACGATGGCATTATACACCGGCTTCCCGGTCTCCTTCTCCCAGCACGCCGCGGTCTCCCGCTGGTTGCTTATGCCGAGCACCGCAAGCTCGGACCTGTCAATCCCCGCCTTTTTTACCAGATCCTTCACGACCTGAACGGTATTATGATATATTTCCTCAAGATCATGCTCGACCCAGCCGCGCTCGTCTACAATTTGTTTATGAGGAAGGTCACTCCTGCAAAGCAGCTTTCCTTCCTCATCAAACAAAAGAGCCTTCGTGCCCTGGGTACTCTGATCGATTCCAAGCACATATTTACCCATATGTATTTCCCTCTCCTAACCGAATGCGATTCCTTATACAAGCTCTGAAAGCCGGCAGGCACCCGAAGAGCAGCCGCCCAGACAGCCGTTCTTCGACGCCTGACGGCCGCTGCGCTACTTTATGGCCTCCTGTGCCGTCTTTGCAATTCCTTCTGCATTCAGCCCGTAATAATCAAACACCTCTTTGGATGTCCCCGTGATCACAGGTGCATCCGGCAATGCAAGGTTTACAACCTTTTTCGGGCAGCTTGCGCCTACCACCTGGCTCACCATGGAGCCGAGTCCGCCGAAGGGTGCGTGCTCCTCCACCGTCACGACCGCCTTCGCCTTCTGCGCCGCACTGATAATCGCTTCCTTATCCAGAGGCTTCACGCAGTACATGTCAAGCACCGCCGCATGGATTCCCTTTTTCTCCAGCAGCTTTGCCGCTTCGTAAGCGGGCCGCACCATCTCGCCGCAGGCGATGAGCACCACATCGTCCCCCTCACACAGCTGTGTCGCCCGGTCCATCTCAAACGGGCAGTTATCCTCCGTATAAATATCCTCCACCGGATTTCTGCCCACACGCACGTAGGCAGGCTTCTCGTCCTGCAGCAGTGCCTCAATGAGCTTCGCCGTCTGGAAGCGGTCGCTGGGAAGATAAACGCGCATATTCGGAATTGCACACATCGCCGCGATATCCTGAGCAGAGTGATGGCTCATGCCAAGCGCCCCGTAGCTGACACCGCCGCTGATGCCAATCAGCGTCACGTTCGTGTTGGAGTATGCCACGTCCACCTTGCACTGCTCATAGCTTCGGGTGCTTAAAAAGCATGCAGGGCTTGCCGCAAAGGGCTTCTTCCCGCACTTTGCAAGTCCGGCGGAAATGCCAACCAGATTCTGCTCCGCAATACCGGTTTCCACAAAATGATCGGGATTTTCCTTTGCAAAGGGCGCCAGAGAAGCACTTCCCCTGGAGTCACTGCACAACACGACGATACTCGGATCCGTCTTTACCTTTTCCATCAAAACATCGCAGATCGCCTGCCGATTCGGAATCTTATTCATGATTTGCCTCCTTTCCTTCAAGGCCGCCCTCAGACGTGCCGTCGGCAGCATGCGCTTTGCCCAGTCCTGCGCGTCTCTCTGCAAAATCCCTGATGATCTGTTCATATTCCTCTGCCGTGGGCACCTTGTGATGCCATGCGGCCTTGTTCTCCATCACGGCGGAGCCGCAGCCCTTCACCGTATTCGCGATCAGCACCGTCGGCTTTCCCTGCACCGTTTTTGCCTCACCAAAGGCATCGATCAGCTGATCGATGTCGTTTCCGTCCGCCACGTCGATGACGTTCCAGCCGAAGCTGCGGAAACGCTCGTGGAGATCGTCATGTGCCATCACGTCCTCCGTGCCCCCGGAAATCTGCAGACGGTTGCGGTCAACCACCGCGCAGAGGTTATCCAGCTTGTAGTGGGATGCCGCCATCGCACCCTCCCATACGCTGCCCTCCGCCAGCTCACCGTCGCCCATGACGGTATACACACGATAAGCCTTTCCGTCCATTTTTCCCGCAAGCGCCATGCCGATGGCCACCGGAAGCCCATGCCCCAGCGAGCCGGAGTTCATCTCAATGCCCGGCAGCTTGTTGTTGGGATGCCCGATATATTTGGAGCCGAATTTGCTGAAATTTGCGATAACCTCCTCGATGGGGAAAAAGCCCTTCGCCGCCAGCACTGCATAGAGTGCCTCCACACAGTGTCCCTTGCTCATGACGAACCGATCCCGGTCGGGATCCTCCTGATTTTCGGGGCTGATGTTCATCGCGTTAAAATACAACGCGACCAGCGTGTCAATCACGCTCATATCGCCGCCGATATGTCCGCCTTTTCCCTCTATGATCATGTCCACAACGTTTTTTCTCAAATCGTAGGACAATTCTTTTAAATTTGCCATTTTCTATCCTTTCCCGCAGCATTTATAGCAGCCTGAATACCCGCGCTGCCGCAAAGGGCGCGCAGGCATGATTCATGTCAGGTCCTCTGCCCCTTTGCCGCGATTTTCACAGTCGGCGAAGCCTTCTTTCGCACCCGGCCAAAGCAGCCCCGCCGACCTGCCTGAACTGTTACCCGGGCATCACTCGCCGCGCAGATATGCTTTTACATCCTCCTCAATCGGATCGTAGAGATCGGGCTTGATTCCGATGTACTTGCATGCCTCGTACAATACCGGAACGACGTCCTTGTGGATGCCGACACAGTGATGGATGTAAGGGCCTTCTACGATCTTCGCCTCCAGGCGCTTGATGTTGTCGACCTCTACCCACAGATAGGTTCCCATGCCCTTCGGTCCGTCCACACCCTTCGCGTTTCCCAGAAGCAGGGAGTACTCGCCGTCGTCGCCGTCAAAGCGCGCCAGCGTTACATCGCCGTGCTTTGCCTCCGCCGTGATGGCACCCGGATGATCAAACGCCAGCGGATAGGTAAGCTGAGGCTTTTCCTTTGCGCAGGAGATGGGCCACGGGCCGCAGTGCTGCAGCAATTCGCCGTTTGCAATATCGGGATGGCGAATCGTCCAGTCCGCGAAAAAGCTTCTCGTATCGTCGAGCGCCGCCGCCTCCACCATGAGTGCCGTAATCGCGCCGTGAATATCCGTCTCGCATACAACCGGGATACCCTCCTCGTTCAGCAGGGAATTTGCCGCACAGGGCATAATGCCGATCTCGCTCTGGAGCTGGTTCCAGCACTGGATCGCAGCCGCCTTACAGCCGTACTTTTTCACCAGATTGCTCATGGCTACCTTCAATGCAGCCACGTTTTCAAGCTCCTCGTCCTTCACCTTGATTTCCATATGCGCGCGGCAGTACTCGATGACCTGCGCCACCTGTGTGCCCTCCGCCTTTGCCTTCTTCATCTCGTCGGTAAGTTCCGGCATGGGAATCGGAGCAAGCTGGATATTGAATTTTTCCAAAAGCTCGCCCTCGTTGCACATCGTTGACCAGAACTCGAAGGGTCTGGTGGAAATCTGTAAAATCCGGATATTTTTGAAAGTTTTTACTACATTGCAGACCGCCATAAAATCACGCAGCCCCCGCTCAAACACCGGGTCGTCCACGCGGCAGTTTGTCATATAGGTAAACGGCACGCGAAATCTCCGCAAAACCTTTCCGGTTGCAAACAGCCCGCACTGGGTATCGCGCAGACGCACGCCGTCCGGCTCCGGGCGCTCATCCAGCGGTCCCCACAAAAGCACCGGCACGCCCAGATCCTTTGCCAGCCGTGCACACTCAAACTCCGTTCCGAAATTCGCGTGGGGCAGAAACAGCCCGTCTACCTTCTCCGCCTTAAACTTCTCGGCAATTTTAATCCTGTCGTCGTCATCGTAGAGCAGTCCTTCGGAATTGATATCCGTGATATCCACAAAATCAATGCCAAGCTCCGTTAATTTGTCTGCAATAATGCCCCTGTATTTAATCGCATCCGGTGCGCTGAAAATACTTCTTCTCGTAGGTGCATAACCAATTTTAATATGTGCCATATATCCTCCTTACTGACTGTTTTTTGTCATACAGGTATACCCGCAGGGTATTTCCTCCTTACTGACTGTTTTTTGTCATGCAGGTATACCCGCAGAGTATTTCCTCCCTTTTGACCGTTTTTTGTCATACAGGTATACCCGCAGGGTATTTCCTTCCTTTTTTAGGTGCCGCCCGCTCACCTTCACTCACAGCATGCCACCGAAACGCACACATGTAAATGCTTCGCATTCGGCCTTCCCCATCAATTATGCGGGAAACGCTACGCCGGCTCTTAATATGATATTGGGATAAGGCGTAAACTCTCCGGTACGTACCGCAAACCTGCATTCCGCGGACATTTTTTTCAGCTCGACATGAGGAATTTTTTCCTCCTGTGCCCCCGCCAGCTTCTCATGGATATAAGAGAGAAGCTCGGGATTTTTTTCGTCGATCTCCTCCGCGATCGTGTAGCCCTCAATCTCTGTCTCGTTCAAAATCGCATCCATCGTCTGGACAAAGGTCGGCACGCCGCCACACAGTGCCAGATCAACAATGGGTACGCCCTTTGGAACCGGCATCCCTGCATCGCCTACCAAAAAAGTATCCTTATGTCCCAGCGCAGCAATCAAACCGATGAGCTGCGCATTGATAATACCGCTTTTTTTCATGGCATTTCCTCCTCATTCAAGGTAACGCCCGCTCGCCTTTGCTCACGGGCAGGTCGTCGGATGGCATGTATAAAAATGCTTCGCATTTGGCCCTCCTCCTCATTCAAGGTAACGCCCGCTCGCCTTTGCTCACGGGCAGGTCGTCGGATGGCATGTATAAAAATGCTTCGCATTTGGCCCTCCTCCTCATTCAAGGTAACGCCCGCTCGCCTTTGCTCACGGGCAGGTTATTTGTTCTCGTTGCGTGCCTGGAGCGCCATCTTTGCCTGAAGACTCCGCTGTGTCTGGTCAATGACAACCGCAAGGATGATAACCAGTCCGCGGATAACTTTCTGCCAGAACTCGGACACGCCGCACATCGTCATACCATCGTTGATGACACCGATTACAAACGCGCCTACAACCGTACCGAGAATCGTTCCGGAGCCGCCCGCCATACTCGTTCCGCCGAGAACTGTCGCGGCGATCGCGTTCATCTCCCAGCCGTCTCCGGAAGCGGGATGCGCCGCGGAGATCTGTGCCGTGTTGATCATGCCGACCCATGCCGCGCAAAAGCCCGAAATCATATAAACAAGAATCTTGATGCGGTCTGCCTTGATTCCGGAAAGCCGTGCGGATTTCTCATTGCCGCCCACACCCAGCACATACCATCCGAAGGGCATTTTCTTCAGGAGCACAACGGAGATGATGGCCAGCACCGCAAACACATACACACCTGCCGGAATGTTTGCGATGTTGCTTCCAAGTGTCTTAAAGCCCATGTTTCCAAGACTCTCATAGCCCGCAATATTCGGGTAGGTCACACCGCCGGAGCGCAGATTTGCGAATCCGCGGCAGATATACATCGTACCAAGCGTCGCGATAAACGGCGCCACATTCAGCTTTGTAATGATCAAACCGTTGATCCAGCCGATCACGGCACCTACAAGCAGCATCATGATCACGATAACAGGAACGCTGAAATACAGCGTCACGCCCGCAAATTTTAAGGTAAGACCCTCTTGAATCAGACCGCCGGCCAGCATTCCTACCAGGCCGACCACCGAGCCGACGGACAGGTCGATACCACCCGTGATGATAACAAAGGTCATGCCAAGCGCCAGAATACCGTAAAGTGCCACATGCTTTGCGATCATCGTCAGTGTAGACGGATCCAAAAAGGTATCCTTTACAATGCTGAAAAATATAACCAGGATAATCAGAACGATGAATGTACGCCCCTTTAACAGGGTCATCAACATCTGATTCGAATTCATTTTCTTTGTGTTCATAGTCCGCTCCTCCCCATATTATGCGTGTGCACCGGTGCCGAGTCCGGCATAGGATGCCCGCACCAGCGCATCCTCGGTGATTTCGTCTGCCTGCAATTCCCCCGTGCATCTTCCGTTCGACAGAACATAGATCCGATCCGCAATCGCCATGATCTCCTTTAACTCGGAGGAGATAACGATGATCGACAGGCCGCGCTCCGCATAATCATGGATGATCTCAAATACCTCTGTCTTTGCACCGATATCGATTCCCCGCGACGGCTCATCCAAAAGAAGCACCGTCGGGTGGGTCAGAATACCCTTTCCGATGACGACCTTCTGCTGATTCCCGCCTGACAGGGACAAAATCGGAAGCTTTTTGTCCGCCACCTTAATATGTATATCCTTAATCTGTTCGTCTACCGCCTTTTCCTCTTCCTTTTCGTTCAGGAAAATACCCTTCACATAGTTTTTCATGGAAGCGATGGACGTATTTTTACAAATATCAAGGGTCTGGATAAGACCCTGCATCTGACGGTCCTCCGGCACGATGGCAAACCCGTTTTTAATCTGTTCGGAAATGCTCCTGATCGTGAGCTTTCCGCCCTTGTAAATCACCTCGCCCGTGTGCTCCGGGTGCATGCCCATCAGACACTCGAACAGCTCGCTGCGTCCGGCCCCCAAAAGACCGTAAATACCAAGCACCTCACCCTTTTTCAGATGCATATTTACATTTTCGAGCAGATAACCGCCGCCCTTCTTCGGAAGGGTCAGCCCCTTGATCTCCAGTATCTTTTCCGCCCGGTCCAGATCGATGGTGCGCTCAAACCGATGGTACTGCGTATTTTTTCCAACCATATTTTCCACGATCCAGCTCAGCTCAATGTCCTTTACGTCCGCGTCCGCCACGTATTTTCCGTCCCGCAGGATCGTCACATGATCCCCAATCTCCATGATCTCCTCCAGACGGTGGGAAATGTATACGATAGAAATGCCGTCGGCCATCAGCTCCCGCATAATCTTAAAAAGCACCTTCACCTCCGCCGCCGAGAGCGAGGAGGTCGGCTCATCCATGATGAGCACCTTCAAATCGTCCTGGATGAGATTTCGCGCGATTTCCACCATCTGCTGCTGCCCGACACGCAGATCCCCCACCAGTGTATCGGGGTCAATCTCATGCTCCAGACGCTTTAAAATATTTTTCGCGCCCTCCACATGAGCCTTATCATCAAGAAACAGTCCTTTTTTATGCTCATGGTTCATATAGATGTTCTGGTACACCGTCAGATTCGGAAAAAGACTCAGCTCCTGATGAATGATGCCGATTCCCTTTTCCCTGGCGGCCGTCGTATCCTTAAAATAAACCTCCTCACCGCCCATGTACATCTTGCCGTTCGAGGGCTGCTCGATGCCCGCGATCATCTTCATCAGCGTGGACTTTCCGGCACCGTTCTCGCCGATGAGCACGTTCACCTTTCCTCTTAGCAGGTCGAAGGAGACACCGTCCAGCGCTTTTGTACCGGGATATATTTTGTCAATTTTTTCACAGTGGAGAACAACATCCGGTTTATCAAACATAATGCTCCTCCTTTTACTCGATTGTCAGCTCTACCGGCGTGATCACAATCTTGCCGCCGCTCGCCGTCGCCGCTCCCACGAAGGTAGCCGTCTTGCCTGCCGCACTCTCGTCCAGCGCAAGGGGTGCTATGACCTGTGCGTCCACCTCCTGGTTCAGCGCCTTTGCATACTGGGACCACTCGGTCTGATTGGTAAAATCCTGAAATCCCTTTAAGCTCTGGGTATCCCGAAGCGCCGTGCCGGAATAGACACCGCCGGCCTGGATCTGAACCTCGCCGTCATACCCGTCCACTTCAACCAGCAAATAATATTTGGGCGTGTCCGTGTTAAACTCCGTGATCTTTGCCGTGCCGCTCACCGCCGTGCCGCCGCCCAGATCCCCGCCGAGTGCCCCGGCCGCATCCACCGCGTTCGCCTTTACCTCATCTACCACGGAGGCCCAGTCGCTGCTGGACTGTGCGCTGGAATCAAATTCCTCCTGCCCTGTGAAAGAACCCTCCTGGCCAATCGGAACCACCGTGACAATGCCGCACGCACTTACGCTCACTGCCACCATACATGCTGTAATGATAAGAACCAGTTTTTTCTTCATATTCCTTCTCCTATTTGACTGCGAAGGGGCGCTGCCTTGCACCGCCCCTCCTGATAAATTCTATTGACTTTTCATTACTCCGTATAAACAAATGAAGCTAACTTATCTACATTGTCGGCCGTGATCGCCACACAGGGAACCAGCTGCTTCTCCTTCTCGGGAGGCGTGCCCTTTAAGTAAGCGTCTGCCTGCTCAACCGCCATCTGTGTGATGAGTGCGATCTGCTGCAGCGCCGTACCAACCATGTTGCCTGACTTTATGTAATTTGCAGCATCGTCCGAGCCGTCAACGCCGATGATCTTTACATCGTCGCGTCCTGCATCGATACAAGCCTGAACCGCGCCGCATGCCATGGTGTCGTTACCGCAGATGATACCGGTAATCTCGGGATTGGACTGCAAGATCGCCTCAGCCTTCTCATAGCCCTGTGTCTGATCCCAGTTTGCGGACTGCTGTGCTACCATCTCCATATCCGGATACTCGTCGATGACAGAGTGGAAATTTTCGGAACGAACCTGACAGTTTGTATCGGACTCAAGACCAAGGAGCTCCGCATATTTTCCTTCATAACCCATTGCCTCAACCCATGCCTCTGCGATAGCTGCCGCACCCTGTGCATTGTCTGCTACAAGCTGTGCAACCGCAAGGCCGGACTGGTTGATCTCACGGTCTACTAAGAAGGTCGGGATTCCTGCGTCATATGCCTTCTGAATCGCCTCGATGGAAGCGTCCGCGCCGGCATTGTCGCAGATGATCGCTGCCGCGCCGTCTGCAATAGCTGCCTCGAACATCTCCAGCTGGGTCGCTGCGTCGTCGTCATGTGAGAAACACTTTACTTCGTAGCCAAGCTCGGTTCCCTTTTCGGTAGCGATATCCTGTACGGTCTTGAAGTAAACGTTTGATGTAGAAGGTGTGATACAGTAAAGAATATTGCTGCCGCCGCCCGGAAGAAGCTCACCGGATGCCGCATCGTCTGCGGGCTCGTCTGCCGGTTCATCCGCAGGCTCGTCTGCCGGCTCATCCGCGGGCTCGTCTGCCGGCTCATCCGCAGGGGCTTCCTGCTTGTCATCTGCCGGCTCGTCTGCTGACTGGCTGCCACAGCCGGCCAGCATGGTTGCAACCATAGCTGCGCTTAAACAAGCTGCTAAAATTTTCTTTTTCATACATAGTCCTCCTTTGACATTTGGAAATTATGCAGCCGATTGACTGCTTGCTTGTGACTCCTATTATAAATATCTATATAAATTTTTCAATATTTTTTTAGTTAAAAAATAAAATTCGACGAATTTCACATTTATTTTTATGCTGTTTTAGTAAAAGTGAACATAAAATATCTGATTTTTGAAGGAAAATACACTTTCCGGCCTTTTTTCGCCGATTTTTTCATATAAATATTTATATAAATTTTTATATATGGTTTTATTAGACCTTGTCTACAACGCGTGCGGTAATTTAAAAGTGCGAAGCCCTCCGGCTTCGCACTTCTGATCGCTATTCATTATAAAGCTTTTATTCCGAACGGCTTTCATTGATTCCTCCCAAAACCATTTCGGATTTCCTGCGTTTGACATTACATAGCACTGCTGTACTGGATGCCCTTCGCGTCATCCGAGGTGATCCGCATATTGTCAACCATGCGGGTTACCTGATCCTTCATGCGCTGCTGGCGATCCGTCTGCTGCGCCTCCTTGCTGCGGGCCGCCTGCTGTACGGACTGCTCCTTTTTCCGTGCCTCCATCGCCTGGTCGATCTTCTGCTGCGCGGTGGGCGGTGCCCAGAGCTTACTGCGCTCCTCGCGCACCCGGGCAGTATTTGCCTCGTTCACACGGGCTGCCTCCCGACGCTCCTCATTGATCTGATTCATGCGCCGCTCCGTATCTGCCTGCAGGCTTTCGCGCTGTCCGGCAGAAATCTCATCTTCCGCTATATCATTGAGCTGTCCCCGCTCCTTCTGCACGTCTGCCGCACGCTGATTCAGCTGATTGGAACGGGCGAGTCCCTGGCTGCGCTCATATTCCGCGCGCTCCATCTGCTGCTCCTTGCGCTCACTCGCCTGCAGAGCCCTGGATTTGATCCGCAGCTCCTCTCTGCCATCCGAAGTCTGGCGCTCCGCGAGGAAATCCGGGTTTTTCTTCTGGTTCTGCTCCACCGTCCGGATCATCCCGTTTTCCGACGCCCTTTTGTCGGTATCCTCCTGGCGCTTTGCGCCTGTCACCGAAAACTGCTGTTTTTTTTCTGTCTCGTTTTGAATGCGGTCTCTCTGCATCCGAATGCTCATCGTATCCATATGCCGCCCTCCCTTATCACATTGCGTTTCGTTCAAAAAAGATTATATTTAACCATATTTTACCAATACGACAAAAGAAATGCAATAGTTTTCGTTACTTTCCACGGCTCAGGAATGCGCATTGTTATTTTTTACACCGGAGCCGCGCATGTACTGCGGGGCTGCGGGAGAACATGCTTCAGATAACAGTTCGGACATGATTTTTATAAGTCCACCCGCAGATGCCGCGGCAGTCCGTCCACCATCATCGGTGAAAGCTCCGCCTGAATAAGCGGTCTGATGTAGTGAATCAGCTCGTCAGTCACATGTGTTCCGTCCTCAGTAATCCACTCCAGAGGAACCTTCTTCTCAATATTGGCAATTTTATGTACGTCCTGACAGCTTGTTGTACAGATATAAGGATCCTCGGAAACACGATCCAGAGCAATCACCTTTCCGGTCTCACCCTCAAAGGCAGCCTTAACTGCCGCACCGCCCACCTGAAATGCCTCGGTGATATCCACACGCGAGGTCATGTGCGCCGCACAGCGCTGCAGCGTAGACAGCTCGATCGCCCTGGTTTTCACACCCAGCTCTGCGCCGATCTTGTCCGCCAGGAAACGTGCCGTGCCCTGAAGCTGCTTATGCCCGAAAGCATCCACAAACTCCACATGATCCTTCAGCTCAAACACATAGCGCCCATCCGCCACCTTGATACCCTCGGAGACAGCGACCACGATGGAGCTTTTCTTCTCGCAAAGCTCCTTGATCCTGCTCATAAACAGATCGATATCAAAAGGAACCTCCGGCAGGCAGATCATATCCACGCCCTCACAGTCCTCCCCTGCCGCCAGTGCGCTCGCAGCAGTCAGCCACCCGGCATTGCGTCCCATGATCTCCACAATAGAAATCGTGGGATAGTCATAAACCAGGCTGTCCCGTATGATCTCCTTTGTAACCGCCGCAATATACTTTGCGGCGCTGCCGTAGCCCGGCGTGTGGTCGGTCATTGCAAGGTCATTGTCGATCGTTTTCGGAACGCCCATGAACTTGATCTCGCTGCTGCACAAAATCGCGTAGTCGGACAGCTTTTTAATCGTATCCATAGAATCATTCCCGCCGATGTAGAAAAACGCCTCGATCCCAAGCTCCTCCAAAATCTCAAAAATCTGGTCGTACACCTGTGTGTTCCCCTTAATCTCCGGCAGCTTGTAGCGGCAGGAGCCGAGGAAGGACGACGGTGTGCGCTTTAGCAGGTCAATATCCAGATCCGACTTGATATGCTCCGACAAATCCACATATTGCCGATCCAAAAGCCCCTTGATTCCGTGCAGCATACCGTACACCTTTCCGGCGCCCCGGTCCCTCGCAGTCTTGTACACCCCAACAAGACTCGAATTGATGACCGAGGTCGGCCCGCCAGACTGCCCCACAATTACATTACCCCGCATTCCTTTGTACCTCCTCACAAAACTGACATGTTAGTATTTTCACTACTATTGTAACATGCCGCGGCAGGAATGTCACGAAAAAACTAGCCATCTGCCAGAATGGATATTTAATAATAACCGGGGCGGTGATATAGTCATTCACACCCTCATTCCGGTATTCATATTCCGCGGCAAGGTCGTTGTTCTCTGTGAGGATAAAGAACGGCAGAAGCCGGACAGGGGGATTCTTCATTTGGAACATC
>CAJUSH010000024.1 GCA_910589045.1 uncultured Eubacterium sp.
TGTTCTTACGGACTGCGCAGTAAATGCGCATTCCTGCCCCGTGAAAAGTAACGGTCAAAGCCCCTGCTGCTCCCGCACCAGCTCTGCGTAGAGCCTTTCACTGCTCCACAACGCATTGTGCGGCGTGAGAACCGCCTTGCAGGCGGTCGGCTCCAAAGCCTCACGCCTGCAGGTGTCCAGAAATTCGTCCAGCGCTCCGTCATCCAGCCCGCAGAATACGAGCATCTCCCCGGCGACACCGGCACCACGGGACACAAGCCCCTGCTTTTTCATACCGGGAAAACCAGCCAGCGCCCCGACGGCTTCCCCGTACTCTGCCGGGGAAACCAGCACAGGCTCAATCCCAAGCTCCCCGCAGATGCGCTTCAGCTGTTTTCGTTTTTCACCCTTCATCCGGTAAACAAGCAGTCTTTTCATATCGGTCCCCTCCTAAAACTCCTTTCGCTTTAAAATCTGTACGGAAATCCCATAGGAAGCCGCGCAGACGGCGAGTGTGACCGCCATCTCACACGCCAGCAAAAACGCCCTTCTGCCTGCAAACAGTCTGCTCAGCACCGTTTCCACATCCATCCCTGCCAGAAGCTTGTCGCCAAAGTAGAACACACCCACGATCATCACAATGACGAAACAGATGACGATCCGCCCGCGATCCACCCCGTAGCGGAAAATGACCGGTATGAGCACGGAAATGAAAACAAAAAACCCCATCAGGATTGCGACTGAACTCCCGAGCGCCGGCAGCTGCTTCCCCCGCACAAGGGACATTCCCGTATCAATCAGCAGACCAATCACCCATCCGCTTGTTGTTAAACACATTCCAAAAATATATTTTTCCCGCACATATCCGCTGCGGCTCACAGGCAGTGTCAGGAGAAAGGAAATACATCCTCCGTTATCGTCATAATTAAAGGAGGAGAGCAGAAGGAAGCTGCTCAAAAAGGTCAGATAAGGCACGGCAAAGTTCCCATCGGAGCTATTATAACCAATAAAGCATGTCATGACAACGATCAGCAGCAGAAAATTCCGCTGTGTCTTTAATAAACAGAAATCTTTTTTCAACAATCCACGCATCACACATTCCCTCCAATCATATATAAGATCAAATCGTCGATCCCGCCCTGCTCGATCACAAGCTTCGGATAATTTTCCGCGTAAAACTGTCTCTGATTTGTCAGACAGCTGAAGCCGTAGGGCTCCTGTTTCGTCTGCAAAATATATTTTTTGTCTATTTGCTCGTACTGGGCGGCATCCGGCTTGATCACAGCGTAGGATGAGAGCAGCACATCCGTCTCCTCGTGAAGCAGAATCCTGCCGTCGTTGATCAGATAAATATCATCGCACAGCCCCTCTAGATCTGTCGCGATGTGGGAGCTGATTAAAATGGAGCGCCCCTCCTCCTCCAGCATGTAACCGCGCAAAAGATCCAGCATACTCTCGCGCATGGCAACGTCCAGGCCCAGCGTCGGCTCATCGAGCACGAGCAGCTTTGCGCCGTGGCTGACAGCAATCAGCAGCTTGAGCTTTGCCCGCATGCCGCTGGAAAAATCCTTTAGCTTCTTGTTTTCAGGCAGGGAAAAGCACGCACACCGCTCCAGAAAAGATGCCCCGTCGTGCTTCTCGTAGATCGACTGCAAAATACGGTTAATGTCCCTGACAGTCAGCATCTCACTGAAGCCCACATCCGCGAGAACGGTACCTATCTGCTCCAGCTCCGCGGCGGAAAGCCTTTTGCCGTCTGTTCCAAGCACCTGAACATTGCCGCCCTCCGGACAGACAAGACCGAGAATCGATTTGAACGTCGTGCTCTTCCCCGAGCCATTTCGCCCCACAAGCCCTGTGACAAAGCCGGGTTTTACCTCCATACTCACATCCAGCCTGAAATCACCGTAGGTTTTCGTTAAATGATCAATTTTTAGCATGTTACATCCTCCATTATGAGATCGAACAGCTCCCGGATTTCCGCACCCGAAAGACCGCACCTTTTTCCTTTCTCAATAGCAGTCTCCAGAGCCCGCTCCACCTCTTTTTTCTGTTCTTCCTTCAAAAACTGCTGGTTCGACGCTGCAACAAAGGTTCCCTTGCCGTGCACCGTGACAGTGAAGCCCGCTGCCTCCAGATTATCGTAAGCTTTTTTTACGGTCAGCGCACTGATTTTCAGCTCAACCGAGAGCGCGCGCACAGAAGGCAGGCAGGTATCCGCTTCCAGCTCATGGTTAATGATCAACGTCTTGATCTGATCCACGATTTGCTCGTATATGGGCACCATGGATGAATGATTGATGATAATATGCATATTTGTTCCTCCATCTGTATAACAGTATATAACAGTATATAACTGTTGTCAACTGTTTTATACTGTTATAGTATGGATTTTCTATTATTTTTCAGGCTTTTCATGTCCGGACTGCCCGATCTCTATGAGATCGTACACTAACGCTCCTCCACACACGTATACGGCCGGTGCTCTCCCACATAGCGATACGCGGGACGGATGATCTTTCCGTTGTTCACCAGCTCCTCCAGCCGATGGGCGCTCCAGCCCGAAATACGTGAGATCGCAAAGATCGGCGTGAACAGCTCCATTGGAATGCCGAGCATCGTATACACAAGGCCGCTGTAAAAATCCACATTGGCGCAGATTGGCTTGAAGAGCTTTCTTCGCTTCGTGATCAGCCCCGCGGAAATACGCTCCACCCGGTCGTAAAGTGCAAACTCCCGCTCCATGCCCTTTGCCTCCGACAAAAGCCGCGCATATTTTTTCAGCATCACCTCACGGGGATCGGAATCGGTGTAAACGGCATGTCCCATACCGTAGATCAGGCCTGCGCCGTCAAACGCCTGCCCCTCCAGCACCGCAGTCAGATAATGCTCCAGCGCCGTCTCGTCCGCCGTGTTCGGGCAGTTCGCCCGCAAATCCTCAAACATCTGCATGACCTTCAAATTCGCGCCGCCGTGCCGCGGCCCCTTTAACGACGACATGGATGCCGCCACCGCCGAGTAGGTGTCCGTGCCGGAGGAGGTCACAACATGATTGGTAAACGTGGAGTTATTGCCGCCGCCGTGCTCCGCGTGCAGCACCAGCGCCACATCCAGCACCCGCGCCTCCAGATCCGTATAGCTGCCGTCCTTGCGCAGCATATATAAAATATTTTCGGCGGTGGAGAGCTCCTTTTTCGGCGGACGCACCAGCAGGGTCTTCTCCAGCCGGAAATGCCGGTACGCATAATAGGAATAAACCGCCATCAGCGGCATCTTCGCGATAAGCTGCAGCGACTGGCGCAGCACGTTGTCAACGGCGATGTTGTCCGGATCGGAATCGTAGGAATAGAGCAGCACGATACACTTCTGCAGGGCATTCATCAAATTTGCGGGCGGCTCCTTCATGATGACGTCCCGCACAAACTCGCTGGAGAGCTCCCGCAGACTCCCGAGAATCCGGACGAAGCTCGCAAGCTCCTCCTCCCCCGGCAGCCTTCCAAACAGCAGCAGATAGGTCGCTTCCTCAAACATAAACCGCTGCTTCGCATTTCCGGCAATGAGGTCTGTGACATTGATTCCCCGAAAGTACAGCTCCCCGTCGATGGGATAGCTGTCGCCGTTCTCGTCCTGCCGCGTCGCCAGCACATCGGAAATCTCCGTGAGTCCGGTCAGGACACCCTTGCCGCCGGAGTCGCGCAGACCCCGCTTTACGTCATATTTCTGATACAACCCCTGGTCAATGGCACCGGAAATCCTGCAGTTTCTCACCAGCCTTTCAAACTGCGCATCCAGCTCCCCACCCAGCTCCATCATCTCATGATACTTCATGTCATCTCTCCTGATATGTACATTTATGAATTTTTAAACCTCTGAACTTGCAAAAACCCTGACTGGCGTTTTCGATTGCATCGTCGCAGTCAGGGTTAAATCATCAGATTTTCTGTCTTTGCTATCATACCGCTTTTGCAATAAAAATGCAAGTCCCGGACTTGTCGGGATTACCCGTTCCCTCCACCAGGCATTCAGGCTGCCACGGTCAGCACGGCTCCTTTGGCGGGCGGTTCCCACCGGCACATGGCACGCTTCTCCATTGGCACAACCAATTCCCATTGCTTCCATACGGTATATGCCGGTTTAAAACAACACCCCAAACACCCCGATGCTCCCGACCATCATGATCACACCGGCCAGCAGCACGCCGAGCATCACCGCCAGCACGCTGGACTTGAAATCCATGTCCAGGATGCTCGCCGCAAGGGTTCCCGTCCACGCCCCGGTTCCGGGCAACGGGATTCCGACAAAGAGCAGAAGCGCCACGAACAGCCCCCTTCCCGCTTTTGCCTGCAGCTTCCTTCCGCCGTGCTCGCCCTTCGTCAGGCACCAGTTGAAAAACGGCCCGATGAGCGGTTTGTCCGCGCCCCACTCCAGCACCTTGCGCGCAAAGAAAAAGATAAAGGGCACCGGCAGCATATTTCCGATAATACAGATGACGTAGCTCGTCATAATCGGCAGGCCAAGACCCTGCGAGATCGGGATCGCGCCTCTCAGCTCAATGAGCGGCACCATTGAAACAAAAAAAATCCAGGCATACTTTTTTAACATAGATACTCCTTCAAACATGTAAGAAACCGCCGCATCTGCTCATCGGTTCCAATCGTCACACGCAGCATGTTGTCGATGCGCGGCTTGTCAAAATAGCGCACGTAAATATGCTTTTCGCGCAGCGCCGCAAACAGCTCCCTTGCCGGCACAAGGCTGTGGCTGATGAACAAAAAATTGCTCTTCGAGTCCGGCATCGTAAAGCCGAGCGCCTCCAATTCAGCCTTCACCCACGCCCTTGTCGCCATAATCTTTTCCAGTGTCTCCCGAAAATAGGCATCGTCCCTGACCGCCGCAGCACCGCAGCGAAGCACCCACTGATCCATCGTGTAGGAATTAAACGAAAATTTCACGTCGTTCAAATACCGGATCAGGCGTTCATTGCCAAAGGCATAGCCGATGCGCGCCCCCGCCATGGAGCGGGATTTTGAAAAGGTCCGCACCACCAGCACGTTGTCGTATTTGTCGATGAGGGGCAGCGCGCTTATCCCCCCGAAATCAATATATGCCTCATCTACGATGCATATCACATCGGGATTGTGGCGTATGATATCCTCCACATCCCCCAGCGGCAGCAGCACACCCGTTGGCGCGTTCGGGTTCGGGAAGACCACGCCCCCGTTTTCCTTATAATAATCCTCCCTGCGGATGCACAGGTTTTCGTCCAGGGGCTGATCCTCGAAGGGAATGCCGAACAGATTCGCCCACACATCATAAAAGGAATAGGTGATATCCGGAAACAAAATCGGTTTTCCGGAGTTAAAAAAGGTGAGGTAGCACATCGCCAGCACATCGTCACTCCCGACACCCACAAACACCTCGGCGGGCTTCCGGCCGTAGCACGCCGCGATCGCCTCCACCAGCTCCCCCGCTGTCGGGTCGGGATAAAGCCGCAAAAGCTCTGCGTCAAAGCTGTGCATCACTTCAAGCACCCCCGGCGCGGGGGGATACGGATTTTCGTTTGTGTTCAATTTGATCATATCCGGCTCGTCCGGCTGCTCGCCCGGCGTATAAGGTATAACGCGGCGCACATTGTTTTCCCAGCTTCCCATAAGCTTCTCCTTCATCTCGTAGCGCTCCTTCCCGGCGCATGCAGACCAGCTCCCTGCCGCGCTAACAGAGCACGTTTCTGTGCTTTCCGTATCATAATTCGAAATCCGCCGCAAGCTTTTCAAACGCGGGCAGCGATTTTTCAATCTTCTCAGCGGACACGCAGTAGGCGATGCGCACATAGCCGGGGCAGGCGAAGGCACTTCCCTTGACAAACAGAATGTGGTATTTTTTCGCCGCCTGCACAAACTCCTCCTCGTCGGGAACCGGGGACTTCACCCACAGGTAAAATGCCCCCTGGGGCTTTATACAGGTAAAGCCCATTTCGGTAAGCTTTCCGTATAAAAGCTCACGGTTCTTATCATAATAGGCCACGTCCGTCTCCTCGTCCAGACACTGCGCCACCGCCTTCTGCATGAGGGAGGGCGCATTGACGAAGCCGAGCTGGCGGTTTGCGATCTCAATGCCCGTCAGCACGTCGTCGGCATCCCTTACCTCGTTTGGAACGACCACATAGCCGATGCGTTCCCCCGGAAGGGAAAGGGACTTGCTGAAGGAATAGCCGACAATCGTATTGTGATAAAATCCGGTCAGGAAACGCACCGGTGCCCCGTCGTACACCAGCTCGCGGTAAGGCTCGTCGGAAATCAGGTAAATCTCATGCCCGTACTCCTTCTCTTTTTCGGAAAGAATTTCGCCGATCTTCTGCATCGTCGCGTCGCTGTAGATCACGCCGGTGGGGTTGTTGGGCGTGTTGATAATAGCCGCCTTTGTCTTTTCCGTGATCTTTTTCTCAAAATCAATAAGATCCGGCTGGAAATCAGCAAGGTTTGGCGCAACCTCCACGATACTTCCGCCGAAATTTGCCGCATAGCCCCTGTACTCTCCGAAATACGGCGCAAACGCAATCACCTCGTCGCCGGGATCAAGCAGAGCCTTCAGTACGATGTTCAGCCCGCCGGCCGCGCCCACCGTCATGATAATATTGTGAAAATCAAAATCGGTGCCGAAGCGCTTATTTAAGCTGTCCGCCACTGCCTGACGCACGTCCGGGTAGCCGGAATTGGACATGTAGCCGTGAAGCTCCATGGAATCCAGCCCGTCCACCGCGGCCTTAATCGCCTCGTTCACCTTTGCGGGCGCGGGCGTCGCCGGATTACCCAGGGAAAAATCGTATACATTCTCCGCCCCGATCTTTTCCGCCATCTCCTTGCCCTCGTTGAACATTGCGCGGATGACCGAGTTTGTCTTCATTGCATCTGTAATACTTTTTGATAGCATCTGTTTCTTCCTCCTGTCTTTCACCATAGTTTACATGATTTATCTGCCATTGTAAAGTTTTGGATATCATAAAAAAGGCGTAAAGCCCTGCCGTCTGAGCAGGGCTTTACACCTTTGTCCGTGATGTAAAGCATCAAATCCCTTTCATCTCAAAGCTGAATTCCATACGGCCCTTCGCCTCAAGCAGATACTCCGGATGCGTCTTTGCGCCCCAGCTGTCGTCCCCGGAGACACCCATCTGCCCCGCTGACGCGCGGATGACCGTGTAGTGCACCGGCGGAAGCTCGTAGGGATGCGCCGCGTTTTCCAGCTCGTGGGGCGTGTAGGGAAGCGCGGAGAAATTCATGCTTTCGCCGCAGAAGAGCATTCCCCTGCCCCGGCCATCCGTCACCTTCGCCCAGCGCACGTCCGTCTTGTTTCCGCACTCCTGGGGGACAAGGTAAGCTGCCATGTTATCGGCAACCTTATTTTTGTAAATACCAAGCTTCGCGCCCTTTTTGCGGTCCGCGTACGTCTCTGCCGGGCCGTTGCCGTACCACTCCAGATTCTCATAATCCGCATCGAGCTTTAGCATAACACCGAACTCCGGCAGATCGCCAAGCGCTTCCACTGCGTCGTAGCTCAGAGTCGTTTTCACCGTTCCGTCCCCGAATACGGTATGCTTCAGATCGCATTTTGCCGGGGGAACAGTAGGCAGGTCATAGTGGAACGTGAGGCTTACGCTTCCCTGCGTCTCCTCCATATCAAAGCCGCTGCTGCCCGTGGCATCCATATGCCGGTGGGTCAGGTACATGCTCGCCGCCTTCCACTGCGCATAGCGGTAAGGCATCAGATTTCCCTTGTCATTGTCGGTAGGTGCACGCCAGAAATTCGGTCTGGGGATCCCCTCGATCAGCTCCTTTCCGCCATACTGGTAGGACACCAGTCCCCCCTCCAGCCGTGAAAAGAGCACCCTGAAATCATCTCCCGCAACGCCGATATCAAAATTGCCGTGGATCACGCGCAGCTTTCCGGTGCGGCACTCCTCCCGGCCGTCCACCCAGTAAACGGACTGGCCGAATGCCACCTCATGGCCCTTCTTTCCCCAGGCGGTATCCTCCCGCAGCACGAAGGAAACTGTGACGGTATACTCTCCCGGCTCGCTGGGAAGCCGTTCGGGAAGCTCAAATATGCCCTCGCCCAGAGGCTCTACCCCGTAGCATTCGCGGCATTCACTGACAAAATGCCCCTCCTTTTCCACACGGATCACGCAGTCAAACGCGTCGGTATTCAAAAACAGATGCTTGTTTTTCACGATCATCGTGCCGGGCTTAATATCGATGCTGATATTCTGGTAATTAAATTTGACCTCCTGCATTTTCGGCGAGGGCTTTCGGTCGCCGCCGTAGACGATACCATTGCCGCTGAAATTATAATCCGCCGGACGGTCGCCAAAGTCGCCGCCGTATGCCTGGAACGTCTCCCCATAGCGGTTCTTTTTGTCAATGGACTGATCGATGTAATCCCAGATAAATCCACCCTGATACAGGGGCTCCGTGTCGGTCAGATCCGTGTACTTGTGCATCGCGCCGCAGGAATTTCCCATAGCATGGGTGTACTCACAGCACACAAAGGGCTTGTCACGGTGCTCCTTCAGAAAATCCGAAATCTGCTCCACACTCGTGTACATCTGCGATTCCATATCACTCGTATCATTGTAGCGGCGGTCCTGGCTGATTCCCTCATAGTGAACCAGCCTGCCCGGGTCGAGCCTGCGGAACTGCTCCGACATATGGAAAATCACGCTGCCGCCGTAGGACTCATTTCCGCAGGACCAGATGAGCACGGACGGATGGTTTTTGTTGCGCTCATAGTTTGCCAGCGCGCGGTCAAGCATCGCCGGCTCCCACTCCTCCTTATCCCCCGGCAGCGCCCCGGATTCGGGCTTGACGCCCCGGAAGATCTCATCCCAGGTACCGTGGGACTCCAGATTCGTCTCCGCCATCAGATAAATCCCGTATTCATCGCACAGCCCGTAGAGCGGAGCGCCGTCCGGATAATGGCAGGTACGGATGGCATTGATGTTGTTCTGCTTCATCGTGACAACATCGGTCAGCGCCTCCTCATAGCCGATGGCACGCCCGCGGCTGCTTGAAAACTCATGGCGGTTCACACCCTTAAACACGATGCGCTTTCCGTTTAAGCACATAATATGGTCGATCATCTCAAAGCGCCGAAAGCCGATTTTCTGACAGATCACCTCCGTCACCGTCCCGTTTTCATCCTTTACGGTCAGCATCAGGTCGTACAGGTTCGGCTCCTCCGCGCTCCAAAGCCGCACATCCTGCTGCGGAAATGAAACCTCCGACTGTTTTGCGAGTGCCGCCTGCGCCTCGAGCTTCAGGCCAAAGCCAACAAGCTCAGCCTCCACGCTTCCCTCACCGATACCGGAAAGCTCCACCCGCAGCGTCCCCTTCGTGTAGCTTTCATCCACCGCGGCATCCACCCTGTAGTCAAACAGTCCCGCACGGGGCACACGGTAGAGATACACATCCCGGTAAATACCGGAGAACCGGAAAAAGTCCTGATCCTCACACCAGCTTCCCGAGCACCATTTGAACACCTGCACCGCCAGCTTGTTTTCCCCCTCCACGAGGTAGGGTGTCAGATCAAACTCGGACGGGTCAAAGCTGTCCTCCGCATAGCCCACGTAGCTGCCGTTGAGCCAGAGGCCGAAGGCACTCTCCACACCCTCGAACGAAATGTGAACCCTGCTGCCCCTCCAGCCTGCGGGCAGCTCAAAATACTTGACATAGCTTGCCACCGGATTAAATTCCCAGGGCACCTCGCCGTCCTTTAATTCCTCCCGCCCCTCCCAGGGAAACTGCACATTCGCATACTGTGGGATATCGTAGCCCTCCATCTGAATGTGTGCCGGAACACGTATCTGTGCCCAGGAGCGGCAGTCGAAATCCGGCTGCTCAAAGCCTGCTGCGGCACTGTCCGGATTGACGGCATACGCAAATTTCCAGATGCCGTTTAACGACATGCGCAGGGAGCTTTCCGCCCCCTTCACTGCCTCGGCACGGGACGCATACGCCACAAAATCGGCGTGGTGAGGCAGACGGTTCTGCTGGAAAATCCTCGGATCCTTCAATAAATTCTGGTCTAATGTGATCATATCTGTCAATCTCCTATGATAAAAAACAAGCGGGAAAGGGAACTCCTCTCCCGCCCAGAAAACATAACTTTACTTCACTGCACCGGTAATACCCTCTGCAAAGCTCTTCTGTAAGCAGAAGAAAATAACAACAGTTGGCAAGGTACAGAACAGTACGGCAAGCATCAGCATACCGTAATCGGTGACATAGCCGGCGGTCAGGTTCGCAACCAGCATCGGCATCGTCTGTGCATCCGGGTCATTCATTATAACCTTCGGCCACAGATAGTTGTTCCATGCATTCATAAACGTGATGGTCATCGCCGCCGCATAGGTAGAGCGCATCGTCGGGAAAAACATCCGGAAGAAAATCTGGAACTCGCCCAGTCCGTCGATGCGGGCCGCCTCAATGATATCGTGCGGGAACGACCGTGCACTTTGTCGAAACAGCATGATCAAAAACGGCGTCGAAATCGTGGGAAGCATGAAGCCTGCCACGGAGTTGAGCAGCCCGAACTTTGCCATCATTCCAAACAGGGGAATCATCGTCGCCACAAAGGGCACCATCATCGCAAGCAGGATCACACTCATCAGCGCATCCTTGCCTCTGTCATGGTAAATCTCAAAGCCGTAGCCCGCCAGGGAGCAGATGACCAGGCTAAGGAGCGTTAGAAGGATCGCATATTTAAAGGAATTTACCATGGACGACCACAGCTTTGTCTGCCCCACCAGCGCCTTATAGTTTTCGATCAGATAGGTGCCCGGCAGCATCTTTCCGCGGATGACATCGATACTCTTATTCGTCGCCGCAACTACCATGTAGAGCAGCGGAAAGATAGAAAAGAAAGCAAAAATAATTAAAAACGCATACTGTGCAATTTTTTTCGGTAAACTAATCACGCTTATCACCTACTTTCATCTGAATAAATGCCAGTGTTCCGACCAATATGAGGATCAGCATGGACATCGCACACGAATATCCGAAGTTCGGCATATATTTGAACGTCGCATCATATATGTAGTGGGACATCGTGATGGATGTATTTGCGGGTCCGCCGTGTGTCAGGTTCACGGACTCGTCGAAGAGCTGCAGTGTTCCGTTGGTTGACATGATGGCTGTCAGCAAAATCGTAGGCTTTAAGAGCGGAACCGTGATGTGGAAGAAGGACTGCATCGGGGAGGCTCCGTCAATCTTTGCCGCCTCGTAGACCGAGTACTCGATATTCTGCAGGCCGGACAGATAGAATACCATGTTGTATCCCGTCCATCTCCAGACTAACGCCAGAATGATGATCGCCCGGGCACTCGTTGTGTTAGTGAGAAAAGCGTAGGGCGTATCAAGAATGCCAAGGTTAAGGAGTATCGTATTCACAAATCCGTCCGTGGAAAAGAGGGAACGGAAAATGATCGCGTAGGATACGAGGGTCGTCGCGCAGGGTAGGAAAATCGCCGTACGGAAAAATCCTTTGAACCTCAGATCCTTGTTGTTGAGCAGGCTTGCCAGAATCAGTGCCAGAATCAGCATGATGGGTACCTGAATCAGAAAATACACAAATGTATTTCTGAGCGCCTGCATAAATACGGTATCACCAAACATCCGCTTGTAGTTTTCCAGCCCCGCCCATGTCATATTCGCAAAGGTCGCGCCCTTCTGGAATGAATAGATCAGACAGCGGATCATCGGATAAAAGCTCATGACTGCGATCAAAAGTGCCGCAGGAGCTAAAAATACCCAGCCGGTTAAGTTATATCGGGTGCTCTGGGAGAGCTTTCGCGCTTTTGCTTTCTCCATTTCCACAACTCCTTCCTGTATATTCACGTATTTTTTGAGTCAAAAAGGGGAACGACAACGACATTGCCGTCCCCTCTTATCACGCACCTGTTTATTCTGCTAATCTGTGCTTACTGCTGTAACTGCGCCTCAACCGTTGCCTGTGCGTTTGCAAGCTCCGTGTCGATGTCGCCGCCGTTTGCAATGTTGGTAAATGCAGTTGCTACGGCATCACGCGCCTCGTAATAGTAAACACCGGTGTTGTTGGAAGGTGCCTTGGTTGCAAAATCAACAATCTTGCTGAATACGGCATCGCCGCCGAAATACTCGGAGGGCTCACCGTACACATCTGCATCTGCCGCAGGTGCCCATGTAGCGATCGCACCTGAGGAAGAAAGAATCTCACCGTAAAAATCTACGCTTCCGCAGAAGGTGCTGTTTAAGAAGTCAATCGCCAGCTCCTGATTCTTGCAGTTTGTCGTAACAGCCCATGAGGAGCCGCCGTTGTTGGAGTAGTTGGTCGCACCGTCTATGCCGTCAAGAGAGGGCATATTTGTGAGCGCCCACTTGCCGGACTGATCCTCTGCGGTCTGGATGGAGCCCATGATCCAGCATCCGTCGATAACGCCTGCAGCGGAACCGGAGTTGAAGGACTTCACATACTCATCCCAGTTATCCTGTGTCAGTACCATTGCGTTGTTCTTAACAAGGCTTACAAATACCTCAGCGATCTTCTTTAACGCCTCGTTGCCTGCGATGCTTGCCTTGCCCTCGTCGTCAAACAGGGAAGCACCTGCGGACTGCAGCATCATCATGATCAGGTCGGTCTGACCGGAACGGGTAGATAACAGATAGTAGCCGGTCTTGGACTGTACGTCCGCGGAAATCTCCTCAAAGCGTGACCAGGTGATATCGGTCAGATCGTCGATGGAGTAGCCTGCCTCCTCTAAGATATCGGTACGATAGCATGCAACAACGGCACCGTTGTCAAAGGGAACGCCCATGTTCTTGCCGCCTACCACGGAGTAGCCAAGCTTACCGCCTGCAAACTGTGTAAAATCAATGCCGGAGTCGGTCAGGTCTACGAATAACTCGGGGTAGCTGATGGCATTTTTCTGGAACGCGTTATCCTGCATCAGAAGGATGTCGGGAAGCTGGCTAAGCTCACCGGTAGCCGCCGCGTTTGTGATCATCGGCTGTAAATCATCCCAGGGAGTCTCAACAACCTCCAGCTCAAAATCGGGGTGGTCCTTCTTGTAATACTCTGCTGCCGTGTTCATCGCATAAATATTGAAGGTAGGGTCCCAGCACCATACGGTCAGCTTGTTGCTGGCTGACTCCGAACCGCCGTCTCCCTCCGGTGCGTCCGCGTCCGCGTCCGTATCCGCATCCGCTCCATCATCACCTGCATCATCTGCCGGAGCGTCCGTATTGCTGTCATCCGGCGTATCACTGCCGCTGCCGCATCCTGCCAATAAGGAAGCGCTCATAGCCGCAACCATCAAAGTTGCCAAAAGTTTCTTCTTCATTTTAGATATCCTCCCTAAATTGTTGACGTTTTTGTACGTCTTTTTTGTACAAATTTATTGTAACAAAAAAGGTGCTTCCTGTGCTTTTGATTTCTTTCAAAAAACAGGCAAATTCGACCATCTAACATGTTCGATTTAGCACCTTGCACAAAAATGATCACTCTGTTTTGTATAGATTACTGATTGACACACCGACGGGCTCATGGTTTACCATCCCTTTAAGACGGAGACATTGTACTCCAAAATTTTGCTCTGGTAGTTCTCCGGATGCTTTTTCCACTGGTAGGGCGTAATATTCAAAAGCTTTTTGAAATTGCGGGTGAAGGAGCTGGTGGACTCAAAGCCCACGCTGCCGCTCACCTCGTCCATGGCCATACTGCTCTTGCGCATCAGCTCGCAGGCATGCTGAATGCGCACCAGATTCACATACTCGCTGGGCGTCATATGAGTCTGCTCCTTGAACACCCGCCGAAAATGCGTCTCCGAAAGGCCGCAAAGCCCTGCCAGGGTTTCGATGCGCAGCGCCGCGTCCATATAGTTTTTGCCCACATACTCTAAGGCTTCCCTGATTTGAACCCCCCCATTTTTGAAAATTTCGATATTCCACCGCTCGTTTTTTTCCTGCACGCACAGGCGGTAGAGCTCCATCAGAAACGCCTCCGCAAGCCCCTTCGTCACCCGCTTGTAATGCTTTTGCTTGTGGGCCATCTCATAGATCAGAAGGCTCATCATCTGAAACAGCTGGGGACAGCGCTCCTTTGAAAGCGTCAGGTGCTTTTTTTCCAGCCTGGACACAAGCTGCCGCCGAAAAACCTTATCATCGGGATATATGCTCTGCGCCACCATCGCCGGATCAAAAAAGATGTATTCCCAAAAGCTCTTTTTTCCCGCCTCGCTGATGGTGACATGGGGAAGGTTGCGCGGGATCACCGTGATCGTCCCCGGCGCATAGGGCACGTTTCCCTCCTCGTAGCTCATATCCCCCCGCCCCTCATGGCAGACTCCAACCTCCATGAGATTATGAAAATGAAAGCCGTCCACGTCATGCCCGTAATCCCGGATCCAGCTCTCACCAAATAAGGCCAGGACGCACTCGTCCTGACCTATCTCGTAATAGCGGTATTCAATGGAATCCTTTTTCTTTTTCGCCATATATCCTCCCTCGTTCAGCCGTCACAGACAAGATGCCTCTGCAAATGGCGCGGGTCAAGCGAAACCGCTTAAATCTCCACAATCCAGCCCTCCGGCGCATCGATGCGTCCCACCTGGATACCGGTCAGTGTATCATACAGCTTCTTTGTCACAGGACCCATCTCGTCTGTGCCGCTGGGGAAGCAGATTTTTTTGCCGTGGTCATCGATCGCGCCGACCGGCGAGATGACTGCCGCCGTGCCGCACAGGCCGCACTCCGCAAAATCCGAAAGCTCCTCAAAGCGAACCGGACGGTGCTCCACCGTCATGCCCAGATACTGCTTTGCCACCGTCATGAGGGAGCGGCGGGTGATGGAAGGTAAAATGCTATCGGACTTGGGTGTCACGAACCTGCCGTCCTTTGTGATAAAGATAAAGTTCGCGCCTCCGGTTTCCTCCACATAGGTTCTGGTGGCCGCGTCAAGATACATATTCTCGTCAAAGCCCTTCTCGTGGGCATCCACGATCTGGTAAAGGCTCATGGCGTAATTGAGTCCCGCCTTGATGTGTCCGGTTCCGTGGGGCGCCGCCCGGTCGTAATCGCAGACGCGGATCGTGATCGGCTTTGCGCCGCCCTTGAAATAAGGGCCTACCGGCGTACAGAACACACGGAACTGGTACTCGTCCGCAGGCTTCACGCCGATCACGGCAGAGCTTCCGAACATGTAGGGACGGATGTAGAGCGTTGCACCGGAGCCGTAGGGCGGCACGTAAGCCTCATTTGCGCGGACCACCTCTTTTACTGCCTCCACAAAGCGATCCTCGGGGAAAATCGGCATTTTCAGGCGCTCACACGTATCCCTCATGCGCGCCGCGTTTAAATCGGGGCGGAAGCACACAATCCTGCCGTCCTCGGTAGTATATGCCTTAAGTCCCTCGAAGCAGGTCTGTGCATACTGCAGCACCCCCGCACACTCGGTAATCGTAACAGTGGCGTCCTCCGTGAGCACACCCTCATCCCAGGCTCCGTTCTTAAAGTTGGCGACATAGCGCTTATCCGTTACCTCATACGCGAATCCCAGGTTTGACCAGTCAATGTTTTTCTTGTCCATAGTCCGATTCCTCTTTTCTTTATCATATCGTTGTCTAAAACACAGTTTAGCCCCATATTTCTTTTGTGTCAAGCGCTAAGAAAGAGAAACATAGATACGAAATATCAGTCAAGCGGCCGGTAATCGCTGTCCATGTAGTTCTTTTTCCCGAAGGGAACGTAATTCTCATCCAGCAAAACCATGTCGCCGTTTCCAAGCTCCGGGAACCTCTGTGCAATCTCCTTTAGCACTTCCCACTCGTCCCTGGAATTTTCCCGGTTGTCCTCCTCCACCTGCCTTAAGGCCGCGTCGATCTCCTGCCGGTTGGCAGTTCCCCAGAAGAGGGGATGGGGCTGGAAGGAGGAGTGGTACTCCCCGCCCTCATAGTTAAAAAAGCAGGAGCAGGGAATTTTTTCGTACAGCTCTTTTTTTGCCCCGTCAAGCTCCTTTACCTCCAGATGATAGCAGCCGCTTCTCATGGGGGCGCCGTCCTCAGCGGCCAGATTCGCGATCGCCAGAATCGTTAGGGGCTGTGTGTTTACGACCAGTCCCGGAACTAAAAGCCCCTCCTCATACATTTCCCTCAGATATTCATCCGAAAACTTCCCGCTGCCCCTCCACAGAAAGAACAGCGCAAGAAGCCCGAAAACCACGGCAGGAATCTTGCTAAGCAGCAGCGAAGCCGCCGCCAGGCACACGCAGGCCGCACAGATCAAATGATCCTTTCTCCGCTTTTTTACCACGCCGTTTATGATTTCGTCCTTCTGTCGGATGCGGCCCACGTCCGCATGGATGCCCGACTTTGTACTTGCCTCAAACTGTGAATAATCTACCATCTTCGTCCTCCTCTTCACTCAGCCGGCGCCCCCCGCCAGGCGAGACCGCACCTTCTGATTTTCTCTGTTTATGGACTATTATACACATATATGACGCATCAGACAATATATATATTTTTTGCATTTCACCGTGGCACCTCTATCCCGGTTACTATGCACGGCTCAAAAGCCGCTCATAGTAACGATTCGGGGCAATATTCAGAGTTTTGCTTCGCAAAAATCGCCCCTCACACCTGAATCATGTGCTTACGGACTACCCTCGCTTCGCTGGGGCAGACCCTGCGCAGTAAATGCGCATTCCTGACCCGTGAAAAGCAGCCTATCCCGCACTGCCGGTGTAGAGCTGATAATATTTCCCCTTCTGCTCCATGAGCTGCTCATGATTACCCCGCTCAATAATCCGCCCCTGCTCCAGAACGATAATACAATCACTGTTTCGCACGGTGGAAAGGCGGTGCGCAATGACAAACGTGGTCCGCCCCTTCATCAGATGATCCATGCCCTCCTGCACGATGCGCTCGGTCCTCGTGTCGATAGAGCTGGTAGCCTCATCCAGAATCAGTGCCGGCGGATCGGCCACCGCCGCCCGGGCAATAGCGAGAAGCTGGCGCTGTCCCTGGCTCAGCGCCGCGCCGTCACCGGTGAGCATCGTATCATACCCCTGGGGCAGATGTCTTATAAAGCCGTCCGCGTTCGCCAGCTTTGCCGCGGCAATAACCTCCTCGTCCGTCGCATCCAGCTTTCCGTAGCGGATATTTTCCATCACCGTGCCGGTAAAAAGGTGGGTATCCTGCAAAACCATGCCGAGGGAATGGCGCAGATCCGCCTTTTTGATCTTGTTGATATTGATGCCGTCGTAGCGGATCTTGCCGTCCTGAATATCGTAAAAGCGGTTGATCAGATTCGTGATCGTCGTCTTTCCCGCACCGGTAGAGCCAACAAAGGCAATCTTCTGCCCCGGTGTCGCATACAGATCCACATTTCTCAGCACGAGCTTTTCCGGTGTGTAGCCAAAATCCACATCATCGAACACAACATCGCCGGTCAGCTCCACATAATCCACGCTCTGGTCGGCCTGATGCACATGCTTCCACGCCCAGAGCCCGCTTCGCGTGCCGCTCTCCACGAGCTTTCCGTTTTCCCTTTTGGCATTGACAAGCGTGACGTAGCCCGCATCCGCCTCCGGCTCCTCATCCAGCAGCCGGAAAATACGGTCCGCGCCCGCAAGCGCCATCACCACCGAATTGAGCTGCTGGCTCACCTGGTTGATCGGCATGTAAAAGCTCTTGTTAAAGGTCAGAAAGCTTGCCAATGTGCCCAGGGTAAAGCCAAATCTGCCCGAGACGGCCAGCGCGCCGCCTACCATCGCGCAGAGCACATAGCTCACATTTCCAAGCTGTGCATTGATGGGTCCTAACATATTCACGAACTGGTTTGCATTGTAGGCGCTTTCAAAGAGTTCATTGTTCAGCTGCCGGAACCGGGCAAGTGCCTGCTCCTCATGACAGAACACCTTGACGACCTTCTGTCCCTCCATCAGCTCCTCGATATAGCCGTTGACCGTTCCAAGATCCCGCTGCTGCTGCACGAAATAGCGTCCGCTTAGGCCCGTCGCCTTTTTCGTGGAAAACAGGACAATTGCCACCATCACAAGCGTCACAAGGGTAAGCGGGATGCTCAAAAGCACCATGCTCACAAACACGCTGACGATGGTGATGGCACTGTTCAGAAACTGCGGCATGCTCTGGGAGATCATCTGGCGCATGGTGTCAATGTCGTTCGTATACATGCTCATCACGTCGCCGTGGGGATGCTCGTCAAAGTATTTAATGGGCAGCGTCTCCATGTGCACAAACATCTCGTTGCGCATGTGCATCAGCGTTCCCTGGGTCACATAGACCATGATCCGGTGCTGCGCAAACGCTGCCAGGACGCCCAGAAGATAGAAAATGCCCACCCGTGTAATCGCGTGCACAAGCCCGCTAAAATCCCTGCTCTGCGCCAGAAGCAGCGGCTTTACATACACATCGATCAGATCCTTCGTAAACCACGTTCCCTGCACGTTGCAGAGCACGCTTGCGAAAATAGCGATGATCACAATCACGACATGCAGGGGATAATACTTCATCAGATAGCGCATAATCCGAAGAAAGGTCTGCCCCGGATGCTCCAGCTTCGGACGCGGCCCCCGCGGCCCCTTATTTCCTTTAAATTCTCTTACCCTTTCTGCCATCAGCTCTCACCTGCCTTCTCGTCAAAGTCACCGCCGCCCCGGGTCTGGGATTCATAAATATCGCGGTAAATTTCATTGCTTTCAAGTAGTCTCTCATGTGTATCAAAGCCAAGGATCTTCCCGTCCTCCATCACGATGATCCGGTCGGCACCCTGTACCGACGAGATCCGCTGCGCAATGATAAGCTTTGTCGTGTCGGGAATATGTTCTGCAAAGGCACGGCGAATCTTCGCGTCGGTCGCCGTATCCACCGCGCTTGTGCTGTCGTCGAGAATCAGTATTTTCGGCTGCTTTAACAGTGCCCGCGCAATACACAGCCGCTGCTTCTGCCCGCCGGAGAGATTGCTGCCGCCCTGCTCCAGACAGGTATCATAGCCGTCGGGAAAGCGCACGATAAACTCATCCGCGCAGGCAAGGCGGCAGACCTCCCTGCACTGCTCCTCGCTGGCCTGCTCATTTCCCCAGCGCAGATTTTCTAAAATCGTGCCGGAAAAAAGCACGTTTTTCTGCAGGACAACGGCAACCTCATTGCGCAGCGTATCCAGATCGTACGTGCGGACATCCTTGCCGCCCACGCTCACCGCGCCATCCGTCACGTCATAGAGACGGCTGATCAGGTTTACGAGGCTCGACTTCGAGCTTCCCGTACTGCCGATGATGCCGATGGTTTCCCCCGCACGGATATCCAGATTGATATCCTTCAAAATCGGATGCTCCAGATTGCCGTGGTAATCAAAGCTGACCCCGTCAAAGCGGATGCTTCCGTCGCACACCTCAAAATCCGGATTCGCGGGATTTGTCAGGGTGCTCTTCTCGTTGATGACCTCCGCCACACGCCGCCCGCTGGCCGCCGACATCGTAATCATAACAAACACCATGGACAGCATCATCAGATGCATCAAAATATTCATGCAGTAGGTCAGCATACTCATGAGATCACCCGTGCTAAGACCCTCCAAAACAACCATCCGGGCACCCAGCCACGAAATCAGGAGGATACAGCTGTACACCGTAAACTGCATGAGCGGCGCGTTGAGGGAGATCAGCTTCTCCGCCCGCACAAACATGCGGTAAACGTTGCTGCTGGCCGCCGTAAACCGCTCCTTCTCATAGTCCTCCCGCACAAATGCCTTCACCACACGGATTCCCGCAACATTTTCCTGCACGCTGGCATTGAGATCATCATACTTTTCAAACACCTGTGAAAAATAGCGGTGCGTTCTCATCATAAGCATCGTGAGCAGCGCTGCCAGGAGAATGACTGCGATCAGATAGATGTTTGCAAGCCGCGGGCAAATGATATAGCTCATCACCATCGCACAGATCATGCTGATGGGCGCCCGGATGCACATGCGCAGAATCATCTGGTATGCGTTCTGCAGGTTTGTGACATCCGTGGTCAGACGTGTCACAAGGCCCGCCGTTGAAAATTTGTCGATATTGGCAAAGGAAAAGGTCTGGATGTTCGCAAACATCGCCTCCCGCAGATTGCGCGCGAAGCCCGTCGAAGCCTTGGCGCCGAAATGTCCGCCGCCAAGTCCGCCAAGCAGGCCGATGAGCGCGAGCACCAGCATCGTGAAGCCCACCATATAAATGTGATGCAGGTCGCCCTTATCCACGCCGTCATCGATAATGGATGCCATCAGAAACGGAATGATCGTCTCCATCAGAACCTCCAAAATCATACACAGCGGCGTAGCGATGGATGCCACCTTAAACTCCTTGACCTGTGCCCCTAATGTTTTCAGCATTGTTCTATCACTTCCTTTTTTCGTTTTTTATTCCGGGATGCCTGTACGCTTCCCTCATTTCTGCGCCGGGTCCGTCGTGACCACGAGCGCCTCCATCTCGTAGATCATGCCCTGTCTGAGGTCGTAGGGCCACGGGAATATGTGCCGGTCCGTGAGCAGGAGATTTTTTCCGTCCGCCCGCCGCTTCAGATCATCCAGCGCCTGCCGCGCCCCCTCCACGCTCCCGGGCACGCCCACGCGGGATTTCTCCGCCGAGACGAACAGCCGCCGGCCTGCCGCCGCAAGCAGTTTGTCGTTGATCTCCTCCATGAGCCTGCAGTTCTCCTGAGCGATGCGCCGGAAAATCGTCTCCTCCCGCTGCGCAATGGCCTGCATATAGGCCTCCCAGATCCACGGCAGCATGTGGTTGATCTGGCTGTGCACACCTGAAACCGCCACGTAATCCGCCCAGGGAAGCACCAGCTTCTTCCGCTGCTTTTGCGAAAACCGGTACATCTCCTCCACGTCCGGCATCACATACTCCGCCAGCGCCCCGAGATCGATCCCCTTTCCCTTTCGGTTGATTGCCCCCTGTATCCGCTGGCAAAGCGCCTGATACTGCTCCGGACGGATAGCGAGAAAATCGCCCGTCAAAAGCCTGATCTTTTTGCGGCGGGCCGCCGGGACGCGCTTTAAGCCCTCCCGCATCGCCCCCTCCTCCAGATCAAAGAGATAGATCTTTCCGAAAAATTTCGAAAAATGCGCCAGGTCGTAGTCATTGCAGACGCCCGCCCCCACAATCAGGATACTCGTATCCCGTTTGCTGTAGCGGATGATCCAGTCGCTCCACTGTTTGCGGTAGTCCGCCCAGTCATCCCATGCCCGCGGCATCACATGCCGCTTTTCCAACGCGTCATATACTGTCATCATTTTTACACATCCAATCCGGTCTGCGAACCTCCTTCGGTTCCCCGCTAATATTTTTTATCATCTGGTCCAATACACGGGAAAAAACTTCCATATCCGCCTCGTCAATCCCCTGCTTGATCAGCCGCTCATGTTCCTCAATCTCCTCCACAATGTGCTGATGAAGCTCCATCGCCCGCGGCGTGCGGCTGATACACTTATAACGGCTGTCGTACTCCGAAATGCTGCGCCGGATCAGTCCCTTTGCCTCCAGCTCATTGAGCTGCTGCGTCAGCGCCGATTTTTTAATGTGAAGATCCGTCTCAATATTTTTCTGCCAGACCTCCTGTGCGGCATGCTCATCCAGATAGCGCAAAATCCAGCCATCCGTCATGGAGATGCCGTAATTTTCCTCCCGTTCCCGGCTCTTTTGATCAATTCGCCGTCTCATACATTGGTTAAAGTACTTCATACGAAAACCAATGTAATCCTTTCTCTCCAAGCTCCCACCTCACTTTTTTCCTCAGCAGCCGCGCTCCGTGCTGCCTTCTTTTTTGTTTAAAAGCAAAACTGTTTGTCTTTTAAACTGTTTTATCTTTAAACTATTCTAGCATAACAATTCGATTTGTCAATAGACTTTTTCTCCGGATTCTGCTACAATCAGAGCTATGAAAAATTATAAGCTCATCATTGCCTATGACGGCACCAGATACTTCGGCTGGGAGCACCAGCCGGGCAAAGACACCATTCAGGGAAAAATAGAGTGCGTATTGCAGCGCATGTGTGATATGGAGGACATACCCGAGGTCATCGGCGCCGGGCGTACCGACGCGGGCGTTCACGCAAAGGCCATGACTGCCAGCGTGCGGCTTTCCACCGCCCTCTCCCCCTCGCAGATCCGGGACTACCTCAACCGCTATCTGCCCGACGATATCGGCATCGTGGAGGTGCGTGAGGCATCCGAGCGCTTTCACGCCCGCTACAAGGCAGTCGGAAAAACCTATTCCTACACCTGCTACGTGGGCAGCGGGAAGCCGGTCTTTTTCCGCCGTTACGTCTCACGTTTGGATTTTGAGCCGGACGTGGAGGCCATGGCTAAGGCGGCGGCATATTTACAGGGGGAGCACGATTTCAAAAGCTTCTGCGGCAATCCGAAGATGAAAAAATCCACGGTTCGTCTCGTGGATTCCGTCACCGTCAGACGCAGCAAAAACCAGATCTATTTTACGTTCCACGGGACGGGATTTTTGCAGCATATGGTGCGCATCATGGTCGGCACACTGCTCGAGGTGGGCGCCGGACGGCTGCACCCGGAACAGATGAGCGAAATTTTAGAAGCAAAGGACAGGCGCATGGCAGGGCCTACCGCCCCGGCCTGCGGGCTTTGTCTGGAAAAAGTAGATTACTAGCAAGGAGGAGCTTATGCCCGATATCAAATTAGGATCACATGTGGGTATGTCCGGCAGGGACATGTTTTTAAATTCCGTAAAGGAGGCGCTTCTTTACGGTGCCAACACGTTCATGGTCTACACCGGAGCGCCCCAGAACACCCGCAGAAAGGAAATTGACGAGCTCAACATCCCTGCGGCCCACGCGCTCATGGCAGAAAACGGCATCGACGAATTTGTCGTGCACGCGCCCTACATCATCAATCTCGCCAACACCGTAAAACCCGAGACCTACGAGCTGGCGGTGACTTTCCTGCGAACGGAGCTCGAGCGAACCATCGCCATGGGAAGCCATGTGCTCGTCCTGCATCCCGGCTCCCATGTGAACGCGGGCGTTGAGGCGGGAACCGCGCAGATTATCAAGGGGTTAAATGAGGTAATCACCCCGGATCTGGACTGCGTCATCGCCCTGGAAACGATGGCTGGCAAAGGCTCTGAGATCGGCCGCAGTTTTGAGGAACTTGCCGCCATCTACGACGGCGTACACTGCAGTGACAAGCTGCGGGTCTGCTTCGACACCTGCCACACTCACGACGCGGGCTACGACACGGCCGGGGATTTTGACAGCGTTATCGAACAATTTGACCGGGTTCTCGGGAAAGACCAGATTGCCGTGTTCCACATCAACGACTCCAAAAACGCCCGCGGCGCCCACAAAGACCGCCACGAAAACCTGGGTCTTGGCGCGCTGGGCTTTGAGGCACTCAAAAGGATCGTCTGGCATCCGGATTTCCTGGATGTTCCGAAAATCCTCGAAACGCCCTGGATCAAAAATCCCGACAACCCGAAGGATACCCACGCGCCCTATAAAGAGGAGATTGCACGGCTGAGGGAAGGGCATTAAAAATTACAGCCAGACATTTATTAAGGGAGCTCAGACAGATGAAATATGAAATCCGTTGAATTTGGAAAGTCAAATAAAGATGTAATGATTCTTCTTCATGGCGGCGGTCTTTCATGGTGGAATTATAGGGAAACGGCAGAGCTGCTTAAAAACCGTTTTCATATTGTAATACCGATATTAAACGGCCATGCCGGAAGTGATAAAGCCTTTACCACAATTGAAAATAATGCCAGAGAAATTATTTCATATATTGATGAAAACTTCGATGGCCATGTTCTGTTAGCAGGAGGTCTTTCGCTTGGTGGACAGGTGTTAGTAGAAATGCTCTCACAAAGAAATAATATTTGTGAATTTGCCGCGATAGAAAGTGCGCTGGTTATGCCAATGAGAATAACAGAATTTTTTATTACTCCCGCGTTCTCGTTGTGTTACCCCCTCATAAAAAAGCGGTGGTTTGCAAAACTGCAGTTCGAATCCCTGCATATTCTTTCATCACTGTTTGAGGATTATTTTCATGACAGTTCACTGATAAAAAAAGAAGATATGATTTCTTTTCTGAAAGCCAATTCCAGTTATAGGTTAAAAGAAGCAATCGCCGGATGTCAGGCAAAAACTCTTATACTCGTTGGCGGGAAAGAACGGAGAATTATGAAAATGTCTGCCGAATTACTGAATAGAAAAATCACTAAGTCAAGGCTTGAGATTTTGCCCCAATATAATCATGGAGATTTAAGCATCAATCATAGCATGGAATATGCAAAAAAGCTGCTGCAACTTATTCATGCACAGGAATGATAAACGGCCCCCGCAGGAAAGCTCACAGCCCCTGACTCCGAAACATGGTTTTCCGGAAACACAAATTCCCCCGTCCGGACCGTCCCATCCCCGTTTTTCTCCGCAAAAAGCGCCTGCCTTCCCTTGTGCAAAGCCAGCTTTGACACATGTTGCACCCTCCCATCATATGCCAAAGCGTGGATTTGCCGCTGCCCGACGGGCCGGTGACGGCGATAAACTCCCCGCGCGCCACCTCTCTCCCTCTTTGCTTCCTCCAAATCTGCATCCGCCGGCAAAATACCAGACAATGATTTCGCTGTTTCCACTCTGTCCTGATAAGGATTTGTCAGCTTTGCCACCACTTTTCCGATTCTTGTGATAAAAATATCTTCCGTTTCAGACAGGCCAATATACTTTCCAAGATTATTTGAATTCATTTTCTGTAACTGACACGAAACGCCTCCTTCTTCTGCCTTGCATATGAACGAATATCCTACGCGGTTTTGCCAAACATCAACGGTACCATACACGCAGGACATGGCGCAATATCATTTCACAAAACAGTCCGCTCCCAATATAGTTATGATGCAATCCTAGCTGAAATACCTCACACCACTCTCAAAAATTCTCATATCCTGCTCACCGTAAATATTGATCGCAACCGAATCGCCCCGGCGCTCGGAGTGGGCCATCTTGCCAAGCACCCGTCCGTCCGGGCTGGTGATGCCCTCGATGGCCATGTAGGAGCCGTTCACGTTCCACTGCTCATCCATTGTCGGATTGCCGGACTCATCGACGTACTGCGTCGCCACCTGCCCGTTTGCAAAGAGACGCTCCAGCCATTCCTTTGATGCCACAAAGCGCCCCTCCCCATGGGAAGCGGGATTCGTGTACACGCCGCCGAGAGCCGCACCGGAAAGCCACGGCGACTTGTCGGACACAACCTTTGTATAAACCATCTTGCTGATGAGACGGCCGATGGTATTGTAGGTGAGCGTCGGTGAATCCGCCGTCTGCTCCGTAATTTTTCCGTAGGGCAAAATCCCCAGCTTGATGAGCGCCTGGAAGCCGTTGCAGATGCCAAGCACCAGACCGTCACGCTCGTTTAAAAGCTTCATGACCTCCTCGCTGATCTTCTCGCTGCGAAACGCATTGGCAAAAAACTTTGCGCTTCCCTCCGGCTCGTCGCCTGCGGAAAAGCCTCCCGGGAACATGAGAATCTGCGCCTGTGCGATGGCTCCTGCAAACGCCTCCACGGAATCCCGAATGCCCGCCGCATCCAGATTTTTAAATACCCTTGTCACCACGTTCGCCCCCGCGCGCTCAAACGCCCTCGCGCTGTCATACTCGCAGTTTGTTCCGGGGAATACCGGGATAAATACCGTAGGCTTTGCCACCTTATGCCTGCAGACATAAAACTCCTTCGCCGCAAACAGCCCCGTCTTTACCTCCTCCTTTGTGTCCACCGCAACCGTGGGGAACACCTTCTCCAGCGTGCCCGTCCAGTGTGCAAGCGCCTCATCCATCGGCAGAGTCATCTCACCACAGACAAACGTCCGGGTATCGTTGACATACCCGATCACGCACATGCAGTCAAGACCTGCCGCGGCAAACGTCTCCTTTACCTCATCCATGCGTGAGGTGTGAATCTCCGCAACAATACTGCCAAATGCCGGCGCAAACAAGGTTTCCGCGGGAACACTGCTGTCGATGGTCACGCCCAGCTTGTTGCCGAAGCCCATCTTGCTGAGGGCTGCCGCAACACCCTTGCCGTCCGGCGCATAGGCGGAAATAACCGCCCCTTTTCCCGCCAGCTCATGGACCGCATCGTAGAGCTTCATCGCCTGCGCGAAATCCGGCAGATCGTAGGCATCCCGCTTCATTGTAAAGAGCACCAGCCTGTCCCCGGCGCTTTTCAGCTCCGGTGTGATGATATCCCTCTCCTTCGCCACATCTACTGCAAAGGAGACAAGCGTAGGCGGAACATCGATCTCGTTGAAGGTACCGGACATGGAATCCTTGCCGCCGATGGAAGGAAGCCCCAGCGCAATCTGCGCCTGATAAGCGCCCAGCAGTGCCGCAAAGGGCTGACTCCAGCGGGACGGCTCCTCGCTCATCCTGCAAAAATACTCCTGGAACGTAAAGCGAACCTTTGAATAGTCCCCGCCGGATGCCACGATACGCGCCAGGGATTCTACAACTGCATAAACCGCGCCGTGGTACGGGCTCCAGCTGGAAAGATACGGGTCAAAGCCACAGGCCATCATCGTCACCGTATCGCATCTGCCCTGTGCCACCGGAAGCTTCGCCACCATGGACTGCGTCTCCGTGAGCTGATAGCGCCCGCCATAGGGCATAAGCACGCTTCCCGCGCCAATCGAGCCGTCAAAGCGCTCCACCAGGCCCTTCTGCGAGCAGACATTCAGATCCTTTAACGTCTCAATCCAGGCCGTCCTCACATCGCCCTGCTCCAGTGCATCACTCACCTTGTCCAGCTCGTACTTCTGAAAGAAATTGTCCGACGCATCCGGGATATCCACCGCCACCTTTGTCTCCTGATGGGCGCCGTTCGTATCCAGAAAGGCCCGGGAAATGTTCACGATCTCCTTTCCCCGCCATTCCAGCACAAGGCGCGGCTCCTCGGTGACGCGCGCCACCTCAACCGCCTCTAAGTTTTCCTCAGCCGCGTAGCTCAGAAACTGCTCCACGTCCGCGGGTGCGACAACGACAGCCATGCGCTCCTGGGACTCGGAGATGGCAAGCTCCGTGCCGTCGAGGCCCGCATATTTTTTCGGGACGAGATCCAGCTTCACCCGAAGCCCCGCCGCCAGCTCACCGATGGCCACGGACACGCCGCCAGCGCCGAAATCATTACACTTTTTAATCATGTGGGACACCTCGGGTCTGCGGAACATACGCTGCAATTTCCGCTCCGTGGGCGCATTCCCTTTCTGTACCTCCGCGCCGCACACTGCCGTAGACTGGGTGTTGTGCGCCTTCGAGGAGCCGGTAGCGCCGCCGATGCCGTCACGCCCGGTACGACCGCCCAAAAGAATGATTACATCGCCGGGATCGGAGGTGAGCCGCTGCACCGCGCTTCTCGGCGCCGCGCCCATGACCGCGCCGATCTCCATGCGCTTTGCCACATAGCCGGGATGGTAAATTTCCTTCACATAGCCGGTGGCAAGGCCGATCTGGTTTCCGTAGGAGCTGTAGCCTTCGGCCGCCGCGCGCACCAGCTTTTTCTGGGGCAGCTTTCCCGGGATCGTCTCTTTCACGGACACGGTAGGGTCGGCTGCACCGGTGACACGCATCGCCTGATAGACATAGGTTCTGCCGGAGAGCGGATCGCGGATCGCACCGCCCAGACACGTCGCCGCACCGCCGAAGGGCTCAATCTCCGTCGGATGGTTGTGCGTCTCGTTTTTAAAATTCACAAGCCATTCCTCGGTTCGTCCGTCAACCTCCACCGGAACCACAATCGAGCAGGCATTGATCTCGTCGGATTCCTCCTGATCGTCCAGCTTTCCCTCCTTTTTCAGCCGCTTCATCGCCATGAGCGCCAGGTCCATCAGACACACAAACTTATCGTCCCTGCCCGCGTATATCTCGTTGTGGGTTTTCACATAGTCCTCGTAGCTTGCCTCCATAGGCGCACGATAATACCCCTCGCCAAAGGTGACATCCGTCAGCTCCGTGGAAAACGTCGTGTGGCGGCAGTGGTCAGACCAGTAGGTATCCAGCACCCGGACCTCCGTCACCGACGGGTCGCGCTTCTCCTCATTTTTAAAATAATTCTGGATATGCAAAAAATCCTGAAAGGTCATCGCCAGATTCAGCGAATCGTAAAGCGTACGCAGATCATCCTCCGTCATCCCGGTAAAGCCGTCAAAAATCTTCACATCCTCCGGCTGCGGGAAATCCTGTACAAGCGTATCCGGCTTTTCCAGTGACGTCTCCCGGGAGTCCACCGGATTGATACAGTGCTTTTTGATCGCGGCAAGCTCCTCCCCGCTCACGACGCCCTCGATCACATAGGTCGTTGCGGAGCGGATGATCGGCTCCTCCTCTTCATTTAAGAGCTGCACGCACTGCACCGCCGAGTCCGCGCGCTGGTCAAACTGCCCCGGCAGGTATTCCACACTGAACACCGCCGCGCCCTTCGCATCGAACGTCTCCTCGTAGAGCTCGTCCACCGGCGGCTCGGAAAATACCGTCACCTTTGCCTTCTCATAAGTCTCGTCCGAAATATTTTCGATATCATAGCGGATCAGCACCCGCACATTTGTCACCGTCCCGATCCCGAGATAGCTTTTAATCTCTGCCTTCAGCTCCTTTGCGGCTACCGCAAAATCGGGCTTCTTCTCCGCATACACGCGACGCACTTTGCTCATCGTTGTTCCTCCATTTGTGGCAGCGCCCGGAAACAAGCCCCAAAAATCCGACGGACTTTTGCGCCCGGCCCGAAACGCCTGCGTTGATTTTATAATACCTATATAATAAGGAAAAAGGCGCAGGAATGCAAGGCTTCTTTTCACGCTCTGCTCCATAACTTATAACCGCGCATTCACTGCTCGTCAGCGGGCACTTCGCCATGAGACGGGCAGCTTTTCCAGAACTCCTCCAGCAGCCCCTCCACCTGCTCCAGCGTACAGCTCTGATAGCGCTCCCACTCCCGGGGAAAAAGACGCAGATTCTCCCACTGCAAAAAGCGCTCGTCCAGAAGCGCGATCACCCCTACGTCCGAGAGCGTGCGGATAACACGCCCCGCCGCCTGCTGTACCTTGTTCATGCCCGGAAAGCGGTACACGTAGTCAAAGCCGTCGATATCCCGTGCGTCAAAAAAGCGCTTTAAAATCTCGCTCTCTCCGCCGATCTGGGGGATTCCGGTGCCCACGATAATGGCGCCGATAAGCTGATCCTCCCGCAAATCCACACCCTCCCCGAAAATGCCGCCCATGACGCAGAACGCCACCATGGAACGCTCCCGCTCCCTTGTAAATTCCAGCAAAAAAGCCTCCCGCTGCTGCTCCTTCATGTTTTGCACCTGCATCATAACATCCACCCGCTCTCCCGCCAGCTGCTCAAACTGCTCCTCCACATCCAGAAGCATCCTGTAGGAGGGGAAAAAGGCGATATAGTTTCCGCGCCTGGCCAAAGCGATCTTTTCTATATAAGAAGCAATCCGCGCAAACTCCCCGGGCGTACGTCTTGTGTATTTGCTGCTCACATCCCGTCCCACCAAAAGCAGACGCTGCTCGTCGGTAAACACCGACTGAGCGTACACCGCATAATTATCCGTTTTCGTGGACAGCAGGCGCTTATAGTAGGCAATCGGCAGCAGTGTCCCGGAGAAAAAGACGGTGCTGCGCGCCTTGTTCAGACACTCCTGCAGATTAACAGAAGGGTCCGCACAGTAGAGCTTGACCGCAAACTCCCGCTCCTCAAAGGATGCGTAGATCACATAGTTCCCGTCCACCACCTCGTGGATATTCAAAAAATTGCGCAGCTCAAAATAAAACCCCAGCACCGTATCCTTTTCGGGAAGCGTCAGCGGACGCTGCAAAAAGCGCTCCATCTCCGATGCCAGCCGCATGAGCGCGAACACCAGATCATTGATATTGGTGAGCACCTCATAGGACTCGCACTCCCGCTTGTATTCCAGCAAAAGCCGGTTGACCCGCTCCAGGGCGCGCTCCACCTTTTTGCTGAAGGGCTTCAAAAGCCGCTTCACAGCGAGCACCTCCTCCTTCACGATGCGCGCCGAGTACATCTGCCTGCCCCGCTCCACCAGGTTGTGGGCCTCGTCCACCAGAAACAGGTAATCCCCCTTGATGCCCTCGCCGAAAAACCGCTTTAAGTACACGTTCGGGTCAAACACGTAGTTGTAATCACCGACAATCACATCACACCAGCTTGCTGTGTCCAGGCACAGCTCAAAGGGGCAGACCATAAACGCATCCGCCTGCGCCAAAAGCACCTCCCGCGAAAAGCAGTCCTCCCGCTGCAGCAGGTCAAACACCGCATCGTTGACCCGGTCAAAATGCCCTTTCGCGTAGGGGCAGTCGTCGGGATTGCAATCCGGCTTTTCGCACCTGCATAATTTCTCCTTCGCCGTGATCTGGACCACCTTGCCCCGGTAGCCCTTCCCGCGGAAAACCGCAAACGTCTCCATGGCCACCGCCGCCGTCACCGTCTTTGCCGTCAGGTAAAAAATCTTTTCCCCCTGCCCCTCTCCTACCGCCCGCACCGCGGGAAACAGGACGGAGACCGTCTTCCCGGTTCCCGTGGGCGCCTGGATAAACAGGTTTTTGCGCCGCAATATCGTCCGGTACACATCCCCGGCAAGCTTTTTCTGCCCCTCCCGGTAATCAAACGGAAACTCCATCTGCCGGATGGATGCAATGCTCGTCTGATGCCACTCATACTGAAAATCCGCCCATTTTTTGTATTCCTCCATCAAATCATCAAACCAGCGCTGCAATTCTGCAAATGCATAATGCGCAAAGAAGCGGTTCACCTCCTCGGTGTCCAGATTGCAGTAGGTCATCTGCACTCCAACCTCTGGAAGCTCATGGGATGCCGCGTACATGTAGGCATAGCACTTCGCCTGGGCCAGATGCACCGGCACCGGGGCCTCCATCAGCGTCACGTCCTGATACACTCCCTTGATCTCGTCGATACATGGAATCTCTTCCCACACCACAATATCATCGGCACGCCCTTCGATACCCCCGCCTGCCGGTGAATCTTCCTCATCTGCTCTGCGCACAAAAATGCCGTCGGCACATCCCTCGCTGCGCCCTCCTGCCCGGAAATCCCCCGCATCTGCTGTGCGCATAAAAACACCGTCGGCCCTCCCCTCGATGCTTAATACGTAGCGCTCCGTCATAACCGGATACCGCAGCGGCACCTCTGCACTGTAGCTGCTTCCCATCGCACGCTGCAGCTTTTTGTGGATGCGCGTGCCTTCCTGCATGGCACGAAGCTGCATCCCCCGGGTGCTCCGGTTATCGATATCCCCACTGCGCAGCAAAAACTCCACCAGGCTGCGCACCGAGATACGCACCTGCTGGAGTGGATGTTTCTCATCTGTCCTATTCTCCTGCGGATTCCTCAAACCTGTTTCTTCCATAAATAAAGTCATTCCTGTACTGCAAACCCTGTTTTCCCGCGGCATCTAAAAGAGCATATCCTCAAAGTACGGGCACAGATTTCTCGCTGTCGGGTCCTTTCCGCCCTCGCCGCGGCACGCCCGGTTCGACGCCCGGCAGTCCGTGTCACAGTACCAGCGCTCCGGCAGCTCAGGCTCCCCTTTCGTTCCATTTTGTGAACACGCATCCAGCTGCTCATGTTCCTGCAAATTCTTTTCCGTCTCACCCATCGCCCTGACCTCTTTTCCCACAGCTGTTTTACAGCACCTTTCATCACAATTGTATTGTTGAAATATTTCCGGCGCAATCAGCTGAATTAAAAACTGATATACTTAGTTTATCATGGATTTTTATTCTCAACAACTACATATCTGAAAATTTTCATGTACAAGCTGCTGTCTGAGTTACTTTTCACGTGGGGGCAGGAATGCGCATTTACTGCGCTGTCTGAAGCATGTCCGCCCGCAGCAAATACCCGCGCTTCCGCAGAGATTATGCAGCCGCACACAGCACAGGGGCCGGATCCGGCTCGTGCATTGCAGCGCCTGCGCTCTGTCCGTTCAAAAATAAATATGACAGATTATGCCGGTTTTTTTGCGCAGGTTTTGTCACATTTGCCGATAAAATTTTTTTGTCAATCTCCCAAAAGTGTAAAAGTTTTAAAAATATGTTTATACAATCATGGATTTTTGTCTATAGACACCAACCGAGAAAAACGTTACACTGGTTTTAACAAAAAAATTAGATGGAGGGGCAATCATTATGGCAAAATATGTAATGGCACTCGATGCCGGAACCACAAGCAACCGTTGTATTCTCTTTAACGAAAAGGGCGAAATGTGCAGCGTTGCACAGAAAGAGTTTACACAGTTTTTCCCTCAGCCCGGCTGGGTAGAGCATGACGCAGACGAAATCTGGTCCACTCAGCTGGAAGTTGCAAAGGAGGCTATGGCGAATGTAAACGCCACCGCAGCCGACATCGCAGCGATCGGTATCACCAATCAGCGTGAGACCACCATCGTATGGGATAAGAATACAGGAGAGCCTGTGTACCACGCAATCGTATGGCAGTGCCGCAGAACTTCCGAGTATTGTGATTCCTTAAAGGACAAGGGTCTGACCGACAAGTTCCGCGAGAAGACCGGACTTGTGATCGACGCTTACTTCTCAGGCTCCAAGGTAAAATGGATCCTCGACAACGTAGAGGGTGTTCGTGAGAGAGCAGAAAAGGGCGAGCTGCTTTTCGGTACCGTTGAGACATGGCTGATCTGGAAGCTCACAAAGGGCGCCGTTCACGTAACGGATTACTCCAACGCAGCAAGAACCATGCTCTTCAATATCACCACCTTAGAGTGGGATGACGAGATCTTAGCTGAGCTGGCTATCCCTAAGAGCATGCTTCCCACACCCAAGCCTTCCAGCTGTGTATACGGCGATGCAAACCCTGAATTTTTCGGCGGCCCGATCCCGATCGCAGGCGCTGCAGGTGACCAGCAGGCAGCATTGTTCGGACAGACCTGCTTCAACGAGGGCGAGGCAAAGAATACATACGGAACCGGCTGCTTCTTATTGATGAACACCGGCGAGAAGCCCGTATTCTCCAAGAACGGACTCGTTACCACCATCGCATGGGGACTTGACGGCAAAGTAAATTACGCATTAGAGGGATCAATCTTCGTAGCAGGCGCTGCGATCCAGTGGCTGCGCGACGAGATGAAATTCGTTGACTCCGCTCCCGATTCCGAATACATGGCACGCAAGGTTAAGGATACCAACGGCTGCTACGTTGTACCCGCATTCACCGGCCTTGGCGCTCCCTACTGGGATCAGTATGCAAGAGGCTCCATCGTTGGAATTACCCGTGGTGTCAACAAATATCACATCATCCGTGCGACACTTGAGTCACTTGCTTATCAGGTAAATGACGTGCTCACCGCGATGAAGGCTGACTCCGGCATTGACCTTGCTGCATTAAAGGTTGACGGCGGCGCTTCCGCAAACAACCTGCTGATGCAGATGCAGGCCGATATCAGCCAGGCTCCCGTAAACCGTCCGGTTTGCGTAGAGACAACCGCTATGGGCGCTGCTTACCTCGCAGGTCTTGCTGTCGGCTACTGGGCAAACAAGGAGGACGTTATCAAAAACTGGGCGATCGACCGCACCTTCACACCCGAGATTTCCGCTGAGGAAGCCGCACAGAAAAACAAGATGTGGAAGAAAGCGGTTACCTACGCATTCAACTGGGCAAAAGAAGACTAATCTGACCAACAGAGAGGAGGAATTTATATGTTACCTTATATAGCAGAGTTTATCGGAACATGTATGCTCATCATCTTAGGTGATGGCGTTGTTGCTAACGTTACATTGAACAAATCAGGCATGAAGGGTGCCGGTTCCATCCAGATCACGTTTGCATGGGGTCTTGCAGTTATGGTTCCCGCCTGCATCTTCGGAGCTGCATCCGGCGCATCCTTTAACCCGGCGCTCACGATCGCGCTTGCCGCTGACGGCAGCTTCCAGTGGTCTCAGGTTCCCGGCTATATCGTTGCACAGTTTGCCGGCGCATTTTTAGGCGCGTGCATCGTATATCTTCTGTTCAAAGAGCAGTTTGATGCAACCGACGACCCCGGAACAAAGCTCGGCGTATTCTCCACCGGCCCTTCCGTTCCGAACGTTCCTTTGAACTTCCTGAGTGAAGCTGTCGGCACATTTGTACTCGTATTCGCAATCAAGGGTATCGGCAATGCAGCTCCGAGCGGCGGCGTTGACAAGCTCTTCGTTTTCGGCATCATCGTTTCCATCGGTATGTCGCTCGGCGGATTAACCGGTTACGCGATCAACCCCGCCAGAGATTTAGGCCCCCGTATTGCGCACGCCGTATTACCGATCAAGGGCAAGGGCGATTCCAACTTTGGTTACGGATGGATTCCGGTAGTTGCACCGATCGTTGGCGCACTGGCAGCAGTTGGCTTATACGCTGTAATCCCGTGGTAATTAACAACCTATCTGTATATTAAAATAAAATAATCAGCAAGAGATGAGAGCCGTGCTATGAGATACCGGAAACGGTATCTCAAAAGCATGGCTTTTTTCAGCGGAAGACAAACCGATGCCTTCCGATTCCATGCCCGCAGGCGGGCCGTATAATACTTATACTTTAAACTTAGGAGGGAGAAAATATGTATGACGTAGTAATCATTGGCGCCGGTGTGACCGGAAGCGCCAGTGCAAGGGAGTTATCCCGTTACAACTTAAATATTTGTGTAGTAGATAAAGAAGAAGATGTCTGCTCAGGCACATCCAAGGCAAACAGCGCGATCGTCCATTCCGGCATCGACGCTGCCCCCGGAACGCTGATGGCAGAAATGAACGTAAAAGGTAACGAAATGATGGAGCCGCTCTCCAGGGAGCTTGATTTTGCATTCAAGCGCAACGGTTCTTTGATCCTCTGCTTCTGTGAGGAAGACCGCCCGAACCTCGAGGCACTCTTTGCACACGCCGAGGCAAACGGCGTACCTGGATGCCGCATCATCGAAAAAGAGGAGCTGCACCAGATGGAGCCGAACCTCTCCGACGAAGCGATCGCAGCCATCTACTGCCCCACCGGCGGTATCGTATGTCCCTTCGGCATGAACATCGCCATGGCGGAGAACGCCTATACAAACGGCGTGGAATTCCGCTTTAACACCGCTGTCCGGAATATCACAAAGACCGACAGGGGCTGGAAGCTCACCACAAATAACGGCGATATCCTGACAAAGGTCGTTGTCAACGCAGCCGGTGTCAACGCCGATCTTTTCCACAATATGGTTAGCGAAAGCAAGATCCACATCACGCCCAGACGCGGCGAGTACTGCTTATTGGACAAGACAACCGGAGGACTTGTAAGCAACACGATCTTCCAGCTTCCCGGCAAGTACGGCAAGGGAATCCTTGTGACACCCACCGTACACGGCAATACCCTGATCGGCCCTACCGCCGACGACCACGACGACAGAGAAGCTACAAACACCACGCAGGACGGTCTGGCACATGTGATCTCCGCTGCCACCAAATCCGTCCCGAACGTTCCGGTTCGCCAGGTGATCACCTCCTTCTCCGGAAACCGTGCCCATGAGGACCACCACGAGTTCATCATTAAGGAGCTGGAGGATGCGCCCTTCTTCGTTGATGCGGCAGGCATCGAGTCACCCGGACTTACCAGCGCCCCCGCCATCGGCGTAAGGGTTGCAGACATCGTAGCCGGATTGCTGAACCCCGGGAAGAACCCGGATTTCAACGGAACGAGAAAGGGCATCCTCGATCCCAAGACGCTCTCCGAGGAGGAATACGCGAAGCTCATCGCAAAGAAGCCCGCATACGGCAACATCATCTGCCGCTGCGAGATGATTACCGAGGGTGAGATCATTGATGCGGTTACCCGTCCCTTAGGCGCAAAATCCTTAGACGGCGTGAAGCGCAGGACCCGCGCAGGCATGGGAAGATGCCAGGCAGGCTTCTGCTCTCCCCGAACAATGGAGATCATTTCCCGCGAGCTTGGCATGTCCCAGCTTGAGATTACCAAGAACGGCGGAAAATCCAATATGGTCGTTGGCTACAGCAAGAAAAGCATAGAAGGAAGCCAAAATGCGAAGCATTTTTCCGGAATGGCTTCTGACGACATGCCCGAGAGCAGAGCAAACGGGCAAAACCCTGTAAAGGAGGAGGCATAAACATGAGTTCATACGATATCGTAATCATCGGCGGCGGCCCTGCCGGTCTGGCGGCTGCTGCATCAGCAAAAAGAGAAGGAATCGACAGCATTTTAATCTTAGAGCGTGATACTCAGCTCGGCGGTATTTTAAATCAGTGCATCCACAACGGCTTTGGCCTTCACACCTTCAAGGAGGAGCTGACCGGGCCGGAGTACGCACAGCGCTTCATCGATCAGGTGGAGGAGTTAAAGATCGAGTACAAGCTAAACACCATGGTCATGGATATCAACAGCAGCAAGGAGATCACCGCCATGAACCGCACGGACGGCCTCTTCCATATCCAGGCAAAATCCATCGTTCTTGCGATGGGCTGCCGGGAACGCTCCCGCGGTGCCTTAAACATCCCGGGCTACCGTCCCGCAGGTATCTACTCCGCAGGTACAGCACAGCGCCTTGTAAACATTGAAGGGTACATGCCCGGACGTGAGGTTGTCATCTTAGGCTCCGGCGATATCGGGCTGATCATGGCAAGACGTATGACCTTAGAGGGCGCAAAGGTAAAGGTTGTTGCCGAGCTGATGCCCTACTCCGGCGGCCTGAAGCGAAACATCGTCCAGTGTCTCGACGACTTCGGCATCCCGCTGAAATTAAGCCACACCGTGGTTGACATCCGCGGAAAAGAGCGTCTTGAGGGCATTACGATCGCACAGGTGGACAACACCGGAAAGCCCATCCCCGGCACCGAGGAGGATTATTCCTGTGATACACTGCTGCTCTCCTGCGGCCTGATCCCCGAAAACGAGATTTCACGCAGCATCGGCGTTGATATGGAGCCGATCACGTCCGGCCCCATCGTAAACGAGAGCCTTGAGACAAGCGTAGAGGGCGTATTCGCCTGCGGCAACGTGCTTCACGTACACGACCTCGTTGACTTCGTATCCGAGGAGGCTGCCGCAGCAGGAAGAAATGCTGCCGCTTATGTGAAGGCAGGCTGCACCCTCGGCGAAAAGAGCAAAGAAATCCCGATCACGGCGACCTGCGGTGTGCGCTACACCGTACCGAAGAAAATCCATGTCAACCGCATGGCCGATGAGCAGATCGTCCGCTTCCGTGTCGGCGCCGTTTACAAGGGCTGCTACATTTCCGCATATCTGAACGATGAGCGCATCATCCACAGAAAGCGCCAGATCATGGCTCCGGGCGAGATGGAGGAAATCAAGCTGACAAAGGAACAGTTAGCAGGCTTTGACGGCTTAGAGAATATTACGGTAAAGATTGAGGAGGCGTAAACCATGGAAAAAAGAAATTTAACCTGTATTGGCTGCCCGATGGGCTGCGCATTGACAGTCGAAATGGAAAACGGTGAGGTAAAAAGCGTCACCGGGCATACCTGCAAACGAGGCGACGACTATGCACGCAAGGAAGTTACCCATCCCACACGTATCGTAACCAGCTCCGTCTATGTGACGGGCGGCGCGATTCCGATGGTATCCGTCAAAACCGCAAACGATATCCCCAAGGAAAAAATCATGGATATCATGGCAAGCATTGAGCATGTACAGGTAAAAGCACCGATTAAAATCGGTGACGTCATCGTGGCAAACGCTGCCGATACCGGTGTCGATATTATCGCCACCAAGGATATCGCAGCAGTCTAACATACATCTCTCTTGCAACAGCCCCGGCCTCCCAAGCCGGGGCAACAAAAAGAAAGCGCCCACGGCGCTTTCTTTTTGCATGCAGACTTATCTCTAATTGTTTGCAGAACCTTCCTTACATTGTATGCGGGCCTCACCTCAGGGAAGCCCGCTTCGTTTTCTTCAGCCTACCATCCGCGATTCCCCTGTCTGTGAAGGAAAGGCGTGGAATACCGGCTTCGTGTCAAAGATCATCAGCAGGCTGCGCGTCTCGCTGGCCAGCTCCTTGTCCGTCTTGCGCTTTCTGTGATAAATGTAGTCCATCAGATAGTAGCAATACGACGTAGTCGCAAACTGAACGCAAAAATCAAAATCCACACCGCTCACGTTCAGCCTGTCATAGTGGCGCATCAAAACCCGAATCTGTTCCTCAATCGGCACTGCAATCGCAGGGAGCAGCTTTGGCCACTCAATCTCGTTTACGACGCGCTCAAAAAACGGCCGCTCCTCCTCCAGCACATGAAAGAGATGCAGCACCCACTCCTCCATAGACTGATTTTCCCGACAGACGATCTCGTTGGCGAAATCATAGCGCTCCACCCACTCCAGCACATCGTAAATGTCCTTAAAGTGATAGTAAAAGCTCTGGCGGCTCATCTTCGTTCCATCCATAATATCCTGAATGGTAATCTTACGGATTTCCTTTTTTCTCATCAGCTGCTTGACACAATCCGCAATTTTCCGTTTTGTCGTATAACACATATGACACCCCTCCTGTCCGGGAGCCCCCGCTCCCACTTGCCAAAACGTTCAGCGTTACTGTTCACTCCGTGACCAGTAACTGGCAGTTTTGACATGAAAATTCGCTTCGCGAAGTCCAAACTGCCGCCTGAATCATGTTCTCCCGCAGCCCCGCAGCAAGTGCGTGGCTCGGGTGTGAAAAGTAACCAATCAGCCGCCTCTTTTGCACAGGACTCCCACATCCTGCTGACGACGGCCAAGCTGTTTTCTACATGTTCCATACATCCTCGTTGGTCGTTGAAATTGCTACCGCCCCTGCATTCAGCGCCTGTATCACATCCTCCTTCTCTGCGATCAGTCCACCGGCAATAATGGGCACCCCCAGTTCTCTTTTCATGCGGAAAATAATTTTCGGCATCAGCCCCGGCAAGATTTCCACGATATCCGCATAATCATCGATATGCCGGTTCAAATTGGAAAGCGCCTTGGAATCGATGACAAAAATCCGGTAAATCGTGCTCAGTCCCAGCTGCTTTCCACGTTTGATCTGATCAAACCTCGTAGAAATCACACCGTCCGCCCTCGTATACTTTGCAATAAAGTCAACCGCTTCCTCCCTGGTGCTAAGTCCTGCAATCAAATCCATATGTACCATGACCATTTTGCCCGCCGCCTTCAGCTGCGCGGTAATGTCCGCGATCGTTGCCACTTCCCCATAAAGCACAAACACGATACGCGCATCAGCGAGCTTTAAACAGGCCTCCAGACCCTCATCGCCCTTGATCGCCATAATAATCGGATTCTCCGACAATGCATCATACAACTGCTGTTTCATTATATCCCCCTTAAACTATACGACAAGCAGTCCAAATTCATTCCATGAAAAGAAACTCAACGTTTTGCACAAGCCAGGAGCCTGACTTTCTCCTGTAAAAAGGGATAAAAAAAGAACGTAAACGAATAAACAGCATTTCTGCCATCCGTCACGCCCTACTCTGTTCTCTCGGCTTATGCATATGATTTTATACACTTCTTATAGATACATTCTACCTTTTTTGTAGAAAAAAAACAACCCCTATTTACAATTTTCGACAAAATGGTTAAAAAAGGATTGGACAATTTGTGCAAATTCTCTAAAAACGGCTCTCGTCTGTCAGAAAACGAGAGCCGTAGTTATTCGCCGCCTGGAAGAAAGCATTTTATTTGTACCACCTTACCAGGTAAAACCTTCGCTGTAACAGTTCATTTTCGGCTTCCTGCTGCAGCAGCACATACTGCTAAAACTTCGCGTTACACTTTGTCTCCTCAATCTCCGCAATGATGTCCTCCAGGCTGCTGCCGCAGAGTGCGCTGACCGATGCCGCTACCGCGCTCTCCACGATTGGCGCATCCACCATGCAAATCTTGCTGCCGGCGTCAAACTCCTCCAGCACCATCTCCGTTGTCATAACCGCGCTTCCCATGTCCATGAGAATGATCACGCCGTCCTCGGAATAAACCGCATCGATCGCCGCCTTGATCCGCTCATAGCTTGTTCCAAAGCTGCCGTCCTCCAGGCCGCCCGCCGCCACAATGCTTGCGCCGTCAGCCATCATCTTTGTCAGATCCACGATGCTCTCCGCCAGCTTCTCGCTGTGGGAAACAATTACGATTCCAACCATAGCCTTCCTCCTAATCTAAAGTAGCGGCACGCGCCATTTCGTCGGAAGGCATTCCGAAAAATACTCCGCATTTTGCCTTCCTCCTAATCTAAGGCAGCGGCACGCGCCGCTTCGCGTCACCTGCCATTTCGTCAAAAAGCATTTGATAATATGCTTCTACTGGTATGCACTGCAGATTTCCTTTAGCAGGAGTGTGAAGGATGTGGCTCCGGGGTCCTGATGGCCCACACTGCGCTCTCCCAGGTAGCTCGCACGTCCCTTGGTCGCCACCATGGGCTTGGTTGCTTCCACGCCTGCCTCTGCCGCTGCCACACCGGCCTCCAGAACTGCCTTTGCGTCTGCGCCTTCGCCCTGTTTTGCCTTCATCGCCTCAAGTGCCGGAACCATGGCATCCAGCATCGTCTTCTCGCCCGTCGTGGATTTGCCGCGGGCCTTCACGCCTTCGATGCCGACCGCAAGTCCGCCTAAAAAATCATCCATGCCGATCTCATTCTTTGCGCCGATCGTCATACCCGCTTTCATAAACGCGGTTCCATAGAGGGGGCCGGAGCTGCCGCCCACCTTTGATACAAGCGTCATGCCGACGGTCTTTAAAATATTCCCGATATCCTTCCCGGCCAGCGCTTCTGCCTGCTTTTCCACCTCGGCAAAACCCCGGGCCATATTGATCCCGTGGTCGCCGTCTCCGATCGTGTTGTCAAGGTCTGTCAGAAACTCCTTGTTTTCCTCCATGACCTTTCCCATACTCATTAAAATGTCTATTACCTTTTTCTGGTCTGTCATGTTCTGTTTACTCCTTTTTCAGGTATAGCTTGCACGAACCTCGAAAATCCCCCCAGGTGCTCCTTATCAGGCTTTGATTGCAGGCGTATCAGCCTTTGCACCCAAAAGCTCCTTGAGCTGGTCATCCAGCTTCAAAACAGAAATGGAGAAGCCTGCCATATCAATCGAGGTCATGTACTCGCCCACATAGGTATCCACAACCTTGATACCTTTCTCCGCCAGCACGTCAGCCACACGGTTGTTGATGATGTAAAGCTCCATCAGCGGTGTGGAGCCGGAGCCGTTGACCATCACGGCGACCTCGCTGCCGCTGTAGTCGATGTCCGCCAGAATCTTCTCCAGCAGATGATCGGTGATCTCGTTCGCGGTCATCATCTTCTCGCGGTGGGTTCCCGGCTCACCGTGAATACCGATGCCGACCTCCATCTCGTCCTCTGCCAGCTCAAAGCCGGGCTTGCCGCTTGCGGGAATCGTGCTGGGAAGGGATGCCGCACCCATGGTGCGCACATTGTCGATAACCTTCTGTGCAACTGCCTGTACCTCGTCAAGCTCTGCCCCGGTCTCTGCCATCGCACCCGCGATCTTGTGTACAAAAACGGTTCCCGCCACGCCGCGGCGTCCGACCGTATACAAGCTGTCCTTCACTGCCACGTCATCGTTGACAACGACCTGCTTTACCTTGATGCCCTCCATCTCGGCCATCTCTGCCGCCATCTCGAAGTTCATCACGTCACCGGTATAATTCTTGATAACCATAAGAACGCCCTTGTCAGTCGCGATCGCCTTGATGCCCTCTAAAATCGCATCGGATGCGGGTGACGTATAAACGGCGCCTGCCACTGCCGCGTCTAACATACCCTCGCCAACATAGCCCGCATGTGCCGGCTCATGTCCGCTTCCGCCGCCGCTGATCAAGGCAACCTTACCCTCCTTCTTGTTGGCACGCACAATTACATTATGTCCGTCAATCTTCTTCAAATACTTCGGATACGCCTTCACCAGGCCCTGGATCATCTCGTCCTCAACGGTCTCCACGCTGTTGATAAATTTTTTCATCGCAAAATACCTCCACCATTATGATTTATTTGAGAAAAACCTGCCATGGCGGGACTCGCCCCACCATCATGGTTTTATTCTAACATTTTCATAGATGGGATTCAAATTTTATTTGTTGATTTTTTACGAATCCGAAAATCTGTATAAACCTTTTTTCGTCATAATGCGCAAAACCGGCCGCACGCGCGGCAAAAGCGCCGCTTATTTCAGGTGCATCCGGTAGCGGTTGATGCATGCAAACAATTCCTGCCGTCTGGGAAGCATCAGGTTGCCGGGAACATCGCCCGCCGATGCACGCCCGGTAAAAAGAGCGCCGAAGCCCCGCTTTTCCACACCCGCATACACCGCATCTACGAGCGTCCGGATCGTATGCGTTCCGTCAAAGCCGCCCTCCTCCAGATATTTCATCATATAGCCAAGCGCATGGAGCTGACCGCTGTCCACAAGCTGCTCCACGTAGCGCAGATCTACCGTTTCCTGTCCAACCGAGATTGAATCCCGGCCCTGCACCTTCAATTTGATGCGCCCCTTATAGACAATCTGCGGATGCCTGCGGGGCCTGCGCGCAAAGGAAGGGCGCTCCATGCGGCGCGGTGCCTGTGCCACCGCCGGATAGTCCTTTGCCAGCTCCTTTGCGTAGTCGGTAATATCACAGGGCAGGTAGCTGTCCATCTGGATTATCGTATCCGCCACGTCAATGTAGGAGCCGCAGCTTCCCGCGACTAAAACCGTGGAAATGCCGTAGTCCTCCCACAGCTCCTTCACCCGCTCAATATACGGGGTGATCGGCTCCTTGTCCCGGGCGATGACACGCTGCATCAGCTCGTCGCGGATCATAAAGTTGGTCGCACTCGTATCCTCGTCGATTAAAAACGCCGTGGCGCCCGCTTCCATCGCCTCCACGACATTGGCCGCCTGGGACGTGCTTCCGCTGGCATCCTCACTGTCAAAGCACTCCGTAGATTTCCCGTTCGGCAGATGCCCGATAAACATGGATATGTCCGTGTGCCAGATGCTGCGCCCGTCCTCTGCACGGATTTTCACCGCATCCGCGTCAGTCAGCACGTACTCCCTGCCGTCCCCCGCGATGTGGGAATACACGCCGCGCTCCATCGCCTTTAGCAGCGTGGACTTCCCGTGGTAGCCGCCGCCCACCAGAAGCGTAATCCCCCGCCGGATACCCATGCCGGAAATATCCGAGCCGTCGCTTTTCTTTAATGTCACGCGAAGCGACTGGGGCGACCGGAATGCAACCGCACTCTTCATCGGCTTATCCGACACACCGGAAGCCCGGGGCAAAACGGCACCGTCCGCCACAAATGCAAGAAGCTCCTGCTCCTTCATCTGTCTGCGCAGCGCGGCCTGATCCGCCGCCAGCTTCACCGCGGCCTGCGCCGCCTTCCCATTGATGTTTTTGTAAAAAAGGGCACGCTCCACGCACTGGGGAAGGAACTGGAACAGAATTTTGATCAGCTCCCTGGCATTGATGGTGCGCCCGTTCGCCGGGAAGCCTACCTCAAAGCGGGCAAGCACACTGCCGCTTGCGGCATCAATCTCCAGCGCACTCCTGCGCGCCACCTCCTGCCCCGGCCGCATCACCGAAATGACGCCGCTTTTTCCCGAGCCCTTCGCCTGAAAGGAAAATTTCCCCGTCTGCTCATAAAAGCAGCGCAGCAGATAATCCTCCATAGCCGTCTTCTTTTCCGCGGTATCGATATTTTCCGCCGGAATGCCGGCCACATTCCCTGCCAGCTCCACATGCAGGCTCGAAGGCGCCGCAAAGGGGTCGCCCTGCACATGGTCGATAAACAGCACGTAATTTTCAAACCGCCACGCGCCCGCGGTGCTCTTGTAGTTCGGGTAGCCCCTGTGGTCGATGCTCTCCAGCAGCTGCCGTAAATCCTTTTCTGATTTCATGTCCCATCGCTCCTATAGCTTCTGCAAAAATTCAATCGGTTCTTTATTCGGTCCCTCGATCAGGAAATAACGGATGCCCTTTTCCCAGAAGGGAAGAAATACGATTTCGTCGCTCTCCAGGAACGTAAAGCCGCTCTCCTTCGCAGCCGCATAAGCGGCCTCGATATCGGGCACATTCAGTGCGATGTGGTCGATGGAGCCCCGCTCCATCGCAGCCTTTTTATTTTCATACGTCTCGATCAGAATATCGCCCGCCTGCAAAAAGGCGACCGGGAAATTTCCCCCTCTTTCATTGAGTGTCTCATAGACAAGCTCAAACCCAAGGCTCGTATAAAATTGCTTTGTCTTTGCAATATCATTCGTCGGTATACCGATGTGCTGAATCCCCGTCACAAAATCCATCAGCTTCATAAAACAGGACCCCCTCTTTTTTATTTTTCGTTCGTATGTGTCTTCCATATCACGCCTGCGCCAGGAGTACCTCTATCCCGGCAGGCAAGCTGCACAGCTTTACTTTACTCCTTTTTCCCGGTTCCTGCAAGCGCTATTCTCCCCCGATGCGCCGCCTCCACACGCCGCTCACATAGCGGAGGGCGCCCACAAGCGCCGCGGCGCACCAGGTGATCGGCGAGACGAACCACAGCCCGTAATAGCCAACGAACCGCGAAAGCAAAAACGCCAGTCCGATACGCGTCACCACCTCGCTAACGCCCATCCAGATCGTGACCGGGATGTCCCCCACCGCCCGCAGCAGGTTGTGGAACAGCGTGAGTATGCCAACGCCGATCAGAAACGGCGCAAAAATGCGCATGTACTCTACACCGTAGCGAACGGACTTTTCACTGTCCGTAAACATCCGCATAAGCACGGGCGCCGCAGCATAGATCAGCGGCGAGATGACGGCGTACCCCGCGATGCACATCAAAACCGTGCTCCGAAGCCCGGCCCGGATCCGCCCGATATTTTTTGCGCCGGTGTTCTGCCCGGTGAAGGTGCCAAGCGCCGTACCCAGCGCATCCCCGATCTGCATTCCGAGCCCTTCCACCTTGATGCACACGCCGTATGCAACCACAAGCGCCGTGCCGTACGTGTTTACGACCGCCTGCAGCGTCATATCCGAAACGGAGATAATACTCATCTGCATCGCCGCGGGCAGGCCGTACACCAGCATCTTTTTTCCGATCTGTTTGTTGAGCCGCAGCTTTTCCCTTTGCAGGCGAAGCTGCGGCAGCACCTGCCACGCATAGCAAAGGCATGCGAAGCCCGAGATAAGCTGTGCGAGAATCGTCGCAAACGCCGCGCCGCCCACGCCCATCGGGATGACCGCCACAAACAGCCAGTCCAGCAAAATATTGAGCGCGCTGGAAACCCCGAGGAACACCAGGGGAATGACGGAATTTCCCAGGGAGCGCAGCACCGCGGAAATCCAGTTGTAGAGCATCGTTCCCACACAGCCCGCACAGATGAGCCGCAGGTAAAGCACCGCCTCCGCCAGCACCTCCCGGGGTGTCTGCAGCACAAGCAAAAGAGGTTTTGTACCCAGCACGCCCACGACCGTTACGAGCACCGTCATGCCCAGGGCCACAAAGACAGACGAAAAAAACGTCTCCTCCACCGCCTGCGCGTCCCCGGCACCGTAATACTGTGACATGACAACCGTGACTCCGGTCGTCAGCCCGATAATGAGCGAAAACATAAAATACATGCCGACGCCCGCCACGCTCACCGCCGCAAGGGAATTATCCCCCAGATAGTGTCCCACGATGTAGGAATCCGCAAAATTGTAGATCCGCTGGAAAATCAGCCCCAGCAATACGGGCATGGCAAACCGCAGTATCTGCGGCGCAATACTGCCCCGGGTCATATCCACCACAACTTCTTTTTTCATAGAACCGTTTCCTCTCTTCCGCCTTCCCGTACCGACTTGATACACGCCGACAAACGGGCGCTTCGTAAATCATACCATCCAGGATGCACATAAGCAAGACCCCCGGTGCACATTGATGCAGACATTTTACTGCATAGATGTACGCATGACGCGCCTTTGCCTTCACGGGCACACACTCCCTTCCTCCGAAGGCTGACCGTTTCGCCCTCCAGCAAAAGAGTCCGGTCGCAAAAATACCCGCAGCAGCGTGGAGCGTTTATGTGAGGGCACAAATTTTCAGATACCTTTTAACGCTGATAAAATTAACTTAATCTATCAGTTTGGGGAACAGACTAAAGCGGAAACTGACCAAGCGTGACCATTCCATAAAGACAAGGTTAACAAGAGCAGAAGAACAGGCAACAGAGCAGAACGAAACGGAGGGCGGAAGAAATTTATTATAATCTTAAGTAAGTCAGGTTGCTTTTCATGGATCAGGAATGCACATTTTCTGCGCATTCCGTGAGAACATGATTCAGACGGCAGTTTGGGCTTCGCGAAGCGGTCCTAAGCGCCAGCGGCGCTTGTTTCGGACGGACCGGAGTGGAACGAAGACTTTTCATGTCCAAACTGCCCGTTACTGGTCACGGAGTGAACAGTAACAGCCCAATAACTAATACTCCATATCGACCTCCGCAAATAGCTGGTCAAATGTAATGCTCAGATTTGGGAAGTGGACAATTTTCAATTCTTCCTTGTTTCGCTCTGTAAATTTGTTCCATAGATAATATTGCGGTTCTCCATTTTCATCATAATCAAGATTATAAATTTCAACCTCCTTCTTCTGCCAGTCAACAATCCAATACTCGTCTATCTCCTGCTGCCTGTATAATTCTTTTTTGTCTCCGCGGTCGTAATTTTCTGTTGACGGGCTTAAAACTTCCATCACAAAACGCGGAATGTCCAAAAACACATTGCCTTTTCTCGCCTTCGCACGGCAATTTATGGAAGCGTCCGGAACAACCGCCTTTTCGTCCCCGTCCTTTGTGTGCCATCGATATTGTACATTGTCGGAGAACACATAGCATGTGCTGTTTAATAACTGCCCCCTGACCGTAGCGACAAAATTTACATTCACTGCTGAATGCTCCGGTCTGGCACCTGCCATATCAAGTATCTGAAAATCCATAGAACCACTTCCTCCTGAAGTCATATTGCCATTGTATGAATCAGCATATTACATTCCAAAAAAAGTTGAAAAGGTGTAAAATCTATTCGGGAATAGTCAAACAACTCCGATTTCGCCGGCCTGCGGGTACTGTTCGCGGCCTGGGAGCGCGCACAAGCGGTGCCGTCTCCCCGGACAGCCATTTTGCCTCCTCCTTCGTCAGATAAGGCTTCAAGGTCCGGTAAACCTGCCCGTGGTACTCATTTAAGAGCGCAAGCTCCCGGTCATTCATCAGTGACACATCAATGGCCTCACGGTCAAAAGGCACCATCGTCAGCGTCTCAAGGCGCAGAAATTCCCTGTACTCCGTCTTTTCGTCCTTCCGGCAGAGCAGCAGATTTTCCAGACGGATTCCAAACTTCCCGGCCTGATAAAAGCCCGGCTCATCCGACATGATCATCCCCTCTTCAAGGGCAGCCGGTCTGCCCTCCTCCGGATAACGCCAGTATATCCGGTGCGGCCCCTCATGCGCACCCAGAAGATAGCCGACACCGTGTCCGGTGCCGTGATTGTAATCCAGATGCTGTTCCCACAATGAAATACGCGCAAGTACATCCAGATTTTGTCCGCAGATTCCCTTCGGAAAATGCGCCGCTACCAGATTCAGATGCCCCCGCAGTACCGCTGTGTACGCGTGTATTTCTTCTCGGGTCAGCGCCCCCAGCGCCACCGCCCGGGTCACATCCGTCGTGCCCTCCAGATAATGCCCGCCTGTATCCAGCAGACAAAGCCCACGCCCGCCTGCGCCAGCGCTTTCCTGATCTCCTCCGATAAAATTTCCCCGCAGACGAGGAGCGTTGCGCGCTCCGGTTCCAGATCCACGCTGCCGTCCTCATCCATAATATTCAATTCCACACCAAAAAGCGTCGTCACGCCAAAGCGCTCCCGCGGAATCACTTTCAGATTCTGAAAATAGATGGGCGCACAGCTTCCCTTCATGCGTGGGCCATGCTCCGTAATGCCGAGCAGCTCCAGATTCTTTTCCTTCGCCGCCTGTATCAACTCCAAAATCGTGCTGTACGCATGCCCGCTGGCAATCGTATGCGTATGCAAGTCCATAACGTCTCTTATCATGTGTTTCACCTCAGAGTCGTTAAATTTATTTCAAAACAGCTTCCTCCATCTGCACAAACTTCACCATGCAGATCTTTTTGCAAAAACAAAAACCGTACTTATAAATTTTCCCGTATCCCTCATCCAGAAGCTCCGCCGCATAATCGCGCTCCTCGATCTGCGCCAGCGCCGCATCACACAGCGCTTCCATCTGCCCGTATTTTTTCGCGCACTTGATCTCGATGATCATCGCGGGCATCCGCGGATTATGCGGCTCTAAATAGAGATCGGGCCTGCCGTTTCCCTTCTCCCGGTTCAAATTGATGCGGTAGCCCCCGATCCCCCCGAGAAGCCCCAGCAGATATCCATGGAAAAAATTCTCTGCGCTGTCGTAGTAGCTGATGCTGCCCAGAAGCTGTTCGTTGATGAAATCCTCAATCTTTCCGCAGTCCCCCGCACGCATCCCCTCATAAAACGGTACCGCGTCATAATCCTTCCTGCGCTCCTCAAACCACTCGCGAATCGTATTTTGATAAATATAGCGGATCTCCTCATTCGGTATCTTCAGTGTCAGATACAGCGCATTGACCTCGAACCGCTGCGATACCGCCTTTAAATAACCTGTAAAAAACAGGAAATTCCACAGATTATCCTGGCTCTTATGGATTTCACCGTAAGTGATCTCCTCATGAACAGGCTTCTCCACCGTACCGCCCGCGATCAGATTTTCCACCTCCGTTTTTACGGTATCGTCCGCACACTCGATCAACTCCCGCACGATACTGTTAGAGGATGTGTTCGACCAATAGGGCTTCGGATACTCCGTGTTCTGCGAAATGATATCATCCACATAGTTGATCGCGCTCCACGGATTATACACCTCCGTGTTCCCAAACAGATAGCCGTCGTACCAGCTCCGCACTTCCTCTTCCCGCGCGCCGATGCCGTAATCCTCCAGCATCGCCTTCACTTCCTCCTGCGTAAAGCCAAAATACTCCGCAAATTTCTCATCCAAAATGGAAACGATTTTTAAATTATTCAGCCCCGTGAAAATACTCTCCCTACTGATCCGCAGGCATCCCGTCACAACCGCAAGCTCCAGACATTCGTTTGTCTTTAACGCCGACTCAAACAGCGAGCGGATAAAGTCAATCATCTCGTCGTAAAAACCGCGGAAAAAAGCATTTTCCAGCGGCACGTCGTACTCGTCAATCAGAATCACCACATTTGTACCATGGTAAGCATGCAGACATCTGGACAAAAAGCGCAGCGATGTGACATAATCCTCCCGGCCGGCCTGTCTGTCCCGCAGCTGCATAAACTTATCTTTGTCATGCTCTGACATATCTTCTGCCCGTAAGAGATAGCCATGCCTGTCAAACTCCTCCGCAACTGTCTCCCGCAAGCACGCATACGCCATCCCAAAATCCGGCTGCTTCGCCGATTTGAGTGAGAGTGAGATCACCGGATACTGCCCCATAAGCGCCGTATACGCCTCCCCCGCCTCCATAATTTTTGTCCCCTCAAAATAACGGCTGTTGTCCACAACCGCTCCGCTTCGATCGATCTCCTGCTCAAAAAACGTCCGAAGCATCTGAAGCGCCAGCGTTTTCCCGAAACGGCGCGGGCGGGTGAACAGATTCACCGTCCCGCCTTTTTCCAACAAATCCCGGATCAGCAGCGTCTTATCCACATAATAATAAGGTTTTTCGAAGATTTTTTTATAAAATTCCACCCCGATCGGCAACGGACGTCTTTTCATTGGATGCCCCCCGCTTTCTCTCTGCTTTCTTTATCTGATAGAGACAGTATAACCTTTTTTGTTGGTTGTTACAAGGCTTTGTTCGTGGCACGCTTCCAGAGCTAACATGAATTTGTTACTTTTCACGGGGTGGGGAAAATAGAGTACGATAACAAGGGACTCTCAGGAGCCCCTTATCCTGCCTTACATTCAGACAGCGTTGTATTGGTGGATTTCGATTTCTGAGATTTTGATTGTATGGGTTTTGGTCTTATGAAAACTCCTTTTACTGATTCATAAATAGTCGTTTGCGAAACGCCAGAACCCACATAAATACGGGATTCTTTTTGTTACAA